>DAOTUN010000098.1:0-296139 GCA_034437395.1 Anaerolineae bacterium | reverse complement strand
CATTTGGGGCGGGCATGGCGCAATTGCGTGCGCTTCATCTGGTCGAGCCGATCGTCGCGGCGGCGCGCGCGGGCGTGCCATACCTGGGAATCTGTCTGGGGATGCAATTCCTGTTCGACAGCAGCGACGAGATGGGCGATCACACCGGATTCGGACTGCTGCCTGGTCGCGTGACGCGCTTTGCCGACCTGCCTGGACGCAAAGTGCCGCATATGGGGTGGAATCAACTGTGCCCGATCAAGCAGTCGGCATTGCTGGATGGACTCGGTGACGGTGCGATAGCGGGCGTGTCAGCGGGCGTGTCAGCGGGCGTGTCAGCGGGCGCGACAGCGGGCGCGACAGCGTATTTTGTCCATAGCTATCACTGCGTCCCGTCGAATGTTGACGACGTACTGATTCGCGCCGATTACGGCGAACTGTTTTGCGCGGGCGTCGCGCACAACAACCTCTATGGGGTGCAGTTTCATCCCGAAAAGAGCCAGCGCACCGGGCTGCGGCTGCTGCGCAACTTTTTGGCGATCCCGTCGCCGATCGGCGACGAAGCATGATCCTTTATCCGGCGATCGACATACGCGGCGGCAAAGTGGTACGCCTGCGCGAGGGCGATCCGAGTCAGCAAACGATTTTTGCCGATGATCCGGTCGATGCGGCGCGGCGCTGGATCGATGCAGGTGCCGACTGGCTGCACGTCGTCAATCTCGACGGCGCGTTTGGTGAGGCGAATGTCACCCTGGGCATTCTGGAGCGGATCGCGGCGCTCGGCATCCCGGTGCAGTTCGGCGGCGGCTTGCGCGACGCGGCTGCGATCGCGCGGGCGATCGGTGCGGGCGCGGCGCGCGTTGTTATCGGGACGCTGGCGGTCAGCCAGCCCGACGCGCTGCGTGACGCGGTGATGTGCTACGGCGGCGAGGCGATCTGTGCGGCGCTGGATGCGCGCGATGGCTTGGTGGTCACGCATGGTTGGCAGCAGCCGAGTCCGCTCACGCCGGCAGGGTTGGGTCGCGCGCTGGCGGGGTACGGCGTGGGGTACGCGCTGTTCACCGACGTGAGCCGTGACGGGTTGATGCACGGCGCCAATATCGAGGCGACCGAGGATTTAGCGCGCGAAACCGGACTCCAGGTGATCGCGTCGGGTGGGGTGTCATCGCTGGACGAGATCGCCCGCCTGACATCGGGCGGGATCGTGCAGGGCGCGGTGATCGGCATGGCGCTCTATCGCGGCGATATACGACTGCAAGAGGCATTGTTAGCGGCGCAAACAGCGCACAAGGGGTAAATCATGCTGGCAAAACGAATCATCCCGTGCCTGGATGTGAAAGACGGGCGCGTCGTGAAGGGGGTGAATTTTATCGATCTGCGCGACGCGGGCGATCCGGTCGAGCAGGCGATGGTGTACGACCGTGAAGGGGCGGACGAACTGGTCTTTCTGGACATCAACGCCTCGCACGAGGGACGCGGGACGATCCTCGACATGGTGCGCCGGGTCGCGGACAGCCTGTTCATCCCGTTTTGCGTTGGTGGGGGCATCCGCACGATCGAGGACATCCGCGCGACCCTGCTGGCAGGCGCCGACAAGGTGTCGATCAACAGCGCCGCGCTCAAAAATCCGGGTCTGATCGACGAGGCGGCGTGGGCGTTTGGCGCACAGTGCATCGTTGTGGCGATCGATCCTAAATGGGTAGCGACACCCGACGGCGGACGCTACGAGGTCTTCATCAACGGCGGACGCACGCCCACCGGACTCGACGCGGTGACCTGGGCACGCGAAGCTCAGGCGCGTGGTGCCGGCGAAATCCTGCTGACCAGCATGGATCGGGACGGCACCAAAGCGGGGTATCATCTGGAACTGACACGCGCGATCGCCGACGCGGTGACCATTCCGGTGATCGCCAGCGGTGGCGCCGGGAACATGGCGCATTTCGCGGAGGCGCTTACAGTCGGCGGTGCGGATGCGGCGCTGGCTGCCACGCTGTTTCATTACAACGAACTGCGCATCGGTGACCTGAAACACTATCTGGCAGGGCAGGGCATCCCGGTACGGCTCGACGGGTGGGATGATCTGGACGAATTTGGCGGTGCACTGTGAGTGCAATCGATGGGGTAGCAGAGCGGCTAAAGTGGGACGCCAATGGACTGATCCCTGCGATCGTCCAGGACGCGATCACACGCCAGGTGCTGATGATGGCGTACATGAACGCCGATGCGCTGGCACGCACACTGGCACTCGGTGAAGCGGTCTTCTGGAGTCGCAGCCGGGGTGAAATATGGCATAAAGGCGCGACCAGCGGTAATGTCCAGCGGGTGCGTGCGATCTACGTGGACTGCGACGCCGATACGCTGCTGCTGCTGGTCGATCCGGCGGGAGCGGCCTGTCACACCGGCGAAGTGAGCTGTTTCTTTCGTGAGATCGACGCGCTATGGGAACCTAATACTTAGGAGCATGACACACCATGACCCCGATGCTGCAGCATCTCGAAAGTCTGATCAAAGCTCGTCAGGAACAGCCGCAGGACGGCAGCTACACCAACAGCCTGCTCGATGCAGGGACGCCGAGTATGGCGCAAAAAGTCGGCGAGGAAGCGGTCGAGGTGGTGATCGCGGCGCTCAGCCAGACCAAAATAGAACAGATCGAGGAGATCGCCGATCTGTTCTACCATCTGCTGGTGCTGATGCGCGATCGAGAGATCGCGCTCGACGACATCGAAAATGAACTCGTGCGTCGTCACGGGGCGGCTGGTGGCTCGACCTCTGGCACGTCGGCGCTGGCTGGCTGAAGCTCGGCGATCCGCGACCACGCCCAGGCGATCGCGCCATCCGGCAGCGTCACCTGATACCACAGGTCGCGTTCCTCGCCTGAACGTCCGGTCACGGGAAGCAGATCGCCCGATCTGGCAACGGCGACGCGCGGGTAATTTGTGCCCGGACCGCCGCGCAGACCGCTGTTGTCCTGAACGACACGCAGCACCGGATCGCTATCGTCGGATGCTCCTTCGGGCGTCGTCTCGGTCTGCGGTGCCTCGACGGTGCCGTCGGCAGGCACGACCTCCGGCGTGGTGTCGATCTGCGGTGCTGTGGTAGTCGCGTCGGATGGGGTGATCTCCGGCGTGCTGTCGGTCGGCGGCGCCGAGACGGACTCGACTGGCGCTGTCGTCGGACTGCTGGTGGCGGGCGCGTCCGGCGGCGGTGAACAGGCTGCCAAAAGCACGATTGCGACAGCGGGAATCCAACGGAGGGAGTGACGAATCATGGCGTGTCCTTTTGGCTAAATTGATGAGGAAGTCAAGAGATATATAGCACCATCACCCCGTTCAGACGAAATAGATTCATCGCTTACACAGAATCTAATCATTTGAGCGAAACAACGGTAGACTAAAGCCAATCAGAAAATGTGCGACCCGCCGAGCAATATCGCGTTGCGGTGCCAGGTTCGGGCAGGGCGCTCGTATAACAGCGGACGGACGATCGATGAATCGAGAAGCAGTCAAGAATTTGGAATTTTTCGTCGGGATGCCTGACGACGAGATCGAGTGGATGCTGGCGAATGGCGAGATCGTCACGCTGGCGACAGGTGATGTCTTCCAGCGCCAGGACGACCCGCCGATCGCCTTTTACATTACGCTCTTGGGCGAGATGCAGGTGACGCGCGTGATCAACGGCGTCCCCCAGGTATTCGGCACCAATCCGCCGGGGATCATGGGTAACGAGATTTCGATTCTGCGTCGTGAATTGTCATTGGTGAGTGTGACAGCGATCATGCAGACGCGCTTGCTGGTGTTCGATGAGGATACCTTTCGGCTGATATTCGCCAACGCGCCGACGATCGCCGCGCGGGTGATGCAGATCGCCACCGAGCGCATGGGCAATATCACGCGCCTGGTGGGTCAGCGTGAAAAGAATGCCGCGCTCGGACGCTTGTCTGCGGGGCTGGCACACGAGCTGAACAACCCGGCGGCGGCGGCGCGTCGGTCGGCACAGGAATTGCGCGATCTGCTGCCGACGGTGCAGCATTACACCCTGTCGCTCAACCTGTTTCAACTGAACCCGGCACAGCTCGATACCCTGTTTCAATTTCAGAGTCGCATCCTCGAAGGGACGGCGGTCGATCTGACGACGATGGAGCGCAGCGATCGTGAGGATCAACTGTCGCTCTGGCTGGAGTCGATCGGGGTGGAGAATGCCTACGCGCGCGCCAGTAATTTTGTCTCGAATGGGCTGACCGCCGCCGATATGAGGTCGCTGCACAGCACATTCGAGCGGGATACGCTGACGGCGATCGTGTTGTGGCTCGACAGCTCGCTGGCGGCTGCGACCCTGATGCAGGTGATTAACAGCAGCACGCAGCGGATTTCGCAGCTCGTCGATGCGGTCAAAGCGCATACCTACATGGATCAGGGTGAGGTGCAGGATGTCGAGATTCACGACGGGCTGGAAACATCGCTGATCATTCTGCGTAAACTGTTGGGTGCGCGCCAGGTCGTGCGTCAATATGCCGACGATCTGCCAAAAATTGTCGCGCGCGGCAGCGAACTCAACGAGGTGTGGACGCACCTGATCGATAATGCCATCAACGCGACTGCGCCTGATGGCACGATCAGCCTGATCACGCGCACCGAACATCATCATGTCATGGTCGAGATCGCTGATAACGGACATGGCATTCCTGAAGCGATGATGCAGCAGATATTCGAGCCGTTTTTCACCACCAAGCCGCTGGGAGAGGGGCTGGGTCTCGGTCTGGAGATCGTCAATCGCATCATTGGGGGGCATCGCGGTACAATCGAATTTTGGTCGAAGCCAGGGCAGACGCGCGCGATCGTCCGTCTCCCGATTCGACCCCCCTCGTGATGAGCTGTTTTACGCTGAAAAGGACTCGATAATGCAGGCTTGTGAACACTTCACCACACAGAATAAACACGCTGCCCCGAATACCAACGGCTGCGAAGATTGTCTGAAGACTGGCGACAAATGGGTGCATCTGCGCGTCTGCCTGGAATGTGGGCACGTCGGCTGCTGCAATTCGTCCAAGAATAAACATGCCACTAAGCATTTTCACGACATCGGGCACGCGATGATTCGCTCGCTCGAAGTGGGTGAAGAGTGGGGATACTGCTTCGCCCACGATCTGTTTTACGATCAGGTTTAGCAGCGAACATCACGAAGGGTTGGGCGCATGAAAAATATCAAGGTTTTTCTCTCATCACCGAGTGATCTCCGGCGGGAGCGCGCACAGGTTGCCGCGCTGATCCGCGCCTTGAACGAGCGCCCAACCATTCGTGACAAGTATAAGTTTTCGCCGTATCTGTACGAGGAACACGCCCCGGCACAGACCGGGCAAGCTCCGCAGCAGGTCGTCAACGAGGGGATGCTCCAGCCACACGATGCCGACCTGGTGATCTGTATGCTGTGGACGCGCATGGGCACCCCGCTGGCGGAGGTCAATCCCGACACCGGGATGCCGTATCAGAGCGGCACCGAATGGGAATTCTACGACGCCTACCGCCATTATCTGCGCCAGCGCAAGCCAATCGTGCTGCTGTACCGCTGTGTGGCTGTGCCAGGCAGCAACATCGATATGGCGCAAATCAATCAGGTCAACGCCTTTTTTCGGAGCTTTGAGGGCGCCGACGCCTCTTTACGCGGGTTGTATCGTACCTTTGGCACCGACGACGAATTGTTAAGCGCGCTGTCCAACGATATCGACGGACAGGTCGCGCATTGGGAACGGACAGAACGACGCCGCGATCTGACTCGCGCGCTGGCGATCGCGGCGCCGCTGCTGCTGCTGGCGATCCTGTTCGCGGTGCTGGTGCTGCCCCGGCTGACATCGACGAGCGCGCCGATCGAAAATGCCCCCTTCAATGTGGCGATCGCCGGGTTTTCGGCGCTGCCGGGCGCCGACATCGCCGCTGCCGACGTGCAGGTGCTGTCAGAGGCGCTGTACATCAGCTTTACCCAGCGGCTCGACGAGGTGCGCGCCGATCTGCCGCTGGTGGTCGGTGTGTGGTCACCGGCGCAGGTCGGCGCGATCGAGGGCGCGACGCCGGACGAGCGCGAGGTGAACGCCCAGGCGCTGGTCGAGCGGCTGCAGAGCCGCTTCAACGCGCGCGCGGATATCGTCGTCTACGGGATCATCGAGCGGCGCGGCGATCGGATCGCCGTCACGCCGGAATTTTACGTGACGCAGACCTGGCCCGAGCTGAACGAGCTGTTCGGTCGCTTTGGGCTGGCGTCGGCAGTCTACGCGCGCAATATCGATCAGTCACGGGCGTTGAGCGGTGACCTGTCGAACCGCTCGCAAGTGCTGGCGTCGGTCACACAGGGGCTGGTGCAGATGATTCTACGCCAGCACGACGAGGCGCGGCGCGCCTTTGACGCGGCGTTGGCGATCAATCAGGATGTGGTCGGGCGCGATATGCTGTATGTGCTGCGCGGCAACAGCGCGATCGGCAATTACAACAAGATTGTCGGCGAGGGTGACGCGCGCGAGGCGTCGCGTCTGCCCAACCTGATCCGCCTGGCGACCGAGGATTTTCAGGCAGCGGTCACCGACAACCCGGAATATGCGCGCGCCTACACCGGATTGGGTATGGCGGGGTATCTGACGGCGCTGGAAGACGCGCGACGCACGCGCTCGCTCGCCGTCGATGAAAGCACGCTGTCTGCCATCACTCTGACGCTGGACAAGGCGCTCACAGCAGCCGACAACCCGCCGAGTGCCGACATTACCGCGCGGGTCACCTTTGGACTCGGACAGGTAGCGCTGCTGCGCCTGTTGCAAGGCGATATGAGCGCGGCAGATACGGCTAGCACGCATTTCGAGGCGGTGATCACCGCTTATGAAGGCGGCGCCAATCCACGCATCGAGGAGCTCGCCGCCGAGTCGATCGCGCGTCTGGGACTGGTCGCGCGCACGATCGGGGATCATGAGGCGGCGCGCAGCTATTTTGAGGAAGCGCTGACCACGACTCAACTCGACGAGCGCGAGGCTTTGTACAAGCGGCGCGTGCTGGAGGAGACAATCGTCATCGAGCGGGCGATGGGGGACATCGACGCCGCTGCGAGCGCGACCGAGGCGCTGCTGGAGCTGGCGATGCTGCCCGATGAGCGCGCCTACAGCCTCTACACTTACGGCAAGATGCTCAGTGAGGGGGGAAGACGGGGGGAGGCTCTGGCGCAGTTCGAGGCAGCGAGTGTGATCGATGCGCTGGAATTTGTGGCGTTGGGTGCCGCGATCCAGGTCGAACTCGGCAATGCTTATTACGATGCCGGACGCCTGATCGAGTCGATCGCTGCCTACGAACGGGCTTTGGCGCTCGATCCGATGGGGCAGGCGCATCTCACGCGCGTAATCGAGGCGACCCGCGCCGAGATCGCCGCCGAAGCGACGCCAGAGGCGACACCGTAGGGGTGTGGCACGCCAAACCTGCCGTGCTTACTCTGACGTGCCAAATCCCACCATGCACCAGGATTATAAGGTTTTGGCGTGCCAAACCCTCGAATCTTACCCCTCTCCCGCTGGCTCCAGCCAGTATTCCCCGCCGCGTCCTTCCGCTGTCCAGCCGCGCACGCCCTCATATTCGACCTCCCACCAGGTCAGACCGTTACCGTCGCCGCACTGCGGACCCGCCAGCACACTGAACACCCCGCCGGCCGGAATCTCACCCAGCACCCGCCCCGACTCCGGCTGCGCGCGAATGTTGTTGGGGTCGCCTGGGGTGACGCGCGCACGCATTCCCGGTTGCAGGCGTGTCGTGGGTGAGCCGGGGCATGACACTGTGCCTCCGCTGCCAGACGAAGAGCCGCTGTTTTCCACTGAGCCATCCGGTGACCAGGGCAGGGTGACGAATGAGGGCAGAAAGGTTTCCGGGTCGTACTCCGCTATCACGCCTTCGCGTCCATCATCGAGGCGGATACGCCAGTTGTCATCGGTGCGCTCTACCAATGTGACCTCTGTCCCGGCGCTGAACTCACCGAGCAAGGCACCGGACGAATCGTAGACAGGCTGAGGAATGGGGTAATGCGCGTTGCCCTGACGCTGATAGCGATTGTTGAGGCGCGCGCGGGCGCCAGGCGCGCCGTCGGTGTACAGCTCCAAAAAGTCAAGCGCGCGCGTCCAGCCCGTCACCCCATTCGCGGCGCGGACGCGCTTCCAGGCGTACACGCGCCCATCGTTGATCGCCGGGACATATTCCAGGATTTCGACGGGTTCGCCGCCGCGCAGTTCTCCGCTGGCGCTGCTGTTGTTGACGCTCTGAACCAGCGGCACCGTGCCGTTTCCCGATGGGAACACGTAAACCTGTGCGAATTGTCCATATTCGCCGTCGCACGAGATGCCGCGCGGATCGGTGCGCGAATACGTGGACAGCGAAAAGCCGTTTTGCGGGTACGTGGAGGGACTGGGCGGGGTCGGGACGCTGAAGCCCATGTCCGCGAACTGATAGGCGCCGACATTCGGTGAGGCGTCGATCAGCGCCCGTCCGACGCCCGTCGGCGCGAAGAACACCTCGTCGCGGGTGAACGGCGCTGTCCGCGCGACCTGGACATCCATCGCCAGCACGCCGTCATTGTCGGCGCGCACGTCGCGCTGCGCGATGAAGGTATTGCCGCTGCTGTCCGGGAGGAACGAATAAAAATACACGCTCATCTGCTGGCTCGACTCCACCCCGGTCACCCATTCGAGGTCGCCGGTGCGGAATGCCTTCCAGCACAGCGGGTATTCGTAGCCGAAGGTGTGCGACAGGTCGCCGTCTGGGTGGTTGAGCGTCAGGGTGTAGAGTCCGAGTTCCATCCCATAGGTGAACGTCATCCAGTAGTCGAAGCACTGTTTCTCTTCGTTCAGATACGGATCAAGCGCGACCGCGAACACCGCGCCGCTCGGATAGGTGAGCAGCGCGCCCGGTGGCGTCGCTGATCGATAGCCACAGGCGGAGAAATAGGCATTTTCTCCGCTCGCCAGGGCGCCGGGCGTGTAATCCCACATTGGCGCAGGCGGCAGATAGAACGGCTCGCCGCCACCGCCGCCGAGTCCGCCGTAAAAGACATCGAGCGGTACTCCCGGCGGGGGCGGTTCGTAGCCGTTGAGCTGCACCGTAACGATCGGCGGCGAGGCGGTGCGGACGCCTTGCGCCGACGCCGTGACGGTGAGGGCGATCAGGCAGATGAGCAGGATGGTCAAGCGAAGCGCGCGCATGGGTTCGCCTCTTGTGTGGGTGGCAGAAGATGATCGGAGTATAACGCGGAAAGGGGCGGCACATCCGGCGAGTTGGCACGTTGTCAGTATGCTGCAGCCGATAGTGGTCAATAGCGAGTGCGAGGGCTATTTTTTCATACGTATGTGAGGGATACAGGGGGCTTGGCTCGCCAAGCCCCCTGTATCCCTCACACTCCCACCCGCTCCGCCGGGTGCGCGTCTGCCCACTCGATCAGCGCGTCCTCGACCTGCTCGAACGACTCCAGCACGAACAGCGTCTCGTGAAAGTTGTGCGGACTCGGCGCCAGCGACTCGAACGCACTCAGCGTGTACGGTCGGCGCGTCACCGCGTCCGAGTACGCTCTTTGCAGCTCCGCCACGCTGCTCAACAACCCCGCGCCCAACGCCTTGAGCTCGCCGCGCTCGCGCAGCAATCCGAACTCGACCGTGTACCACCACAGACTGCCCAACGACTTGCGCTCGTCGGTCGTGTACTGGATCGCCGTCTGTGCGAAGCGGTGCAGATAGTCGGCGTAGCGCTGATCCGCCAGGAAAGGCAGGTGACCGAATACATCGTGAAAAATGTCTGGCAGTGGGGTGTAATCGAGCACGTCGGCATCGCGGATGTACTCGGTAATCAGGAATTCCTTGCGCGCCAATGCCTCGAACCAGTCCTGACCCGACGAATACTGCACCTCGGTGCTGACCAGCCGCCACCCGGTCAGATCGTGTATCCGGTCGCTGAGAATGGCGAAGTCGGGGATGCGGTCGGACTTCAGGTCGAGCGCGCGTACCCCGTCGAGCCAGAGGCGGACGGCGTGGCGTTCGGCGTTCGCCCATTGGCGGGTGTAGAGCGTTGACCAGATAACGGAGTCGGCGGCGTCGAATTGTTTGAAAGGACGCATAAGAGTGACCTCCTGATTGAATGTTCATGGGTTTGGTACGCCAAACCGCTACGGGTTGCGTTTGGGAATGCGTGATTCTGGGCGAGTGAGGGCAAAGGTATCGGTGACACGCGCATAGCCCGTTCCGGCGAGCCGACCGATCGGGTGTAACTGGGTGATGTCGATCTTGTCGTCGCCGAGCATGACATAATCAGCGACGTGCAGATGCAACACCCGCCCGATCACGATACTGCCCGCGCCCGCGTGATCCCCAATCTCGATGATCTGCGTGACCTCGCACTCGTAATTCACGGGTGACTCCAGCACGCGCGGCGGCTTCACGGTCAGCGACGGCGATGGGGTGACGCCTGCGTAGACGAATTCGTCGATGTCGTGCGGCAGTTCGGCTGCGGTCAGGTTCATCGCCTCCGCCAGCGCCTCGGTGACGATGTTGACCACGAACTGACCGGTCGCGCGCACGTTGTGCAGGGTGTCTTTGGGCTGCGCGTCGGTCGAGCGGATCGACGGGCAAAACAACAGGTGCGGCGGATTCGAGCAGATGGCGTTGAAGAACGAGAACGGCGCCAGGTTGTGCTGCCCGTCGGCGTCGATCGTCGAAACCCAGCCGATCGGACGGGGCACGATTGTTCCGGTCATGAGTTTATAAAAGCTTTGCCAGGGGATAGCGCTCGGTGATATTTCCATATTGATCCGTTTTCTGCGTGTTTGTGGGGACAAGGCGGTGCATTGTCCGCCGACTACAGCCCATCTCCGGCTAGCCACGACGCCATGTATTCCGGTTTCTCGAATGTAATCGCGTCGGTCGTCAGATTTAGCGGATTGAAGGTGTCCACCATGACAGCGAGTTCGTCGGTCTTGACCGCGCCGATGCTGGCTTCGGTCGCGCCAGGCTGTGGCCCGTGCGGGATTCCCGACGGGTGCAGCGTGATGTCGGCACGATCGATACCCTTGCGCGACATGAAATTGCCCTCGGCATAGTAGATCACCTCGTCGCTGTTGACATTGCTGTGATTGTAGGGCGCCGGGATCGCCTGGGGGTGATAGTCGAACAAGCGCGGTACGAACGAACAGACGACGAAATTCCAGCCCTCGAAAGTCTGATGCACGGGCGGCGGCTGATGGATGCGCCCGGTAATCGGCTCGAAGTCGCGGATGTTGAGAATCCAGGGATAGAGATAGCCGTCCCATCCGACCACATCGAACGGGTGATGATCGAGGATGTGGCGCGAGATGCGGTCGCGCGCCTTCACCCGCACCGCGAATTCGCCGCGCTCGGTGTGGGTCTCCAGGTCGAGCGGGACGCGGATGTCACGCTCGCAGTAGGGGGCGTGTTCCAGTAATTGCCCGAACTTGTTGCGGTAACGCTTCGGCGGCTCGATCTGCGACGGCGCCTCGATCACGAAAAAGCGCTGTTCACCGTCGTCGATGTCGAGCTGCCAGGTGGTGCCGTAGGGGATGACGATGTAATCGCCCGGTTCGTAGGGCAGCACGCCGAACTGCGACCGGAATTTCCCGCGCCCCTCGTGGACGTACCAGACTTCATATGCCTGCCCATTGCGGTAAAAATCGGTCATGCTGCGATCGGGGCGGGCGATACCCAGCGTCACATCTTTGTTACCCAGCAGCACACGCCGGGCGCTCACGGCATCCCCGCCGATCGGGACGGGATTAGTCGCAAAGGCGCGGTGACGCAGCGCACCAAAATCGATATAAGTTGGCGTGGCAACGCCGCAGTCCTCGACTGCGACCACGCGCGGTGGCAGATAATGGTGATACAGCAGCGATTGGATTCCGGCAAACCCCTCCAATCCCATCACCTCTTCGCGGTAGAGTGCGCCGTCGGGCTTGCGAAATTGGGTGTGGCGCTTGTGCGGGATGTCACCGAGCTTGTGATAGAAGGTCATGGTAGCACCTCATGTTTATGCAAAACAATTTCCAATTTTCGGGCGGGTTTGGTATGCCAAAAACCCTGCGGTCACGCGGACGTTATGATGCTGCGGCGATTGTGTTTTTCAGAATGCCGATCCGTTCGATTTCCAGCTCAACGGTATCACCGGGCTGCAACCAGGGACCGACGCCGCGCGTCAGTTCCAGTAAGCAGCCCGTGCCGACCGTTCCTGATCCGATGACATCGCCGGGATAGAGCGTGACCCCCTGAGACGCGCGGGCGATCATCTCGCCGAACGACCAGTACAGGTCGCGCCAGTTACCGCGCGACCGTTCTAACCCGTTGACGCGCGCGATCATCGTCAGGTCGTAGACGCCGGGACGCCCGGTGGCGCGATCTGCCAGCGCATCCGGCGTGACCAGCTCCGATCCGAGCGAGGTAGCGAAGTCTTTCCCCTTTGCTGGTCCCAACCCAACCGACATTTCGAGCCGCTGCACGTCGCGCGCCGACCAGTCGTTCATGATCGTATAGCCCAGAATGAACGATTCGGCGTCTTCCGGCGCGATGTCACGTCCCTCGTGTCCAATTACCGCCGCGATCTCCAGCTCGTAATCGAGCGCCTCCGTATACGACGGGCGCGTGATTGCCCCATCGCCGATGGTGATGCTGGAGGCATTGGAGAAATAGAAGACCGGGATCTCGTACCAGGCTTCTGGCACGGCACGTCCGCGATTTTCGTTCGCAGTCCTGACGTGCCCCTCGAAAGCATAAAAGTCGCGCAGCGATCGAATCGGGTGTGGGGTGGGTTGGCGCATGGTTGTTATAGATTGCCCCGCCGATCCTGTTCCAGCTCGATCGCCTCGAACAGCGCCTTGAAATTGCCCTTGCCGAATCCTCGGCTGCCGTGCCGCTCGATCACCTCGATGAACATGGTCGGGCGGTCTTGCAGCGGCTTGGAGAAGATTTGCAGCAGATAGCCCTCGTCGTCGCGGTCTACCAGGATACCCAGCTCGCGGATGGTGTCCATCGACTCGCGCACTTCTTTGATGTCCCCGGCACGGGTGGGCAGCAGCTCGTAATATTCATCGGGCACACGCAGGAATTCGATCCCGCGTGCGCGCAGCGTGCGCACAGTGGACATGATGTCCCCGGTCGCCAGTGCGAGGTGCTGCACGCCGGGCGTCAGGTAGTAATCGAGGTATTCCTCGATCTGACTCTTGCGCTTGCCGTCAGCGGGTTCATTGATCGGCAGCTTGACGCGCCCGTTGCCATTCTGCATCACTTTCGACATGAGCGCGCTGTATTCGGTGGCGATGTCCTTGTCGTCGAAATGCAGCAGTTGGCGAAAGCCCATGATGCGATGATAAAAGTTGACCCAGTAATTCATCTTGCCCAGCTCGACATTGCCGACGACGTGATCGAGCGCCGCCAGCCCCGCCGACTCCGCCTCCATCTCGATCGCCTTGTAGCCGGGGGCAAACGCTCCCTGATAATCCGAGCGATCGACGAAGACGTGCAGCGTGTCACCATAGGTTCTGATCGCGGCGGTACGATAGATGCCGAACGAGTCGGACTCTTCGCGGGGTGCCCATTCCCCGATCGCGCCGCGTGAGAGCGTGGCTGTATAGGCTTCATCGACGTTATCGACGGCGAACGCGACCACCTTCACGCCGTCGCCGTGCAGCAGATGATGCGCGGCGATCTCGCTCGTGGGGGAGTAGGCGGCGCTGACGACGATGCGGATCGTGCCTGCCTCCAGCACATAGGAAGCGAACTTGCGGTTACCTGTTTCCAACCCAGAATAGGCGACAGGCTTGAAGCCGAACGCCTTCCACCAGAAATACATCGCTTGTTTGGCATTGCCGACGTACAGATGCAGGTGGTCGATCGCCTTGATCTGCAAAAAGTCGGCTTCTTCGGTCATCGGGCGAGGGGATTGCAGCGTGTCAACCATCAAAAATCTCCTTTGATTGTAGTCTAAACGGGGTTTGGCACGCCAAACCCCTGAAAATTCTGTAAATAGCCGTTAGAGTGTCTCGTGAATGACCCGCGACAGGCGGCGCACGGCTTCCGCGATGGCGTCGGGCGCCAGGCTGCTGAAATTAAGGCGCATGGCGTTGCGATGTCCGCCTGTGACGGAAAAGGCGGAGCCAGGAATGTAAATGACGTTGGCAGCCGAGGCGCGCTCGAACAGCGACCAGGTGTCGATCGCCTCTGGCAGTGTAAGCCAGACGAACAGCCCGCCTTGCGGGGCAGTCCATGACGCGATGCCGCACAGATGATCGTCCAGCGCAGACACGAGCGCCTCGCAGCGCGCCTGGTTGATGCTGTTCAGACGATCCAGGTGTGCTGGCAGCAGCCCACGATCAAGAAAGGCAAATACGGCACGCTGTATCAGCGTCGAGGTCTCCAGATCGATCGACTCGCGGATCGCGGTGATGCGCGGCATAAGGTCGCGCGGCGCGACGATCCAGCCCAGACGCAGCGCAGGCGCCAGCATTTTCGAGAACGATCCCAGATAAAAGATGGTATCGGCGCGGTCATAGGCTTTGATCGGCGGGACGGGGTCGCCCGCGAAGCGCAGCGCCGAATACGGGTCGTCCTCGATGATTGGGACGCCGTAGCGTGCGGAAAGATCGGCAATGTGAGCGCGCTGGTCAGCGGTCAGACTGACGCCCAGCGGATTATGAAAATCTGGGATCAGCGCGGCAAAACGTGGGCGCGGCACGCTGCGAAACGCGCGTTCGAGTGCGTCCACATCGACGCCATAGGCTGGATCGACCGGGACGGCGATCACTTCGGCACCGCGTCCCGCGGTAATCTGTTGAATGCCGGTGAAGGTGGCATCCTCGATCACGACAGGCGCGCCGGGGTCGAGCAGCAGCCGCGACACGATCGTCAAGCCTTGCTGATTGCCGTTGGTCAGAAAGATGTCGTCGGAGGTACAGACCACACCGCGCGCGCGCATATAGTCCGCGATCCATTCACGCAGCGGCGCAAAGGGTGGGCTGTATTGCAAGGCGCGTCCGCCATCGCGCACGAACACCTCCGCCAGGCAGCCGCGCAGCGCCTCGGTCGGCAGCGCGTCGGTGCAGGGCAGCCCACCTGCCAGCGACAACATATCCGGCGCGCTCGCCAGAGCCAGCAGATCGCGCATGACCGACCGTTTGAGATGACGTGCCTCGCCACTCAACTGCATCGCGTGTGGGCGGATGCCAGGGGGATTTTCGAGTGTCGGTGCGTTCATCGCGTGCGGCTTTCTCACTACTCGGTCAGTCGAGCGATAAGCCTGTCGAGTATTTGACCTCGGTCAGGACAATGCTGGTGGCGATGCGCGCGATCCCTGGAATGGGGGTGAGCTTTTCCATCAGGAAGACTTCAAGCTCTTTGCGGGTGCGCACCGCGACTTTCAATAGATAATCGAATTCGCCGGTGACGAAATAACATTCCAGGACTTCAGGCATTTTCGAAACTGCGCGTCTGAAGCTTTCGATGTGATCCATCTGATGCACCTGCAGCGTAACGTTGATCAGACAGAGCATGTCGTAGCCGAGCTTTTCTCTGTCCAACAGCGCGACGTAGTGGCGGACGAACCCTAGTTCTTCCAGCTGCTTGATGCGCGCATGAACTGCTGGCGGGGACAACGAGACGCGACGCGCCAATTCGACATTGCTGATACTGCTGTCCGTCTGCAGTTCCGAGAGGATCGCTCTGTCCATCTCGTCGAGTTCCTGATATGAATATTTCATGATTTAACCTTTATGTCAAGTGATCTTCGGAGATATTGCACAAATGCCGATGATTGTTTCATGAACGCAGTGCATTGATGAATATCGTTCGATAGGCGATATCACAACGGGCGGCGGGTCAGACGCCGCGAAATCAAAGCGTGAATCATGATATAACAAGTGAGGCATAAAGCCACTTCCTCTGCGCCACTGCACTAATCGAGGCGATCCCTTGAATCCCTATTTAGAGCCGCAAGGATTTTTCGGAACGGGCGCGAGCCTGCTGGCAGACCTGACCCTGATCGCTTATATACTCATCCTCATCCCAGCGATGTTGATCGGTTACAGCTACGCACGGCGCGGCAAGCATCGTCCGCAGCATCGTTGGGTGATGACCGGGATCACGATCGCCAACTGGCTGCTGATCGTCTTCCTGATGTTCGCAGCCTACCGCTTCGATATTGTAGACAATATTACCCGTCAGGCGGGCAACCTGCGCTATCTGCTGCCAACGGTGCATGGATTGCTCGGACTGCCAGCTCAGATTCTGGCGACCTTCATCATCGTGCGGATGCTGGTCGAGGATCGCGCGGTCGCGGCGGCGAAACGGCGCGGTGAAACTGCGATGAAGCCGTATTTCTGGAAATCTGCCAAGCGGATCATGCAGATTACGCTGGCGCTGTGGCTGGCGACGGCGATTCTGGGCATCGCCAGCTATGTCATTCGCTACAATGTGGTCGAGACCGCGCTGGCGCCGGGCGGTGCCGCACCGGGCGATGTACAGCCAGTGGTCACCCCGGAAGTGGTCGGAACACCCGAAGTGGTGCAGACCGAAGAAGCCAAAGAGCCGACCGTGACCATTACGCCGGGACCCAGCCCGACCCGCCGCCCGACGATTGCGCTCAATTTTGGTGCCGCTCGTCCTGCCGGGACGCCAACCCCAGAAGTGAGCGAAACTATCGAGGTGTCGATGACTTTCACCACGACTCCGATCTGGGACAGATTTGTCGTGCGTACACCTGAAGTTCAGGATACGCCGGAAATTGCGATCACGCCTGAAGTCGAGGCGGACGACGACAGTGATGACGACAGCGGGGGACGAGGGCGTGGTCGTGGGCGTGGCGGCGATGACGACGGTGGCAACAGCGGGAGTGGGTGAGCGTGAGCGCCGAATCGAGTGACAGAGGAACCCAATGAGTGTATTGCGCACGCGCCAGGATTACGAACGCATTGAAGATGTGTCGCTGGCGCCCTATGCGCTGCGCAGCCGCGACAGCCAGGGACGGCGTTTTACACAGGCGCAGTCGGCATATCGCACGGTATTTCAGCGCGACCGTGACCGCATCCTGCACTCGGCGGCGTTTCGGCGGCTCGAATACAAGACCCAGGTATTTTCCAACGACGAGGGCGATTACTTTCGCACGCGCCTGACGCACACACTCGAGGTAGCGCAGATCGCCCGCACGGTGGCGCGGGCGCTCGGCGCCAATGAGGATTTGGTCGAGGCGATCTGTCTGGCGCACGATCTCGGACATCCGCCTTTCGGTCACGCCGGCGAAGAAATTCTTGACGAACTGATGCGCGATCACGGCGGGTACAATCACAATCAACAGAGCTATCGGGTGGTAACGGAGCTGGAACAGCACTATGCGGAATTTCCAGGTCTCAACCTGACGCTGGAGACCCTGTACGGCATTGCCAAGCATCAGACCGATTTCGCCCTGAGTGAAGCTGCCGGGTTCGACGCCACGCTGCGGGGCAGTCTGGAGGCACAGATCGCCAATGCCGCCGACGAGCTGGCGTACAGCGCCCATGACCTGGATGACGGGCTGAACGCGGGAATGCTGCTGCCGGGGATGCTGCGTGGTCTCGATCTGTGGGAACGTGCCATCGACGGCGTGATCAAGCCGGGCGCGCCGCTGCCTGAGGTGAGCCGCCACGCGCTGATCCGGGAACTGGTCGGGCTTTTGGTGAACGACCTGATCACAGCGACGGCGGGGCGCATCGACGCGCTCGCTCCGCGCACGTCCGAGATGATTCAGAAGCACAGCGTCGATGTCGTCGGCTACTCGGACGCGATGCGCACGATGGCGAGTGCGCTCAAGGCATTTTTGTACGAATATCTCTACTACAGCTTTCGGGTGGTGCGTATGAAGACGCGCGCGGGGCGCTTTATCGAGCCGATGTTCAGGACGCTGGTAGATGATCCGCGCCAGCTGCCGCCGGAGGCGCGGATGTCGTCGGGCGCAGCAGGGGTGGGGCGATCGGTGCAGCGCGTGGTGGCGGATTATATTGCGAGTATGACAGATCGCAGCGCGTTGCTAGAATACCAAAGATTGTTCGATCCGATGACGCGCCCGTAGTGCATTCGGGCGATATGAAGGACACACAATGTCGAGCGAGACGATCCTCAATGGACGGTATCGGCTGGTGGCACAGCAGGGCAGCGGCGGGATGGCGGTCATCTACCGGGCGATCGATCAGATGCTCGGACGACAGGTGGCGGTCAAGATTCTGCGTCCGAGCCTGACGAGTGATCCCTCGTTTTTGGCGCGCTTTCGCAATGAGGCGCGCAGCGTCGCCAATTTGCAGCACCCCAATATTGTCACGGTCTATGACGTGGGGCAGGATGGTCCGACCCATTATATCGTGATGGAATTCGTCGATGGCAACGATCTCAAGAAGATCATCAAGGCGGATGGCGCGCTGCCGATCGGTCGCGCGCTCAAGCTGGCGATTCAGTTGTGCGCCGGGATCGGATTTGCGCATCGTGCCGGGCTGGTACATGCCGATGTGAAGCCACAAAATATCCTGGTGACCAATGAAGATGTGGTCAAAGTGACCGATTTTGGCATCGCGCAGGCGATGAGCAGCGCGCCTCAGGGCGAGCGGCAAACAGTCGTCTGGGGCAGTCCGCACTATTTCGCCCCGGAACAGGCGCGTGGCGAACGTCCATCGCCCGCCGCCGATGTCTATTCGATCGGTATCGTGCTGTTCGAGCTGCTGACCGGACGGTTGCCCTATTCAGGACAAAATCAACAGGAATTGGCGCTGGCGCACATCCGCGACCCGATCCCGCTGGTGTCGGCGTTCAATCCGACCGTGCCTGACAGCCTGGTGCGCATCGTTGCCAAGACGATGAGCAAAGAACCAGAACAACGCTACCGCATGGCGGACCAGCTCAAGGGCATTCTGGAAGGCTTTTTAGGACGAGGCGGCATTGATCTGCTGGCGACACCGCCCCCGCCGCAGGGGAGCAGCGCGCCGACGATCGCCGCTGGCGGCGCAGCACAGCCGAGCGGCGGCACCAGTCAGGGCGCGCCCGCGCGAGGCGTGTCGGGCACGGCGCCCAATATCCCGCTGCCGCCCTACAGCACCAATGCCAACACGCCGGGTGCGCCGCAGGTGACTGGACGCACTCCGCCGCCGCCCGGTTCGACGCCGCTGCCACAGGGTGTGGTGCCGCTGGCATCGACGCAGCGGGTCGATCTGGCGCCGAACGCGCCGAGTGTGCCGCCAGGTTACGGCGCCCGTCCAGGTGTCGGTACGAACCCCAGCTATGGCGCACCGCCGCCAACCGCTACCCCGACTTTTGCCAGCGGCGGAACAGGCGCGTTCAATACCGGATCGAGTCAGCGTGTGCCCGCACAGGCAGCGCGTCCGCTGCTGGACGGCGTCACCATTCTGCTGGCGCTGCTGGCGTTCATGGCGATCGCCTGTCTGATCCCGCTGTACATCGTGGTGTTTCAGGCGCGCTTTGCCGGCTGAGTGCAGTTATTCCTCGGTTGGGCTGGTCATACTAGGCACACTGGAAAAGACCCGGTAAGCGTCGATAGCGACCGAGGCAGTGCCGTCATCGGTGGCGACGTAAACGCCGATGCCCCCGCCGTCGCGGAAGGTGCTGTCGATGACACGAGTCACGCGCACATCGTTGACGTACCCGGATATCGAGTCTCCTAACAAGGTGACAGACAGGCGGTTGTCCTCGCCGATCGGACGCACAGCCTCATCGCTCGTCCAGGATTCAGGAGCATCGCGCAGCTCACGCCAGATGGCATCTTTGCGCGTCCAAATGCTGTAGCGTCCGACGCCATCGACCGCAAAGACGTTGTAATTGTCTTCATCCTGATAGCGAAAGACGATACCGTAGGCGCTGGCACGCTGACTGGTCGCCTCCAGCCGGGCTTCCATTGTCAGGGAGATGCTGCCGTAATTGCCTTCCGCCTGGACGATAGTCGTGATGGCGCTGTTGGGGACATGATTGTCGATGCGGTACACGCCTTCAGGCGTAATCGTCGTGGACAACATCTCATTATCGACGATCGTCCAACGCAGATTGTTGGGGTCGGCGGGGGCAAAATCGGTGCTGAAATAAATGCTGCTGCCGCCAGTCATCGAGGCGACCACGCTGACTCCGCCTGTCATCGACGGGATAATGTCTGACGGGTCGCCCTGCTCAGTTGGGGTGCTGTCGAAACTGGAGGCGGACGGAGTAAACCCGGTATTCATGATGGCAATCATGACGACCACGACCAGCAGCAGCGCCAGCCCGATCAGACCAAACGCGGCGCCGACACCGCGCGGGGTGGAGGGGATCGGCAGTCCCAGGGTCGTGCGTCTGGCGTCCGGGTCGTCGGCGCGCGCCATGCTCACATTCGAGCTGCCTCTATCGACAATCGGGATGAGGACGCTGGTACGGTCGTCGTCGGACGCAGTGCCGATACCAAACACTCGTTCGAGCGCACCGATGAATGCTTTTGCCGATTGAAAGCGCTGCACCGGGTCTTTTGCCAGCGCCTGCTGGATGAAAGCGTTAAGCTGGGCACGGTCGATGGCGCCAATTTCCAGCGCAGCCAGGCTCGGGATTGGGCTGTTCATATGCTTGAGCATAACCGAAAGGTTGTTGTCGTCGTCGAAGGGCGGCTGTCCGTTCAACATCTCGTAGAGCATGATCCCCAGGGCGTAAAGGTCACTGCGCGCGTCGCCGGGTTCGCCGCTCGCCTGTTCAGGAGACATATAGGTGGGTGTGCCGCTGGTAGCTCCTTGCTGAGTCAGTCTATCGGCACGGATCATGCGGGCAATACCAAAGTCCGTTAAAACGGCGCTGCCGTCAGGGCGGATGATGATGTTGCCCGGCTTGACATCCCGATGCACCATGCCATGCGCATGAGCGTAACCCAGCGCGTCGGCAAGGTGAGTCATGATCGGTAGGATGCGCTGCACCGGGAGGCGCCTGCCGAGGCGGGTCGCCTCTTCCAACTCCTGGCGCAGCGTGGGTCCTGGGATATACGACATGACCATGTAATAGATGGCGCGATCGTCGCGCTGCTGCACGTTGAAGTCGTACACCTGCACGATATGTGGGTGATTGAAGGTGGCGATCAGCTTGGCTTCGCGCTCGAACCGTTCTTGAAAGGCGCTGTCTTCAGCCAGGTGTTCGTAGAGTATCTTGATCGCCACCAGCCGATCGAGGTTGGTATCGTAGGCTTTGTAGACGCGCGCAGTGCCACCCGCGCCGATGCGCTCGCGTAGTTCATAGCGATCGAGGCGAATAGGTGCGGAGTCAGACATAAGACAATGTTTCCTTTATCCAGCTTAGGGAGTCGCCGCGATCAGGGCGCGCTGGCGCAGTGCCTCGAACAGCGGCGGTTGGACGCCGTCGAGACGGTTGACCGCCAGATAACACGCTTCTGCATCACCGACCGCCGCGCAGCCGTTGACATTACTTAGTATCATGAGCCGCACTGGCGCACGGTTGCCAGCACTGTCGAGCGCTGCCAATGTAAACGCGGCTTGCTCTTCAAGGGTATTGTACGCGAAATAGCTGAAATTCTGTGATAACGACTCTGGCGCGTCCGCCACACCCCATCCAAACGCGGTCACCCAGAGTGGGAGAGTGGTCGCGGCGGCGATATCGCGGTAATTGGTCAGCACGGAGGCAAAGTAGAAGCTGGGATCGCCGTAATGAGTCGGCGCGTCGGCGGGTGCCTCGCAGCAGAGCAGGTCGGGTGGCGCGGCGTAGCCATACGGATGCACACCGATCCCGTCGGCAAAGCTGGGTAAGCCGAGCGCGATCAGCTCGTACAGGAAACGGCGGTCGTTGACCGCGTTGTAGCCGTCGTCGATACCAGTCGGCGCCAAGCCCGCGCTGATGACCTGCGCAGCGGGGTCGGCAGCTTTGATGCTGGCATAGGCAGGCTGAAGCAGCGCGGCGTAGGCGGAGGCGCCAATTGCGTGAACGCCGCTGTTCCACTCACGTCGTAAATTCGGTTCGTTCCAGATTTCGTAAGCGGCGACGCGTCCGGTGTAACGGGCAGCCAGGGCACCCACAAACGACGCGAACGCGCCAGGATCGTCGGGTGGTCCTTGTTCGTCGGCTGCCGTGCGTGCCCACGAGGGTGAGCCGCTGACGGTGAGCAGGAGAGTCAAGCCGCGCGCTTCGAGAGTCGCCAGGATTAGATCGAGGTTCGCATAGTCAAAAACGCCCCGTGCCGTTTCGATGGTATGCCAGTCTACCCTCAGCCTGACCCACTGCGCGCCCAACGCGATCAACAGCGCACTGTCGGCATTGACCGACGCGGGTTCCGTGAACAGCCCGATCCCGAATTCGGGGGGCGGCAGCGGGGCGGCGAACGCGGTCGCATCGAGCGGCACACTGCTGGTCGAGTCGGACGTGGCGGGGGTCTCGACGACGATGACGGCGTCAGGGGTGGCGGATGCTGACTCGCCTACAGCCGGTGTGAGTGGGGGCGGGGTGCTGTCCGAGGTAGTCGGCGTGAATGGGGTGGCTGGCAATGGTGTCGGCTCGGTGTCGATGACCGACGCCGACTCAGACGATGGGATGTACAACGCCTGTCCGAGCGCGATCTGATCGATATCGACGATCCGATTGACACGGGCGATCGCACGCAGGCTGATGCCGTAGCGCGTGGCGATGCTGCTGAGGGTGTCGCCAGACCGCACGGTGTAGACCGTGTATTCCCCTTCAGGCGTTGGCTGTGGAGCGGGCGTCTCACCTGATACGATCGAGTAGCCCAACATCAGGAACGTGCATAGAGACACGGCAATGATCCAACGACGACCGCCCATAGGTGTACCCCTTTAAATTGCAGGCTGGAAAAGCCAAGTTCACGCGCGTAATCGTAACGCGCGACGGCAGAACATGCCAGCACCGTCCCACCTGAATCCGAACCCCCTGTGAATGGGTTGGCGGCGGAGACTGTAAGGGGGATAATCAGGCTGTTCATGGAAGTAGGCGCACATCAGGAGGCGATCGATGATGAACCGGTCTTTGAGATGGATTGGGATCGTGCTATGTCTCATCGTCGGGGTGAGCGTGATCGATGCGCAGGAACGGGCGCTGGTATGGGAACGATGGGATATAACTCTTGACGGGATCGACACACAAAATAACAGCTTTCAGGTGACCGAAGCGTACACGATCGCCTTTTCCGGCGGGTTTCGTTTTGGCACGGCGGTCATTCCGCGCGCTCAATTGGAGAATATAGACTCGATCGGGGTGACGCAGAACGGGCGCCCGCTGGCGGCATCATGTTCTGGCAATGAAGGGACATTCTGCACGGCGAACAGCGCTGAAGGTCTGGAGATCACCTATTATTTTCTCGATCCGCTCGTGAACGAGACCGCTTCTTTTGCACTGTCGTACCGGGTGCTGGGTGGGCTGCGCAGCTATAGCAATGGCGATCAACTGTGGTGGATAGCTATCCCGCAGGACAAGTTCGGATTTCCAGTGCGGGCGGCGTCAATTACGGTCGAGCTGCCAAACGGTTTTGCGCCGCGCGAAGGAGTCGATCCGGTGGTGACCTACGGCGCACCGGCGGATGTGAGCGTGAGCGGATCGCGTGTGACGGCGACGGCGACTCGCGGTGTCCGAGCGGATGAGGCGCTGGAAATTCGTGTGCAGTATCCCCATGATCCGAACGGACGTGTCGTCTCCTGGCAGAGTGAATTCGACTCGCGGCGGGCATTCGAGGAAGGCACGCTGCCACTGCTCAATCTGGGTGCGATTGTACTGTCGCTGCTGATCGCACTCGGCAGCGCACTGGGCATTTATGCGCTCTACAACGCACGCGGACGCGATCCAAAAATCGGGGTCGTGCCGGAGTATCTGTCCGAGCCGCCCTCGGCACTGCGTCCAGCAGTGGTCGGTTCGTTGATCGACGAGCGTGCCGATCCGCGCGATGTGATCGCCACATTCGTCGATCTGGCACATCGCGGCTACATGGTCTTCGAGGAAGTGCGCTCGGAAGGCATGTTCGGGATTGGACGGAGTACATTCACGTTCAAGCGTACCGAGAAAGCGTTCGACGATTTGCAAAGCTGGGAAGCGACACTGATGGGTGCGCTGTTCCCAGGCGGGGCAATGGAACGCGACCTGTCAGCACTGCGCGAGACGTTTTACCGTCATATCACGGCGGCACAAGCGCGCTTGTACAGTGTATTGGTCGAGGAAGGCTTTTTCACGCGCAGCCCGGAGGCGACGCGGACCAGCTACAGCCTGGTCGGCGTCGTCGTATTCGCGCTGGCGATCGTGGTTTTCACGCTGGTGCTGTCCTCGACTGAGGCGATCGGCACTGCCGGTCTGCTGCTGGCGGGGTCACTGCTGGTGCCATCGCTCGGTCTGACGCTGATCGCCTCTGCTATGCCGTCCAAGACGCGCAAGGGGGCGGAGGAGGCGGCAAAGTGGAAGGCATTCTATAACTATATGACCAATCTGGAGAAGTTCGGCTCGGTGGACGAGGCGAAAGCGCGCTTCGAGACTTACCTGCCCTATGCCGTCGCCTTTGGACTGGACAAAAAATGGGTGCGCACTTTCGAGTCGGTGCCAAATGTACCGATTCCGTCCTGGTATTATCCAGTCTATCCGGGGTCGGGCTATGGTCGAGGACGCTACATACCGGGGACGCCGATGGCGCGCCCATTCGACGCGCAGGGCGGCACAGTCGGGATGCCCGGTGATATAGCGCGGGCGGGCGGCGGATCGCTCGATGACTTGTCGGGTGGGCTGTCCGGGGGACTGGACTCAATCTCATCGGGCTTAAGTCAAATGCTGGACAGTGCATCGAGCGCGATGACCAGCCGTCCGCAGTCCGCGACGACGGGTAGCAGCGGCAGTTGGCGCGGTGGGGGTGGATCGTGGAGCGGCGGCGGCTTCAGCGGCGGTGGAGGCAGCGGCGGCGGTTCGCGTGGGTTCGGTTAGGATACAACGGTGCGGTTGACAAAAACGTATTTATCCTGTGCGGTCGCGTAAGGCGCGCACGATGACGAGGTGATGAATGAATCAGACAAGGCTGATCGGGATCATTCTGGGTGTGGTCGGCTTGATGGTCGCGCTGATCGCAGGTTTATGGCTGGCGACTCAGGTGTCGAGCGACAGCCTGTCGAGCGGAGGCGCGATTCTGGGTGCGGCGTTCGCCTTTATTCCGGTCGCGCTGCTGATGGGTGCTGGGGTGTATTTTTATAACCGGGGAGGGACGGAGGCGGTCGAAGAGTCGATGATGCAGAAGCAGCGGCGCATCCTCGACATCGTGAAGAGTCGCGGTAAGGTCGGCGTGCCGGAGCTGGCGGTCGAGATGCAGGTGAGTGCCGACTCGGTCAAGGAAATGTTGCATCAGTTGGTCGGCTTGCAGGTGTTCAGCGGCTACATCAATTGGGACGAGGGGATGCTGTATTCAGAAGAGGCGTCCAATCTGCGCGACCTCGATCAGTGTAAGAACTGCGGTGGCGAGATCACGCTGGCAGGACGGGGCGTGGTCGTGTGCAAATTCTGCGGCACAGAATATTTCTTGTCTTGACCGAAGCAGCATCAGGAGGAATCATGTCCGATTTATACGACGACATCATCAAACAGCGTGGGTCATTCGAGAGTCTGCTGGCGCGGATTCCGGGATTTCGCGGCTATCTCGACAAGGCGGCGCGACGCACCGCCGATCGGATGCTGCGTGATCACATTGCCTCGCAGCTTCAGTCATGCCTGAATCGTCTGGCACAGATCGAGCGGGCGCTGTTGGACGCTGGCGGGCTGAGCTTCATGAGCAAAACGCAAAGCGCCAAGACCAAGCTGCAAACCTATCATGACCGTGTGAAAGCGGCGGCATCGGGCTATTCCGGCTTTATGGAGGCGGTCAAAGTCGAGGCGGACGAGCTGGAGCGGCTGTATGCGTTCGATGAGGCGCTGATGCGCTATGTTGATCGCTTTGACGAGCTGCTGGATATCCTCGGTAAAGCCGCGAACAACAACGAGGGCGTGGCGGAGGCGATCGCCGCGCTTGACGCCCTGACCATCGAGGCGAACGAGGCGTTTGGTCTGCGTGAAGATGTGCTGACCCAGATCAGCCCGACACTGAACAATTGACCCATCGGACGTGCAGCGGCGCGTCCCTAACTAAAGGAGCATGATCGTGCCACGCATTATCGATGTGATCGACCATACCAACATCGCCCCCGATGAATTGGCGTATCGTGAGCCGCAGGGGGGCAGCGGCGATTGGCGCATGGGTTCGCAGGTGATCGTCGGAGAGAGCCAGGCGGCGGTATTCGTGCGCGGCGGACAGGCACTCGACGCGCTCATGCCCGGTCGCCATACGCTGTCGGTGGCGAATCTGCCGATTCTTTCCGGGTTGATCGGGCTGGCGACCAGCGGTCGTACTCCCTTCACCGCCGATCTGTATTTTGTCAACCTGAAAGACCTGCCACAGGTCGGATGGGGCACCAACCCGCCGATCGTGATGGAGACGCCAGGACGCGGCATGGGCGTGGTGCTGCTGCAGGCGCACGGCGTGATCGACATCGGCATCGACGATCCGATGCGGTTTGTGCGGCAGTATGCGATTGGCAAGCCGATCACGCGCCTGGGCGACATCAAAGACCGGATTCAAGCGCTGCTCGTCGGCGAGATCGCGGAACTGGTGTTGAAGACCAATGTGCAGAGCGTGCCCGACGCCAATCGACTGCTTGGCGATCTGGAAGGTGCGATGCTGGCGAAGCTGAACGAGAAATTTCAGGCTCTCGGTATGCGCATCAAGGCGTTCGAGGCAAATCCGTTCCGCGCAAAGGAAGATGTCACACTCGACGAGCTGCGCAATTACATCACCGCTGAAGCCTATGAACGCTATGCCAACGAGCGCCGTTTTGGGATTGCGGAGACCGCAGCCGGGAATGCTGGTGTGGGCGGTGGACTCGCTGGTGCTGGCGTCGGCTTTGGGGTCGGGCAGTCGCTCGGCGCGACGCTGAATCCGGATCAGGCGGATATGCAGCGACGTATGCAGGAACAGCAGCTCGCTATGCAGCAGATGATGATGAACATGATGGCGAATCAGGCTGGGCAGGGCACCGCACAGCAGATGCCTGCGACGCCGGCGGCGACCAGCGCGAATCCGACCACCAAAGTGGAAGTCGAAGCATTGATCGACTCGCTGGATGCTAAGCTGGTCGCGGGCGAGATCAGCGAGACCACTTACAACCGTCTGATCGAGAAGTGGCAGAAACGTCTCGACGAAATGGCATAATCACTCCAGAGCATCGAGCGGGATGAGATAAGCATCGGTCCCGTCGTTCAACAACAGGCGCCGGGTGGTGACCGGATCGTAGAAGCCAACTGCGATCCGATAGCCGCCTGGCGCTTCGGTTGTCAGCGCGGCAGCGGTGTCTGCGTCGAGGGGGAGATAGTAGATGTCACGGCTGTATTCCGAGTCGAGCGCTGGATCATTGTCTTGAAAATGTTCCATGAGATAGTGATCGTCCTGCGCTACCAGCGATCCGCTCTCGTCCAGCAGATGCACGAAAATTTTTGGCGTTTCGGCGGTGATTTGTCGCATTTTAGCGCGTAACGGACGCCAGATCAGCCAGACCGACAACGTATCATCAGGTTCGCGCGACCAGCGGGCACCGTCCAGTACGGCGGTGTTTGGGAAGGTCGCTAATGGCAACGAGACGATCTCGTCGGCGCCGACCCTCCAGGGCATGAACTGATATGCAGGCAGCCCCTCGACGCGCGCCTCGCGCACGAGCTGCATGTTGCTGTAAAGCCATTCCAGTGCCACCGTCTGATTTTGCCAATCGGGGAACGTCTGCGCGACGTACCAAATCGACCGTGCGGTCATGCTTCGCATAGTCAGAAGCGAACGGATTTCACTGGCAGATTGATTTGGATTGGCAGGGATTTTTTGATCGCAGTCGGACGAAAGGCTGGCGTCGAGACAGTAGAGTGTGAAGGCTTCATCGGCGGCGGCCTGGATCAGCGCATCGGCGGGTTCGACGCGATCGCTTAGGTAAGCAGTCAAGCCGCGCCAGTCGGGTGCTTTCGCATAGTCAGTATAATATTTGACGAGACTGATACTGTAGCTGGTCAGAAACACCAACACCAATACAATCCAGATCACCAAAAGAAGCTGAACCCTGACTTGTAACATCTGGACCTGAACACTCAGATAAGACAAGACCTCACGCACGTTTATGGCACACCACAGCACCAGAATGATACTGACTGACAGCAGATAACGTGGAGCAAACACATTTAATCGAGTCGAAACGACTGCCAAGCCGATGATCGGTATCAACCAACCAAAGAACAAAATACCATAATGCAATACAGGGAGTGGTTTAGCACGCCGACCACGCTGTACCACAAATGCGGTGCCAAAAATCAATAGCAGCACCAATATGGTTGCGATCACGCCAGTGAAGGCTGGTACTTCGCCAAATACCAACATCGGGACAAAGCGCTCGATCAGCACAACCCAGTCGAATCCACTTGTCGTCCCGCCATACCCACCACCGGACAACAACTGCGGTTGTGTATACCAGGGCAGTATCAGGATCAGGATAACGAGCTGTGACACAGCCCACTTGACGAGCAGCACACGGCTTCGTTGGGCGCGCCAGGCGATGCCCAACATGAGCAGCACGCTGAGGTTCAGCGCAATTACACTGAATGTTTCGAGGTAATACACATACAGCGCGAATGTCGCTGCCGCGATATACAACAGCCAATCGATGCTGCCTCTACCTCGTTGACTCAAAGCCCGCAGCCCCAGCCATAATGCCAGCGGACTCGCTACCGACCAGATCGCATAGCTGCGGGCATCCTGCGCGTGATAGATCGCTACCGGATTGATCGCCCACAAGAAAGCTGCGATCAGTGCCATCAGCCGATCGTGCCCAAATTGCAGCATCAACGCGAATACGATCGGCACACCTAAAATACTGACCAGCGCGGGCAGGAAGCGCACGATTTCCGGGTCAGTGCCGACGACCAGTGCATAGGCACGATAGAGCGCGTAATTGAAGGGTCCCTGGGGATCGACGGTGGCAATATTCGCCACCGTTTGAGAGAGGGGTTCGCGCATCCAGTGCAGCACGGTGAAGGCTTCATCACCGCGCAAAGACACAGCGTTGAGGTTGTACAGCCGCAGCACAGCGCCAAACAATGTGATCAATACCACCAGCGCCAGCGTCATCTGTCTGGAAAGCCTGCGCTGGCGTGGTGGGGACGCCGCGTGTGACGAGGCGGTCATGTGTGGAGAGTCGCCGCCTCGAATGCCGCGATCTGATCCGGGGTAAGCGGATCGATCTGTTTGGCGCCTTTGACTTCTTTGATCACGTCCTTGAGCAGCAGCACTTTCTTGTTCGCTTTGGTCTCCATCTGTACGACAGGGACGCTGGAACTGATCACCTCGACGGTCGCACGGGGATCGGTGAAGATGATGAGCGGCTTGACCTCGATTGTCGGCGCCATCGGTGCTAAGAGCGCCTTCAGGTGTTCGGCAGCGCGGTGCGCGTCGGCGCTGGGGTTGCCGACCCCATCAAAACGCAGCAAGCTGAGAATACGTCCAGGCAGACTGCGCCGGGCACTCCACTTGTCATCCTGGACGGCGTATTTGCCCTCGTGAAAGCGGGTGACAATGGCATACACCCCCTGTGGACAGATCAGGACATGGCGAGCTGGAATATGATGATAGTTGTACAGCACACTGCGATTGCTCAACCCTTTGAGGCTCTCGCGGATGACATCCTCTGGACGCGGGGCACGCACCCACAGATTGGTCATCCGTACCGAGATCACCGTCGAGATAAAGGCGACGGGCAGCAGCAGCGCCTGCGCGATGGCGATCAGTACCACATTACTCTCATCGACCCCTTGCGCACCCTGATTGATGACCAGCAGTCCACCAATCAGGACGGCAAAGGTGATAAAAAACAGATACTGGGCGATCTGGCGGTTGCGACGCACCAGCCGTTCATTGGTTTCTACGCGCATGGTTCAGTGAGTCCGATCTACGATGTCAGGTGGAATGCGGCGAATGGTGTCGGCGCGGATCGATCAGCGAACGAAATAAGCCAGCGCGCCCGGATAGCGCACCTCGGCGCATACCAGATCGCCGACGCGCGCGGATGGCAGAATCGCCCACGTTCGTGGGTTGCCATAGGCACTGCCAATCACAGCACGGTCGATGTCCTCGGCGGCGGGACGGATACAATGGGTGATCTGAACGCTCCAGCGATTAGGTGTGACGCCGTTTGCCTTGAACGCCACCACATCGTACAGCACACCACGCAGGGTGTAGCCCGCCGGGATGAATGGCGCCTGCCAGCTCGGCACTTCACGACAGTGCAGATTGATCTGATCCTGATAGCTGATCTGTTCATCGGCGGTGTCGTACAACAGTGCACTGCACAGAGCGTAGACCGCCAGGACAGAGGCGTTCGGCGTTGTGTTGGTGCTGGCGCCAGGGGCACTGGTCGCGCCGGGCGCGGGGGTAGCGGAGACAGTACCACCTGCTCCCGTGATCTCCAGTGTAATCCGTGCTTTGCCATTCATATTGATGCCAACTGGCGCGGTGCCGTCGGCGGGACCCAACACGGCTGCGCTTCCGAGTTGATTGACATCAAAGGTAGTGCCTGGTGTCCATGCCCACCAGGTCAGAACGCTGGTGCCAGACGTATCCGCCAGAAACACAGTGCCGACAGGCAGATAGAAGCCTACCCATACGACTGGCGCGGTGATGGTGGCGGGCGTGGGCAAAACAGCGGTGAATACACCCGCGCTGCTGATGGTGACGGGCGCGCTGCTGACCAGTGTCGCATCGGAAGGGGAGCCACCATTGGCATCCTGATATACGACTACAGTCGCCGAGGCTGCGGCGATCGGCGTCTGGATGGCGATGCTGACGCGATCGATCACCGCAGGGCGGGTGATGCCGATGCTGTTCAGGTCAAAGCCGTTGAGGATGAGGGTCGGCTCACCGGAGATGAAAAAGGGGGCATTGCCCGTGCCACTGTTTTGCGACAGGGTGCGCTCACCGGCATAGACGGCACCGACCGACAACACGATCATCAGCGCGAACAAGCCGCGTTGTAACAACTTTCTGATCATATGCTTCATCCTCTTCAGCGCTTTCATGACACAATCGAGACATGGTGAATGCCTGTCGCTTTGTATTGTAAGGCAGACGGGTACACTTCACCACCTAGTTTATCGACACGTCCCGTCTATAATCGTCCCGATGGTTTCACACAGAGTGGATTACAGGCACATGGCAGAGTTAGCTGTCTTAGGGTTGGTGATGATCCTCGGCTTGGGCGCATACTGGTCGATGGTCATTTTTCCGCGACAACGCGACTTTCAGAAGCGTGAGCAGTACGTGAGTGCGCTGTCAGTGGGTGCCGAGGTGATCACGTATACAGGCATGGTGGGGCGCATTACAGCGTTCGACCTGGATAGAGGAGTCGTGTTCGTCGAGATCGCGCCGAACGTCGTGGTGCGCATCATGGCACAGGCGATCGCGCGCGAATACGATCCGAACGAATTCGCGCCCGAAACGTCGGCAGCGGTATCCTCTGTCGAGCCAACTGCATCATCGACGTAAATCTGCACTTCATAATCGGCACCACACACGAGAGGTTGCTTATATGCGTATGATGAGAGGGTGGTTGATCGTCGTGATCGCCCTGGCAGGGTTCGCGCTGTGGGTATGTCTGCCAGACACGACCGGGTTCCGCTTTGACAGCGATGGCGATGGGGTCGAGGATGCGGGACTGCGCGTGCAGCAAAGTCTGGGTCTGGATATCGTGGGCGGTCTGCGCGTGCTGTTGCAAGCCGAACTCCCGGCGGGCAGCTTCAGCATCGAGGATCTGCGTCAGACCGCGAACAACGTCGGGCGACGTGTGAACGCGCTCGGCGTGACAGAGCCCACTGTACAGGTACAAGGCAGCAACCGTATCCTGGTCGAGCTGCCCGGTGTGACCGACCGTGAAACCGCCGTGCGCGCTATTCAGCAAACAGCGCTGTTGGAATTCGTCGATTTTGGCGGATTGCCCGGACGTGGACAGGAATTCGTCGATCAGCGTATCCTGACTACACAGCAGGATGCAATCCTGCGCCAACGCGAGGTCACCGCCGACGGCAGCGCGTTCGTCAATCCGATGACGGGGCTGCCGTTCGAGACGGTGATGACGGGCGCGGGATTACAGTCGGCGGCGGCGCAGATCAATCAAAGCGGACGCGGCTATGTGATCGCCTTCGAGCTAACGTCTGAGGGTGCCACCGTATTTGGGCCGTTTACAGGCGCGCGCGTGGGCGAGGCGATGGCGATTGTACTGGATGGCGTGGTGCTGTCGGCGCCCGTCATCGAGTCGAGGCTCGACAGCGGCGGGATCATCACCGGGGACTTTACCGATGAAGAGGCGCAAACGCTGGCGCTGCAGCTGCGATCGGGCGCGCTGCCGATCCCGCTGCGTCTGGAAAGTGCCGAGACCGTCGGCGCCACGCTCGGACAAGAGTCGGTCGGTCTGAGTGTGCGCGCGGGCGTACTGGGTATCATCGTGATATTGCTGTTCATGGTGATCTACTATCGCGTGCCCGGTATCGCGGCAGCCTTGGCGCTGCTGACGTTCATCCTGTTCAACTACGCGGTCTTCAAGCTCATTCCGGTGACGCTGACGCTTCCGGCGATCACGGGTTTCCTGATCTCGATCGGCACAGCCGTAGACGGCAACATCCTAATCTTCGAGCGCATCAAAGAAGAGTTGCGCGCGGGCAAGGGGCTGGACGAGGCGATGCAAAGCGGGTTCTTCCGGGCGTGGCAATCGATCCGCGACTCGAACTTCTCGACGATCATCATCTGCGCCATCCTGTTCTTCTTCGGGCAGACGCCGGGCGCCAGTATCGTCGCTGGGTTCGCGCTGACGCTGATGATCGGCTTACTGATCAACCTGTTCACCGCTGTACTGGTCACGCGCGCCTTTTTGAGCGTGATCGTCGAAGTGATGCGCCAACCGTTGCAGCGCCGCGCCTGGCTGATGGGAGTATAAAGCGTGTTTACCTTTGTGCAGAAACGACGCTATTTTTTCCTGTTGTCGGCGGCGATCATCGTGCCGGGGCTGTTGATCATGCTGTATTCCTGGGTGACAATCGGCAGTCCGTTTCGTCTGAGCAACGACTTCCTGGGCGGCAGTATCTACGAGCTGCGTTTTACAGCCGCATCGGATGGCATGCTGATCGATGAGCCGATGCTGCGCGCGGTCTTCACCGAATTCGAGAACAGCAGCATCACCGTGCAAAGCCTGGGCGCACCAGAAGAACAGCGCTGGTCGGTGCGCGCCGACTTTCAGGATACCGAGACGACCGAGGCGATCCTCGATCGACTGGAGACGATCGCACCGCTCGACCGCGATCGGCTCTTCATCGAACAGATCTCCGCGACGGTCGGCGGAGAAGTGACTCGCTCCGCGATCATCGCCGTGATTGTGGCGGCGGTGGTCGTGACCGGGTTCATCGTGCTGGCGTTCCGTCAGGTGCCAGACGCGCTACGGTACGGCATCTGCGCGATTCTGGCGATGATCCACGACGTTCTAATAGTGTGCGGGATTGTATCGTTCATGGGGCTGATCGCCGGATGGGAAGTCGATGCGCTGTTTCTGACAGCGGTGCTGACGGTTGTCGGCTTCTCGATCCAGGACACGATCGTCATGTTCGATCGTATCCGTGAAAACATCCCAAAGCATCTCGGTGAACCCTACGAGGTGATCGTCAATCGCAGCATCCTGGAGACTCTGCACCGTTCGTTGGCGACGCAGCTCAACGCATTTTTTATCATGGCGGCGATCCTGCTGTTTGGCGGCGAATCAATCAAGCAGTTTATCGGCATTTTGTTCATCGGACTCATATCGGGGACGTACTCCTCGATCTGTATCGCGGTGCCCCTTTTGGTCGCGTGGGAAAAGGGCGAAATCCCATTTCTGAAGCCGCGCGTCCTGGTGCCCGCCGTGCAGGAAGGATAACAGAACTGCCATGCACGCGATCGTCTACGATGGGGCGCGAGTCAGCCTGCGAACCGCGCCTGTAGCACGTCCAAGCGGTGATCAGGCATTGATTCGCATTCACAAAGCAGGGATATGTAATACCGATCTGGAAATCTTTGCCGGATACATGGGGTTTCGCGGCACGCCGGGACACGAATTCGTCGGGCATGTGGAGTCGGGCGCGCCGGAATGGGTCGGTCAGCGGGTAGTAGGGGAGATCAACGTCGCGGATGGCATCTGCGATCTGTGCCAGCGCGGACTCCCCACTCAATGCCGTGCGCGAACAACCGTCGGTATCGATCGTCACGATGGTGCCTTTGCCGAGTATCTGACACTGACGGCGCGCAACCTGCATATCGTGCCCGACAGCGTGAGCGACGATCAGGCGGTATTCGTCGAACCGCTGGCAGCGGCAGTCGCGGTGCCCGCAGTGGTTGACATCGGCACCCGCGAACGAGTGATCGTGATCGGGGCAGGCAGGCTCGGTCTGCTGGTGGCTCAGGTGCTCAAGCTGACGGGATGCGATTTATCGGTGGTGACGCGCCGTGCTGCCCCGGCAACGCTGCTGGAAAAATGGGGTATTCACAGCACATCGTTGGATGCGCTGCCGCACAATCGCGCCGATGTGGTGATCGACTGCACAGGAAACGCCGACGGCTTCGCGTCCGCACTCGACCTGGTGACTCCACGCGGGACAATCGTGCTGAAGAGCACCTACACACAGATGCCGTCCGCGAATCTGACGCGCGTGGTCGTCGATGAAATACGTGTCATTGGCAGCCGCTGTGGGTCATTCCCGGAGGCGCTGCGGCTGCTGGAACACCGATTGGTCGATGTCGAGTCGCTGATCGAGGCGCGCTATCCACTGGAACGCGCTCTGGAAGCAATCGCTCAGGCAGGACAACCGGGAACGCTGAAGGTGCTGCTGGAGATGGCGAGTTAAGCGGTCTCGGCGGGGTGGGGGTCGTCGCGTGTAGGCAGCGTGAAATAGAAGGTCGAGCCGACGCCGAGTTCGCTTTCGAGCCAGATCAATCCGCCGTGCGACTCGACGATGCGCTTAGCAATGGTCAAACCCAAGCCGGTGCCTTGCGCTGTACCAGCGGTGTCTGGGACACGATAAAACTTCTGAAACAGCATCTTCTGGTCGGCGCGCGCAATCCCGGCACCCGAGTCGGTCACCGCGATCTCGACAAATGCATCATCGTGACGGGTGCTGAGATATGCCGCGATGTGGATGCCGCCTTGTGGGCGATTGTATTTGATAGCGTTGGTGAGCAGGTTGAGCAGCACCTGCAGCACCTTGCCGCGATCGACCTCGACCGTCAGCGCTTCCACGCTGTGTGTGACCACGATCCCGCGTTCTGACGCTTGTGGTGTGACGATACCGATACATTCCTCTACCAGCGGGATGAGCGGGCAGCGCGCCATTTCCAGACGCACCCGTCCACTTTCCAGACGAGAGAGGTCAAGAAACTCGTTGGTCAGACGAATCAGCCGCTCTGTTTCCTGCTGGAGGGTATCGATCAGCTCGCCGCGATGCGATTCACCTACCTGAGGGCTGCGCAAGAGCATCGTGGTGGTACGCAGCGCAGCCAGGGGGGTACGCAGCTCGTGTACCATCTCCGCCATGAAGTCGCTCTGTTGAAAGAGGCGGGTGTTCTCGATGGCAATGGCGGCATGTCCAGCGAGGATGCTCATAATTTTGATGTCGGCGTCGTCAAAACGGGCGCCGTCGCCTTTGTTGAGTGCTTCCAATGCGCCGATCGTGGTGCCGTGAACTTTGAGCGGCACGGCGAGTAGATTGCGTGTCTGGAATTGCAGCTGGTCATCGACCGACTTGAAAAAATGCGGCTCGCGTGATACATCCTGAATGACCCGCGCCTCGCCGTGACGTACCACCCATCCGGCGATACTGCCGTCGAGGGGTACACTGATGCGTTCCATCGCCTGATCGGAGATATTGAGCGCCATCTCGAAATACAGCTCCCCGCTGGCTGGCTCGACCAGCAGCAGGGACGCATCTTCGGAATGAGTCAATTCAGAGGCGGCACGGACGATCTGACGCAGCAACGATTGCTGATCGAGCGTGGAATTGAGCTGGCGCGTGATCTCGAAAATCCGCTCATAGCGGGCGAGTAGTCTGGAGGCGTCGGCGCTGTTGTCTCGTTGAGTCATCGGCGGTCGGTCAGCCCAGTGCGCCGGTCGCAGGCACACGCAGCGCGAGGTCGTCGGACAGCTTGGCGATCTGGCTGGAGGCGATAGCTGTGGGCTGGAACATGACGGCGGGCACATTGGCTTGCAGTGCCTGTGTGAACAGGTCGGACGCCAGCGAGATGACCGAGCGAATCTCGACGCCGAGGGCTGTCTCGACATCGCGCCAGACGGGTGGCGCCGATCCAGCCGCGCGATTGATCACGACAGCATGAAGCCGCTGTTGTTCACCGAGGGAAGCACCCAATTCCTGGACGATCTCGCGGGCAGTCATCAGCGTGATGTAGACCGGATCGATGACGATGACTACCTGATCGCATTCGCGCTGCAACGCATAGTTGATCGGGTTGAGTCCAGCACCCAGATCGACGTAGCTGATCCGGCTGACCGAGCGAAGACCTTTCAGGACGGCGAGTCCCGCGTCACGACTCCATTCGATAGCGGACTCGGCGATGCGCACGGTGGACAACAGTCCGCGCAGACCGGAGTTGTGCGCCACCAATTCCGACTCGATCAGGCGCGGGGTAATCTGATCGATCGGCTTGCTCAGGACGTTCGCCATGCCCTGCGCGCGGTTCAATCCTAAACTGAGACCCATTGTGCCGCTGCCCAGACGAAAGTCGGCAACGACCGGATTTTCACCGTGCAGCAGACGTGCAGCCGCCAGATTGAGCGTAAGCGTGGTCGCGCCGACACCGCCTTTGGCACCGATGATTCCGAACAGCTTGCCGCGCACGGCGGCTGCGGGACGCTGTGCGGCGTTGCGCGACAGGATCGAGCGCACACGCTGTGCCAGTTCCGCCGGGTGGGTCGGTTTGGTCAGATAATCGTCGGCGCCCGCCTCAAAACCAGCGACCTTATCGTCGATCATCGTCTTGGCGGTGAACATGATGATCGGGATGGCGCGAGTGCGGGTGTCCGCACGCAGCCGCCGACACACCTCGTAGCCATCCATATCCGGCATCATCACGTCGAGGATGATCAGGTCGGGGGTCTCGCTGGTCGCACGACCCAGCGCTTGTACGCCCGAATTCGCGGCGACTACCTCATAGCCATTGCGCTGAAGCATCAGACCAATGAGCTTCAGACTGTCCACGTCATCATCGACAACCAAGATACGTTCAGGCATGATAGTATTCGTGAACCGTCCTTGAAGGGGAATTTATTCCACCAGTCTAGCATGAACGGATTCCAGGCGCAAGCAAAGCACAAGCGTGTCGTACTTGTTTGCTTGATCGCACGAGCGGTTTATAATGAGCCGTATATCGTTCACCGCAGCCGGGCGTAGAAGGTGGGTTTCAATGCAGGTCGAAACCGATTTGGGGCAGTTGATGCGTCTCTTCGAGGCAGTTCTCGCCAGTGTGGGCGATCCACTTTTGATATTCGACTCGACATGGACACTGCTCCAGGCGAACAACGCCGCGCGCGCCTTGTTCGCGATCGAAACCGACCAGGCACCACTTGAAGATGTGCTCGGTGATAGCGCATTGGCGCGCGCGCTGCGCGACCATGCCGTGCCCAAAGAATGGCATCATGGCGAGGAAGGTTACTATCTGCCACGCCTGACCATGTTCACGGATGAGGCGGAACAAGCGAGTCGCTATGTCGTGGTGCTACGCGATGTGACCGCGATCAAGCGGCTGAACCAAAACCAAAACGAGTTCGTGCATATTGTCTCGCACGATCTGCGATCGCCGCTGACCACCATCAAAGGGTACACCGGCATGTTGGGCATGGACAGCGCGCTGACGTCGAAACAGAAAGAATACACGGATAAAGTGATGTCTGGTATCCATCAGCTCACCAGCCTGGTAGACAATATTCAGGATGCCGGACGTTTCGACATCGAAACCGGATTCTATGTGATGCAGCGCGAACAATGCGACGTAACCGAGATCGTCGCGCGCGTGGTGGGCGGCTGTGTCGTGCCCGCCGAAAAACAAGACCTGAAGCTGTCGGTCGATGTCGCGCCGGATGTGCCGATCATCAACGCCGATATCAATATGATCGAGCGTGCGCTCACCAATCTGGTCGATAATGCTATCAAATACACCCCCAACGGTGGCACGATCATCGTCAGTGTGCGGCGCGGGCACGAGCGACTGGAATTACGGGTGAGCGATAACGGACTAGGCATTGCGCCTGAGGATCAAAAAAAGTTGTTTCAGCGGCATTCGCGGATCAATCGTGAAGAATATCGGCGCGTCAAAGGAACTGGCTTAGGCTTGTTCATCGTGCGCAGCGTGGCACAGCGACACGGTGGTGATGCCTGGGTGGAAAGCACAATCGGCGTGGGCAGCACCTTCGCGTTCTACATTCCGCTGCAAGGTGCGAATCTGATCTTTGGCAGTGGCTTGAGTGACACCAACTGATGCCGATCCGCCTGTTGAGTGAAGATGTGGTCGCTAAAATCGCCGCGGGCGAGGTGGTGGAGCGTCCAGCGTCGGTGGTGAAAGAACTGGTCGAAAATGCGGTCGATGCCGGGGCGCGCACCATTCATGTGGCGCTGCGCGGGGACGGGCGAGGGCGTATCCAGATCAGCGATGATGGCAGCGGCATTCCAGCGGCGGAGGTCGAGCTGGCATTCGCTCGTCATGCCACCAGCAAGCTGCAAGGCGCCGATGATCTGTTCAATATCCGCACACTCGGCTTTCGCGGTGAGGCGCTGGCAAGTGTGGCGTCGGTGAGCCAGATGACGCTGACCACCCGCAGCGAGGATGCCGACGCTGGGACGAGTCTGCGCGTGATCGGCGGAACACTGGAGTCGCGGCGGCTGGTGGGCGCGCCGCGCGGCACGGTGCTGACTGTGGAGAATCTGTTTTTCAACACGCCGGCACGTCTGAAATTCATGAAAAAAGAGACGACTGAAAAACGGCATATCGCCGGGATCATCACGCGCTATGCGATGGCGTATCCGCATATTCGCTTCACCCTGGAGCAGGACAGTTACGAGGTCTTTCGCAGCAATGGCAGCGGCAGTCTGATCGATGTGGTCGTGAGCGCGCTCGGTATCGAGCAAACGCGCGACATGCTCGAAGTCGAGGATACAGTTGGCAATATCCGGGTGACTGGGTTCACGGCGGCGCCGCGTCTGAACCGAGCCGACCGCTCGCGGATCACGCTGTTCGTCAATGGACGCTGGATACAGGACACCGGTCTCACCTATGCGGTGGTGCAGGCTTATCACACGCTGCTGATGACCGGACGCTATCCAGTGGCGGTGCTGATGATCGAGGTTCCGCCGAGCGAGGTCGATGTCAATGTGCATCCGACCAAAGCCGAGGTGCGCTTCCGCGATGCCGACGCAGTATTTTCAGCGGTACAGCGTGCTGTCCGGCGGTCGGTGATCGAACAGGGCGCTGTGCCCGGATTGCGCGGACGGCGGTTCGATCGCGGTGATGAGACACCGCATGGCGAGATCGTGTACGGCGAACAGAGCGCGCTCGATCTGGCGATGGAGACGCCGGGGCAATTCGCCCGCCACCGCTCGATGACCACCCGCGACGTGGACGAGCCAGGCGCACTCCCGGAAGGGTTGGGGCTGCCGAGCCGTCCGCGCACGCTGCCAATGCTGCGCGTCGTCGGTCAGATAGCGTCCAGCTATATCGTCGCGGAGGCACCAGCGGGCATGTATCTGATCGACCAACATGCCGCCCACGAACGTATTTTGTTCGAGCAATTCATGGCGGAATATGCGCAGCAAGGGACAATCGCACAATACGCGCTGGAGGCACAGACGGTACAGGTCGCGCCCGATGAAGCGCGGCTGATCGAGGAAAAGCTGCCATTGTTGACCGAGATCGGCTTCAATCTGGAGTCGTTTGGTCCCAATACCTTCATCGTGCGCAGCGTGCCTGCAATGCTGGCAAACGCCGATCCGGTGACGGCGATCGCTGGGATCGTCGATGACCTGGCACAGGGCAATGCCCCCGGTGCCGCATCGATCGAGGAGAAGATTATCCTGCGCGTGTGCAAGACCGCCGCTGTCAAAGCAGGACAAGTGCTGTCCTACGATCAGATGCAGGGCTTGATCCAGCAGTTGGAGCGCTGTGCCGCACCGCTGACCTGTCCTCATGGGCGCCCGACGATGATCCACATGAGCAGCGCGCAGTTGGAAAAGGAATTCGGACGCATCCAATGATGCGTCAAGCGCAAAAAACCATCACCTTAGACCTTAGGGTCAGCGGCTCTGCCAGTAAAATGTGCGGTAATTCTCCTGGGCACCGACAAAACGATAAGCGCCCTGTTCGTTGGGCGCGGCGACCGAGACACGCCAGCGGATCGTATGCACCTGTCCATCGGACGGCACCAGCGAGTCTGGCGGTGTGTAGGTGGTGCCGCGCGTGATATCGATATGCTGCGTCCCAGCCGTCTCGTCGTTGATCTCGATCAGATAGACCTGATCGCGCTCCAGAACACCCGCGCTCACCCACTGGATCGGGAAAGTGCGACCGGGCGCGGTGGCGTCGGACGGGGGAAAGACCAGCATCGGAGCGGTAAATGTAGGAGTGGGTGTAGTCGTCTCCAAGCCCGAAAAGGTCGGTGAGAGAGTCAGAGTCGGCGTCGGTGCGGGCACATTGACCGAATCACCGACACGCAGGGGAACATTGCAGTCCGGTCCGCCAGACGAATTGTCAAAGTCGCAGCTGATGAAGAACAACTGCGGGTTGAGCGTCGCCAGGATCGGCAGGTTGGTATTGAACTGTCCAGCGATCCCCAGAATGGTGATGCCTTCCAGAATCTCGACCTGCATCACCGCGCCAATCCCCGCGACACTTTGCGCAGCGTTGGGCTGACCCACCGACGTTAGCTCAAAGCCTTCAGGCGTAGCGGTAAAGGTGGGCAGGGGAATGAGAATGCTCGATCCCGGTGGTGGAAGCTGGTTGGCGCTCACCAGGTTAGGATTGATGCGCAAAATCTCTGCGATCACCAGGTCACTGCGATAGTTGAACGGCGGCTGCTGGATGATGTAGAGCATGGTGTCATTCTGCTGAATGACCCATGTGGCATAGGGGTTATAGGTCGGACTGGGCGTGAATGTCTCCGTCGGGGGCGGGATATCGGTTGGCGGCTGTGTGGCGATCTGCGGTACGGGCGTATCCACTGCCGTGACAACTGGAGAGGGGGTGAACGTCAGGGCTATGGCGGTAGCAGACGGCACTATGATCGCCGGAGTCGGACTCGCCTGTGGCACGGGCGCTAATTCACAGCCCGCAAAAAGCAAAGCCAAAGCGATGAGGAAAGGGAAGGCACTAAGACGCAAGGGCGCGAAGGATGATTTGACTGGGATCATGAATTTTCACTCGTTTCAGCACGTCCCTGCCAGGTGAACAGGCGCGGCGAAGTCAGATAACGCGGCGAGTCGGGTTGCGATGCGTCGATGACGCCGACCGCCCAACGATAATCGGCGGGTTCGGCGGCGGTGCCCTGCCATATTTCTGGGATGACAAACGCCAGATCGCGCGTCTGTGACCGGAAGGTCTCGCCAGATGTCATATTTTCCACAATGATGAGGTAGGTTTCATTGTTGGAGAGGCTGCCTGTACCCACCCAGCGCAGCGTGATCAACTGGTCGCGCAGGAAAAAGATGCGATTGTCGGGCGCGATCAGATTGGGCGCGTTGTAAGTCGGTGTTGGCTGAGGAGTCGCGGTTTCACTGCCGGTCAGCGTCGGCGATAAGCTAGCGGTCGGCGTCGGCGCGGGGACACGCATTTGCTGTCCAATGCCGATCAGGACGGTACAGCGCGGTCCGCCCCCGTCGAGGCTAAAATCGCACTGAGAAAATGGGATCTCCGGGTTCAACTGCGACAGCGTTTCAGCATTGGTACGATATTGATAGGCAATCGAGACCATGCTCTCATCAGGCTGCACGACGTGGATGCCAATGCCGGGAAGCAATGTCTCGGTCGGGACGATCAGCGGCAGTGATGTATTCTCGATTTTAGGCGCAGCAGCCAATTCGAGTGCTGCTGGGTCAGGTGTACCGACCGTGATCGCGCCAACTGTCTGTGCAGCGGTGTCTGCGTCCGGTATCGGCGTGGGCAGCGGGACGATGATCGTCTGTCCTTGCTGGATCACTTCGGGCGAGTCGAGCTGATTGAGCTCCAGCACCAGCGGCAGTACCTCCAGTTCCCGATAGCCGCAGTTGAAGATGATCGAGATGAGATTGTCCCCAGGCTGTACGACCCGTGTACAGGGAGATGGTGAGGCAGTCGCGGTCGCGGTGGGCGGCATGGGGGTAATGGTAGCGATGCGCGGCGTTGGGGGAGGGGTGTTTGTTTCCAACACGACCGCAATGGTGACGGAAGGGATGATAGGGGTGAGCGATGTCAGCACATCCGCGCGTGCGCCATTCCACAGCACCAGCCCAACCGACGTGCCAACCGCCACTATCAGTAGCAGTGTGCCGATCAACAGCGAAAACAGGCGCCTGCCGCTGCCCTCGGCTCGGCGTTCGAGCAGGTCGTCATCCCCGTATTGTGCGGGATGGACAGGATCGCTGTCGGGCGTGCGCGGTAGTGCCGAGGTAACATCGGTCAGCGATGCCCCGCACGTCTGACACACGGCGGCGGCGCGGTGGGCGCGCGTGCCGCAGATTGGGCATATCTTGTAGGCAGCCATATAAACCCATTATAGCCTGTGCGCGATTGCGGTTCGAGGGCGCGTGCTGTGCAGCGATAGCCATGAAGCACACGGCGCTTTTCGATTATAATCAATCCTAATGTGATCATGGCGCATCGCGCACCGAGCATAAGCGGCTCAGAGGAATAGGCTGTGAGTACCGAAAAGAAATTGCTGGCGTATCACTTAGGACGACTGATCGACAAGAATGCTGAGGTGCGACTGCGTTCGATCGAAGAGCTGGTCGCATTGGGCGATATGGAGGCACTGCCGACGTTGGAGGCACTCTTTCGCAATGACCTGGACGAGAACGTGCGCAAGGCAGCGCAAGAAGCAGGACGCGCTATTTTTGTGAAAAGCCAGAAGCGCTGACACGAGACAGGGCGCAACTGATTGCGCCCTGTCTCGTGTCGAATGCAACCGATCAGCCGCATACACCCGTCATGCGATCGCGGATCTGCGCGGCGGTCGCGCTCAGAGACTCCAGTCTGGCGCGTTCTTTCTCGACGACATCGGGGCGGGCGCGTGCGATGAACTGCTCGTTGCCGAGCATATTTTGCGTGCGTGCGATCTGCTCATCGAGCTTTTCTACTTCGCGCGTCAGACGCTCGCACTCGGCGGTGGCATCGATGAAGGTTGCCAGCGGCAGAAATACGGTCATATCGCCAGCCGCGACAGCGGCGCTGTTTTCCGGGGCAGCTTCTCCGTCGGTCATCAGTCTATAGTCAGCGACATTGCACAAACGCGAAAAGATGTAGCCGCACGACTCCAGGGCGGCGCGATGCGTTCCTGGCTGAATGAGCGCGGTAATTTTGCGCCCTGGCTCGACCTCGTATTGTGTGCGCACAATACGAATCCCACGCACTAAATCGATCAGCAGGGTCATCTCTGCTTCAGCGGCGTCATCGAAATAGGCGGGATCGGACTGCGCCCAACGTGCCAGGATCAGTGCCTCGCTCTCACCGGGCGCGTGGGGCAGATAGCGCCACAGGTCTTCGGTGACGAATGGCATGTAGGGGTGCAGCAGCCGCAGCGCGGTGTCCAGCACGGTCAGCAGCACGCGCTGCGCGGCACGTTTTTCAGCGTCGCTGCCGTTGTAAAGCGGGTACTTACTGATCTCGATGTACCAGTCGGCAAATTCACCCCACAAAAATTCGTCGATCTGGCGTCCCGCTTCCCCAAACTGATAGGCGTCGATCAGCCGCGTTACATCGGCGCTCAGATGATGGAGACGGCTCATAATCCAGCGCGACGGCAGGTCGAGCGCAGACGGTGCAGGCGCACCCGCTTCGAGGTCGTCAGGCAGCCCGCCGAGGACGAAACTGCTCATCTGCCAGATTTTATTGACGAAACGCCAGTTGCGCTCGATGCGCTCGGTATCGAGATTGATGTCGTTGCCGGGGGTGCCGCTGGTCAGCAGTGTGAAACGCAGAGGATCGGTGCCATACTGATTCATGTATTCCAGCGGGTCGATGACGTTTCCAAGCGTCTTGCTCATCTTGCGTCCAGATTTGTCACGCACCAAGCCGTGCAGATACACGGTGTGGAACGGCGCTTCATCGGTGAACCACAATCCGAACATGACCATACGCAGCACCCAGAAAAACAGAATATCGTAGCCCGTTTCCAGCACGTCGGTGGGGTAAAAGCGCGCGAGATCGGGCGTCTGTTTGTCCCAACCCAGCGTGCTGAAGGGCCATAAGCCGGCGCTGAACCAGGTGTCCAGTACATCGTCGTCCGGCGTATAGGTCACGCCATCCTTGGCTGCTGGCGTGGTCTTGGAGACCACCCGCGAGCCATCCGAGCCATACCATACCGGAATACGATGTCCCCACCACAGTTGGCGGCTGATGCACCAGTCCTCGATATTGTCGAGCCAATGGAAGTACACCTTCTCGAAGCGCTCAGGCACGATCCTGATGTGTCCGTCGCGCACCGCCTGTGCCGCTTTTTCCGCCAGCGGCGCGATGCGGATGAACCACTGCTCGCTGATCATCGGCTCGATCACCTCGCCGCCGCGTTCGGCGCGCGGCACGACCATCGTATGGTCTCGGACCTCGATCGTCAGCCCGGCGGCGGTCATGTCAGCCCAGATGCGCTCCCGACACACAAAACGATCCAGCCCGGCATACTGTCCAGCCAGCGCGTTGAGGGTGGCATCGCGGTTCATCACACTCAGAACAGGCAGATTGTGGCGCTGTGCCAGCTCATAATCGTTGAAGTCGTGACCAGGCGTGACTTTGAGCGCGCCTGTACCAAATTCGCGCGTGACGTAGCTGTCCGCAATCACTGGGATCGGGCGGTCAATCATCGGCACCAGCGCGTTTTTGCCGATGTACTGCTGATAGCGCTCGTCGTCGGGATGGACGGCGACGGCGGTATCGCCCAGGATGGTCTCCGGACGTGTGGTCGCCACCGGGATGAAGCCGCCGCCCTCGATCGGATAACGGAAGAAATAGAGCTTGCCGATCTCTTCTTCACGCTCCACCTCCAGGTCGGACACAGCGGTCTTGAGACCTGGACTCCAGTTGACCAGGCGCGGTCCGCGGTAGATTAAGCCCTGGTCGTACAACCGCACGAACGCCTCCAGCACCGCGTCCGACAGTCCATCATCCATCGTGAAGCGTTCCCGATCCCAGTCACAGCTCGCGCCGAGCCGACGCAGCTGGTCGATGATCCTGCCGCCGTAAGTGTGCTTCCATGTCCACGCACGGCGCAGGAATTCATCGCGCCCCACCTGCTCACGGCTGGTGCCCTCGGATGCGAGCAGCTTTTCGACCTGGAGCTGGGTGGCGATGCTGGCATGGTCGGTGCCAGGCACCCACAGTGCCGCTTTGCCATTCATGCGCTGATAACGGATCATCGCATCTTCCAGACTGACGAAAAGCGCGTGCCCGGTGTGCAGCGCTCCGGTGACGTTGGGCGGCGGCATACTGATCACGAATGGTTCGGCGTCGGCGGGAGCGGCTTCCGGTTTGAAATAGCCGTGACTCTCCCACCAGCGGTACAGGCGATCTTCCGCCTCTTTGAAGTCGAAGTTTTTTGGGAGTGCCTGAGTCATGAATTTATCTCCTTCTGGAACGCATACTTTAAAGCGATGGCGCTGTCAGCGTCAACCGGGACGGCGTGCGACCAGCAGCCGCTCCCCCCGATCGAAATGATCTTCGATGGCGGTAAAGCCAATTTCCAGCAAGACGACTTTGACTTCATCCGTCGAGAGCGGACGAAAGACGACGCGGCGGCGGGTGGTGTCGTAGCGCCGTCCTTTGCCCTGCACGATGAATAAATTCTGACGTGCCAGCACAGGAGGCCCGTCGCGCCATTCCCAGATGTCGAAGGTGATAAAGTCGCTGCCGTCCTCAAGCCGACGTGCCAGACCGGGCAGAAAACGCGGGCGGTCTTCCATGAACGGCGCAAAATCGCGCATCCCGATGATCGCCATGCCACCTGGACGCAGCAGCCGAAAGAAATTGCGCAGCGCGACCTCGATCTCGTCGTCTTCGGTCAGATGTGGAAACGCACTGCTCTTGCTGATTACGGCGTCAAACGGCGCCGTGACGAACTGGGGCAGGTCGATCAGATCGGATTTGACGAATTTGATCCGGTCGCGCACCTTGTATTGCATCGCTGTTTCAGCAGCTTTGGCGAGCATCCCGGCGCTGGAGTCCGCCGCTGTCACCTCGAAACCAAGCTGTGCCAGCGGGATTGTCTGCGCTCCGGCACGGCATGAAGCGTCAAGGACACGCTCCACACCCTGATTGCGAAAGATGGAGCGCAAGCCTAAGCCCTCGCGTTCCATCTGTACCGCCCAATCCCGAAAGAAGAGCGGGTAAAAGCGCGCGATCTGATCGTAAAACGGGCTGGTGTTGTTGCGGGCGGGCATCAGAATACCTCGTGGTCACACGCGCGGTCGTGGCGACAGATCGCCCGTTCCGATTTGCCTGGTATGCGCCCGCACCATGCTGCGGATGCGGTCGGAGACCATATCGATAGCGACGGTATTGAACCCGCCCTCCGGGATGATGACATCGGCGTAGCGCTTGCTCGGCTCGACAAATTCGAGGTGCATCGGACGCACGGTCAGCAGATATTGATCGATGACCGACTCGGCGGTGCGTCCACGCTCGACCAGATCGCGCTTGAGACGGCGGATGAAACGCAGATCGGCGTCGGTATCGACAAAAATTTTAACGTCGAACAACGAACGCACCGACTCTTCTGCCAGAATGAGAATACCCTCGACCAGGATAATCGGCTGCGAGGCGACAAAGACGGTGTGCTGTGTGCGTCGATCGTGCGTAAAGTCGTACACCGGAATTTCGACCGAGAGCCCATTCTGCAGGTCGATAATGTGCTGACGCATCAGTGACGTTTCGAGGGCATCAGGATGATCGAAATTGACAATATCCCGATCCATCATCGGGATGTTGGCGCGATCACGGTAATACGCATCATGAGGGATGTAGGCGATGTTCTGGCTGCCGACGCGCTCCAGGATCGAGGTCGAGATCGTCGTCTTGCCGGAGCCTGTTCCGCCAGCGACGGCGATGGTGATGGGGCGGGGCGGGTGAGTCATCGTGTCCTCTCATCGACATCCGGGAACAATCGGGCAAAACAATAAAATGCCCGCAGAGGTCGGACGACCGATGCGGGCAGTGAAGCCATCGAAGGGAGTTGAACCCATAACCTCTCGCTTACGAAGCGAATGCTCTGCCATTGAGCTACGATGGCGCTATCGGCAAAAGTATAACGTGAGCCGTCATTTGTGAAAAGGGGGAATTGGGGACGAACACACCTGTGTGCCGCGTCCCCATGTACGATCAATGCCGGAAATGGCGCACACCTGTAAAGATCATGGCGATCCCGGCTTTGTCGGCTGCCTCGATCACCTGCGGATCGCGGATCGAGCCGCCCGGCTGGATGACGGCGGTGATGCCGGCAGCAGCGGCAGCTTCGACCCCATCGGGGAACGGAAAGAAAGCATCCGATGCCAGCACTGATCTAACCGCACGGGTGCCCGCTTTTTGTACCGCGATGTTCACCGAGTCGATTCGGCTCGGCAGTCCGCCGCCTATGCCGACGGTGGCGCTGCCGACCGCCAGCACGATCGCATTCGACTTGACATAATGCACCACTTTCCAGGCATAGCGCAGCGTGGCGAGTTCATCGTCGCTGGGCTGACGCTGGGTGACGACGCGATAGCTGGTGCCTTCGGGATCGCCCATATCGACTTCCTGAGCCAGCAGACCGTGATGCACAGAACGAATTTCGAGCTGCGTGCCATCGACTCGTCCTGGCACCTGAAGCAGTCGGCAGTTTTTGCGTTTTTCCGCCAACCGTGCCTGTACGCCAGGCGTGAACCCAGGGGCGGCGATCGCCTCGATAAACAGCGAACCCAGCGCATCATCGAACGCTTCATCGACGATGCGGTTGACGGCGATCACGCCGCCGAATGCCGATACCGGATCGGATGCCAACGCCTCTGGAAAAGCCTCATGCAGCGTCGTGGCGGTGGCGATCCCACAGGGATTGAGATGCTTGACAATGACGACGGTGGGGTCATCGAAAGCGCTGACCGCACTCCATGCCGAGTCGAGGTCGAGAATGTTGTTGTAGGAGAGCTGCTTGCCCCCCAATACTGTCCCGCCTAAAGGTCCCGCCCCTGGCTGACGGGTGTAATGCGCAGCAGCCTGATGCGGGTTTTCGCCGTAGCGCAGGATTTCGGTGCGGGTCGCGCCGACGCTGAGGTGTTCGGGCAGTTCATGGCTGACGCTGGCAGACTCGAGGTCACGCGAGAGGTAGGCATGAATGGCGGTATCGTAATCGCGCGTGTGTGCAAAAGCTTTGATGGCGAATTCGCGTCGCAGCGCCAGATCGACCGAAATGCCGCGATCGTGCGCCGCGATCAGGCGGGGATAATCACGAGGATCGGACAGTACGATGACGTGCATGAAGTTCTTGGCGGCGGCGCGCAGCAGGGTGACTCCGCCGATGTCGATCTGCTCGATCGCGTCCTGCAGCGCGACGGCGGGATCAGCGACCGTCTGTTGAAACGGGTACAGGTTGCACACGACCAGGTTGATCGGCGCAAAGCCATGATGACGCAGCTCTGACAGATCGCCTTCACCATCCTGAGCCAGAATGCCCGCGTGGATGGCGGGATGGAGCGTCTTGACACGCCCGCCGAGCATAGCGGGAACGCCGGTCACCGACTCGACCGACTGCACCGCGATCCCCGCCTCGCGCAGCGTGCGCTCGGTGCCACCGCTGGCGATGATGTCATATCCGAAACGCTGAAGCGCCTCGGCAAACGCGATAATGCCTGTCTTGTCGTAAACGCTGATGAGCGCGCGGGGCATGAATGTTCCTTAGTCTATTGTGAATAGTTTCACAAATCACAGAATAGGCTGTATAATGAGGGTGTAGATAGCGATTGATGCCAGCGCATGACCGAAAACGATAAACTATTCGGAAATCGCCTCAATGGGTGATTATTTACGCTTGACAATGCGATATTGTAATCGCAGCACACAAAAAAGGCAGTGACAATGGCGCACGAACGGTTGAAAGTGGTGATCATCGGCGCGGGCTTCGGCGGACTATACGCGGCACAGACATTGGAAAGACAGGCGGATATCGATGTGCTGCTGATCGATAAAAACAATTATCACACCTTCACACCCTTGTTGTATCAGGTAGCGACGTGTGGACTCGACGCCGACGCGATCGCCTATCCAATACGTGGCATCTTTCGGCGCCAGTCGAATGTGGATTTTCTGCTGGGTTCGGTGACGGCGATCGATACGACGGCACAGCGAGTGACCGTGCAGGCGTCAGGGGAAGAACGCATCGAATCCTACGACAGGCTGATCATAGCGGCGGGCAGCGTCACGAATTACTTCGGCAACAGCGCAATCGGTAAATTTGCATTCGAGCTGAAATCGTTGGAGGACGCGCTGCGGCTGCGCAGTCATATCCTGTCGATATTCGAGCGCGCGGCATGGTCTGCCGACGATGCGGCACGTTATGCCTATACCACCATCGTGGTCGTCGGCGGTGGACCGACCGGGCTGGAGACAGCAGGCGCGATGCAGGAATTGTATTCGTTCGTGCTGAAAAAGGAATACACCGGGTTAACTCCGCGCGTGATCCTGGTGGAGGCAGTCGATCGTCTGCTGGTGGCATACCCGGAACGACTGCAAGCGGCGGCGAAGCGTCAGCTCGAGTCGCTCGGTGTCGAGGTCATCCTGGGCGATGCGGTGGAAAAGGCATTCGATGATCACATCATCCTGAAAAGTGGACGGGTGATCCCGACGCATACACTGGTGTGGTCGGCGGGGGTGCAGGCGGCACCCGCTGCCGAATTGATCGCTACCGAGGTTGGCAAAGCCGGACGACTGATGGTCGAGCCGACAATGGCAGTGAAGAACGTCGAAAACGTGTACGCAGTGGGCGATATTGTTTACCTGCTCAACGACAAGGGCGTGCCCTATGCCGCGCAAATTCCGGTCGCCAAGCAGCAAGGCGAGCTGGCGGCGCGTAATCTGCTGCGCAAGCGCATGATGCAAGCGGAACTGCCGTTTGTATACCGGGATCGCGGCATTATGGCGACGATCGGACGCAGCCGGGCAGTCGCGTGGTTGTACTACCGTATACAATTGACCGGGTTTGCCGCATGGCTGGCATGGCTGGCGCTGCATCTGGTCTCGCTGCTGGGCATGCGTAATCGGCTCAATGTGCTGCTCAATTGGGTGTGGAACTACTTCACGTTCGATCGGTCGGCTCGGATCATCCTGCCATTGAAGCAGAAAAGTACCCCATCGCTGCCGGAAAACAACGTCGAGTCGAGCGCGTTGCCACCGAGTGGGGTCGAGCGCGATCTTGCCGGGGTGCGCTGAAGCTCGTTACAATGGGTGTACGTGACCCATTGTCGAGTTGACACGAGCGAAAGTAGGATCGACCATGTATGAGGCTCTGTTGCAGCGGCGCGACGCCAAAGCCCAGCCGCATTTACAGCAGTACGCGCCAGTATGGATTGTCGATCAGAAGATCATCGCGGAAGACGAAGCGGTGCAGTTCAATGCGGTATTTCAGCATCCTTCCTATGGATGGGTGAGCCGCCGCTACCGTTTCGACGGCTTCAACGATGTGCTGTATCACAAAGGGCAGACGCTGCTTGGCGAAGAACAGGTGTTGGCGCTGGAAGAGAACGAGCCTTACGTGCGCGCTACAGTGACCGATATTCCCAACGCCTACGGCGGGTAGGAAACGCGGCGGACAAGGCAATGTTTTGTCCGCCGTATCGTCCAATGGCTCAGGGCTGTTCATAACTGGCGCGTAATTTGAAAATCACACGATCGACCGCGCCCATACGATATTTGTAATTTTCATTGCCACGCAGAAAATCGAAAATCGTGCGTCCGTTTTCGATCGCCCACTGAATATCGTAGCAGAGCAAGACGATCCCCGGACTGAGATGGGTATTCTTCTGCGGGTCTAAGCCGGAGTTGTAGACCAGGATTTGTCCATCGTAGTCGAAATGACAATAGACAGCACAGGCGACTCCCTCGACCAGCAGGAAGCTCAACCGCAGCCAACCGCAGCGTGCGATTGCGGGCAGCATAGCGCGGAAAAAGGCGACGTGGCGCTCGTCTTCAAGAAATACTGCTTTGTCGGGGTGGCTGGCGCGCATCAGATCGATAAAGCGGTCGATGTGCGGATCGAGGTCGGCGGCATCGCTGACCACGAGGTGCTGCACCGTCTCCCCGTCCATACGGCGGATTTTGCGTCGCAGCTCGTGACGCTGTTTCTTGTCGAGCGACTCAAGATAGCCTTCGAAAGACGCAGGCAGCACAATATGCGGGCACACTTCCTGCTGTACGGTCTCGACCGAGTAACCGACCGCGCCGAGCGATTGGGACAGGCGCGCCAGTGTGGGCGATTCTGCCTGCAGATTACACAGGTTGATGCGCGTATAGGCGTCCTGGTGTGCTGCCAGAAATGCAGCTAATTCTGCGATGATCGATTCGTGGTAGTGCGCATCGACGATCAGATCGAGATAATCGGTGACATCGACACAGCCGATCGTGCGCAGCACGCGCTCGGCGCCGCCGTCATCGGTCGTGCGTGTCTCGATAAACCAGGGGGCAATGCCAATGAGCGCGCCCTCATCGGTACGGCAGGTGACAATCCATAACGCACCTGCCTGATACGACGCCCACCAGGTCGATTGCCATGCCCAGGAGAGAAACAGCAGCCTGTTGGTGCTGCGCTGCACCAGCGCGTCCCACTCATCGTAGAGCTGATCGAACACCTGTGAATCAGTATGTAGGGTGAGCTGCACGGGTTTCTCTCGCTTGATCTGGTAGACAGGGGAGGGGAAGGTTTAAATTGGACTCATCGTTATGCGTCCCTACATCCATGAAAACCAAGAGCCGCCTATCGATGGGCGGCTCTTGGTTTAATCCATTGACGAACCAGCAGCGTAAATTATGCTGGGGTCGGGGTGCGTTCGGCGGCGCGCACCTTGTGTTCGTAAGCCAGCGACAATCCAGTATCGACATCGAAGACGTGAATATTGTCGAGGTTGAAGGTCATCGACATGCGGGCGCCGATGCGAGCGCGAGTGCGCGGGTCGGTGCGGGCGATATAGCTCTTGCCCTTGTCGTCCTGCATGTAAAGGATCATTTCGTTACCCATCTGCTCGACAACATCGACGGTGGACTCGATGTCGGCGGGGGTAATGCCGGACGGACGGAATTCCGCGTCGTGAATATCCTCAGGACGCATCCCAAAGGTGACGCGCTTGCCGATGTGGGTACGGAATGGCTCCGACTTGGCAGCCGGGATGAGGAAGTTGAAAGCGGTGGTCTCGACGGAGATATTGCCACCATCACCACCACGCAGCGTGGCATCGAAGAAATTCATCGACGGGCTGCCGATGAAACCGGCGACGAACTGATTGCGTGGGTTGTGATACAGGTTGTAAGGCGTGTCAATCTGCTGGAGTTCACCGGCGCTCAACACGCAGATACGCGACCCCATCGTCATGGCTTCGGTCTGGTCGTGCGTGACGTAGATGAAGGTGGTGCCCAGGCGCTGATGCAGCTTGCTGATGAAAGAACGGGCTTCGACGCGCAGTTTGGCGTCGAGATTGGAGAGCGGCTCGTCCATCAGGAAGACGGCAGGTTCGCGCACGATGGCACGACCCACAGCGACACGCTGACGCTGACCACCCGAAAGCTGGCGCGGACGACGCTCAAGCATATTTTCGATGCCCAGGCTTTTCGCGGCTTCACGCACGCGCTGATCGATGATGTGCTTCGGCGTCTTGCGCAGGCGCAGACCAAATGCCATGTTGTCATACACGGTCATGTGTGGGTAGAGGGCATAGCTCTGGAACACCATCGCTACGTCACGATCTTTCGGGGCGACGTTGTTGACGACGCGATCGCCGATCTGGACTTCCCCGTCGCTGATCTCTTCGAGTCCAGCGAGCATACGCAGGCTGGTCGATTTGCCACATCCCGAAGGACCTACGAAAACAAGAAACTCTTTGTCGGCAACATCAATGTTCAAATCTTTGACAGCAACACTGTTATTCGCGTATCGTTTCCAGACATGATTGAAACTAACACTTGCCACGATGTTTCCTCCGTAAGAGAATTAGGTCAGCCGTTTTTTACAGTCTCGATCGATTGCATTTGTAAAATCTGCACAAACAAGTTGCGCTTCTTCAACCTCACCTTACCGCTGTTGATTATAATTGACCTTGTTCAATTTGCAACATTTCGTGGGATCAATTTCCCCGGACGTTCGATTGGGTAAAAGCATCGTTAATCCTCCCTACCTCCTAAGGCAGACTCGTGACCCGTCACATCAACGCTGAGATTGTCGCTATCGGCACCGAAATTCTGCTCGGTGAATTGACCGACACCAATTCCGTCTATCTGGCGCGTGCCCTGCGCGACATGGGCATCAATCTGTACTTCATGACCTCGGTCGGGGACAACGAAAAACGGATCGAGTCGGCGGTGCGAATAGCGCTGGGGCGGGCAGATCTGGTGATCACCTGTGGGGGACTGGGCCCGACGGTGGACGATATGACCCGTCAGGCGGTCGCCGCCGCGACCGACCGCAGTTTGACGTTTCATCAGGAGCTGCTGGACAGTATCGCCGCGCGGTTCAGCAGCTTTCGCGTGCAGATGACCGACAACAACCGACGCCAGGCGTACATTCCCGATGGCGCGCTGGTCATCGACAATGCGGTCGGAACGGCGCCGGCATTCGCCGTCGAGATCGAGGATCGGGTGATCATCAGTCTGCCGGGTGTGCCGCGCGAGATGAAGTATCTGATGACCGAGAAAGTGATCCCTTATTTGCGTGAACACTTCGGCTTGGCGACCGAGATCATCAAAGCGCGAATTTTGAAAGTAGCGGGCATTGGAGAGAGCGCGCTCGACGAGATGATCGGTGCCGACCTGCTCAACGGCGCTAATCCCACCATCGGTCTGGCAGCGCACAGCGGACAGATCGATGTGCGTGTGACGATAAAAGCCGACAGTGAAGCCGCCGCCGACCTGCTGATGCTGCCGACGCTGGCTGCGCTCCAGGCGCGCATCGGTCGCTTTGTCTATGGCATGGATGATGCCCATCTGGAAGACGCGCTGGCGGCGGCGCTGCGTCAGCATCATATGACCCTCGCCGTAGCTGAAGCAGGTATCCAGACCGATCTGGCGGGACGATTGAGCGCAGTGCCGAAAGGGGTGCCGGTGCTGGAATATACGGCGCAGTACAACCGCGCGGCTGATCTGGCGGACGAGCTGAAGCTGCCGTCGGATACGCCGCTGCGCGCGCTGGCAGAAGCGGCAGCGCTGGCGCTACGCGATCGTGATGGCGCGGCTGCGCTGGTAATCCTCAGTACGCCAGGAGACGAAGCCGACGCCGCCGACAGCAGCGAACGCACGGCGGTGGCGGTGTGTCTGGGCGAACAGGTCGTTTCGCGTGGTTATGGTTTCGGATCGAACAGCGAACCCGCGCGCGTTTGGACGGTGACCTGGACGATGGCGACCTTGTGGCGACTGCTAATCGAACGCGGCGAGTCGGGTTATCGAGTGAGACGGTGACTCCAGGCGCTTACAGTGACAAAATCAAGCGGGTGCAGTCAGCACGGGCGACACACAACGCAATCGTGCTGGCGCCGCGCGTCGTCGAGATGCCGCTCGAAATCGCGCGTTTCGACGACCCATTTTTGCCTTACGGCAAGGCGGTAATCGCGGCGACGCGCGATCTGGTATGTGCCTATGTCTTCGATCTGGCGGCGTATCTGGCGATCGGTGCGGCGGGCGCGGTGGCACTGGAGCGCACGATCGCCTATGTGCGCGGGGATGGGCAGACGATCACGGTGCTGCACGCGCCTTTTGCCTCTGGTGATTTTGCTGCCGCTGCCGGGGATGGCGCGTTCGCTGTCGATGCTGTGACGGTCACACCCGGCACCGATAGCGCACCATTCGTCAGCGCGGGTGTAGCAGCCTACAACCTGACAAATGGCGCGCTTCCGTCTGTGCTGCGTATTGACGACGGCGACGAATCACTGGACATCAGGCTGATAGAGGCGGAGATTGTGCGTGCGGCACGAGGAGACGATTACCTCGATGTCATCCGCGCCGCGATCGAAAGACGCAGGGAAGCATAATAATGCGTCCGTCCGAAGGAAGCCGAACGACGTAAGGACGTACAAAACAATGCGTCCACCCAAAAGGACATCGAAAGACGCAGGGACGCATAAAAATGCGTCCGCGTCCGCCCGAAGGTTTATCTGGATTTACTTTCGTTCTTCAGGTTACGATTCGTCGTCCAGGCTCAACAATGCCATGAACGCCTCTTGTGGCACTTCGACCGACCCGATCATCTTCATGCGGCGCTTGCCTTTTTTCTGCTTTTCCAGCAGTTTCTTCTTGCGGCTGATGTCGCCACCATAGCACTTCGCCAGCACGTCTTTACGCATCGCTTTCACGTCGGCGCGCGAGATGACTTTCTTGCCAACCGCAGCCTGGATGGGCACAGGGAACATCTGGCGCGGGATCAGTTCTTTCAACTTGCTGACGAGCTTTTGCCCTTTGTGATAAGCGTCGTCTTTATGGACGATGATCGCCAGCGCGTCGATCGGTTCATTGTTGACCAGGATATCCAGCTTGACGAGATCGCCCGCGCGATAAAAGGCGAAATTGTAGTCGAGGCTGGCATAGCCTTTGGTGATGCTCTTCAGACGGTCGTAAAAATCGACGATCAGCTCCGAAAGAGGCAGGTTGTACGTGAGGACGACGCGCGTCTTGTCGAGATATTCCATGTTCAGATACTCGCCGCGCTTCTTGATCACCATGTCCATCAAGCCACCGATGAACTCTTCCGGCGTATAAAGCTGAATCTTCATCCAGGGTTCGCGCACTTCCTCGATGATACCGGGATCGGGCAGGTGCGCCGGGCTGTCGATGGTGATCTCGGTGCCGTCACGCAGCTTGATCTGATACTCGACGCTGGGCGCGGTCGCCAGAATGTCCAGATCGTACTCTCGTTCGAGCCGTTCCTGGATGATCTCCATGTGAAACAAGCCGAGGAAGCCGACACGGAACCCAAAGTTGAGCGCCTGCGAGGTTTCCGGCTCGAACACCAGCGCCGCGTCGTTGAGCTGGAGTTTTTCCAGTGAATCGCGCAGCACAGCGTAATCATCGTTGTCGATCGGGTAGAAACCCGCGAATACCATCGGTTTCGCCTGGGCATAGCCCGGCAAAATCTCGGTCGCGCCATTAACCGCCAGCGTTACTGTATCCCCGACACGACATTCCTGCACCGATTTGAACCCAGTTGCGACGTAGCCGACCTCGCCGACGGTCAGAATATCGATCGGTCGCATTCCCGGACTGAAAATACCGATCTCGACCGACTCGAAACGCGCATCGGTCGCCATCAGTTTGAACATCGGACGCGCATCGAGCTGTCCATCGACCACGCGCACATAGGCGACCACGCCTTTGTAAGAGTCGTAGTGCGAGTCGAAGACCAGCGCACGCAGCGGCGCGTTGGCATTGCCTTTTGGCGCTGGCACGCGCGCGACGACCGCCTCCAGCACCTCGCGGATGCCGATCCCCTGCTTGGCGGAAATACGCAGGATGTCCTCGGCGGGCACGCCCAGCAGATTCTCGATCTCTTGCGCCACCTCGTCAGGACGGGCAGCGGGCAGGTCGATCTTGTTGATCACCGGGATGATTTCCAGGTCCTGCTCGATCGCCAGGTAGAGATTGGCGAGTGTTTGCGCTTCGATGCCCTGGCTGGCGTCCACGACCAGAATGGCACCCTCACACGCTTGCAGCGCGCGGCTAACCTCATAAGTGAAGTCAACATGTCCAGGGGTGTCGATCAGATGAATTTCATAGCGGATACCATCGTTCGCCTCGTAGTGCATCCGCACCGCCGACGCCTTGATAGTGACACCGCGCTCGCGTTCCAGGTCCATACTGTCGAGCAACTGCTCGTGCATATCCCGATCGGCAACGGTGCGCGTGTGCTGCAGCATTCGATCTGCCAGCGTACTCTTGCCGTGATCGATATGGGCGATAATGCAGAAATTGCGGATGTGTTCTTGTTTCATAGGCTGCGGCGCAAGGAATGGAATCGCTGCTGTCCGTCCGATGACCGGACATGACCGCGATGTGAGCGCGCCTTGTGGCTCCCTTTCGTCATATCGACGGGAGTATAGCAGATGCGCGCCGCTTGTGAAACGACGCGCATGATGGCGAGAGGCGGCGGACGTATGGTGATGCGACAGCGCGGGCGGTCAGGAAGACACGGTGTGACTACCGCTTGTCTATTCCTCATCTGGCGTGCTAATCGGCTCGATCATGGCGGCAGCGATCAGATCATGGTAGGGGAGGGTATTGCCGTCGTCACCCCAGGTCAGCCAGACCAAAAACTCGATGTTGCCAGCGGGACCTTTAAGCGGCGATCGAATGAGTCCGCGCACCTGAAATCCGGATAGCGCGGCGAAATTCAGGATTTCTTCCAGCACCCGCACATGCACGAGCACATCTTTGACGACACCGCCTTTGCCAACATCCTGGCGTCCTGCCTCGAACTGCGGCTTGATCAGCGCGATCAGGTCGGCACGGGCTGTGAGCCATTTTTGTACGGCGGGCAGGATAAGTTTGAGCGAAATGAACGAGGTATCGATCACGACCAGATCGACGGATTCAGGCAGCGACTCCAGATAACGCGCGTTGGTGCGCTCGATTAAGATGACGCGGCTGTCCTGGCGCAGCGGGTAGGCGAGCTGTCCGTAGCCGACATCGATCGCGTACACGCGCGCGGCTCCATATTGCAGCAGACAATCGGTAAATCCGCCGGTGCTGGCGCCGACATCGGCACAGATGCGCGCCGGAATTGGAAACTGAAAGGCATCGAGCGCTCCCGCCAGCTTGTCCCCGCCGCGGCTGACGAAACGTGCGCGCGCTTTGAGGACGATGACCGAATCAGCAGCGACCATCGTGCCGGGTTTATCGATAGTGACCTCGCCGATACTGATCTCGCCCGCCATGATGAAAGCGCGGGCTTTCTCGCGGCTCGGTGCCAGACCGCGCTCGACCACCAACTGATCGAGGCGACGCTTCTCGTTTTTGGGCTTCATCGTATCGCTTTCAGATCAGCCGCGCGTGAGATAGAAGGGGATGTCCAGCGACGGGCTGTCAGGTGCCACTTCCAGACCGTCGGCGCTGATCGGCAGATAGCCTTCTGCGATCACGAACAAGCTGTATTGCGCGCCAGGCTGCAGCAGGCGCTCGACGATGAAACGTCCAATACGATCGGTGGTCGCCAGCGCGTAAATCTGTTCCTGGTCCCACTGTGCGGTAAACTCCTCGACGTTGAACAGATCGCTGATCACGATGACGGTCGCGCCGGAGATACCTGCACCGCTCTGGGTGTCGAAAATCTGTCCGCGAAACTGCACCCCACTCGCTTGTGCAAAACGATCGATCGGCAGCTGCCCAATACCGACGCGCGCCTCAGTCTGCGCGAAGATGATCCGGTTGATCGACAGCTCCAATCGATAGGTGCCGTCGGGAACGCCACCCGGCACGGTCAGCGTCATGAGATAGTCATCGCCATTTTCCGCTGCCGACCAGGGCAGCGTCTGCTCGTAGAACGGTTCGTCGTCCACGAGCCAACGCATCGTCCAGAGCGTGCCAGGGCGAATCTGATTCCAATCGAAAAGCGCATAGATGGACGCTGTGCCTTCGGGAAAGCTGCTTAACCCCGATGCAGTGAGCGCCCGTTCAGCATCGGCAGCGGTCGTGAAATGCGCATCCTCGAAAATACGGGCAAAATCGCCTACTGGTGTCCCGGCGAGCGTGAAATCCGATGTAGCGGCGAGCCGGAAACCCTGCCCGATATCGAGGTAAAGTTCAAGTCGATAGGCGCCGGGCAGCAGTCCGGCGGGGTCTTGGATACGGATCGTCTTGGTGCCGGACTCGCCATCTGCCCAATCGAGGGTTTCGCGTAGAACCTCCGTCTCCTGGTAATACCAGATCGACGCCCAGCGCAGACCGGGGGACATATTGCGATGAATGAAGCGGGCACTGGCGACTGTACCTGTCGGCAGTACAAAACCCGTGCCAACCACGCCGTCAGACGAGTTTTCGATGCCAAATACGATGTCGCTGAATGTCGGCAGCGTCTCGCCAGATGCGCCGATCAGCAGCCGGGCGCTGTCCGCGACCACGCCGCCGATCAGCAGCGTAAAATCGTACACTCCATTCGACCAGGGCTGTCCACCGCTGCCGACGTACCACAAGCCATCGCGCCCCCCGCTCCAGCGCACCGCTGACAAGCTGAAGGTAGGATTGAGAACGCCGCCGCTGCTCACACGCAGTTCGTACACAGTTTCAGAGGTCATATTGGCGTATGTGAAAAACAGATATACGCGGTCGGTGCCCGCTGGCAAGCCGCGCACGACCGAAACAGGCATTCCGGCGTCGTTGACGGTGGGCGAAAAGAACAGACGAGAAAAAACAGGTGCCCCGGTCGGCGCTGTGAAAGGCACCGTCGCGGTCTGCGACTGTAGATCGAGACGCAGTGTCGCCGCACGAAAGAGGGGACGCGCAAAATTCGACGGACGCAGCACGCTGATCTCGCCGCCGAGCGGGACACAACGATCGCCGGAAGTGATCACACCATCGTCATTGGTGTCCTGCAACGACAAGCAGCGCGAATCAGGGGCAACCTGATCAAGTGGGACGGTGGTGGGGATGCCGACCAGCCGTCCGGATTGATCGTAAGCACCTGTGCCTGTCATAGTGCCGGGCAGGACGGTATTGGTTTTGATCCAGGCGCGATCGCCCCCGATAGGCTCGGCGCTGAACCCCGTGACCGTGCCGCGCACCAGACTGACCGACGAGTCGCCCAGGTCGGCGTAACCAACTACCACCAGCGTATCGTCGAGTGCGAGACTATCGGAATCAGCGAGTTCGACGAATGGCAGCGACAGCGCGGTCGGGTCGATCAGCCGTCCGTCGATCTGGCGGTCGATTTGTAAGAGGGCGATGTCCAGACCCGGATTGGACTGTACGATCGATGCGCGAAAGGTCGGGACTGGCGGTGCGTCCGGCTCGCTGGCGATAGCGATGATCAAATCGTCGCCTGGACAGGCGTTGTTGGGTACGGTCGGATGGGCATTGGTCAGAATCAAGCCTGTGCGTGTGACCAGCGTGCCCGATGCCGCGCACTGGATGATCGGGGACGCACCGGTCGTATCGACCTGCATCACGAATACAGTGGCACGACGGATGCGATCGGCGTCAAAATTTGCATCCTGTGTATGAACGGTCGTCGGCAATGAAAGGACGCACACAACGGCGAACAGCAGTGCGCGCGCGGCGATCGCGCGCTTAAAAGACAAGTGCATCGAGGAACCTCTGAAAAACCGGATAATTGCTGTCGTAGGTGTCGGAGTCGGACAAAAACGAGATGATGATCGCCTGCCCGCGCTGGAGAACGATGATATCCAGCCCAGAGACAACATTGGGAATGGCAGATAAAAACACATTGTCACCCGGCTCGACATAGGCATATTCCAGCGCCAGCGCTTCACGTTCGTCGGACAGGCTGATCGGACTGCGCGAAAGGGGAGTATAGGCGGCGACGCGCTGTGAGCGCGCCAGCGTCAGCGCATCGACGATATTGCGTGAGGAGGCGGTCGGCGCGACCGGCTCGATAGCGACCTGGATAGTCGTCTTGTAGCCGCCTGCGCTCAAATCGCGCACGCGAAAGACATAATCGCCGTCGGTGTCGATCAGCCAGCCGCGCGGGTAGAGCGCTCGGATTCCAGCGGTGGTATTGCTGTATGCGACGACCGCATTCACCGACGAGTCGCGTAAATTGATGCCGATGAGCAAAGCGATCGCGGCGTAGAACACAGCAAAGTAATGCCCCCAACGCTGACGCTGGGTGATGCCTGACTGTGAGGCACCCCCGATCTCGATGACCGCCATCAGCGTCCGTCCTTTGTTTTAGCGAGATCGCGTTCACGTCGTTCGATCGCGCTGTAGAGGAAGGTGACCATCGCCAGTACGCCGAAAAACAATGCCGCCGTGAAGCCGAACCCGACCAACGGACGATCGAACACGCCGCGTACAGAAAAGATCGCATTGACCAGACCAGATTGCAGCGGCTGCGTCGTGCCGACCACAAAGGCAGCCAGCGCCAGCATGATCGTCATAAAAAATGGACTCGGCGTCGAAAAGCGAGTCTCAGCGAGACCCAGACTGATAAACAAGGCGCCCACCAGGTTGAGGGCGACATTCTCGACGACTCGCAGAGCCACTACATCCAGTGACGCGCCGGGATTAGCGATTAGAAACTGGATGTTGAGCGCAAAGGCATAGCCGAGCGCGGACGCGACGCTGTAGGCGACCGCGTCGGTGCGGATGCGCAGCAAATCCTGCCAAATCGTGTAGCGCAGCACCAGGTATTTGGTCGTTTCCTGCATGATCCCGATTGAAAATGTATACCCGATGATACGATTGATCGCATCTTCCAGCGGCAACCAGCGTCCCGGCTGTAACACGCCCTCGATAAAAGGCAGCGTGATTGCGTTTGCAGCCAGCGCAGTGATGACGAATACCACGATCAGGCGTTGACGCGGCTCGATGGCGCGACGCTCTGCCAGTACCGACAATAGCAGCCACAACAGCAGGGGCAGCACGACCATGCCTACAGACAGTACAGGCACCAGCGCGGTCGGCGGCGCGACTCTCAGTATATCGACCAGGATGAACACCAGCCCCGCAGCGCCAAACAGAATCACGACCTCGACGGTCAGAGCGCTCCAGACGCGGCGGTAACGGTTGGCGGGATCCGCTTCACGGATCGGGTCGAGCAGAGCCTGACGAGGGACGGACAAAATCGTATCCTTAACTGCCATGCGAAACAGGCTTATTATAGCGTCTCACATGGCACAACCTACCCAGAGAGATCGATCGGTGATGATGATCACGACAATTTTCAAGCGTGCGACTACCACAGTGCTGTTACTGACATGCGCGCTGATAGTCAGCGGGCGCGACATGACACGCGCGCAGGATGATTCGCGCCGCATCGTCTACGGACTAACCTTTCAACCGAGCGGCTTCGATCCGCACATCAATGCGTCGTCGGAATTGGGCATCCCGCTGCGCAGTGTCTACGACACACTGGTTTACCGCGATCCGGTCAGCCAGGCATTCGTAGCAGGTCTGGCGGAAAGCTGGGCGATCTCCGAGGACGGACGCGAATATACGTTTACGCTCAGGCAGAATGTGCTCTTTCACGATGGCACGCCGTTCAATGCCTCGGCGGTAGCGGCGAACCTCGACCGTATCACCGACCCGGCGATCGCCTCGCAAAAAGCGGTATTTCTCCTGGGCGGCTATGCTGGCTACAGCGTGATCGACGATCGCACCATCCGCATCGCGCTCAATGACCCGTATAGCCCACTGCTGGACAGCCTGAGCCAGGTCTATCTGGGCATGGCGAGTCCGACCGCACTGGCTGCCTACAGCGCCGAACGCTATCAGTTCTATCAGGTGGGGACGGGTCCGTTCGTGTTCGTCGAGTATGTGCCGGGGGATCGGCTGGTGCTGCGCCGCAATCCAGCCTATGTCTGGGGACCCTCGTTTTATCAGCCTGTCGGCGCTAATGCGGTCGAGACAATCGAGTTTCGCTTTTTCACCGATCCGGTCACGCGCGCTCTGGCGCTGGAGAGCGGTGAAGCCGACATCATGGGCGAGCTGCTGCCGCTGGACGCGCGTGCGCTCAACGCCAGCACCGAAGTTTCATTGCAGCCAGAAATCATTCCGGGACAGCCGCTGCAATTCCTGATCAACAGCGCGAAATTTCCGACCGATGAATTGGTGGTGCGGCAAGCGCTGCTGGTTGGAGCCGATCGGGAAGCGATCGCCGACAGCATTTTCCAGCGCTTGTCACCGGTCGCGTGGGCGCCGCTGTCGGCGGCAACTCCGTATTACAACGCCGATCTGGTCGGCGCCTATGCTTTTGATCCAGCGGCGGCGCGCGATGCCCTGATAGGGCTGGGCTACAGCGATAGCAATAACGACGGCGTACTCGAACGCAACGGAGCCGAGCTGGAAATACGGGTAATCACGCCTGTGTGGAACGCGATTCCTGATGTCGTGCAGCTTTTAGAGGCACAGTGGCGCACCATCGGCATTCGCACGGTCATCGAGCAGGTGCCGAGTCGTGGGGCGCTGTTCGAGCAGGTCGCTGCTGGCGATTATCATTTGGTGGCCTGGTACGAGTATGGCAGCGATCCAGCCTATCTAAGCCGCTATTTTACCAGCATGGGCGACCTGAACTGGACGGGGTACAGTGCGGCAGAATTGGACGGTTTGTTGATCGAGGCGGGACGCCAGTCCGATGACAACGCCCGTCGCAGCCTGTATGGACAGGCGCAGCGGATCGTGATGGAACAGGCGCTGATCCTGCCCATCCGCGATTATGTCAATCTGAATGGGTATCGGCGCACGCTCAACCCGGTCGAGTTCGACGCTTATGGCTGGTTTCCGCTGCTGCACAATCTGTCTTTTAGTACTTTTAGTGGGGAGTAGGTGCGCGCGATCGCCCGGGCGCTGATTGACGCGCTGTGGGCGGGGCTGCTGGCTGCGTCACTGCTGTTCCTCGCACTGCGCGCGCTGCCTGGCGACGGTCTGACTCATCAGCTCATCGAGAGCGGCGCCAGCGATGATGTGATTCAGGCACGCCGCGCCAGCCTGGGTCTGGATCAACCCCTGGTCACACAGGTTGCGGGCTATCTCGCCGGACTCGCGCGCGGCGATTTGGGGGTGTCACTGCTGGATGGGCGACCGGTGCGTGACGCGCTGTACGATGCACTGCCACACACGCTGACATTGGCGGGGCTGGCTTTGGGAGTCGGTCTGGTGGGCGGAATCACGGTCGGTACAGCGGCGGCGCGCACACAAAATGCTGTGCGTCCAGTGGCACGTCTGGCGATCGCGGTCGGACTGAGCGCGCCGACTGCGTTGATCGGTACGCTGGCGATCGTGGTGTTCGCGCTCTGGCTCGACTGGCTGCCGGGCAGCGGCGCCGGGACGATCGGACACATCGTTCTGCCAGCGAGCGTATTGGGGTGGCACAGTGCCGCCGCCATCGGACAGGTGACAGCGGCAGCACTGCACGACGTGTACAGCGCGCCTTACCTGATCGCCGCGCGTGGACGCGGACTGTCGTCGCGGCGTCTGCTGGTTCACGCGCTGCGCGCCTGTGCACCCACGATCGTCACTGCCACGATGCTGCAGGCGGGATTTTTGTTCGGTGGCACCGCAATCACCGAGGCGATCTTCGCGCGTCCCGGCGTCGGTCGGCTGCTGGTCGATGCGGCACTGCGTCAGGATTATCCAATGGTGCAGGGGGTAGCGCTGTGGTGCGCGGGGGTGGCGATTGGCGCCGCGCTGATTGGGGATGCGCTGTCCGCATCGCTCGATCCCCGTCTGAGAGATGTTGAATGATCTGGGATCGTCACCGTGCAGCGCCTCTGATCGTGCTGGTGCTGGTGCTGCTGGTCGCGCCTTATTTCGTGGGTGACCCGCTGGCAACTGCGCCGTCAATGCAGTTGACCCCGCCCGGCTTCGCCTATCCATTAGGGAGCGATCTGCTCGGTAGGGATATGCTGGCGCGTACCGTCTACGGTGGGCAGCGCACGCTCATGAGCGCGGGGGCGGCGACTGCGATCGCGGTCGGCGGCGCGCTGTGCCTGACCGGGATCGTCGTAGTGACGCCGCCGGGTGGACGGAGATGGCTGCGGCTGCTGACGCGGACGCTGCTGGCGCTGCCGCCGCTGGTATTCGGATTGATCATCGTCACCCTTACCAGTGGAGGGGAATGGGGTGTGATCGCCGCGACCGGACTGGTGCATCTGGCGCCCTATGTGCGCGTACTGGACACCAGCGAGACGAGCGCACGTCAGAATGGTCACGTCGAGGCAGCGCGGGCACTCGGCGCGGGGGAATGGCGCGTCTGGCGTGCGCATCTGCTGCCGATCATGCTGCCAACGCTGCTGGCGCAAGCGGGCGTGACCTTCGCTGGGGCAATTCTGACCAGCGCGGCGCTCGGATTCCTGGGATTTGGCGGTGAGGTCAGCGCGCCAGAATGGGGACGCATGTTGTACGACGGACGACAGGTGCTGCGCGTCGCGCCCTGGGTGCCGCTGGCTCCCGGCGTAGGGATCACGCTGTTGGTGATGTCTGTCAATTACGCGCTGGAGTCAGGCGAGCGTCGTGTTCGTCGTTGGCGCGAATGAGTGTGCCATAATCGGCGCTTCCGTCGAGTACGGACGCTATCTGTGTCGGCTCTCCGCCCATGATGCGGATCGACAAGCCTGGCTGTGCCGTCACCAGCCTGAGCATGTGGGTCACTTTGCCCAGCATACCCCCCGTCACGTCAGTGCCAGCGGAACCTCCCAACGCATGTTGAATCGATGCGAAACGGCTCGGCGTGATCAATGGAATAATTTGGCGCTGCTCGTCCCACACTCCATCGACATCGCCAAGCAGTAGAATCTCTGTGACAGGCAGATGTGCGGCGAGGTAGAAAAATACGGTTTCGGTCGAGATGATGGTGCCGCCTCGCACGGTATCGAGTGCGACATCCCCGTAAACCAGTGGCACCAGCGCATGATCGAGCGCGGCACGGATCGGATCGATCGCCATGGTGGTCAGCTCGCCGTCGGATGCCAGCGCGGATGCCGACGGTTGCAGCCGCCACACTGGGAGACCGACCTCGCGCAGCGTCGTCGTCACCAGTCCATTCAGGTCGGCGGCTGCGCTGGCGACCTCGGCAAAACCGCGCCACTCATCGGGCGTGCGCACGCCGTCGATGGTGCCGTGACGCGCGGCGACGACATGCCCAAACGAGCCGCTGCCATGTCCGATCAATATCCGGTGGTCGGGATCGCGCCTCAATACGTCATGCAGCGCCATGCCCACCGCGCGTACCGCGTCGGCATGATAGCTGCCTGCCCTGCGTTTATCCGTGATGAGCGAGCCGCCCAATTTTACAAATGTGAGCTGGTGCATAGATAGCAAATCCTCTCTAACGAATCGATGTCGTCAGGATGCGCACCGCACCCGCCCGGATCAGCGCAGCCGCGACGGTATGGCGCGTCGCGTCATCGATCAGGGCGATCATGATCCCGCCGCGCCCGCCGCCGGACATTTTGGCGCCGAGCGCGCCCGCAGCGAGTGCGGCATCGACCAGTCGATCGAGTTCAGCGGACGAGACGGTCAGATCGCGCAGTACGGCGTGATTCTGAATCATGAGCGCACCGAGCGCGGCGGACGATCCCGACTCGATCGTCGCGCGTGCGCTGATGACCAGTTGTCCGATCGAATCGAACAGTCCACGCACGCGATCGGGGTCGGCATTGAGCAGCACGCGCACACCCGCGACGGCAGTGCGGGTGGACGCGGGATGTCCGGTATCCGCGATCATCAGGTCGAACGGCGCGCCGACGGTCAGCGGGAGCGGGTCGGCACCGCGCACAAAATAAACAGGTTTCTCGTACACGATCACGGTATTGTCGATCCCGCTCGGCGTACCATGATGCAGCTTTTCGACTTCGTACACGATCGCGTTCAGGTCGGCATCGGACAGCGCCGCCCCGACGTGCGCGCACAGCGCGCGCGCGACAGCGGTCGAAACAGCGGCGCCGCTGCCCATACCGCTGGCGATCGGGATGTCCGATCGCACCGTAATGATGGCATCCGGGGTCGCAGCGCCGATCGCGTCCAGGACGAGTCGTACAGTGAGCGCAAAAGCATTATCCACCACGCCAGCGTCGAGACCTGCCGGCATATCCGTGTTGACCCCAGGCGCGTCGAAACGCAGCCCGCTGCCCAGGGATGCGGGTGTGATATCGGCGGTAGCACGCACCGATGACACCGGCGCCGCCAATGCTGGGAAGCCGTGTACGACGGCGTGTTCACCGAACAGAATTATTTTGGCAGCAGCGCTGGCAGCGGTCATGGTTACAATCTCTCTTGACATGGTTTCGGAACGTGACAGCCGTATGCCAACGGCGAATTATAGCGACCGGGCAGCGTCTTGTATACTGATGCGCAGGGTAGGGTGTAATTTTCCAAGACGAAACGAGCTGGACACGATGATGATTGGACGGGCACGCGCGCAGGCACATCCAAACCTGGCGCTGGTGAAATACTGGGGCAACCGCGACGATTCGCTGCGCCTGCCGGCAAATGCGTCGGTGAGCATCAACCTGGACGGGCTGCTCACCACCACCGAGGTCGAATGGCACGGCGAGGATGGCACGACGGACTCGCTGCACCTGAACGGTGCGTTGCAATCGGGCGAGGCACTGGCGCGGGTCGTGCGGCACCTGAATGCACTGCGCGAACGATTACATGTGCGCGGGCGGGCAGTCGTGCACTCGGAGAATAATTTTCCGACTGGAACGGGAATCGCCTCATCCGCATCGGCGTTCGCGGCGCTGACGAGCGCTTTTTGCGCGGCGGTGGGCGTCGCTGTCGATGAGCGCACGCAAACCACGCTGGCACGGCTCGGTTCTGGATCAGCAGCGCGATCGATTCCAAGCGGATTTGTAGAGTGGCACGCGGGCGATACGCACGAAGAGTCGTTCGCGGAGAGCATCGCCGCGCCCGATCACTGGGATTTGGTGGATGTGATCGCCATTGTCAGCACGCAGCACAAAGCGGTGGGATCGAGCGTCGGGCACCCATCGGCACAGACCAGCCCATTCCAGGCGGCGCGCGTACAGACGGCGCCAGCACGATTGGTGGAGTGCATAGGGGCCTTGATGACGCGCGACTTTGCTGCGTTGGCGGAGGTGGTCGAGCGTGACAGCACGCTTATGCACGCGGTCATGATGACCAGCCGCCCACCGTTGTTCTACTGGCTGCCGCCGACGCTGGCGATCATGGCGGCGGTGCGCGAGTGGCGCGCCGACGGTCTGCGTGTCTGCACGACGTTGGACGCAGGCGCCAACGTGCACTGTGTGTGCGTAAGCGCGGACGCCGAGGAAGTAAGAAATCGGCTGGCGGTGCAGTCTGGCGTTGTAGCAGTGCGCAGCGCGCCGATAGGTGGCGCGACGCACGTCCAACCCCTCACGACGATCTCAGATTAATTGAGCCTTATCTGCTTTATAATCATCGCATCATCCTATCTTTAGCGATGGGTTGTTGTGCAGATTTTCTATCGACTCGCAGGATTAGCGTCCACATGCGCTCAGACAAGGACGTTTCATGTTCGATTTCTTGTTGGACAATCAGTTTCTCTCGGCGGTAGTGGCGTTCGTGCTGGTATTGATCCCAGCGGTATTCGTCCACGAACTCGGTCACTTCCTGGCGGCAAAATCCGTCGGCATCACCATCCTGGAATTCGGGATCGGCTTTCCGCCGCGCATGATCAAATTGTTTTCCGCCGGAGGGACGGATTATACCTTGAATTGGCTGCCGCTCGGCGGCTTTGTACGTCCATTGGGGGAGGACATGGTGCGGCAGATGGGGGAAGAGGCGGTTGCGGCAGATCGCATCGAGGCGAATGCGCGCGGGGTGCCCAAAACCATGTCGGTCAATGAGGCGCGCCCATTGGCGCGGATTTGGTTTCTGGTGGCAGGAGCGTTGGTCAATTTTCTATTCGCAATCGTGCTGTTCACCGTACACGGATTGAGTGGGGTGGTGCAGCCTGGCGGTGCCCTTGTGAGCGCGATTCAGATTGACGGTGGATCGGCATTGGCTGAAGCGGGCGTGCTGCCTGGTGATGCGATCATTGGGATCAATGGCGATGTGAGCAGCGACTCTGGAGTGGCACTCATCGAAACCCTGACCAGCTCCGACGTGCCGCTGACGCTCGACGTGGTGCGCTTCAATCCAACCGATGGCAGCGAGCAGCGGCTATCCCTGGATTACAGCGCCGATGCACGCGCGCTGCAAGATGCGAGCGTCCATCCGATCATCACACAGGTGGCAGCGGACTCGCCGGCAGACAGCGCCGGAATGCTGCCCGATGACTTGGTAACCGCTTTCAACGGGGCACCTGTAGACAGCGTGGAGACCCTGCAACGGCTGACTGGGGCGTCGCTCGACCAGGTGGTGACGCTGACGGTGCTGCGCGCTGGCGAGGAAGTCATCCTCGACGTGACGCCGCGCAGTAACCCACCTGCCGGACAGGGATCGATGGGTGTGAACATCACCCAGGCACAGCGCAGCGCCACCCTGGGATTGATCTATCAGGAAGAGGTACAGCGCATCGTCGCGCCGCTGCCTTTCGGTGAAGCGGTCGTTTACGGCTTCAACCGCGTTGGCGATTTTTTCGCCGGAATTATCGCGCTGCCGGGCGAGCTGCTGCGTGGTGATATACCAGCCGCCGCCCTGACCCCGGTCGGACCGGTCGGAATCAGTATGTTAGGCGCCGATCTGCTGCGCGACAGCATCAATGGAGTGCAGACGCGCGGAATCAATCTGATCGAGTTTATGGCGCTGATTAGCCTGTCGCTCGGCTTGACCAACCTGCTGCCGATCCCGGCACTGGATGGCGGGCGGGTGCTGTTCGTGCTGATCGAGGTCGTTCGAGGTCGTCCGATCGCGCCAGAACGCGAAGGGATGGTTCACCTGGTCGGGCTGGCACTGCTGCTGTCGCTGATGGTGGTAGTCATGATCAACGACGTGGTGAATCCGATCACCAATGCGCTGCCGTAAGCCAGTGCAATAAACAGCAATCTTGTGGAGTGGATGATGGGCGCCTGATGGGGCGCCCTTGCAGCGTACAGTGAAAGGAATGACGACGTGATGATGCAAAATGCGATGCCTTACGACGATGACGACGATGAGGACGCGCTGGATCACTTCGACGACGAATTCGACCCGCTCGAAGAAGAACCAGCACGCGAACCTATTCCCGTCGAGACAGTGATCGCGGCGCTGCGCGAGTCGGAAGCGGGCGATGGTGAAGCCAACGAAACGATCTACTACGGTCTTTCGGGCTTGAGTTATGAAGACATCGCTGTCTTACGCCCTGCATGGAATGCACTCGACGTGGTATTTCGTCAGCATTTGTTGAATGCGCTGATCGAGGCGAGCGAGAGCGTCTACGACCTGGATTACAGCGCGCTGGGGCGGTTGTCACTGAGCGATCCAGAGGTGGAAATTCGCGCTGAGGCGGTTGGTCTGCTATGGGATGACCTGTCGCTCACCTTCATGCGCGAACTGATGCACATGGCGCAGCACGACGAGGGCGACGCGGTGCGCGCAGCCGCGGTTGGAGCGCTCGGTTCATTCATCCTGACGGGTGAGCTGGGCGACCTGCCACTCGACCAAACCAATGAGGCACAGGCGCTCGCCACGCGCATTTACGAGGATGGCGACGAATCGATCGAGGTGCGCCGCCGTGCGTTGGAAGCCTTGTCCAATTCCAGCAATAGCAACGTCAATCCGGCGATCGAGGTAGCCTATGCCTCCGACGATGACCGCCTGCGTATCAGCGCGGTGCATGGGATGGGCAAGTCCAACGATCAAAAGTGGGTGGACATCGTATTGGAGCAATTGGACAGCCCCGACCCGGAAATGCGCCACGAAGCAGCGCGGGCGGCTGGGGAGCTGCAAATCGAGGACGCGATCTCCATCCTGGGGGGTCTGATCGAAAACGACGACCGCGACATTCAGGAAGGGGCGATCTGGTCGCTCGGCGAGATCGGTGGGAGCACGGCGCTGCGTATCCTGACCGAGGTGCTGAGAGTGGCACAAGAGGAGGAGGACGAATCTCTGATCGAAACAATCGAAGAAGCGATCGCCAGCGCCTCGTTGAGCGGCGGATCACTGCTGACCTTCAGCCTGGATGATTGACGAACAAAAGACGCGGGCACTTCTGATAGTGATAGTGCCTGCGTCTTTTTATCAGCCGTTGTTGAGCAATGGTATCAGCTTCATCGCCAGCCCGGTGTCGCCTTGAATCTTGATCTTGCCCATCATGAATGCCTGCATCGGATTCAAGCTGCCACTCATCATGCTGGCGAAATCGTCGCCAGTGGAGCGCAGTGTCATTTTCGGGTTTTCGGAGGCACCTTCTCCGGTTTGCAGGGTGCCATCAGCGATTTTCAACCAATACGAACCGCCGTTGTCGCCCGACAGCTCGAACTGGATGACGGCATTCACGCCTTCGGCTTTACCAGGGTCGAAACGCTGCGCCATTTCAGGGAAGATTGCGGCGACCTCGTCGCGTGTTGCCATGAACGATACTCCACGATAATCCGCTGGCGCGGATGCGAAAACAGATGCGGGTAGTATACAATCGATTGATGGGCATTCCCATAGGTGAGCCGATAGGTTCGTCGTTCGTCGAGAAGAAGGATACGCTTCATGAAGTCGTGGCGAATTCTGGCAGGCATTTGTTTGTCTGTTTCCTGGTGGGTCGGTGGCGCTGTGCGTGGACAGGAAAACGAACCCGCGCCAGGATTGATTGCATACATTGGAGCGGATTTCAATCTGTATACCCTGGCGCTCGACGGGGAGGCGGTGCCGCTCACCAGCGACGCAGGCGTCAACGAGGACGCGACGCGCCTCAGACTGTACCAGATGCCGACCTGGGCAGCCGATGGGCGCCTGGCGTATTTTGCGTCGGAGATCACCCGCGATGGCGACGCCACGCTCGATGTGTTTGTATCAGCTGATGGCGTGACGCCTGGAGCGGGCATACAGCGTTTTGACGGTAATACTTTCACGTATGGCGCATGGGCGCCGAGCAATTGTAATGCCGAGAGCGACTGCCGCGATCTGGCGCTGCTGCTGTCTCGCCCTGGGGTAAATGGTTTTGTCGTGGAGCTGGTGCGCGATCGTGGTTCCTTTGCGGACGCCGAAACGCATCGGATGATCGGCACAGGATCGCCTTATTATTTTAGCTGGAATCCGAGCGCCGATCGCATGGTGTGGCACCGCAACAATCGCCGAATCGATGTCTATGATGTCGGCACCGAGGCACTGACAGAGCTGGAGCAAACGCCTGGCTTTTTCAGCGCGCCTGCGTGGTCACCCGTTGATGATACCTTCCTGGTTGCGGTACAGGAACGCGCGAGTCGTGAGTCTGCGATCGTGATGGGGGGCGGCAGCGGCGAGCGCGGTCTCGTCAGCGGTCTGAGCGGACCCGTATATTTCACCTGGTCACCGGACGGCACGAAAATCGCCTACACCGCCCGTCAAGGCGCACTGGTGGTCATCGACGCGGCGAATGGCGCGGTGTTGTCCCAGACCTCGAACGACAGTGTGCTGTCGTTCTTCTGGTCGCCCGACAGCCAGCGACTGGCATACATCACGCCCGGAGACCTATCCGATTCTTTCGATGCGCAGGCAGATCCAGGAATGCGGATAGCGGCGATGGCGCAGGAGGTCGGCATCGCGTGGTCGATCCTGGAAATAGACGACGACTCGATCACGACTTACGCGACCTTCACCCCGACGCAGGGATTGACCTACATCCTGAATTTCTTCGATCAATTCGCGCAAAGCCATTCAGTATGGGCGCCAGACAGCCGTCATCTCGTCTACAGCGAGCTGATCGGCGCCGAACGCGAGGTCATCCGCGTTCTGGACACGTCGGCACCGGAAAATGCGTCCATCATCGTGGCAGATGGCAGCCTGGGGATATGGAGTCCACGATAAGACGCGCCTGGATAATTCTGATACTTGCGCTGCTGGCGGGCTGTTCGTTGGGGCGCCCGTCGGAGACGCAGACGGTAATCGTGATCACGGCGACCTTTCCGCCGGCGCCCGTTTCCGGGCAGCCAACGCCGACCGTGTTTCAATTTGCCGCGCCGACTCCGACGCGCGCACCCAGCAGTGCTTTCGAGGCGCCAACATCGGAGGGGAATGCGCAAGCGGTCTTGCGCGATTACGCCATACAACCGGGCGATACGCTGTTCGGGATCGCCGCGCGCTTTGGACTGACCGTCGAGGCGTTGATAGCGGAAAACGCGCTGACGGATCCCGATCGTCTGGAGGTAGGTCAGGTGCTGCGCGTGCGCACGCTGCCGGAACAGCCTGGCAGCGATTATCGCATCGTACCAGACAGCCGTCTGGTACGTGCGCCCGGCGCACTGGCATTCGATGTAGCGGCGTTCGTGGGATCACAGCCAGGCTACATTCGTCAGGCAGTCGATAGCGTCGATGAGGTCGTGTACACAGCGGGGCAGTTGGTGGAGCGCGTGGCGGTCGAATACAGCATCGATGCGCGGCTGCTGTTGGCTCTGTTGGAATATCAGGGACGCTGGCTGTCGGCAGCCAGCCTGTCCCAGGAAGCGATCGATCGACCGCTGCGCGCGCCCGCGTCACCGAACGGATTCGACCGGATTGGCTTGTACCGCCAGTTGACATGGGCAGCCGACAACCTCAATCGTGGTTATTACGGATGGGGGCAGGGGCTGTTTCGCTGGGTGCAAACCAGCGACTCGCAGCGTCTGCTGCTGCCCGCTGGTCTCAACGCCGCGACGGTCGGGGTGCAGCATCTTTTCTCGCTGACTTCCGACGCTGCGACGTGGCGGGCACACGTCGGCGCAGACGGTTTTTACGCGCTGTATGTAGGCTTGTTTGGCGATCCATTCCGTGATGCGCGCGATCCGGTCGTGCCGTCAGGGGTGATCCAGCCGCTGCTGACGCTGCCGTTCGCGCGCGGTGAGACATGGTTGTTCACGGGCGGACCGCACGGCGGCTGGGGATCGGGCAGCGCGTGGGCGGCGGTCGATTTCGCGCCGCCAGACGATCCCAAAGCGCGTAACACCTTGTGCTACGTCTCGGAGTTTTTTGTCACGGCACCGATCGATGGGGTGATCGCGCGCAGCGGCGATGGCGCGGTCGTGATCGATCTGGATGGCGATGGCGATGAGACGACCGGGTGGACGCTGCTGGTACTGCATCTGGCGACCCAGGATCGGATCGCGGTCGGTACACCTGTCCGTGTTGGTGACCGACTGGGGCGTCCCTCGTGCGAAGGGGGTTTTTCGACGGGGACACATGTACACATCGCGCGGCGCTATAATGGGGAATGGATTCCGGCGGCATGTGATGGCTGCACCGACGCCTATCAGCGTCCGCCGCTGGTGATGGGTGGGTGGGAATTCGCCGGGCTGCCGCGCCAGGAATATCAGGGGTACATGGTCAGACAGGGCGATCGGCGTGTCGCGGAACAGATGCGCGGTGTCGCCGATAATGAAGTCTCTTGGTGAGGTTGAAACGACTCGATGAACGACAATAAATCATATTTTCACAGCATGGCGCGCTGTCTCAGCGCGGTGATCATCGGTTTGATGGTACTGACCACCTACGCCCAGGACGCCACCCCCACACCCGGGATTGTCAATTTATCGCCGTTGATGCCGACGAACGCGCAGCCCGCTGATCTATCCGTGCCGACCGCGCCGCCGACTCAGGTCAGCCTGGTAAGGCTGGAGGCGAAAGATTTTGCCAATGTGCGCAGCGAACCGAGTACCGAGTCCGCGACATTGGGTCAGATTCGCGCTGGCGACAGCTACACTGTGCTGGCGCGCTACGCCGCCTGGATCCAATTTCAGTTTCCAGCGTCACCGAACGGGCGTGGATGGGTGTTCGGTGAGCTGATCGACATGACCGGGGACACCACAGCTATCCCGGAGATCGACCCTTACGCTCAGGGCGACAGCGGCAGTACGAGCGCTTTGGATGCAGCGATTGGCGGGACGCCTGCGACGATTTTGACCGTGACCGGGGCAGCGCCCAACAACAGCCAGAATGGATTGCCGATGACGGCGCTGCCGACTTTCACTTATCCGCCAGGGCTTGCAGCCTTGGCTCCGACAGCGGACAACGGCTTGACGTTGCTCACGCCGAGCGCGCCAGTCAGCCCGTCCGATACGCCGCCGATCGTCCCCATTCTGATCCTGGGCGGGTTAGGATTGGCAGGACTGGCGATCGGCTCATTCAGAAAATAATACAGAAAATAACAAACACCCCGCCAAACAACGGCGGGGTGTTTGCTCTACGGCGGACATGTACAAATCATGCTGTGTCCGATCATCGTAATGCTTGTTTTAGTGACTGCAACTGCTGCATCCCCCCGCGCTGGCGGAGGTATCAGCCGTGTCTTTGCCCTTGAACGAGGTGCCACAGCCGCAAGAGGAGACCGCATTCGGGTTTTCGATGCGGAAACCGCCACCCATCAGGCTGTCCACATAATCGATGCTGGCGCCTTCCAGATACATCAGGCTGGTCGGGTCGATCACCAGGCGCACACCCTCACCGGCGTCGATGACGGCATCGAAGTCTTTCGCGGCAGGCTCGAACGCCATGCCATACTGCATACCGGAGCAGCCGCCGCCTGCGACGAATACACGCAGCGCATAGCCGGGAATTTGACGCTGTTCAAGCAGATTGCGAATGATCGAAGTCGCAGCCGGAGTGACAGTGAGGATCTGCGCTTCTTCGGTGACAACATCGGTCGTGGTGGGAAAGGTGATCGCCATCGGAGTCTATCCCTTTTATTGAAATTTTTGTGCGAACGCACTCATTATATGCCTACACTGAATTTGCGTCAATAAAACAAAAGCCTGTCAGCAAAATTCAGTAAATCGTGGATTCGGTAGCCGTGTAGGGACGCATAACAATGCGACCGCAGAGAAAATCGCGATTCGCTGAAATTGGGATCATTCGGCAGTAACCGGGATTGGAAGAGGAATCAGATAGGAACAGGTGGCGTCGCCATTCGAGATGCGTTCCTGGCGGCGCGGGATCACGCCCAGCAAGCTGCTGATCAGGCGCATGTCCATTGTACACAGCGCTTCATCGGTCTCGGCAATGTTGTGGTAAGGACAATTGGCGGTGTGCAGGACGTAACCCAGCGCTCCAGGCAGCCAATACGCCTGATACCCATTGGCGTTCAAATAATCGACCACGCGATCGAGGCGCTGCTCGAAAGTGCCGTCCAGGTGTTCAAAATCCTGGGTAAGACGATCGGCGACACCCTCAAAAATGACGTTGATACTCGCTGCCGGCAATTGCTGGCGCAGCTCGTGCAACAGGCTGGAAGCGAGTCGTTCGTAATTGTTGGGGAAATGGACTTGTGCTTTGTCGGTCAGGACATAGACGTACTGAGGACGCCCCGGCGCGCTGCGACGACGCAGTTCCGATGGGTCTATCAAGCCGTCCTGCTGGAGGAGTTTGAGATGATGACGCACAGTCACGGCTGTGATCGCGCCCCGTCGCGCTGCCAATTCTGTGACGATATCATCGACGGTCACCTGACCCCGATGTTTGATAATGTCCAGAATGAGGCGGCGTGTTTGCTGCATGGCAAACTGAGAGTCGCTATTGATACGATAAAAAGAGTGTAACATCGCGCAGGGTGTCGTGTCAATTTTGCGCGTCCACGTCCCCGTCATTGACTGAAAAATGCGCGCATGTTACCCTTGCCCATCTGCTTTGCCGTATCGATGAGACACCATCTAAAGCCGCGACTCAGCTCGAATGCCAACATCGCGCAATTGCAAAGGACAACTCGTGAGCAATCTCGTCGGCTTTCAAGGTATCCCAGGTGCTTATTCTGAACAGGCGATCCGTCAGCATTTTGGCAGTGATGTCACCGTGCATCCCCGCCCAACACTGACCGCCTTATTCGACTCGCTGACCCGGCGTGAAATTCCTTATGCGATGCTGCCCGTCGAAAATGCCTGGGCGGGCGCCGTGAGCCAGGCATACGAGCTGCTACTGGACTCGGACATGCGCATTCAGGCAGAGGTTATGGTGCATGTGCATCATATGCTGCTGGCGCCAAAAGGGGTGCAGCTCGATGACCTGCGCTCGGTGCGTTCGCATCCACAGGCATTGGCACAGTGTGATCAGTTCATCCGTCGCCACAATTTAGTGACCGTCCCCTGGTATGACACCTCCGGGTCGGCGCAAGACCTCTCGAACGATCCGCTGGATGGCAGCACTGGGGCGATCGCCAGCGAGCTGGCGGGTGAGCTGTACGGATTGGATGTGCTGGCACGCAATATCGAAAATGTCAGCTTCAATTACACCCGCTTTTTCCTGATTGGTGAGGATGATCCGCAGCCAGGGGAGTACAACAAGACCTCGCTGGTGTTTGCGACCCGCAATCGTCCCGCCGCACTATACGAATGCCTGGGCGAGTTTGCACAGCGCGGTCTCAATCTGACCAAGATCGAATCGCGCCCACGCGGTAATCGTCCCTGGGAACCGGTGTTTTTTGTCGATTTTGAAGGGCACTGGCAAGACGCGCCCTGTCAGGCGGCACTGGCACGTCTGCTGCAGCGCGCGTCATTTGTGAAAATGCTCGGATCATATCCATCCGTAAAAGCCAACTGGGTAGGGATTTAATCATGCAGAAATTAGCCGTCGCTATTCTGGGCGCGACCGGTGCTGTTGGTCAGCGGTTCATTCAATTATTGGAAGGACACCCCTGGTTCACCGTCGCAGAAGTGATTGGATCGGAGCGCAGCGCTGGACGCACCTATGCCGAGGCGGTACATTGGGTACTGGACGGCGATATTCCGGCGTCGGTGCGTGATCTGGTGGTCAAGCCGCTCGATGCCACGCTGGAGTCGGCGTTAGTATTTTCGGCGCTGCCTAAAGAGGCTGCTGATTGCGAGATGGCGCTGGCGGCGGCAGGACACATCGTCTGCACCAATGCCTCGCTCAATCGGATGGTCGAGGATGTGCCGCTGCTGCTGCCCGAAGTCAACGCCGATCATGTGCGTTTAATCGATGTACAGCGTCAGCGGCGCGGCTGGACGACCGGTGCACTGGTCGCCAACGCCAACTGTACCGCAATGCCAGTGGTGATGGCGCTGGCGCCGCTGCGTCGTTTTGGCGTGACGCGCTGCCTGGTCGTGAGCGCGCAGGCGATCAGTGGCGCTGGCTATCCCGGCGTGGCATCACTCGATATTCTGGACAATATGATTCCGTACATTGGCGGTGAGGAAGAAAAGCTGGAAACCGAGCCGCTGAAAATGCTCGGCACCTTCGAGGAGGACGGGATCGTACCGCTCTCCACCTTGATGAGTGCATCCTGCAACCGTGCCCCCGTCATCGACGGACATTTGGTCAATATTTCGGTCGAACTGGCGGATCAGCCGAGCATGAACGAGATCATCGAAGCATGGGAATCGTTCCGGGGTCTTGACCCGGTGGGGAAGCTGCCGAGCGCACCAGCCCAGCCCGTGATTTATACACGTCAGGTCGATCGTCCGCAGACCCGGCGCGATCGCATGAACGGGAGTGGCATGGCGACGACGGTCGGTCGGCTGCGCCCGTGTGCGTTGCTCGGATACAAATTCGCCGCGCTCTCGCACAATACCATTCGGGGGGCGGCAGGGTGCAGCATCCTCAATGCCGAGCTACTGGCGGTGGAGGGCTACTTTGCAGAATTCACCCCGTCGATCGCACGCATCCCGGTGAGCTGAAGCGCGCAAAACCAGCACGGTTCCATCTACCTGCAAATCATGCAGTGCGATAAACGAATCGGATCGCGCCGTATGGGGTTATAAACTCAATATCAAACTGACAATCAGGCATTTCAGGGTTCGGAGGCAGTACATGAAGGTTTTTATCGCCGGGATCGACGGCTATCTCGGCTGGGCGCTGGCACAATATCTGACGGCACGCGGTCACGAAGTCGCCGGAACCGATCGCTATCTGCGCCGGGAATGGGTAGAAGAGATGGGCAGCGTGAGCGCGCTGCCGATTGTAAGCATGGAAGAGCGCCTCGCTGCCTTCCGCGAACGCTACGGCAAAGACCTGATTTTCCGCGAAGGCGATCTGCTCGATTATCCGTTCCTGCGCGACTTTTTCGCTGACTTTCAGCCGGACGCGATCGTACATCTGGCGGAAATGCCGTCGGCGCCCTACTCGATGATCGATCAGGCGCATTCTGTCTGGACTCACACCAACAACGTGAATGGCAGCCTCAACGTGCTGTGGGCGATGCGTGAGGTGTGTCCCGATGCGCATCTGGTCAAGCTCGGTACGATGGGCGAATATGGCACGCCCAACCTCGATATTCCTGAGGGGTTTTTCGAGGTCGAGTTTCGGGGACGCAAGGAACGTCTGCCATTTCCACGTCAACCAGGCAGTTTTTATCATCTGACGAAAGTGCATGACACCCACAATACCATCTTTGCCTGTCGTGTCTGGGGGCTACGCTCGACCGATATCATGCAGGGGGTGGTGTTCGGCACCCAGATCGACGAAATGGCGGGCGATCCGCGCCTGGGCAGCCGTCTCGACTTCGATCAATGTTTTGGTACGGCGATCAACCGTTTCTGCTGTCAGGCGGTCATCGGGCATCCGCTGACGTTGTACGGCAAGGGCGGACAGACGCGCGGATTTTTGCCGATGCGCGACTCGATGCAGTGCCTGACGATCGCTATCGAGAATCCTCCTCAGAAGGGCGAGTATCGCGTCTTTAATCAGTTCGAGGAATGCTACACCATCGAAGAACTGGCGTATAAAGTGCAGGAAGCAGCCGCGTCGGTCGGCTTGACAGTCGAGATCGCGCATTACGACAACCCGCGCAAAGAGCTGGAGACACATTATTACAATCCCGATCGGCAAAATCTGATCGATCTGGGTTACAAACCGTCGCACGATGTCGTCGCGGAGATGCAGATTATGCTGCGCGATCTGCTGCCCCACAAAGAACGCATTCTGGCACATCGCGCTATTCTGGTGCCCGATATCCGCTGGGATGGCACGCGCCGCAAATCGGATATTGTCACTGTGGCTGCGGGGGAACCTGTCAAGCCGTGACCCAGACCGCGACGACGATCCAGTTTCTGACACTCGCTACCCTTGAAGAAGAGCAGTACGCCCGTCTGCTAAAACGTGCGGAAACCGACATTCGTGAGCTGCTGCCGCGTGCGCAAACGGTCATCGACCGCGTGCGCACCGAGGGCGACAGCGCGGTGGTCGATTACGCACGACAGTTCGATGCGCCTGGATTTGAGGCGTCGATGCTGCGTGCCACCCCGCAGGATTTCATCGACGCGCGCGCGCAGCTCGATCCAGCCGTGATCGCCGCCATCGAGGCGGCGCACATCAATATCGAACGTTTCCACCGTGAACAGATGCCCGAATCGATGTGGTTCACCGAAGTGCAGCCGGGCGTGATGGCTGGCGAAAAAGTGACGCCGATCACCAGCGTGGGCTTGTATGTGCCGCGTGGGAAGGGCGCCTTTCCGTCGGTGATGCTGATGCTGGCGACTCCGGCGAGGGTCGCCCAGGTCGAGCGGATCGTCGTAGTGTCGCCACCCGCACCAAATGGCAAAGCTGATGCTGCCTCGTTGGTGGCGGCAGAGGTGTGCGGCATTCACGACGTGTACGTGGTCGGCGGGATGCAGGCAGTGGCGGCATTGGCATATGGCACCGAGAGCATCCCGAAGGTGCAAAAGATCATCGGTCCTGGCAGCAGCTACGTATCGGCGGCAAAGCGACTGCTGTTCGGTGTCGTCGATGTCGGTCTGCCGGCGGGTCCGAGCGAGTCGATCATCCTCGCCGACGAACATGTCGATCCGCGTCTGGCGGCGCTCGATCTGCTGGTCGAGGCAGAACATGGACCGGAGTCAGCGGCGCTGTTGGTCACGCACAGTGAGGCAGTGGCGCACGGCGTTTTGGAGGCATTGCCAGCCTTTATCGCTGAACTCCCGGAATGGCGCCGTAAATTCGTGGAAAATGTCCTGGGTAATTACGGCGGCATCCTGCTGACTGGAAGTCTGGCGGAGTCAGTGGCGTTCGTCAACGACTATGCCCCGGAACACCTCGAAATTCTGACGGCGGAACCGTTTGTGACGCTGCAACAGATCAGGAATGCGGGTGAAATCCTGCTCGGACACTACACACCAATCCCGATCGCCAATTACTGCCTGGGATTGAACGCGATCCTGCCGACAGGCGGCTTTGCACGCTCATTTTCGGCAGTGAGCGTGTGGGACTTTCTCAAGCGCACGGGGGTAGGCTATCTCTCGCGCGAGGGCTATCAGGCGCTCCAGGGCATCACCACGACGCTGGCAGACTACGAGGGCTTTCCGGCGCACGCGCTGGCGATCCGTAAGCGCAACGAGATTTTGGGCGTATGACAGACGACCTCCTGGCGCACGTCCAGCAATTGCAATTTACCGATCGACGGGCAGCCGAAAAGCTGCTCGTCCCGTTTTTGCGTGAGGCGTTTCCGCTCGATGTGCGCTCGGTCACGCTGCGTCCGCTGGCGGTGTCGCTCAATTCTTTCAACGGATTTGCGTCGTTAGCCGACGGCTCGCAGGTGTTTTTCAAGACACACATCGAGGCTGATGGCGTGATCGACGAGTACTACAATGCCGATCTGCTGCATCAGGCAGGCTACAACGTCTTGCAACCGCGTCATGTCTCGCGCCAGGTTGGACGGCAAATTCTCGTCTATCCGATGATCGATTGCCCTTCGGTATTCGACGCGGCGTGGTCGATCGAAACAGGAGAGCTGCCCTGGGATGATCGTTTGCTGGCGGCGCAGCATCAGACCGACGCGCGGCTGTACACCATTTATCACAGCACACTGCGCGAACAGTCCGCTGTCGATGCCGCGCGTGCGCCCATTCACCAGCTCTTTTATCATCGCCTCACTGGGGGACGCCTCGATCGCTTTTACGGCGACGGGACGCAGATCACCTGGCAGGGCGAGGCGATCGCCATGCACGCGGTGCGCTCGGCGCGATGGGTGATCAACGGACGTGCCTACACGGATACGCTGGACGATTTGATTGCTAAGGCGATCGTGCTGCTCGATCCAGTGCGATCAGGTGCGGCGGTCGTGGGACACGGGGACGCACATAACGGCAACGTGTTTTACTGCGCCGACCATGCCGAGCTGACCTATTTCGATCCGGCATTCGCCGGGACGCACGATCCGCTGCTCGACCTGACCAAGCCGTTGTTTCACAATGTGTTTGCGATGTGGATGTATCATCCGCGCTGGTTCGAGGAGCGAATGTCCCTGACCGTGAGTCGAGAAGGGCAGCTATGGCGGGTGGATCACGATTATGTTCCCCACCCGATCCGTACCCAGTTTTTACAGAGCAAGGTTGCGCGTGTTTTGGCGCCGACTCTGGCTCTGCTCAAAATGCGTGGTCTGCTGCGACCAGATTGGCACGCTACACTCAAGAGCGCGCTGCTGTGCTGTCCGCTGCTGACGATGAATCTGACCGACAGAGCGCGTTTTCCTGAGTCGATCGCGCTGCTCGGTCTCGCCTATGCGGTCGAGATGGGTTCGAGCGCGGACGGCGTATTGAACGCGATCGATCACGCGCTGGCTATGGCAGAGACAATGCCGTCGTCAAACGCTGATACGTCGGCGAACTCGCCATAAAAGCGTAACGGATGGGTGTCACCGTCGTCTGTGCGGCGCCGCACAGACGCAGATGATCGACGGCGGCGAGGACATCGCGGCTGCTGACGATCAGCGTGACGGTATACCAGCCGCGTTCGATGCCGTAAATCGGCGCGACGGTCGGACCTTGCAAACCGCGCGTGATCGGATTTGCGGCGATCTGTTGTCCGATACTTTCGGCTTCCTCCCCGCGAATGTTGACTGTCAGTTGATAGTAACGCTTGCCGCACAGTGCCGCATCGGTGTATTCCAGCAGCATTCGCGTGGACTCGCGCACGATCGGCATATCGGTGAGTGCCGATTTGCTGCCAATCAAGCACGCCTGCGACTCCAGGATGACCCCATCGTCGAGGGGCTTGAGATGATTTTCGCGCAGCGTCGTCCCGGTCTGCATCAGGTCGATGATCACATCGGCATAGCCGATCGTCGGTGCTGCCTCGATCGCGCCTTCGGCATTGACCAGCGTGAATTGGTGAATGCCGTGTGCGTGCAGGAACTGTCGCGCCAGATGCGTGAATTTGGTGGCAATACGCAGATTACGCCCTTGTCCTTCTCGAAAATCGATCGCTATTTCGGCAAGGTCGATGATGCTGGTGACATCGACCCACGACTCTGGCACCGCGACGATCAGCCTGCAATGTCCGAAACCGAGGTCGTTTTGGATGACGACTACATCCTCGAAAGGATGTTCATGCACGACATCCAATCCGGTGATGCCGAGCTGGGCTGTACCGTCCGCCACCTTGTATAAAACGTCGGTGACGCGCTGAAACAGGACATCGACGCTGGCAACAGCGCCGATCACGCCCGTATATTGACGCGGGTTGGGCTTGTCCACACGCAAGCCGCAATCTGCCAGGAATGCGAGGGTAGGGTCTGCCAGGGCACCCTTGCTGGGCAGTGCCAGAGTCACACGTTCAAGCATTGCCGTTTGCTCCATGCTGTACGATCGTTGACAGATCATCGACGTAGAACGCCAATCCCACCGACGGGGTATCGCTGCCGCCCATCAGCCTGACCAGCTCGTCATAGCGACCACCGCCAGCCAGCAGCGTGTTGTCGGAGGCGCGCACTTCAAAGACGGCGCCGGTGTAATAATTCCAATCGCGCGCCAGCGTCGGCTGCACGATGATACGATCCGCTGGCACGCCCGCTGCTTCAAGCAAATCGACCAGGGTTTCGAGCGCGTCGAGTGCCACCTGAGCCTGTGTCTGTCGTGCGTCCAGTAAGGCGCGAACACGGACGAAAGCGGAAGCAGGCGTTTCAGCGATATGGTGCAGCGCTTCAAGTTGATCGAGTGCGGTGACGACGACCCCACGCACTGCCGATCGCTGTGTCTTGCGCTGGAGGCGGTTGAGGATGTCTTCACGGCTGCGACCGACGAGCGGGGTGTTGTTTTGTAACAGCACTGTCAGCTCCAGTCCATCGGAGTCCGGACGCGCTGCACCCAGCGTGGTCATGCGGTCAAAGCGGTCGAGGATGAACGCCTTGCCGTCGGTGTGCAGATGCGCGATGTGTTCCATCAGGAAACGCAGCAGTCGCGAGTCGAGATCATACCCTTCAAAAAGCGCGCGCAAAAATTGTACGCTGCCCAGGATGATGCGCGCGTCGGGCACGCCGACGGCACGCACGCCGCCAAATGCCAGCGCGATCGTCTCCGCATCCGCTCGCGGACTGCTCCAGCCGATCAATTCCGTCCCGACGCTGTAACGCTGCTGTACCTGACTGGATTCGGGTGCATCTGCAAATACCGCGCCCGCAAACTGCCAGCGAGTGGGTGTATCGGAATGCGTATCCATTTCCGCATAGGCAGCCGCCGCCGACGCGGTGAATTCCGGACGCAGTGCCCACTGCCGACCAAAGCGCTCGAAGGTGAACAAACGCTGGATGAGTTGATCACCCGCTTTGGTCAAAAAGAGATCGGCGGGCTGCAAAATCGGGGTTTCCAGCCGCTGATACCCAAAGTCATCATTGTGGGCTTGTAATGTTTCGACAAGCTGGTGCAGCCGCGTCTGTGAGTTGATCAACGCCACGTTGGTACGCCTCGTATGCAATAAAAATGAGTCTGCGTGCCTCAGAGAACAGCCTGAAAACAGCCGCTTTCACGAAAGTGCGAGAGCGGCTGGGCTGCAATTCAACGCGGATGATAACTCAGGCGTGAGACTAGCGATAGACTCCACTGCTGTAGACATAGATTGCCGCGCCCGTGTCTCCTGGAACAGTGGTGTCGATTTCACTGCTGCTCCAGTTGTAGAGCCAGGCGGAGTCGGTGATCGACAGATTGACGCAGCCGTGACTGTGACGATAGCCAAATCCGTCGTGCCAGTAGGTGCCATGCAGCCCGATGTCGCCGTCGAAATACATCGTCCAGGGAACCTCTTCCAGATAGTAGAAATCAGGAAGACCGTCGGCGCCGCTCATGATGGTGCGCGGAAAGCGCACATAGACATGAAACAATCCCTCGTTGGTGGGCCACTCATTCAGACCAGACGCGATCAGGGTCGCAAACACGGGACGATCGCCTTCATAGGCGATGGCGACCTGTTCGTAGAGATCGACGCTGACCCATTTCGCCGTGTCGATGTCGGCTGTGCGTGTGACGGGCAGCACGCGGGCGATGAGCCGCTGCTCGACCCATTGGTCGATTCCGATCTGGAACCACACCCACCCGTCGATCTCGGTCTGGCTGTACAGATTGACCCTGGTATAACGCAGCGTGGCTAGATCGCCGTCGGTCGGCTCCGTGCCCGGTGCGCGGCTCGGCACGACATTGATCAGTATCCAGCCGACAGGGTAGGGCAATCCAGCCTCCGGCAGCAGCATACCCGCAAAACGTGACGGCTGCGCGGCACGCAGATGTTCGTCGGGCACCCATTCCTCGCCATTGACCTGTGTCCAGCCGTCCTGTTTAGCGCCAGTGGTGAGATAGTTGAAGCCCTTATCGAGGATGCGCGTCGGCGACCCGTTTGGCGCGTTGAACAGTGTCACGCTCTCGACGACGCGCTCATAACGACGATCGTACAGCAGTGCCTCGTTGGGCAGCAGCGCCTCCACCTGGGGCGCCGGATAATCGAGAATGGCTTGATCGGGGACACCGAGTTCATCGACCGCGGCTACCTGGGCAGCGGTCGAGAATGAAAGCAGCACGACGATTAAAACGATGAAGCTGAACGATTTGATCATGATCTGGTTCCCTGACTGTCTTGTATACCGAGAAGATAGCTCACTTATAGCCTGATATGGCAGTGCGGCTCCACACTCGCGCACCTACGGAATCACGACGGATCATTGACGATCAGGGTATACCGGGCAGAATAGGCGCGTTTGCCCATTCTGACATATACTCTAGAGATTGGTGTCGTTGTAATCCGCGCATGTTTCTTACCTGGGTAGCAACGGGTAGCATTGGAGTGCTGTGATGGCTTCTCAATCGAAACGGCTGTCGATTTTCCTGTTCGTCCTCATGTTGACCAGTCTGGTCATGGTGCAAACGAGCTTTGCCTCTGTCAGTGAACAGGCACAGCTCGCCATTCCTAAGCTGGTCGTCAACACGAGCTTTCTCAATGTGCGCAGCGGCGATGGGCCACAGTATACCGTTGTAGCGACGGTGGTTGGCGGGACAGAGCTGCCTGCATTGGGTGTCAACGGCTCTGGTACATGGTTTTTGGTTTCCACGCCCGTCGGTAATGGCTGGGTCGATGTCTCGTTCACGCTGCCGCGTGGCGATTTTCGTTTCGTCCCGGTGATCAACGTCCAGCCGCCCGCAGCGCCTACTGGTGCGACGCCGCTGTCGATAGGGTTGGTCAATCCGCCCGCCCGCAGCGTCAGCGCGGTGTCAGTGGCATCGACGACCAGCAGCGAGCGCGGCAAATTGCAGGTGATCTCGGTCAATCTGCGCGCGCAGCCTGACGATGCAGGCGGGATCATCACCACACTCTACGTCGATAACAACGCCGAATATGTGGTCGTGGGACGTGCTTTCGACAGCCGTTTCGTGTTGTGGACGGCGATCGTCGTCGCCAATTTTGGCACCGGTTGGGTCGAGGCGGACAAGCTCGCCTACCGTACAGTACAAGGTGCTGCGCCGAGTGTGGGCATTTCGCAGCCCGGCACTGGCTCGGGACTTCCTGTCCCGCGTCTGGGTGGGTCGGTGATCGTCGTCAATACCAGCTTCCTGAATATCCGGTCGGGCGCGGGCGGACAATTCGCCGCGATCACCAGTGTTCCGGGCGGCACAACCTTCGTCCCGCTGGGCATTACGCCTGATCTCGCCTGGTATCTGGTGAGCGGTGATTATGGCTTTGGGTGGGTCTCCAGCGAGTTCGTGCTGTTCCGAGGTGATTTCCGCACCGTGCCGATTTTGCGCGATCTGTACTAAAATCATGTGCGTTATCTGAGAGACCTATTTCGAGGACAGTGGCAGAAATGCACATCGCTTATGTTGAGGACAATCTAGGCAATGTCGCTCTAGTCGAGCGGATATGCCAGATGACTCATGATATTTTGACCACCTACGCGGATGCGGAGACGGCATTGTCGTCGATCAAATCGAATAACGCCGATCTGATCCTGATGGACCTGCATCTCGGTGGACGCAGTATGGATGGCTTGCAGTTGACACGTCTGCTGCGGCAAAAAGGTATTCTGGTGCCGATCATTGCGATTACGGCGTTCGACGCGATGGGCTATGCCGACCAGTACATCGACGCTGGCTGTAACGATTATGTGGTCAAGCCTGTATCGGTCACAGACATGATCGCGTTGTTGGACGGCTATCGCGCTTAGGTTTTTGCTGCTTCAATTCAAAAACGCCGTCTGATATGCGACGGCGTTTTTGATTCGGATGCTCTCGTGTGCTTTGACGCCGCCAGCCATACTAGTATCCCTCTGGCAACATACGCGCGTATATAGTGGGGCAAACCCGTTATTTCTGTTGGTCGGATTGGATGAAGCATGTTTGCTCCACTAAAACCCCTCACGAAAAGCGCAGCAGGCAGTCGAATCTGGCTGATGGTCACCCTGATAACAGTTGTTTGCTTTGCCTGGGAAGGGCAGGCACAAGAAGAGATCGACATTCTGGAGTCGCTGGCACCCTCGCTCGTCATTACTGATCCGGACAGCGTACCGCCGCCGATGCCGATCGTCGATGAGGGTGAATACGACATCGTACATATTCTGCTGTTGGGCAGTGACACCGCCAATCCGCTCAATGCAGGACGCACCGATGTAATGGTGATCCTGTCGGTCAATCGCACAGCAAATACCGTCTCGATGCTGTCACTGCCGCGCGACCTGTATGTCTACATTCCTGGTGAGCGCGTCTATCGTCTGAACAGCGCCTATGGGTTTGGAGAACAGCGCGACATCGGCGGCGCGGCGCTGTTGAAACAGACCATCGCCTACAATCTCGGTCTGACCATCGATCATTATGCGCGGGTCGATTTCAGCGACTTTCGGGCGATCGTCGATGCCCTCGGTGGTATCGACATCGCCGTAGACTGCACAATCGAGGACTGGCGTCTGACAACTCCCGACCTCGATCCAACCATTGAAGCCAATTGGGAGATGTTCATGCTGCCAGTGGGTGTTCATATGATGGATGGCGATCTGGCGCTGTGGTATGCGCGCAGCCGCCGCACCACCAGCGACTTCGATCGGGGGCGCCGTCATCAGGCGCTGCTGCGCGCACTGTGGCGCCGCATCAACGACCTGGGGTTGACAGGGCAGGTGGCAGAGCTGTGGACGCAGGTCGTTGGCGCAGTCGAGACCGATATGAGTCTACAGGATATGATTAGCCTGCTTCCCGTCGCGGCGGCGCTGGACAGCGCACACATTCGCTCGTATACGCTGCGACCAAATCACGAGGTACGTTCGTGGTTGTCGCCTGAGGGATCGAGTGTGCTGGTGCCAGAGCGTGCCGCATTACAGCGCCTTGAAGAGACGATGATGCAGCCGCCATCGCAGCGACAATTTGTCAGCGAATCACCGCGCGTCCTAATCGTCAACGCCAGCGGCTTTGGCGCGCTGTCGCGGGTCGCCGCCGATCGATTGGCATGGGAGGGATTCGCGCCGATCATCGCAGACGAGTCTGCACCTTACCAGGATCGTACTACGATGACGGATTACACAGGCAGGACGAAGGGAAGCAGTCTTTCGCTGCTGCAACGGGCGCTGCGTATCGATGAGGGGCGTACCACACTGGAGCCAATGGCGGAACGTGAAGTCGATTTTCGGATCGTCCTGGGTGGACAATACAGCGCGTGTACGTATGGTTAGGGTTAAGCCATTGACGTTAACTGCATAAGTCGGACGCATTGTTTGTTGCACGTCTCTGCCCCCGCATTCGTAGGGAAGTGTAAAGACATGTCCTCTCAAATGAATTCGACTTACTGGCTTAGTCGAGCAGCACCGGCGTCACCGCGCCAGACGACAGCTCGATCAGTGCCGTGATAAAAGCTGCCGACCGCTCGGTCGGCAGCACGATATACAGACTCACTTCACCAGAAAATGTTTGATCTTCGATCTGAGCCTCATGCTCTGCGAGCAGCCGTGTTGCCAGCTCGTAAAGCGGATAGGGTAGATCGAAAGCATAACGCGACTTCTGTATTTTGCGTTCCAGAGCCAGCGCCGATAATACCATCCGTGCTGCCTCGCTGTAGGCGCGTGTCAAACCGCCCGTGCCCAGCTTGGTGCCGCCAAAGTAGCGCGTGATCACCAGTGCCACATCGCCAACAGCGCTGCCACGCAGTACAGCCAGCGCGGGCGGACCGCTGGTGCCGGAGGGTTCGCCCGCGTCGCTCATGCCTTCGATGACCGACGGTGGAAAGCCCACCCGATAGGCATAAACGTGATGATTGGCATCAGGGAACTCTGCACGCATTCGCTGAATCAGCCCTCGCGCCGCCTCGACCGTTTCGGCGCGTTCAGCGACGGTGATAAAGCGCGAATTTGCCACCATCATCTCGACACGCGCCGATGCCGCTGGGATGAGATACCCCTCCATTGGCGACTACAGGTCCGCGCTGTGCGCGATAAAATAGCGCAGCACGGGGGGTTCGACGATGAGCGCATTAAGCGCGCGATCGAGCCGCAGCAGCCGTTTTTGCAGCAGCATCGAGACAGCATCTTCGCTGGCGCTGTCGATGTTGTACGACTCCAACCGGGCAACGGCACGTAACACAATTTGCTCGGAAAGGTTGAGGCCGTCCCAGATCGTGCGACACTCTAAGCGGATCGATTTGCGGGCACCCAGGAAAACAGCGGCGTCCTGCGCGTTGGTCGGCGTGTAATTGTTCGCCATCTCCAGAATCGACCAACCTGCACGGATCATGCCGGCGAAACGTCCAGTGGCGTCAAGGAGGGCAGCCACCGTCGAATCCGATAGAGGGCGGCTGCTGCGTTTAACGAGGACACTCACCATATCGGCTGCATCCTGGGTGCTGTACGGTCCGATGTAGCGTACATGGTCGTTGAACAGCTCGACAAACGGCTCGATCGACAGGGCGTCGAAACCGATGCGCTCGATCAGTACAGGCAGGGGAGAACGTGCAAACGTGATATAACTCAACTGTCCTTTGTAAACATCACGTAAACCACGCAGCGCCAGGAAGAATTTGACCGGCATTCGATCGAGCATCGTCTCGAATTCGTCGAACAGGAACACCAGCTTGAATCCGCGTCGCAGAAAAAATGCTAATCCAAGTTCAAAATAACGCAGCCCCATCGAGGCATACAGCGGGTTGCGCCCGTCCTGCAGCGATTGATAGGTGGTGAAAAAGCTGCGTGCGTCGTCAGCGCTCAGTGCCTCGAACGGATAGAATGCCAAAAACAGGCGGTGCATCATCAGCTCGAACCCCGTCCATGCACGATGCGCCTCATCATCCTGTCCAGCGGTGAGCAGGGTGAGCATGTTGGCATCGATATTGATCAGCTTGAGCATGTTGGCGCTGTCGCCACCGAGGTAGTGAATATGCACCACTGGATTGAGCAGGTGAGCGATCAGGTTCGATTTGCCGATGCTGCCCACGCCGACCAACGAGCATGAGGTGCTGGCGTTGACGCGATCGAGAATATAGGTGACATCTTCTTTTCTGAAGTCGAGTCGATATTGTCTTTGAGTCATCGTTGGCTTACGATACGGAATCTGAAAGTAAATGATGGGCTTATGATAGTCCGGAACGGAGTAAGGCGATAGTGACTCGTGATGTGACACCGCGCGCTTATAAATATCTCGATCTGGTGACAGCGGGTTTTGTCACCGTGCTGCTGTTGAGCAACTTGTTGAGCAGCGCCAAGATCATCGATTTAGGCGTGTCATTGGGACCGCTGGCACTGGTCTTTGATGCGGGGACTCTGGTATTTCCGATCTCGTACATTTTCGGCGATATCCTGACTGAAATTTATGGGTATCGACGATCCCGGCGTGTAATCTGGATGGGTTTTGCCGCCAGTGCGCTGATGGCGGGCATCGTCGCGCTGACGAGTAGGCTGCCTGGTGAAGCTTACTGGGAGGAGACAGTAGGGCAAGGCGCGTTCCAGGCAGTCCTGGGTGGGGTGAGCGGGCTGGTTGTAGCGAGTCTGGCTGCCTATTTCCTGGGCGAATTTGTCAACAGCTTCATCCTTGCCAAGATGAAAATAGCGACAGAGGGACGTTGGCTGTGGATGCGCACGATCGGCAGCACGCTGCTAGGTCAGGGTGTCGATACAGTGGTATTCTTCGTTATCGCAAGTGCGCTGGGCGTTTTCCCAACCGATCTGCTCTTGGCGCTGATCGTGACCAATTACATATTCAAGGTGGCAATTGAGGTGCTGCTCACGCCGATCACGCTGATCGTCATTCGCACCTTGAAACGCGCTGAGGATGAAGACGTATATGACACGCATACCGACTTCAACCCCTTCAAAATCTGACGCCACCCCATCCACAAACATCTAAGCAGATTTTGAGCGGGTCTATGCCATCCGCTCAAATGTATTTTTGGATTAGTCCGTGATAAGTGACATTATCATGAGTAATCGTCGGTGCTGGAATTCATGTTTCCGGCACCGATCTGGCGACAGTCTGCCAACCCTCGTCCATACGTTGCTGTGTTTGATCCCAGCTGCGAACACCACTGGTCGCATCGGCGGCTTCAACATTGCACGCGCCGATAGCACACATCCACCGGGCACAATCAGCGAGGTCGAATCCGCGTAGTAAAGCCAGCAAAAGCGCGCCGTATGCCGCGTCACCCGCGCCAGTCGTTCCTGCCACCACTACATCGAATGCCGGATGATAACTATGCGTACCTGGTGCAATGCCAAGTGCCACGCCACGCTGTCGCAAACGAGTCAGGCTTTCAGCAGATCCGCTGCGCAGATACATCCCCTGTTCACCAAGTTTCAGACCGACGATCGCCATGTCCCCAAGCTCGAACAATACGTCTGTCAGTGAATGCAGCATCGCTAAACTTATATCACCTTCGTCATACGCCCCCTTTTTTATTGCGCCCTGATTCAGTACAAAGCGCGCCTCATCGATACTAGGCACGAAAATATCGACATGCGGTAAGGTGCGCTCCAGAATGCGCCACCAGTTCGCTGCTCCGCTGGCTGCCTGACGATCCGGCAGCGACATATCCAACGAGGTAACTACGCCTGTCGCTTTTGCATCGGCAAACAGATGCGCCAGCTCTCTCCCCTCATCGGCATACATGCGTGGCAGCAGCGGCGGGTAGCCCAGGTGAAAAATTTTTGCGCGCTCCAACAATGTGTAATCGATCTCAGCTATGCCGAAAGTGGCGTTAGTCCCCGTGCAGTGCAAAAATACACGATCGATATTTTGTGGTGACAAAACGATCGTGTATGAGCTCTGTTCTCCCTCGCGCACGCGAATGTGGCGTGACAGGTTGGGGTCGCGGTCGCGCAAAAACGCCAAAATCATCTGACCGAGCAGATCGCTGCCTACCCCTGCCATGAGCGCCACCTGTGCGCCCAGACGATGCAGCGCCAGTCCGGTATTCGAGACGGCGCCACCTGTAGAAATATCCAGCGCGCCGATCTCGAACAGCTTCCCTGGAGATGACAACGCTTCTGGCGCGATGTGTGCCATTTTTGGCAGCAGGTCGAGACACAGGTGTCCGCTGACAATGATGTCGATAGGCTGGTTCATAGGCTGGTTTCGTCCAGCGTGATCGCCCGTTTCTCGCGGTGCGAGGCAAGTGCAGCCGTCAAAATACGATGATGCACAGCGGTTTCATCCGGCGTCGCACAATAGAACGGTTGACGCATCCCGTCGCGCCCATTGATGACCTGATCGCAGAAAGCTGCCCACATTTGCAGGATGGAGTCGGTGAAGCCGAATTCAAAGATACCGCCCGTAATGGTGGGATAAGCCGATGTATAACCCAGGTCGAGTACCTGCCATGTCTGTTCGGCGCCAGACTCATACGGCATCCAGCGCAAAGTGCGCGGGTACTTGGTCGAATACTCGATGCTGTAGGATGTGCCTGTTATCCGCAAGTACCACGTATTGGTTTCGCCTGGCGCGATACGATAGGTCTGGATCGTCATGGGAAAGGCGCTGCCGTCCTGTTCGACCTCGCACACTAAGGTCGCGTTGTCCCAGGTTTCACAGGGGACCAGCTCCCCTGCCCCATTGTAGCGCTGCGTGACGATTTTGTTCAAAGATGCATAGACTTGTTTTGGTGTCCAGCCAGCACGCAGCGGAATGTGCAAAGGATGCAGTCCGAGGTCACCCATGCAGCCATACTCACCATTGAGCGCGACCATCCGTTTCCAGTTGATCTTCTTCATCGGATCGAGATCGCTGGAATGCAGTAAACCCGCCTGAACTTCAACAATCCGCCCGAAGCGCTGATCCCGGATCGCCTGGATGACCCGCTGTGCGCCTGGAAAGAAGGGGAATTCTGAAGAACAGGCGACACACAGATCGGGATGCGCTGCGATCGCCGCCAGGATCGCAGTATTGGCTGCCCTGTCGATCCCGAACGGTTTTTCGCCAAGCAGGTGCTTACCAGCATTGATGATGTCGATATACATCTGCTGGTGCAGGTTGTGCGGTACAGCACAGTAGATGGCGTCCACATCGGCGCTGGACAGCAGATCGTGATAGTCGCTGGTCATCAGCCCCGTTCCGATGTCGTTGCGCTCGAACCAGTCGAACAAGGCTGGATTGGTGTCGCAGATCGCCGTGATGCGCGGGATGAAATCCAGATCGAGTAAATGGCACCAGCGCGCGGCGGCACTGGCAAATTCACGCCCCATCAGCCCCAGTCCAATAATGCCAAAGCGAATCGTTTTGCGGGCGGCACTCATAGCAGCAGCTCCAGATCGGCGTGGGCTGCTTCGGGTGATGTGCCGTCGTGGACGACCGCCATCAACGCGCGGGTGATGCCGGCAGGAGACGGGTGCTGAATGACGTTGCGTCCATAGACGATGCCCCGCGCGCCTTGCATCATCAACGCGGATGTGCGCTGTAAAATCTCCAGCGCCGATACCTTGCCACCGCCGCGCACCAACACGGGTTTACCAGCAGCGACCTCGATCACGCGATGATACTGGCTCACATCGTCGCACGGATCAGCTTTGATGATGTCGGCGCCCAGCTCGACCGCCTGACGCACCAGCGTGACAATCTTTTCCAGATCACCATCGACCATGTACCCACCCGCTGACTGATTGTCCTTCATCACCAATGGCTCAATCATCAGCGGAAATCCGTACTGTTCGGCGGCGGGCTTCAGCCGTGAAATATTTTCGACGCACTGACGATATACGTCCGGCTGCCCTGGCAGATTAAACAGGTTGACCACGACACAGGCGGCATCGAGACGCACGGCTTGCAGCAGTGCATCATGGATGACGTGCGAATACAACGACGAAGGCAGTGTCTTGCCGTAGACGTTGGCGATATCCGTCCGCAATACCAGCGCGGGTTTGGCTTTGCCTGGCAGCGCCTGCAGCAGTGGCGCGTGTCCGATGCTCAGTTGAATCGCATCAGGAGCGGCGTCCGCGAGTGTGCCCACGACGCGCTCCATATTTTCGATGCCGTCCAAAAAGCTGCGTTCACCAAAAAATCCGTGATCGACCGCGACATCAAAACACTTTCCGTCTGACGCGAACAAGCGGTTCAATCGTGGTTGGATACTCAAAATAATTCCCTTTCCGAGAAAATGAAAGCAATCGCAAGTGATCGCAGCAGATTCGTGCCGATTGTACCGAGATATTCCGATCCAGGCGATAAGGCATTGCAGTTGGTGTTTCTGCCTGCATGAGTAAATTGCGAGAAACGAAGAATGATATACCAGCGATCGACGCGCTTTTGAGTAGAATAAAAACATCTCTTCATAGACAGGTTGAGTGACGCTATGTATCGGCTACCACTATTTCCGCTGAACACCGTATTGTTCCCGAAAATGCCCCTCAGTCTTCATGTCTTTGAAGAACGCTACAAGTTGATGATGCAGCGTTGTTTGAGCGAGCGCAAGCCGTTTGGCGTGGTCTTGATCGAGTCAGGCGCCGAAGTCGAGGGCTTTGGCGGGCAGACCATCCCCTATACTGTAGGCTGCACAGCCGTGATCAACCACGTCCAGACCCTGCCAATGGGTCGGCTCAATCTCACCGCGATTGGCGAACAACGATTTTCGGTCACCGGTCTGGAACCAGGTCAGCCTTACCTCGTCGGTCAGGTCGAAAATCTGACATTGGACATGACCGCGAATAGCGCGCTCATTCGCACGCCTGCCGATCGACTGCGACTGTGGATCGAGCGTTATCTGAGCGTGCTGGAGCAAACCGAGCGCGTGCAATTCGACCGCGCCCAGCTCCCCGTCAACAATGCCGACCTCGCCTATCTCGCAGCGGCGATACTGAAAATACCGAACGAAGAAAAACAGGCACTCCTGGCTGAAAATGATCTGCTCGCACTTTTGCGCAGTCTGCGTAAAATCTACCGGAAAGAAGTGACCATTCTCGATGTCATGCTCGAAGCCAGCGAAAAAGAAGAACCGCTTCCTTTTTCGCTGAATTAAGGCATCGGGTGCATCGTTATGATCACTGCACCATTTAACCAGACACCGGATCGACCGGAGCAACGTCATGAACCCCAACCCTGCTCGCTCGAACGCCGTGCGTGAGGAGAGTATGGTCGCCCTCTCACGCATCCTACCGCGCGTGCTGCCGACTCTCGCCAGCGACGCCGATCGCGCGGTTTTCCGCGAACGAGTGGAGACACATTTTGCCGACGCCTTCGAGATGTTTTTGCATCTCTATGGTGATCATTACGACTGTCACTATCATTTAGAGCAAACCTTACTGTTGGTCGCGGAGTATTTTGCGACGCGCCCCGCGACGATGCGCGCGCGCGATACAGAACGCGCCGGTGATCCCTTATGGTTCACCTCGCATGAGATGATGGGTGCGGTCGGCTATGTCGATCTGTTTGCGGGGACACTGCATGGGCTGCACGATCGGCTGCCATACCTGCAGGAATTGGGCATTACCTATTTGCATCTGATGCCGCTGTTTGTCGCGCCGCAGCCGCACAACGACGGTGGCTATGCTGTCAGCAGCTTTCGTGAGGTCGATCCCGATCTGGGCACGATGGCTGAGTTCGAAACTGTGGCGACGGCATTTCGGGCACACGGTATTGCACTGGTATTGGACTTTGTGTTCAATCACACGTCGGATGAACATGAGTGGGCGCGCCGAGCGCTCGCTGGCGACAGGCACTATCAGGCTTACTATCATATGTTCGACGATCGCACCAAGCCGGATGAATATGAGCCATTTTTGCGAGAGATATTCCCCGATCAGGCGCCGGGCAGCTTCACATATCGTCCAGAAATCGACAAGTGGATATGGACGACCTTCAACCATTTCCAGTGGGACCTGAACTACGCCAACCCTGATGTATTTCGCGCCATGCTGGGTGAGATGTTGTTTCTCGCAAATCGTGGTGCCGATGTGCTGCGGCTCGACGCGGTGCCGTTCGTCTGGAAACAACTCGGCACTCCTTCTGAAAATCTTCCGGGGGTGCATTGGATCATTCGCGGCTTCAACGCTTTTGTGCGCATGGCAGCACCCGCATTGCTCTTCAAGTCCGAGGCGATCGTACATCCCCGCGACGTGAAAAGCTACATCGCCCCAGGAGAGTGCCAGCTGTCGTACAACCCGATCCTGATGAGCCATCTGTGGGATGCCCTGGCGACGCGCGAGACCTTCCTCATGCGTCACGCCATGCAGCAGCGCTTTGCCCTCGATCCCGGTACAACCTGGCTCAATTATGTGCGTTCTCATGACGATATAGGCTGGGGTTTTGCCGATGAAGACGCAGCGGCGGTCGGCATCGACGGAGGCGCACACCGCACCTTTCTCAACAATTTTTATACTGGGCAGTTTCCCGGTAGTTTCGCGGCGGGAGTGCCATTCAATTACAATCCGCGCACTGGAGATATGCGCGTATCCGGGACGACTGCGGCGCTGGCAGGTCTGGAACGCGCGCTGGCGGATGGCGATGTCGATGCGCAGCAGCAGGCTGTACAGCGAATACTACTCATCTACGGCATCGTTTTAAGCATTGGCGGCATTCCGCTGTTGTATCTGGGGGATGAACTGGCAGCACTCAACGCTGTAGCGTACAGAGATGATCCGACTAAAGCGGATGACAGCCGCTGGATTCATCGCCCGGCGTTTCCTGATGGACGTGCCGCGCGCCGCCACCATGTGGATACCCCGGAAGGCGCGGTATTTACGGGGCTGCAATCGCTGATTCAGCGGCGCAAAATGCTGCCAGCTCTAGCGGGTAATGACGCACGTTTTCACGATCTGCAAAATAAGCACATATTCGCGTTCAGCCGGGCGCGCGAGCTGTTGGTATTAGGTAACTTCTCCGAGTTTCGCCAGACCTTCCCGACCAATACGCTGCTCGCCGTCTTAAAGGCAGACGACGTCCGCCTGACCGATCAGCTTTCCGGTCGCCTTTACGCAGTCGGTGCCGATTCTGCCTTCACGATGGAGCCTTACGAGCTGCTTTGGCTGAAGTCGTAGTTGAGCTGTCGGCGCAGAACGTAGATCCGGGGATGCAGTCCGCGCAGCGTGATTGGAATCTCGCGCTCGACGCGCCACGAGGTCTGTTGTGCGATGAACGTCTCGATCAGACGAATTTCGTGAGTCAGAATGACGAAGGTCGCCCCTGGCTTGGCGATGCGCGCTGCTTCACGCAGCAGGCGCGGATACAGGGTGATATTGGCATTGTGCGACCCAACGCGCTGTCCAAACGGCAGATCTGCGCACAGCGCGTCAAAGCTGGCGCTGGCGGCAGGGAGTGTGGCGGCGTTGGCGAGAATAAACGTGATAGCGTCGAGCGTCCTCGATGCGGCGGCATTTTGCAGCGCGCAGGCGATAGTTTCTGGGTCAAGGTCGATAGCGATCGCCTGCGCATCCGGTCGCTTGATGGTGTGTTCGATGGCGATCGTGCCTGATCCACTGGTGAGATTGCACAGCACACCCGCATCCGGCGCCGCCAGCCGACTCATGACGTGCGCCACTGTCGCGTTGAGCGCGCCTACCATATCGCACACACGCCAGTAGCGGGTCGCTGAGGGTCGTGGTGTCAGACGTACCAGCGACTCCCACACAGCATCGTTATCGGGTGCTTTGCGCACGCGCAGCAGCAGATCGCCGCTGTCTTCATCCACCGGGAGTGCCAGCGCCTCGGACAAAGCTGCTTTCAGGCGGGTCATGACGGTCGAATCGGAGCCAGCAGCCGCGAGGTGAAAGCTGGTGAAGCTGCCGCGCGGTTGACTGGCGACGACTCCTTCCAATTGTTCGCGCAGGCGCCGAAAATGCTGATCGCCCAGCAGTGCTTTTGGACGCGGCACCGCGAACTCGACCAGGCTGTAGACTGATTGCACGGTGCGCAAATGCAGGAGTGTCTCCGCGCTGCGCGTCGTACACACGAGGTCATGCGCACCATGTCGGGCGATCTGATCGGCTTCAAGACGACCCAATTCGATAAATTCGTTCAACTCTGCTTCGACGAATTCTGTCAGTCCAGGGAGGCATTCCAAAAGATAGGGCTGCGCGGGCGCGCTTTTACGACGTTCGACCATGTGATTTATCTCGTTCAGTTCATTTACTTGGAAAACAAACGAACCAGCAATTGCTGGTTCGTTTGTTTGCGGCAGGTGTGCCCCCAACGAGATTCGAACTCGTGTTTTAGCCTTGAGAGGGCTGCGTCCTGGGCCTCTAGACGATAGGGGCAATACAAATGGATCATAACAGCCTGACAAAGCCGACGCAAGCGTCGAATTTCCATGCCATCAGGTGCGCCCAGAGAGATTCGAACCCCCGACACTTGGTTCCGAAGACCAATGCTCTATCCACTGAGCTATGGGCGCTGATAGATGTATTGTATATCAGCCCTATATGAGGTCAACTGGCAAACCTGCACCTATTCCTGGCTTTGTTCTTTGATGACCCGACGCAATTGACGATCACTGTCGCGTTGGGCGTTGTCGGCGCGCTTGTCGTACAGCTTTTTACCCTTTGCCAGCGCAATTTCGATCTTTGCCCTGCCCCGCTGCAAGAACATCATCGTCGGTACGACCGTATAACCACGCTCGCGCATCCGTCCTACAATCTGGGCGATCTCTTTTTTATGCAGCAGCAGCTTGCGCGGACGCAGCGGATCGGTGAAGCCATAGATGCCCGCCTGCTCATACAGCTTGACATGTACATTCATCAACCACAGCTCACCTTCTCGTTCCTGTACAAAGCCGTCCTGCAGGCTGACGTTGTTGGCGCGGATAGATTTGATCTCTGGTCCCGTCAACACCAGTCCGGCTTGAAAGCTGCGCTCCAGACTGTACTCGTGCGAGGCTTTACGATTACGAGAGATCACCTTTATACCGTCAAGACCTTCATTGCTCATGTGCTTTCACTTTCATCGCAGATCATGCACGCCGTCTGAGGCGCGGATTGTAAGTAGACGATCGCGGCTGCCAGATCGAGATCGCGTCCATCGGTCGGAAGTTCAACCAGAATATCTGGCTCAATTCCGATTGCGTCCAATGGGCGCTCGGACGGTGTGAACCATTCGGCTGATGTCACATGCAGCGAAGAACGATCAGACAACGCAAAAATTCTCTGCACTGTCCCTTTTCCATAGGTTTTCCGCCCGATCAGGATAGCGCGATCGCGGTCACGCAGCGCTCCGGCGACCAATTCGGCGCCGCTGGCGGTCATCTCGTTGACCAGCAGCACCATCGGCAGATCGAGTGATGCGCCCCCCGGCTGTGCGGTGAAATCGGTTTGTTGTGTCGGCTCCGACTGGCGAACGATCAAGCCGCTGTCCAGAAATTCATCCGCGACATCGATCGACTCTTGCAGCAGTCCGCCTGTATTGCCGCGCAAGTCGAGAACCAAAGCGCGTATCCCATCCGCGCGCAGTGCAGTTAATGCCTCACTCACCTCGTCTGGTGTGCGCGCGGTGAAGCGCAGAATATGCACATAACCGAGCGACGAGTCTTCAGCAAGCACGCGCCAGATAACCGATGGCACATTGATGATACCAAACGCGATGAAGCGTGTGAATGAGGTGCCGTCGGCTTGACGTACCGTGACCTCGACGCCGAGACCAGGCGCCACTTCACCACGCATCAGTTGATCGACGGCATCCTGCGATTGCGACACGCTGATCGGCTGCCCATTTACGGCTTCCAGCAAGTCGCCATTTTGAATTCCGGCTTGCATGGCGGGACTGTCCGCGAACGGAAAGAGGATGAATTCCCCTGTGGACGACCGCGAAATCTGTACACCGATTCCGCCATATGTCCCGGCGAGAACGTCCGACTCGCTGGCAGCGACAGGCGGATCGATGAAAAATGTATACCGATCGTTCAGGGTCGCCAGTACAGCGCGAACCGCCGCATGTTGACGTAAAGTCGCATCCGGCTGTTCGCGCAGGTAATGGCTGTCGAGAATTCCCTGCACCTCGCGCAACAATGCGTAATTCTCTACATCCGCAGCCGATGAACCCGGTGCGTCGATTAGATCGTGCGCGAAGAAGCCCGCAAAGAACACAGCTGCCAGCCCTGCCCCAATCAGAGTGCCCAGCAGGATCGAGCGGCGCGTGGAACGATTCGACTGATAAGACGACGGTTGCATGAAGGTTGTATTCGCTGATATGATCGAATTAAGCGGAAGTCGTATCATTATATCATCGTTGTGTCGCTCGACTGAGCCTGAGTACTGGATACCGTAAAACCACTATGGCGCCCATCCAGCGTGAAAAACCATTTGTCTTGATTGTGGACGATGAAGTCAATACCACCATCATGCTGCAATACATTTTTGAACGCGAAGGCTACATCGTCGAGTGCATTACCGATGGCGAATTAGCGGTCGATGCTGCCAGAACCTTATTACCTGATCTGATCCTTCTGGATATCATGCTGCCGCGTATGGGCGGATTCGAGATTTTGCGCCATCTCAAAGCGGATGCGCTCACCGAGTTCATCCCGACTATCCTGATCACCGCCAATGCCCGCGAACCCGCTGATGTCGTGCATGGGTTGACCCTGGGCGCCGACGATTATCTTTATAAACCGTTCGCGCCGCAGGAACTGCTGGCGCGCATCCATAGTAAGCTCCGTGCGCGCCAGCTGGAAGAAAGCCTGCGCCGCCGCACCCGCGAGCTGGAGTCACTGTTAGCCGCTTCTGAACGGCTCAATCAGCTTGTGCAGCGCGAGCAGCTTGCTGAGGTCGCAGTCGAGCTGATCAAGGCGTTTTTCCCCGGCGATGTGGTCATAGCGCAGTTGGTAGATCAGCCTGGTTCACGCATTCAGTCAGTCTGGACTCGTGATGATGATCTGGTTCACTCGGCTGACAATTCCCTCGTCGATGATTGGCTGGCAGCCGATGAGCCAGCGCGCCTGTGGAAGCTTGGCGAGGCGCCCTCGCATCCGCTGTTTGCCGTGCTGTCGTCGAACGGTATTATCGTGGCGGTGCGGCAGCATCCGCATATTTTAGGGGTGTTGATCGTTCAGAGCAGAACAGAATTATACACTCAGGCGCAGGTACGCCTGTTGGAAGCGCTGGGACGACAGTTGGCGATGGCAGTCCGCAATGCCCAGCTTTATGAGTTACAGAATGCCTATGCCCAGGAGCTTGAAACAACCGTCAAAATCCGCTCGGAAGAACTGATAGCGGCGAATCGGCTGTTGATCAGAAACGAAAAATTAGCCTCGATCGGTCATCTCGCCGCCAGTATCGCGCATGAGATCAACAACCCACTGATGCCGATCGTTCTGTTGCTGGAACAGTTAGAAGAAACGCTGCGAGCGGCGAACGTCCCTATAGACCTGCAAGACCTGGTGATCGTGCGCGAAAACCTGCAGCGGATTCAACGGATTGTGCGCAGCTTACTCGATTTTTCGCGCCAGGAAACCGGGCTGCGACGGCTGGACATTAGTCAAAGTCTCGATGCGATGGAAAAGCTCAATCGACACAGCTTCCAGATGGAACGCAAAACTATCGAATATCAGATTGAACCCTCCCTGACGATCTATGGCAGCAAGGATCAGCTCGATGCGGTCTTCATGAACCTCATTCTGAATGCGCGTGCCGCCCTATCCATACACGGCAGATTGATGATTGGCGCATTCAGCACCGAATCGGACGTGGTGATCAGCTTCAGCGACGATGGCAGCGGGATCGCGCCGAAAAATCTCGATCGCATCTTCGACCCGTTTTTCTCGACAAAACAGCAGGGAACGGGGCTTGGTTTATTCGTGAGTTATAGCGTCATCGAGGCGCATCAAGGCACAATCAGCGTACAAAGCGAGATGGCAGTTGGCACCACCTTCACGATTCGACTGCCGCGCTGGCGCGACGACAAGGCGTCGGATACCCACACGATCGCGCGTGACGCCGACCTGGAGACGCACAATGATCAGACTGTATCGGAGGTGTAGAAAATCGATTGAATATTTCGTGGCTGATCATGCATAAACTCGACAAAAAAAGCCTGGATTAGCGCTAATCCAGGCTTTTTTCGAGGGCACAGTCTCTATAGATTTTAGCGGATCGGCGTCCATCCGCTTGCAAACTCGCGCGCATCGATCGCGCCTTGCGCGAATTGTTCGGCGGTCACGCGCGTAACCGCTAATGTTTGCAGCGCCGAGCCGTCGTCGCAGTTCACCAGCCGCACCGCGAGCGCCTCGATGGCTGTGGGCAGCGCCTCGGCAGCCTGGGCAAACGCTTCCATTGCCTGTGGCAGCAGCGTGCGGGCAGCACGTCCTGGTTCCAGGCAAATGTGCGCAACCGCAGCTTCTCCGATACTGAGTGTCTCTTGCGTGATAGCCGCCTCTGCCAGCGTAAATCCACTCAAAGTCTCAGGAATTACAATCCCGCCTGTCTCAGGAGCCTCGATTGTCGCTTCGACCGTGACTTCGGCTATCAGCGTCGGCTCGACCGTGGCAGTTTCATCGATTATCACGAGAGGAGTCGCTATTTCCTCGGTCGCGCTGAGTGTCTCGCTCATGGCATCGACAGTGGCGGTCAGCTCGGTAACGACGGGCAGCTCGGTCAATGCAATCGTGGGAACGCGCGTGAATGTCTCCGCGCCAGCCGCGGCGATCGAGGTCGGGGTGCCTGAACCAGACTCCGGGGTTGTACCAGGGTTGTTGAACAGCAGCAGCGCCACAACGATGACGGCGACCACGATCGCAAACACGGCTATCGTCAACCACGACGAGCGCTGACCTTCTGCAGGGCGTGGACTATCAGAGTTGTCCATCGGCGCACTGGAACGGACTGGCTCGCCAAATGGGGTTTCCATATCGGCGCGCAGTGGGCGATCCAGTGAGGCTGTACGTCCAACAGAGGTTTCCAGCGCACCCGACGCTGGTTCTGGTTCAGGAACAGACATGGGCGGCGGCGGCGGCGGCGTGAGCGACCTGATTTTGGGTCGCATCTCGTCGATTTGCGGGGCAGGTGCTGGATATTCTGTATCGAGCAGTGTCATCATCTCTTGCGCCCCCGGATAATCGGGCGCGGTCTGCAGGACATTTTGCAATGCGCGTCGTGCGTCCTGTGGGTCGCTCACGGCGTGCGTATAAATCCACCACGCATCTACGTTGGTTGGGTCGGTGTCGAGGATAGGTTGCAGCACGGCAAGCGCATCATCGAGCCTACCCGCCTCAACGTGTTCATACGCTGTGTTGAGCCTCGACTGAATATCGTCACTCATGCAGATTATCCCCTTCAAACTGGGCGCGAATACCCCTGGAGTGTACAACAACGGGACTCACCTTGCAAACGACCGCAACCCCTAAAACGCGAACGGACTTCCTGAGGATGGGAAGTCCGTTCAAAAACCAGTGATTGTGTTGGTGCCTCGGAAAGGATTCGAACCTTCACGCCTTGCGGCACACACCCCTCAAGCGTGCGCGTCTGCCAGTTCCGCCACCGAGGCAATTTCTCCGGTATTATAGCGTCTGGCGCGTGTGTGTCAATCCTTTTACACTTTCATCCGAATCAGTCGTCTCTTATAGGTAGGGAAAAGATGAGTCTCAATATTGCGGTCGATGCGATGGGCAGCGATACCTACCCTGCCCCAGACGTAGCTGGCAGCGTCCTGGCAGCGCGTGAATATGGCGATCACATTTTATTGGTCGGTGACGAGGCGGTCGTGCGCCCAGAGCTCGCCAAACACGATCTGCAAGGACTGAAGATCGAGGTCGTCCATGCGCCCGACGTGATCACGATGCACGATAAACCCGGATCGGTCGGCAAAGAAAAACCTAATTCTTCTATGCACATCGGTATGGGTCTGGTGCGTGATGGACGTGCCGACGCCTTTGTCAGTGCGGGCAATACGGGCGCTGCGCTCAGTATCGCCACGTTGTTTACGCTGCGGCGCATCGCTGGCATCAAACGTCCTGCATTATGTGGCATTATCCGTATTGGAGAGATCGCGGTCATGGTACTCGATGTCGGCGCCAATACCGACTCGAAACCAGAATGGCTGGCACAGTTCGCGCAGATGGGCGACCTGTTCAGCCGTCTGTCATTGGGCATCCCCAAACCGCGCATTGGACTGCTCTCCAATGGCGAAGAGGATGGCAAAGGCGATGAACTGGTGCGCACGTCGGGAGCGCTGCTCAAAGCGCTTCCGCTGAACTTCATCGGCAATGTCGAACCCAAACACCTGTTGTCTGGTATGGTGGATGTGGTCGTCACCGACGGCTATGTTGGCAATATCCTGCTGAAGTCGATGGAAGCTGCCACGCGCCTGATGGGACAGACGATCCGAACGGAGATCAAACGATCACCGCTGACGACACTGGGCGGCTTGCTCGCCCGCCCTGCCTTTCGCAGTGTCGCACGCATGGTCGATCCAGCGGAAGTAGGTGGCGCGCCTCTTTTGGGCGTCAATGGGGTTATCATTATAGGTCATGGAAGCTCGAACCCATTTGCGATCAAAAATGCCATCAGGCAAGCGCGCAAGACCGTGTTGGGTAAGGTGACCGAGGCTATCGCGTCTGAAATACATGTAGCATGACATCGAGAGGAGAAGACGGCGAATGAAGTGCCGTCGATAACATGGATTTACTGAAAAATGGTCGTCATCGTGTGGTGATCAGCGGCATGGGTGCAGTCACCGCATTGGGCAATGTAAAATCGCTCTGGGAAGGTCTCAAGGCGGGCAAATCGGGTATTCGTCGTCTCGAAACGATCAATATCGAGCATGTGCCGGTGAAAATCGGGGGCGAAGTCCGTAATTTTGATCCCACCCAATATATCGAGCCGAAGGAAGCCCGGCGGATGGGGCGCGCCTCCCACTTCGCGGTGGCGGCTGCCAACATGGCAGCCGAAGACGCGGGCTTGACGAAGGACGACATCGAGCGCGAGGGCGAGCGGGTCGGCGTGGTCATTGGCACCACCCTGGGCGCACACGAAATGGCGGAACAAAACACCTTCAAATACAAGACTTCCGGGTTTCGCAAGCCGAATCCCCTGACGCTGATCAATTCACTGCCGAATATGCCAGGGCATTACGTCAGTCGCTTCATGCGGGCGTTTGGTCCTCTGATCGCGCCCTCGACTGCCTGCGCCGCCGGAACACAGTCGGTCGGTGAAGCGAGCGAGCTGATCCGCAATGGACGCGCCGACATGGTACTCACGGGCGGTGTCGAGGCGGTGCTGCAGGATTACGCCATTGCTGGTTTCGAGGCGATGGATGCGCTGGCGACAGGATTCAATGACGATCCCGAAAGTGCCAGCCGTCCATTCGACAAGAATCGGTCGGGTTTCGTCTTTAGCGAGGGCTGCGCTGTATTCGTCATTGAGAGCTTGCAGCACGCGCTCCAGCGTGGCGCGCGCATCTATGCCGAGATTCTGGGGCATGCTTCTTCGTCGGATGCTTATCATATTGCCGCGCTCGATCCAACTGGCAACGGCGCACTGCGTTCGATGACATGGGCGCTTGAAAATGCCTTTGTCAACCGCGATGAAATTCAGTATATCAACGCGCATGGCACCTCGACCCAGGCGAATGACGCCATGGAAACACTGGCTATCAAGCGGTTGTTCGGCGAACAGGCATACAATATCCCGATCAGCTCGACCAAGAGCATGATCGGTCACGCGCTCGGCGCATCCGGCGCGATCGAAATCGCAGCATGTGTCATGAGTCTGGTAGAAGGGGTGCTGCATCCCACCATCAATTATCGCACGCCCGATCCCGACTGCGATCTGGATTATGTGCCCAACGTCTCCCGCGAAATTCGTGGACTGACACGCATCCTGTCCAATTCGTTTGGGTTGGGCGGTCAGAACGCCTCGATCGTTCTCGGTGCGATTTAATCGACCCTCGCGGTTGCTTCATTTTGGTTCTGGTGAAGGCGTCACCCTCATTGGTTGACGCCTTTTTCCACATACCTTTTTCCATATAATGAAACCAACTCTCTACCGACGAGGCGTGTGGTGAACGAACCGACCCAGGTACAATTCGACTCGTTCGAGCTGCTGCTGCATAAGCGCGACTATAAACGCGCCGAGGTTTTGGTCGCTAAAGCGCTGCGGGGCAGCCAAACCACACCAGTCCGCGTGCTGTGGCTGGCAGCACGCGCCCGATTGCGATTGCAAAGTGGGCGCGTGGATGATGCGCTGCTGGACATGCAGAAAGTCATATCGTTGCAACCGGACGCGATCGATCAGCCGCACTGGATGGAGCTGCTCGCTGACTGTCATCTCGCGCGTTACGAGGTGGCGACCATCGGCTTTGCCGATCGGGGCGACGCGGAAAAAGCCCGAATCATCTACGAGCGACTACTCGACCTTCATGCCGACTATGGCAACCTCGGATGGGTGCGCTATCAATTAGGTCGGGCGCTGTTGATCGAATATAAGATGGACAGCGCGGTGACTTGTTTTCAGATCGCGCTGCTGGAAGCCAGTACCCTCCCTGCACTGACCGCATACTGTTATGAACGCCTCGGTTTCATTCATTTTTATGAGCTGCGCCTGCTCGATCGCGCGCTGCATTTTTTGAACAAAGCGGTCGATACCTATCCGATGTCCGAAGCGCCTTTTTGGTTGGTACAGGTACACATCCTGCGCAGTCGCGTACTGCGCGAATTGAAACGCATCGATGAGGCGATCGACGCGGCGCGCACCTCCGTCCTGATCGCTGGAGCGAGCGAGTCCAAGCGAGGTATGGCGGATGCGCTGTTGAGCATTTCCGAGACGCTGGCACCGCTGCCCAATCGGGAACGTGAGACCATCCAGTATTTGCAGCAATTCGTGCAGACCGCGAAAAAGCCCCTCAGTATCGACGTGACCTGGGCGCGGGTCTATGAGATGATCGGGGATGCTTATCTGCGTTCGAGTCAATACGTCAATGCCTTGAGCGCCTTCGAGGCAGCCCTGGTTTACAACCCCTACACCCCCTGGGAAACCTCGTTGCATTATCGGCTGGCGCGCAGCGCGTATCAGGCAGGTGAATACCGACGCGCGCTCAAAGCGCTGGAACGATTACTGCACGCCACCCACGCCGATGGTGACGCAGTGACGGACTATCGCATCTATATGCTGTTGGGGAGCAGTCATTATGCGTTGAATCACTATGCTGAGGCAGTCGATGCCTATGCGGTTGCACTCGAAATGACCCCCCTGCACGATCCCGACCGCTTACTCATTCAACAATATCATCAGCGCGCCTCCGAGCTGGCAGGTCGGCTGTAAATGCGCCCACAAGCGCTTGTTCGCGGTCATCGAACGTGGGATAATACGTGGATCGCCTAAAAATGAATCGACATTTTTGGTGTACGAAAATTTGAAAATGTGAAAATGGTTGAAGGATTACGATGGCAACCAGCGTGTCGGTCATTGGCGGCGGGTTAGCGGGTACAGAGGCAGCATGGCAGCTCGCTGAACGCGGCTTTGAGGTTTCGTTGTACGAAATGCGCCCAGCTCGACAAACAGGCGCGCACACCAGCGATCGCCTGGCTGAATTGGTGTGCAGCAACTCGTTTGGGTCAAAGCTGCCCGATCGCGCTTCTGGATTGCTCAAAAATGAGCTTGATCTGCTGAAGTCGCTGTTGTTGTCCTGTGCGGAACGTGCCGCCGTGCCAGCGGGCGGCGCGCTGGCGGTAGATCGGGAAGTATTCGCGCAGCTGGTCACCGATAGGATCGCTGCACATCCACGCATCACGTTGATTCGTCAGGAAGTCGAAACCATCCCCGATACCCCTGCGATCATCGCAACCGGACCCCTCACCTCTGAAGCGCTGGCGGCGCGTATCGCCCTGCTGACCGGACAGGACCACCTGTATTTTTACGATGCTTTGGCACCCATTGTCGCTGCCGACAGCATCGATATGACGATCGCCTTTCGTGCCAGCCGCTATGGGCGCGGCGATGAAGATGAAGGCGATTACATCAATTGTCCACTCGACCGCGCAGAATACGAGCGTTTTGTCGATGCAGTGCTGGCGGCGGAGCGCACCGAGCTGCGCACTTTTGAAACCGAAGACCAGCAGTTTTTCGAGGGGTGTCTGCCGATCGAGCAGATCGCCGCGCGCGGACGCGACTCGCTCGCTTTTGGTCCGATGCGTCCGGTTGGGTTGACCGATCCGCGCAGCGGACGGCGTCCCTATGCGGTTGTGCAGCTGCGTCAGGACAATCTCGCTGGCAGTCTTTACAACATGGTCGGTTTTCAAACCAATCTGCGATGGGGACAGCAGGAAGCAGTGCTGCGATTGATTCCCGGCTTGGCGAACGCCGAATTCGTGCGTATGGGTCAGATGCATCGCAACACCTTCATCAATTCACCCAGTCTGCTGCATCCAACGATGGCACTGCGGCAGCGTGATTCACTGTTTTTCGCTGGACAGATCACAGGCGTGGAAGGATATATGGGCAATGTCGCTACCGGCTTGGTGGCGGGTGTGAACATGGCGCGCTCGCTCGCCGGACTCGCCGCATGGATCCCCCCGTCAACCACCATGCTCGGCGCGCTGTGCCATTATGTCACCCATGCCGAACCCAAATATTTCCAGCCTATGAAAGCCAATTTCGGCATCATTCCGCCGTTGGAGAACCCCGTCAAAGACAAGCGCGTGCGCTATCAACGCTACGCAGAGCGGGCATTGCAGGATATGCACCTCTCGATCGAGAGTCTCAACGATAACATGCTCTCCCAATCTGTCATTGCCGGACTGGAGCCAACCTCTTGAGCCGTTTCACCCGTATTTTGTTCGCAATAGTGTGCTTGTTTGTTACGATGACCGCATCGGCACAAGAGACAGAGCAGATCGACCTCTATTTCGAGGGAGAGACTGCCCTAGCCCATGTCGCCGCGCACGTTGGCGTAGGTCCGCGTCCGCCCGCGACGGTTGGCAATGTCGCCGCTGGCAATCTCATTCTGGATCATCTCGGTAATCTGGAAGGCTGGCGCACGCGCGAGGATTGGCACGTGATCGGCATGGGCGATCGCGCGGGTTTTACGCCAGAAGCCGTGCAGACCTTCGAGCTGTGGCAGCCTGTGACCGTCGATGGCTTGCTGACCGATTACTTTTCCGAGCAAGGGCACCCTGTTGATTTTGAATCAGTCTTCATTCCGGTTCGTAATCTGGTAGGCAGCTACGGCGGCGGCCGCACCATCATCATCGGCGCGCATTACGATTCGCGTATCCTCTCGGACAAAGATGTTGACGAGTCGCGTCGTCTGCTGCCTATGCCCGGCGCCAACGATGGCGGCAGCGGCGTCGGCGTACTGCTGGAGATGGCGCGCGTCCTGAGTGAGCATTACACCCCAAACCAGGAGATTCGCTTCGTCTTCTTCGATGCCGAGGATCAGGGCAGCATCGAGCCATTCCCAGCATTGCTCCCGTCCACGCGCGGCTATCTGATTGGCTCGACGCTGTACGCCAGCCGTCTCGACCTGACCACTGAACAGATCGATTACATGCTGCTGGTCGATTTGGTCGGAGAATTCGATCAACAGTTCCCGATTGAGGGCTATTCCAATCAGTCGGCACCGGAGTTGGTGACAGACATCTGGAGCGCTGCTGCTGAATTGGGCTATGCCGAACAGTTTCCAATGGAAGTGCGTTCCGCCATCATCGACGACCATTTGCCCTTCATTCAACGAGGTATCCCGGCGGTGGATATCATCGATCTGAACTATGCCTACTGGGACACCAGCGAAGATACGCTCGATAAAATCAGCGCTGACAGCCTGGAGCGAGTCGGACGGGTGCTGGAGTATTACCTGCTGACCAGCGGCGCGATCACACCCAAAGTGGGACCGTAACCATTTTGACTTATTGCAAAGGATTTAAGTGATGCCGAGTCCCGCCGCTCGTTTGGGCAGTCTCCCCCCCTACCCTTTCGCAGCGCTCAACCAGCGCGTCCGCGAATTGAACGCCGCTGGTCACGATGTCATCAATATCGATGTCGGCAACCCGGATATGCCCCCACCTGATGCGGTGATCGAAACATTGCAGCGATCGGCCGCCTCGCCGCATCATCATGGCTATTCGGGATATAAAGGCATACCAGAATTTCGCGCCGCGGTCGCGCGCTACTATCAGACGCGCTTCGGTGTGGCGCTCGACCCCGAAAAGCATGTCCTGCCGCTGCTGGGCAGCAAAGAAGGAATCGTCAATCTCACCCTGAGCTATCTCGACCAGGGCGACTCGGTGCTGATCCCCGACATCAGCTATCCAGCTTACAGCCTGGGGGCGACGCTGGCTGGCGCGACGACCTGCTATGTGCCAACCCCGCGTGAACAGGGTTTTCATGTCGATGTCGGTACATTGGAGACGCTCGTCACACCGACAACCAAGTTGTTGTGGGTCAATTATCCAAACAACCCTACAGGCGCGGTCTGTGATTTAGCCCATTATGCCGAGCTGGTCGATTTTTGTCGGCGGCACCGGCTGCTGCTGGTGTCGGATAATCCCTATGTCGAGGTCACGTTCGAGGGCTATCGTGCCAACAGCGCCTTGCAGGTGCCAGGCGCGCTCGATCATGTCGTCGAATTTATCTCGTTCTCGAAAACGTACAATATGGCGGGCTGGCGTCTGGGTGCAGCCGTTGGCTCACCAGAGGCATTGAACAACCTGCTTGTGGTCAAGAGCAACATGGACAGCGGACATTTTCAGCCCGTCTACGACGCTGGGATAACCGCGATCGATGACACCCCGCAAAGCTGGATCGACGATCGCAACGCCATCTATCAGCGCCGACGCGATTTGATCCTGGCAGCACTGCCCGCTGTCGGTCTGCACGCGGATAAACCGCTCGGCTCGCTCTACATCTGGGCGCGCACCGATCAACACGACGGGATGTGGTATGCTGAACACGCACTGACCGAGGCGAATGTCTCGCTGGCACCCGGTGCCATTTACGGTCCGGGCGGCGCGCACTATGTACGCATGAGTGTGGCTGTCCCTGAAGCTAGACTTGAAGAAGCATTGAACCGACTGAAGGCGTGGTATGCAAAAAGATAACGAACTCGAAAGCTCGACTCTCCAAACTGACGCGGTGCAACCTGCCGACCGCCGCGAGGTGACTCGCGCGCCGGAGAAAGCCTTTCTCGTCGGCGTCGGCGTCAAACGCAGCCGTCCACTGCTGTCTGTAGACGAGTCGCTGGATGAGCTGTCGCTGTTGGCGGACACGGCGGGCATGGTGGTGGTCGGACAGACCTATCAAAACCTCAACTCGATCGACTCCGCGACGATGGTGGGTGCAGGCAAGGTCGAGGAGATCAAAACCGCGATGCTGGCGCTTGATGCCCAGGTCGTCATTTTCGATGATGAACTGTCACCGCGCCACCAGCGCGAGCTTGAAAAGCGTCTCGGTGAAACCATCAAGGTGCTGGATCGTTCCGCCTTGATCCTCGACATCTTCGCACAGCATGCCAGCACCCGCGAAGGCGCCCTGCAGGTCGAGCTGGCACAGTACGAATATCGACTGCCGCGTTTGACACGGCAATGGTCGCATCTCGCCCGGCAGTCGGGCGGCGGTTCTGGACGCAGCGGTGGCGCGGGGGTCGGTCTGCGTGGACCTGGTGAGACGCAGCTTGAAGTAGACCGCCGTGAGATTCGCCGCAAGATCGACAAGCTCAAGGAAGACCTGGAACAGGTACGTTCGCACCGCAGCCGCCACCGTGCGCAGCGCGATCGCTCTGGTGTGCCCCTGGTCGCGCTGGTCGGCTACACCAATGCTGGCAAATCGACTCTCCTGCACGCGCTCAGCGGCGCCGATGTCTATATTGCAGATCAGTTGTTTGCTACGCTCGACCCGACTACGCGGCGCTTCGAGCTTTCTTCCGGCAGGTTGGGGCTGATCTCGGATACAGTCGGCTTCATTCAGAAACTGCCAACCACTCTGATAGCCGCTTTCAAAGCGACATTGGAGGAAATTTCCGAGGCGGATATTCTGTTGGAAGTTGTGGATGTCAATCACGCCCACGTCCTGCAGCATATCGAAACGGTCGAGGACATCCTTGCCGAGATCGATGTGCCGCCTGTGCCACGCATCTTGGTGTGGAATAAGATCGACCAGTATCGAGGCGATCTCCCGAACGTGATCGATCCGGATCGCTACACCGACATCGTGCCAATCTCCGCTGTCACAGGGGAAGGACTGGATAAACTACTGTCCGCGATCGAAAAAGCGCTGACTGCCTCACTCTACACCCTGAAAATGCGCTTTCCTTACGATCGAGGCGATCTGGTGTCGCTGCTGCACGATCAGGCTACTGTTGAACATCAGTTACACGGCGCCGACGGCATTGAAGTGACCGCGCGGATGTCCGCAGCCCTCTATGAACGTTTGCGCCCATACCAAATCTAACCATCGAGGTCGCAGAGAAGATGCTGAAGCGTTTTGATCGTTCCCCTGCTATCGCGCGGCTGTTGGAAACGCTCTCGTCGTCGTTGGCACGTCAGCGCGGTTTGCCGGTCGTGATCGGGGTCATTCTGATTGCGATCAGCTTTATCATTCAGTTGATCGATCTCGCTGTCGGATCGCCTGTGCTGGCGCTGCTGTGGAGCATTACCCATCACGTCGGATTGATCACCGCGTTCATCGGCATTCTGATGATCGAGCCACTTGGACGATGATCCCTGGGGTTACCTACGTCGTTCTGGAAACCCCAGCGGACTTCGAGCGCGCAGCCGATGCCGAAATCGCCATTTGGGGTCTCGAACCCCGTGACGCGGTGCCAGCACATTTGATTCGTGCGCTCACGCTCAACGATGGCGTGATGCTCGGCGCCGTGCTTGACGACTGTCTGATCGGGGTATCGTTCGCGTTTGCCGCGTCGCGCGGTGATCAGCGTATCCTGTGGTCGCACTTTACCGGCGTGCTGCCGGAGTATCAAAAGCAAGGGGTCGGGGATGGACTCAAAAACGCACAGCGTCAGTGGGCAGTACAACATGGTTTTGACGCCGTTCGCTGGACATTCGACCCGCTTCAGCGCGGCAACGCCAATTTCAATATCGCGCGGCTGGGCGCGATCGTCGATCGCTATCACATCGACTTTTACGGCATCATGACCGACGCGATCAACGCGGGACTGCCTTCCGATCGCGTTGAAGCGGTTTGGGATGTGCGCGCTGTCCGCGCCGTATCGAAACCGCTGCTTTTGACCAACGCTCCTTTCCTGCTTCGTTGTGACGCGGCGGGTCACCCCGTCCAGTACGCGTTCGAGACGGGAGCCGTGATGCTGGCTGCGATCCCGGCGCAAATCGATGTCATCAAGGCGACTGCACCGCAGACCGCGCTCGCGTGGCGCCACGCGCTGCGTGAGACCCTCATCACGGCTTTTGCGAAAGGATATCGCGCGGTCGATTTTGCATCTGTTATTGACGGAGACGCCACGTCCATCTGGGTTTATGTGCTGGAATCACCTGCTTTGTGATCCGAGTGTGAATAACATGATTTATTAAGTATAATGACGCCCAGGTTCATCTTTCCCCTCGTTCGTTTGATATGGTGACTGCACCAGGAGCAGCTTACACATGATGAAACGGTTCGCTTTACTGTTTTTTCTGCTCTCTCTACTCGTCGTGTCGGTCGTCGGCGCCCAGGATAACGCAACCGCCCTTCCCGACCTGGGTGGACGTGAGATCACGGTCGCAGTCGAAAACGCCTATCCCCCCTACAATTACATCGACGAAGCGGGCGAAAAGGTGGGTTGGGACTACGATACTTTCCGCGATATCTGCGCCCTGATCAACTGTGTCCCGGTGTTTGTCGAGACCGGATGGGACGGCATGTTGATCGCTTTGTCTGCTGGCGAATTCGATGTCGCAGCTGACGGTATCACCTACACCCGCGAACGCGACGAATCGGTCGATTTCTCGATTCTATATCAGGCATACGACGAGACGCTGCTGCTGCGCGCCGACGAGGATCGCTTCACCGATTCGTCAGGCTTGATCGCGCTCGGTGATTATGTCGTCGCCACTCAGGTCGGCACCACCAACGAGATCACCGCCCACGCGCTTTTCGGTATGGAAAACACCCGTTCATTCGATGGGTTCGGCGCGGCGGTCGAGGCGTTGATCAACGGCGACGCTGATGCGGTCGTGGTCGATCGTCCGTCGGCTGAGGGCTACGTCGAGCAGCGCGGCGGGTTGATGACGATTGAAGAATCGCTGTCCGGCATTCAGGGTTTAGCATTCGCCTTCCCACCTGGCAGTGATCTCGTCGAGCCGATCAATGCGGCGATGACGCAGCTGCAGGCATCCGGTCGTTGGGATCAGGTGTTCCGACGCTGGTTCGAGACTATCGAGCTGCCGGATCTGGAAGGACGCGAAGTCACGGTCGCCGTCGAGAACGCCTATCCCCCCTACAACTACATTGATGAAGCGGGCGAAAAAGTCGGATGGGACTACGACACCTTCCGCGAAATTTGCGAACGTCTCAACTGTGTTCCCGTCTTTGTCGAAACCGGATGGGACGGCATGTTGATCGCCATCGCTGCTGGCGAATTCGACGTGGCAGCCGACGGTATCACCTACACCCCGGAACGTGACGAATCAGTCGATTTCTCGATGCTGTATCAGGCATACGACGAGACGCTGCTGATTCGTGCCGACGAGACTCGCTTCACCGACTCGGCGGGGTTACTGGCGCTGGATGATTACGTGGTCGCCACCCAGGTCGGCACCACCAACGAGATCACCGCCCACGCGCTCTTCGGCATGGAAAATACCCGTTCATTCGATGGGTTCGGAGCCGCAGTCGAGGCGTTGATCAACGGTGATGCCGATGCGGTCGTGGTCGATCGCCCGTCGGCTGAGGGCTATGTCGAGCAGCGCGGCGGCTTGATGACTATCGAAGAATCGCTGTCCGGCATTCAGGGTTTGGCATTCGCCTATCCGACGGATAGCGACCTGATTGCACCCATCGATGCTGCCGTGGAGTCGATGATGGCGGATGGCACCTGGGACGACATTTTCAAAGTCTGGTTCGAGAATTAGCAGTTGGTTCAATTAAGACACGCACCGGACGTAAAAGCGTCTGGTGCGTTTTTATTCACTATTTTCTGCACCCGACAGATGGGTATTTATGACCGATACAATCGCAGATGCGCGTTACCCGCGTCAATTGTTCGATATACGGCGGCTTGGTCGTCAGATCGTGCAGCGTCAGCTCTGGTTCATCGCCTTTATTGCCCTGGATGTGCTGATACTCTACGCGATCTTCACCGATCCAATTTTAGTGGAGACGTGGAATTTCATCGTTCCCGGCATTTCCGTGACCATCCAGATCACCTTATGGTCATTCTTTTTTGCGACGATCGTTGGACTGCTGACCGCGCTGGCACGCATCTCCAAAAATGCGTTGCTCTACAATTTATCGACATTTTATGTTGAGCTTTTTCGTGGACTGCCGCTATTGGTCATCATCCTGATATTTTCTTTTGTGATCACCCCTGCGCTGATCGATGTCATCGCCTCTATCCCTGCGCTGGACGACTTCTTGCAGCAGCTCGCAGGGATTGCCCCGGATCGGATTGCCACCACCGCGTTACGCTCACGCGATGTCGAGGAGACCGCCCGTATCACCTTTGCATTCGCGCTGACCTATGGCGCGTTCATGTCGGAAGTGTTCCGTGCTGGGATCGAGAGCATCGGACGCGGACAAATGGAAGCAGCCCGCTCGCTCGGTATGTCGTATGTGCAGGCGATGCGTTATATCATTTTGCCTCAGGCATTGCGCAATGTACTTCCGGCGATGGCGAACAACTTTGTCCTGCTGCTTAAAGACACTTCGCTCGCCTCGGCGATCGCCGTACCAGAAATTTCACAGCTCACCCGTCAATATTCGAGCAACCGTTTTCGCTATCCACAGGGCTTACTTGTTCTATCGTTTCTGTACGCTAATCTGACGATCGTCATGTCGATGGGCGTTTACTGGCTGGAAGCGCGTTTGCAGGCTGATAAGCAGGAGAGTTGATATGGCTGACGATCCAAAACCGATCATCTCGATCCGCAATGTATACAAGCACTTTCGCAATGTGACCGCGTTGAAACAAGTCGATCTCGATATTTATCATGGTGAAGTCGTCGTCATCATCGGACCAAGCGGCTCTGGTAAAAGCACGTTGTTACGCTGCATCAATCGCCTGGAAACGATCGATGAAGGCGACGTTTGGGTCGATGGCATACAGGTCAATCAACCCGGCACCAATATTAATCGCGTCCGCGAAGAAGTCGGCATGGTCTTTCAGCAGTTCAACCTGTTTCCAAACCTGACCGTGCTGCAAAACATCATGCTGGCACAGCGCATTGTGCGTAAGCGTAATGAGCACGAGGCGACGCAGGTTGCGCGGGCATTACTGGATAAAGTGGGCATTCCAGAAAAAGCCGATGTATTTCCATCCAAGCTCTCTGGTGGGCAGCAGCAGCGCGTTGCGATCGCCCGCGCGTTGGCGATGAACCCCAAAATCATGCTCTTCGACGAGCCGACCTCGGCACTCGACCCAGAGATGATCAAAGAAGTGCTGGATGTCATGCTGGCGCTCGCCAAAGAAGGTATGACGATGGTGGTCGTCACCCACGAGATGGGTTTTGCGCGGGCGGCTGCCAACCGTGTCATCTTCATGGATCAGGGCGAGAAAATCGAGGATTCTACACCTGCCGATCTGTTCGATCATCCTAAGACGGAGCGCTGCCGCCAATTTCTGAGCAAAATCCTCGCGCATTGATCGACGCGAGGATTTTGCTCAAAGACCCGTCGCGCTGCCTTCTCGCAACATGAGGCAGGCACAGAGACGCATAATAATCCGTCCGCGCCGATCAACGATCCAGCTGCACCCAATACAGGTCAGGGCTGAACATCTCGTGTACGAACATGCGTCCGTCGGGCGTGATCGTCAAGCCCGACAGCGGCGCCTGTAGATCGGTGAACAGGACGATCTCGATCTCTTCAGCCGTACACCCCCCATTTTCCTGACACGTTTTCGGGTCGATGCGTCCGACCACTCCGCGCGTCCCTTGTGAAAAGGCGAAATACAATTTGTTGTCCGGCGCCATTTGTAACCCAGTGACATTTTGTATTCCGCTCAGGAGTACCTGGGCGCTGGAGTCGGCACGCACGAAGCTGCCATCGAGCAGCGTCTCCAACGGATACCATTCGATCGCCCGACGAGTACTGCCCGTGTTAGCCAGATAGACGAGCGCATCATTGATGAGCAGACCAGTCGGCGAGGCGAGATCGTCGAGTAACATTTCGCGTTCGCCTGTACGATCGACCAGGTTGAGGGTGCTGTCGAGTAAATTTGTGATCAGAAAGCGCGACTCATCGACCGCCGCGATCCCCCATGCACCCGACATGTTGCTTTCGATACGGCGCACCCCGCTGCGAGTCACCTGAGATAGCGAGTTGTCGCCAAAATCGGGCACCCACAGCGTCAATCCTGTGGCCGGAGACTCTTCAACGTGCAGCATGTGGGCGTTACGCACCCCGAAGATGTAGGTGCGTGTCTGCCCGGTGGTGTCATCGATCTCGTAGATGGTGCTGTCACCCGTACAGGCAGTATACAGATTGCCGTCGTACCAGGCGATCCCGTTGGGACGCTGTACGTTGGCGGTCAGCCGGGTGAGATCGGCTTGTCGATAAGCGGTAAGGGGCAGGTCATCCTGCGCGGTGGATGAGCCAATGCCAGTTATAAATAGGCTGAGTGCGAGCGCAGCCAGCCCGAGCCGCTTATTCAAGCGGCGCAGCGGATTGTGTCTGTGCGACAGGAATTGCGACAAAAAACGTGGTGCCGACGCCTTCGTGGGAGTGAAACCAAACATCACCATGATGATTTGATACAGCAGCTTTCACTAAGCTCAACCCTAATCCAGAGCCGTTGACATGCTCCATACCTTGAGGGCTGGCACGGTAGAAACGATCGAAAACATGCGGTTGATGTTCCTCCGCAATACCCACGCCGTTGTCCTTCACCTTGAAGACGACTCGGGTATCCTGCGAATCTAACATTGCCCCTATGCTCACCGTACCCTGTGAGGCTGTGAACTTTAACCCATTCTCTATCAGGTTGACCAGGGCGCGTTCCAGCTGTCGGGCATCGCACAAGACTTCGATACCCTCGATCGCGGTCAATGACTCGATGTGCAGCGTGATTTTTTGGTCGCGTGCGTATTCGCGCAGCTCATCGACAGCCCGGTCGATAAGCTGCGCGGCAGGATACGGTGCCAGCTGGACTTTGCCATCACGCAGCTTTTCCAGATCGAGGACACCGCGAATGATTCGGCTCATCCGGCGAAGCTGCTTATCGATCACCTCGATGGACTCGTGTACATCGGGCAGCGGATGCCCGACGAGATCGTCACGCAGTAAATCGAGGTTCGCCATCGACGCTTGCAGCGGATTTTTGAGATCGTGACTCGCCATACGCAGCATCTCATTTTTGAGACGGTCGAGTTCCTTTTGATGCTCGAACAGACGATGATAGGTGAGCGCCACCGCGATCTGGGTCGCCAGCATCTCCAGCAGATAGAGATCGTCGGTGCGGAACAGTCGCCCCTGCCGTGCCGATACTACCATCAGCACCCCTAAGGTCTCATCGGTGTGGGTGATCGGCGTACACACGACTGAGCCAAACGTTTCACGGGCGAACGGAAAATCGCTCCCGCCGCGCCACTCGCGCCCGTAATGATCGACATGGATCGTCCGCCGCGTCTTCATCGCCTGCATCGCCATCCCACTCGGATCGGCAGCGATCGTCCGCTCTGTCAGTGTCGGCAGCTGCCACGAATCGATCAGTGTCAACCCCTGTGGATGCGTGCCATAAATGCCTGCACCGTCAGCGCGCACCAGCAGCGCGGTACGCTCCAGGATTTGCGCGAGCTGGGTCGGCAGTGATTCCTGATTGATGATGCCGGCGCTCACCCGTCGCAGTGTCTCCACCTGAGAGGTGCGCTCCGCCAGCGGCCGGATCATTTCCTGACGAATCAGTGCCATACTGATACACAGCGCCGCGATCACACCCAGGTTGTTGGCAGTCGCCCACAATCCAAACTGTGGATTGGCGAAGCCGAATAATTGTGCCACTACGAAAACTGTCAAGCCGACTCGTAGCAGCGGCGAACGCACCGCGCGCCGATTTTGCCACAGCAGCAGCAGCGTTCCGCCCCCGAAGATGACAAAAAAGACCACCAGGAGAGGTTGCGCCCGGTAAATGATCGTGTAAGCGCTGTCTGTGATTTCGGGGGTGTTGGTCAGCTGCAGAAAACGGTAGAGCAGGATTGTCAGCAGTGCCACCAGCGACAAGCCGCGCAGTCGTCGCGTGTATGCCTTGACGATTACTGCCGTCAGCGCAAAGGCGGCGATTCCCGCGCCTGTAAAGCCCAGGTCGAGCGCGATCCTTGCCCCACGCAGCAGGTCGGGTGACAGCTCCGCCAGCAGCGATGCCTGCACGATCAGCGCGCCACCGTTCCAGATCACGATGAACGCCAAAAATACACCAAAAAATGGATTGATCTCTCGACGCAGATCGCTCCACGTCAGTAAAAGCAAAAATGCCAGCGACAACGGCGCTGTAATCGCATTGATGATGAGACTGAGCAGCGTGCTGTCGAGCATGTCATCTCAGAGGATGTTTTGACAAGAGGTGGGAACTGGCACCGATCAGGGCTTATCGTGCTTTTCAAAACGATAGCCGATACGGTGTTCGGTGAGGATGTAGATCGGATTGGCGGGATCGCGCTCGATCTTACGACGCAGCTGGCTGATATACACGCGCGGGTAATAAATGTCGTCGATATACTCGCGTCCCCACACCTGTTCCAGCAGGTCGCGCTGTGATACGACCCGCCCGGCGTTTTCCATCAGCACTGCCAATAATTTGAACTCGGTCGGCGTGAGATGCACTCGCTGCGCCTGTACATGCACGGTACGTCGATGCAGATCGACAGTCAGATATGAATCGTCGTATTGCTGTTCGCTCTCGGTGGCGGACAAAATCGAACGCCGACGCAGCGCATGGACTCGTGCCGCGAACTCGTTTAAGCCGATCGGTTTCTCTAAATAATCATCCGCGCCCGCCATCAGTCCCGCGACGATATCGTCCTCGCTGACTGCCTGTGCCGACAGCATGATGATCGGCGTATCGGAGACCTCGCGTATACGGCGGCACACGGTCAGTCCATCGAGATTGTTGGGCATGACAATATCGAGAATGACGAGTTCGGGTCGATCGGCGTGAAAGCGGCGTAAAGCTTCCGCGCCATCCGCGCACAGGATGGTCTCAAAACCTTCGCGTTTCATGCGTTTGCCCAACGCTTCGCGTATGGGTGCTTCATCATCAACGATCATGATTTTCATACATGCGAGTGTAACACCGATTTCATCTCCCACAACACAGGTAAGTAGTCCTGTACAAATTGAGGACAAGTGGCGCGCCCGTGACGTGGTACGGATTTACGTCCCAGTGCATAATAGTCATGTTTTCACATCTGAAAAAGGTCGGTGGTGATGTCTCCAACTCAAAAACCCGTATTTCGACAAATCGCGGCTGCATTATGCGCATTTGTAATCCTTTTGGTGAGCGGCTGCAATCTGAGCGGTGCGCCGGATCAGCAGGAAATATTGCTGACCGAAACACTCAACGCGACCTTGCTGCCGTCTCGCACCCCGGTCTCTACCAGCGGACTTCCCGCGACTGCCCAGCTCCCCACCTTTTTACCGACGACAGGCGCTTTTGCGACTGCGCAAATCTTCCCGCCGATCGTCATCGTACCTACCAGCCAACCCCCGGTGATCCTGCCGCCGACTTCCTTCCCGCTCAATATCGCTATTCTTTCTCCAGGACCGGGCAATATCGTCGCCAGTAATGTGCAGGTATTGGGCTCTGCCAGTCACCCGCAGTTCCTGCAATATCAGCTCGAATTCGGTCCCGATCCCAATCCGGGCAATTTGTGGTTTCCTGCCACATCGCCCTTGTTCACGCCTGTGCTGAACAATCTGCTCGGTATCTGGAATACCAATGGCGTCCAGGATGCGCGTTATCAACTGCGACTACGCGTCTATCTGCGCGATGGACGGATCGAACAGACCGTTATCGGCAATATCACCGTGCAAAACCGGGTCAACACGCCGATCCCATCGCCCACGCAGGAAATACCGCGTCCGATCGCAGCCTTCACACAGGACGTGACCACTGGGCAGGTCCCGCTCACCGTCCGCTATAGCAATCAATCGACAGGCAGCATCAATACTCATGCCTGGAACTTTGGGGATGGCACGACCAGTTCCGAGGTCAGTCCGACCCATATCTACGGCTCTCCGGGTCTCTATACCGTTACACTGACCGTGACGGGTCCTGGCGGCTCGTCCAATGTCTCACGCCAGATCAGCGTCAACAGCCCATCCGCGCCCAGTGCTGGTTTCACCCAGGATTTCGCTGGTGGTGTCGCACCGCTGACGGTACAGTTCGTCGATCAGTCTTCTGGTTCAATCACCAGTTACCAGTGGAATTTCAGCGATGGTGGTTTGAGCAGTGAGCGTAATCCGCGCCGCACGTTTACCGCCCCTGGCACCTATAACATCATCCTGACGGTGGCGGGTCCAGGTGGATCGTCCAGTGTCATTCGTCAGATCAGTGTGACCAGCGCGATCCCGGCATCGCTGACCCCCACCTGGACATGGACGCCTAGCCCCATTCCGACGACTCAGGTTGCAGCGACCGCGACATTCGTACCCACACTCACTGCAACCAATATCCCGCCCACAGGGGTTCCATTCACCGAGACGCCGATTCCGACGGCGACCTTGATCCCCAGCGAGACGCCGATTCCAACGGCAACGTTCACAGGCATTCCGAGCGAGACACCGATCCCGACGGCGACGTTCACGGGCATTCCGAGTGAGACACCGATCCCGACGGCGACGTTCACCGAAATTCCGAGCGAGACACCGATCCCGACGGCGACGTTCACTGAAATTCCGAGTGAGACACCGATCCCGACGGCGACGTTCACTGAAATTCCGAGTGAGACACCAATCCCGACGGCGACGTTCACTGAAATTCCGAGTGAGACACCAATCCCGACGGCGACGTTCACTGAAATTCCTACAGAGACGCCTGTCCCAACAGAGACGCCTGCAGTGAGCAACCCAGCGGATAATTTACCTGTTTACCCGGACATGAGCGACGCGCGCATCGGTGGAACTGCCCAAACGGGCATCGCGCTGGGCAATCGATCGACGGTGTTCGCGTATGTCGGAGGGCAGCCGATCGCGCAGTCCGACGTGCTGCGTCCGTTCGCACCAGGCGGTTTCTACAACGCCAGTCAGCAGCCCGACCTGATCGCGCTGATCGACACCATCAATCAGACCGATCTCGGCGGTACGACCAGCTTCTCGCGTGCCAGTGTCGCAGCAGGTGCCGACTGGATCGCTGCTGATCTGCTCGATCCGAATCGCGCCGATCTCTCGGTTTGCACTGCCGGAGAAACACCTCTCGACTGCGAACTGCGCCTGATACAACCCGCGATCGTCTTCATCGCAGTGGGCGCTAACGATATCGCGCGCGGCGTCGATGTGTTCAGCTTCGAGACCACGCTGAGGCAGATCATCGATATTGCCAACGCGCGTGGCGTGATCCCGGTCGTCCTGACACTCACCCGCAGCCCGGCTGTGGACGCGATGTCGGCGGCTGCCTTTAACGACGTGATCATTCGTGCTGCCAAGGAAAACGGCGCCCTGCTCCTGAATGTGTGGGGATTGCTCGGCACCGTACCTGGTTTTGGCGACAGCGGCTTCGGCTTGAATGTCGCGCCTACGGGTGCGGGTGACCTGGACAGCGCGTCGGTCGAGGGATATGGTGCCAATGCCGTCAACCTGGCGCTGCTGCGCACGCTGGCGAACATTCGCGGGACGTTCTTCCCGTAACACATGGTAGGAACCAATTTAACCAACTCCCACCGATATTCGACGCTTGTCGATCAATGTCGGTGGGAGTTCACACATCCTGTCCAATATCAAGCTGGAACCATACGTTTGATGAAATGGGTTCGACAGTCTCTTATTTGTGTTGCGCTGCTTTTGTCAGCCTGTGTAGGCGAGTCTCCAGACACCACCCTGTTGGTTTCGCTGGTGGCGGACGGGCAGGAACGTGCCTATCCACAATCGGTCTCGATCACGGTCGGCGAATTCCTGACCCAGACAGGTATTCAGCTATCCAATCTTGACGAAATCGCCCCGCCCCCCTTCACGCAGCTCACCGACGGGATGCGCATCACAGTCGTCCGTGTCCAGCAGACCGAAGAGTGTGTGCAGCAGGAGATCGCCTATGGCGAGCGCCGTATTCTGAATGAAGGCTTACAGCCAGGCGAAGAAAGGGTTGCGCAGTCGGGTGTGAACGGGCTGCAAGAGGTATGCGATCGCGTCACGATGCGCGATGGACAACGTATGGATGTTGTGCCGATCCGCTCGACTGTGCTGCGCGCCGCCGACGATGCGGTCATCTACATCGGACCGAGCGGTCAGCTCGATCCTGTGCCGATCGACGGCACCTTGTTTTACTTAAGCAATGGCAATATCTGGATGGTCAGGGGAAGCAGCACCAATAAACAACTGATCACCACTTCAGGGGATGTGGATGGGCGTGTCCTGGATGTCACGCCAGATGGTCGCTCGCTCTTGTTCACCCGCACTTCCACCGATTCCGAAATCGCGTTCAATAGTTTGTGGTTGCTCGCCGATACGTCGGCTGGTGCTGAGCCGATTGCGCTGCGCCCGGAAAACGTCCTGTTTGCATCCTGGGTGCCAGGGCAGGAAAACACCATCAGCTACTCCACAGGCGAGATCACAGCCAACGCCCCCGGTTGGCAGGCTTACAACGATCTGTGGATTGCACGTCTTGATCCTGCGTCTGGGGAACTCTTCAACGCTCGCGAATTCATCCCACGATCGTCTGGTTGGCTGTACAGTTGGTGGGGAACCGGGTTTTCCTGGGCGCCGACGGGCGATCAACTCGCCTGGGTACGCGCTGACTCGATCGGCACTGTCAATATGTCCAGTGGCGATCTCCTCCCGCTGCTGCGTTATCCGGTGTTCAGCACCCGCCAGCCCTGGTCGTGGCGTGCCAGCGTATCGTGGTCAGAGGATGCCTCGCTCCTCCTCACCACCATTCATGGGCAGCCGATCGGCAGCGAACCCGCCGAGACCAGTCCCGCCTTTCATGTCGCTGTGTCCGCTGCCGATGGTGGATTCAGCGCCGACATCATCAGGAATGCCGGAATATGGTCGGTGCCGCGCTATTCCCCGGTTCGCGCCGACGGCACGGTTTTGATCGCCTATCTCCAGGCACGTGACATCGCCAACAGCATCAGTACCGGGGCGGAATACGATCTGATCGTTGCCGATCGGGACGGCAGCAACGCGCGGCGTCTCTATCCAATGGACGCCGAACAGGTCGGCTTACGTGCTGAAACACCGTTCTTTGTCTGGAGTCCATCAGGCGAGCAGATCACCTATGTTTACGGCGGCAATCTCTGGATCATCGATCTGCAATCCGGCATAGCGCACCCGCTGACCGCCGATCGCAGCGCATCGACCCCCGCCTGGACGCGATGAAGCGCGCGCTCGTCGTCCTGATCGCAGCCCTGTTCGTGTGTGTTGGCGGGGCGGTCACCGTCGGCGCTGCACTCGAAGCGCGTACCGACCAGATGCGCGGGTTTGTAGACCCACTCACAGAAGACGACTTGCCCACGCGCGTGCCACTGTTTGGTGTCAATACCGATCTGAACCGTTACAGCTCCGACGACGACTTACGCGCGCAGCTCGATGCCATGCGCGCGATCGGTGTTCATTGGGTGCGACAGGAAGTCCGTTGGGATGTCGTTTCTCCTGGTCGCGGGATAGTTGACTTTGCTGCCTATGATCGCCTGGTCAGCGCTGTGGATGCGGCAGGTCTGAAACTAGTCATCGTGCTGGGTGGAACGCCGTCCTGGGCGCGTGATCGACGTGCCACAGCCTCTGCTACCGCTCCGCCGCAATCGAACGCGGCATTTGCCGCCTTTGCTGCATCGGTCGCGCGTCGTTATGGCGGCACAGTCGATCATTATCAAATATGGGATGAACCCAATCTGGAGAGCGGTTGGGGGGGGCTACCTGCGCAGCCCGTCGATTATCTCGCACTGCTGGCTGCGGTTTACCCCGCCATTCATGCCCAGGACGCACGTGCGACGGTCATGCTGGCTGCACTGGCACCTACCGTCGAGCAAGGAGGAAGCAATCTCAGCGATTGGCGCTTTTTGCAAAATCTGTATGAACTGGGCGGTGCCCCCTATTTCGATGCAGCAGCAGGCAAGCCCTATGGTTTCGATCTGCCCGCCGAAGATCGCACCATCCGGGAAGACACGCTGAATTTTGCGCGTTTCATCGGATTGCGCGACATCATGGTCGCCAATGGCGACCGTGATGTTCCACTGTGGGGGAGCAATTTTGGTTGGAACACCCTTCCCGATGACTGGACAGGCGCCCCATCCATATGGGGTGCGGTCGATCCCGAACACCAGCGGCGCTACACCCTGGATGCACTGGCGCGTGCATCGAACGAGTGGGCATGGGCTGGTGGCATGATTCTGCATCACTGGCAGCCGAACGCGCCCTGTGGTGATCCGCAGTGGGGTTTCGCGTTGATCGACTGCGCTGGAATCGCAACACCGCTCTACCACAGTTTGCACAGTCGCCCTCGCCCTGCCCACGCCACCACAGGCGTGCATCCAGTGACCTCACCAGATGCTGCCTACTACGGTGTCTGGACATTCAGTCCACTGGGCGCTGACATTGGCTGGATCGACGACTCGCGCGCCACCTTCACGTTCGAGGGTGAATCGATCGGGCTGCGTCTGCGGGAAGATGATTACACGGCATTTCTCTACGTCACCATCGATGGCGCACCTGCGAATGCGCTTCCTCGTGATGAGCTGGGACGTACTTACGTAAACCTGTCCAGCGACACCCAGGAACCAAAGCTCACGATTGTGCCACTCGCCCATGATCTTGCACCCGGTCTCCATACTCTGGCATTAGAGGCGGAGCGGGGTTGGGATCGGTGGGCGATTGCCGCCTACGTTGTTGGGGCTGATGATCGCGCTGCCCCCTACGATCGGCAGATCGCTGTCGGCGTCGTCACGACTGCTGTTGGGTTATCCGCGTTTTTTCTGGTGTTGCCACGTCTGGGCGTTGGAGATGTCCTGCGTCGTCGCACGCTGTTCTTATCGACGCTTTCCAGTACGACACACTTGTTTTTGAGTGCGGCGGCAGCGATCGGCACCCTGATCGGGATGCTGCTCGCTGTCGGCGGCAATCAGGCGCTTTTCAGGCGCGAGCCGATTTATCTGCCCCTGGCTGTGTTGACGGCAGGACTGGTCTATTTGCAGCCGCACATCGTACTGCTGCTCGTGAGCCTGGTTGTCTTATCGATCCTGCTCTATCACCAGCCACGCACCGGACTGATCCTAACGTTGTTCTTCGCGCCATTTTTTCTGTTCCCCGTTGAATTGGTTCGCTTTGCCTTTCCCATGACAGAGTTGATGCTGCTGCTCACCTGTACGGCAGGCGGACTGAGAGTCTTCACAGATTGGTCAGGGGCATGGCGCGGCGGTGATCGGCGTCTGCTGCATCATCCCATCCGTTTCAACGCACTCGATACAGCGCTGGCAGCGTGGCTGCTGTGCGCACTCGCCGCGATCATCTGGTCAGCCGTGACCGCACGCGCGGTCACCGAGCTGCGCAGTCTGTTCATCGAGCCAATCGCCTTTTACGTGCTGATACGCCTCTACGGACGGGATCGTGCTTTTCTGGTGCGTCTTGTCGATACACTGCTGATCGCGGGCGTGGTCGTATCGATCGTTGGCTTGTTTTTATATGCACGCGGTGAAGGAATTATCACCGCCGAGGATGGTGTCCGCCGTCTGGCGAGCGTGTATGGCTCTCCCAACAATGTCGCGCTCTTTCTGGGGCGCTGCTTCCCGTTCGCAGTTACATTTGCTCTGATCCCGGTCGGTCGTTGGCGCCGAATGAGCGGCGCTGCAGCCGCGCTGATCATGATCGTCACGATCGTGCTGACGCAGAGCGCGGGCGCACTCTTTTTAGGTGTTCCTCTCAGTGTCATCGTGCTGCTCCTACTCATCCGCCATCGCCGTACCAGGCTCATGATCGTCGGGTTAGCGGCGTCGGCTGTCGTCGCGCTGCCACTCGTGATGCAATCGGCACGTTTCGCCAGATTGCTCGATTTTTCTGAGGGCACCAACTTTTTTCGTTTGCGTGTCTGGCAGAGTGCAATCGAAATGATCGCTGACCGACCGATCACCGGATTGGGTCTCGACCAGTTCCTGTATCTCTATCGCGGACACTATTTGCGCCCGGATGCCTGGCAGGAGCCTGATCTGTCCCATCCCCACAACCTCATCCTCGATAGCTGGCTGCGTCTGGGGATCGTCGGACTGCTCGTCACGTTATGGATACAGATTGTGTTCTGGCGTCATGCGCTGGCGCTCTACCGCCGCCTCCGCGAACGCGATCTGATATTATGGGCACTCGTCGTCGGCAGCATGGGCGCGATGATAGACCTGCTGGCGCACGGTCTGGTTGACAATAGTTTCTTCGTGATCGACCTGGCTTTCGTGTTCGTTTTCCTGATTGCTATAATATCGAACATTAGAGCTATTGACGTTGAACCCTGAATAATGGTGTAATGGTATGACTTGGATTGGTGGAATACAGGTCACGGCATCATGAAGGTCAAGGTCAACAAGGTCACCATTCGGCTGTTCCAGGGCGACATTCGCACCGTTGTCGCTGAGGCGGTGGTCACGGTGACCGACCCACAACTTAACCTTGACCCTGATCTTGTTCGTCGCGCTGGTGTCGAGGTACAGCGCGAACTCGCCGCGATCGGGTGGTGCGAGGTCGGCAGCGCCGTCATTACGTCTGCTGGCAAGCTGTCCACGGCCAAGAAAATCATTCATGCTGTCGCGCCGCGCTGGGGAGAAGGCAGTGAACGCGGTAAGCTCGCCAATGTCACACTCGAAGCGCTGCGCCTGACTGAACAAAACACCCTCCGCTCGATCGTCATCCCGGCAATTTCGACGGGCGCCCTCGGTTATCCACTTGAAAATTGTGCCCTTACACTGCTGACACAGGCAATCGACTATACTTTCGAGGAACTGCGCGCGCTGCGCTCGATCATTTTCTGTCTGGTCGATGAGCGCGCATACGCGATCTTCAAAACAGAGCTGGAACGCCAAATTGCCGATTTGCGCGAGACCAATCAAGGACAAGTTCAGGTATAGCCTTCAGGATTTGATCGCGTCTCCCCGTCCCGTCGCCAATCTGGTACACTTTGATATTCGCATTTATAATCCCCGTTTGGAGGCGCCGTGCGTGTCTTGATCACCGGTGGAGCCGGCTTTTTAGGCTCCCATCTCACTGACCGTTTCATTCAGGAAGGGCACACCGTCATCGGGATCGACAACCTGATCACTGGGAATGTGCGCAACATCGCTCACCTCGCGGGGCATGAACGCTACACCTTCATCAAACAGGATGTCACCCATCATCTCTACATCGATAAATCAGTGGACGCCGTGCTGCACTTCGCCTCCCCTGCCAGCCCGGTCGATTATCTCAAATACCCGATCCAGACGCTCAAGGTGGGCGCCCTGGGCACTCACAACGCGCTGGGATTGGCGAAGGCGAACAATGCGCTCTTCTTACTGGCATCGACTTCCGAAATTTATGGCGATCCGCTCCAGCATCCACAGCGTGAGGATTACGCAGGCAACGTCGATCCCATCGGGCCCCGCGGTGTCTACGATGAAGCAAAGCGTTATGCTGAAGCGCTGACGATGGCGTATCACCGTCATCATGGCTTGGACACGCGCATTGTCCGCATCTTCAATACCTACGGTCCGCGTATGCGTCTCGACGATGGACGTGTCGTGCCTAATTTTGTCGGTCAGGCATTGCGCGGTGAAGCGCTCACCGTCTATGGGGATGGGTTGCAGACACGCAGCTTTCAGTATGTCAGCGATCTGGTCGAGGGTGTGTATCGGCTTTTGTTGAGCGAATACAACGATCCGGTCAATATCGGCACCACCGACGAGATGACCATTCTGGAATTCGCCGAGCGCGTCAATCGCATCACGGGCAACACAGGCGGTATCGTCTTCAAACACGCTGACAGAGTACAGGGCGATCCGCAAAATCGCCGTCCTGACACCACTCGCGCGAACAGCCTGCTCGATTGGACACCGCAAATTAGCCTGGATGCTGGCTTGCCACAAACGATCGCTTATTTCCGGTCGGTGCTGTGGGCAGCGGAAGCATAACTTTACACCGCTCGCCCTGGTTGTGGCTCTACACAGCGATTGGCATCGGTGTCGGCGTAGCACTGTTGCCTCCCGATCTCTTATTTACCGGGATCGCCGGGCTGCTGCTGCTGCTCGCTCTGTGCAGCCCACTGGCGGCGACCGTGATCCTGTTTACGGTCTCACCGCTGCGCGCATTGGTCACCACAGAGGCGCCAGGATTGCTGCCCTTCGACATCGGACAAGCGGCATTTGCTTTGCTACTCGTCTCGTGGATAGCACGTCATCTCATCAGGCGTCGTTCGCTGCGTGAGGCGTTCCATTATTCGCCGCTGCTTATTCCGATCGCTCTTTTCATCGCTTCGACCGCATTCAGCCTCTTTTCTGCCTATTCCGCGCAGTCCTGGCTGACCGAATGGTTGAAATGGGTGCAGATGAGCATAGTCATCGTAGTGTTGCTCGATCTGGGACGAGATTACGGCTGGCGCTGGCTGCTGATTGCCCTCGTCATGGCGGCGATCGCCAATGCGCTGATCGGTATTTATCAATATTACGGGGGCAGCGGGGCGCTGCACTTAGTTGTCGAATCTGTCCATTTTCGCGCGTTCGGCACCTTTGGTCAGCCGAATCCCTTTGGCGGTTTCATGGGGCTGATCGCACCGATCGCAGTTACGGCGGCGTTGGCGTCATGGCGACGCTGGTGGAATAATCAGCATCACCCTTCCGGCTGGGCGGTTGGGCAGCTCGTCCAGGCGCTTTTCTTCACCTTTGGCAGCGCGATCACCCTGACAGCGCTTTACTTTTCATGGAGTCGGGGCGCGTGGCTCGGTGCGGGTGCGTCGATCGTCATCGTCGTCCTTGCCATCCCCCGCAAAATCTCGATTTCTCTCGCCATCATAGGCTTTGGCATAGGGCTGATGCTGTTGGCGACTGCCAGTGGACGCATCCCACAATCGATCGTCAGCCGTCTCAACAGCATTACCGGTGAGCTGGCGTCCGCTGGCGATGTACGTGGTATCGACATCAACGCTGCCAACTATGCCAATCTTGAACGCCTGGCACACTGGCAAGCCGCTTTGAGCATGGGCGCTGCTTATCCCTGGACGGGGGTGGGCTTTGGTAATTACGAGGATGCCTACTTCGAGTTTTCATTGCTCAACTGGGATATCGCGCTCGGTCACGCACATAACTACTACTTGAATATTTTCGCTGAGACTGGCATCATCGGCTTTACAGCGTATACCAGTATGATGTTGTTTATATTCGCGCTCACATGGCGCCTGCGCCAGCATCCCGACCCATCGATGCGTCTGATTGGTATTGGCGTATTGGGTAGTTGGAGCTATCTGATGGTGCATAGTTTGACCGATAATCTATACGTCAACAACTTGTTTTTACACATTGGCGCCTTGTTCGCTTTGGTCGCGCTGCTGCGCGATCGACTACTTCGTGTGACACATGGCTGAGGATCGGATGAGCCAACCCACCAGCAGCGTGAAAATTCGGCGTATCGCCGTCCGCAACCCATTGGATGTACCCATCGGGTATCTGGCGACGCGCATCGGCGGCAGCCGCGCTAAAGAAGTCGAGCGCTTCTTGAAATTCGCAGTTGTTGGCGTGATCGGTGCGATCATTGATGCCGGCACATTGGTCATTTTGCAGGCAACTATCCTGCCGCCCACGCTCCAGGAGCCGATCGACTACAACGTCGTCATCGCCCAAACCATCGCCTTCATCGTGGCGATCCTGAGCAATTTCACCTGGAATCGTCTCTGGACTTACCCGGACTCGCGTTCACGCTCGATGCGACGTCAGTTGGTGCAGTTTGGCTTGATCAGCCTCGTAGGTTGGTTAGGACGCACTGTGTGGATCACGCTGGCACATCAACCGCTTGGCGAGCTGCTCATGCCAATCCTGCTCCCTGAAATTCAGTTGCTTCGTCCGGGCTATATCCCCTCTGCAACGGGCACCGCCAAGCTGGGCACCATGTCCGCCTGGTTGATTGGTGTAGCGATCGTCATGGTCTGGAATTTCCTGGCGAATCGTTACTGGACGTACAACGACATTACTTGATACGCCCTGCATTTCTTTCGACGTTATAATTGCGCCATACCCTAGCGATCCAGGAGGCACCGATGAGTCGCAAGTTCACGATCGACCCGCTCAAACCCTTTTTTATTTTTGACACGCCGGGTGAATGGCATGCCACCGTCCTCAACAGCTCGATTTTCGATGTGCGCGGCGACTACATCGGTTTCGTGCGCGGTGAGACGTTCGATGTCTACACACAGGTCGGCGAATGGATTGGCAATCTCTATCAGGATGGACGCATCATTCGTCATCGCAGCGCCGACCGCCCTCCCCTGCTCAAAGATATTCCGCCCAAACCCGCCAAACCGAAACTCCCTGCAGCGGCTCCCCTCCCTCCCCAGAACGGCGATCTGGGCTACAGCAAGATCGACGTACTCGAATGGGACGCGGAAATTTTCAAGCGGCTTTCCGATCTCGTCCCGGATGCAGGCGAAGAATGACCCAGGAACGCGGCGCTAAGCCGATCTCGATGTCTCGCTGCACCTTGAGCGCCCTGATGGGTCCGCAAGAAGCCAACGCCCTCGGTAATGTACACGGGGGCGTTATCATGAAAATGGTCGATGAGGCGGGGGCGCTCGCTGCCATGCGTCACGCTGCCATGCCTGTTGTGACCGTCGTCATCGACTCCATGACATTTGTCGAGCCGATCCGTCTGGGCTATCTGGTGGTCTGCAAAGCGGAACTCACCTACGTAGGACGCACCTCGATGGAAGTCCGTGTCGAGGTGACGACCGAGAATCCGTTTTTAGGCGATCCAAAGGTGACCAACAGTGCCTATCTTGTCTATGTCGCCATCGACGAACACGGACATCCCACGATGGTGCCGTCGCTGATTTATCAGACACCCGAAGAACAAGCTCGCTCGCTGCAAGCAGAAGCGCGTCAGCAGTACCGCAAGCAGCGCCACGACCTGTGAGGCACAGACAGCCATGACCGCCGATCACGACCACCCCTCAAACGACGAGGAAGCCCTACCTACAACGTCTTCACTGCTCTCCATTTTGAGTGATGCCGGGTCAAAGCGCATCCTTGCCCTCAAAACGCCTGATCTGGGCTTGTCGGATTCTCCGCCCTATCCGTTTATGGCGGTAGTCGGACAGATGGAGATGCGCATCGCACTGCTGTTGGCAGTGGTCAATCCTGCGGTCGCTGGCGTGCTGTTGATTGGACCGCGTGGTACAGGCAAGACGACCGCTGTTCGTAGTCTGATCGAGCTGTTGCCTGAAGTGGAGATCAGCGATTGCGAGGAAGGCGTCTTTCCAGTCGATCTGGCGCGTCCCAATGCGGCACTGCTCTATCCAGATTGTTATGAAAAGCACGCAGCCGGGACCGCGATCACTCATTACGAGTCGGTCAAGCTGGTCGAGCTGCCCTTGAATGCCCGACTTGAAGATGTCGTCGGTGGCATCAACGAACGTATTGCCGTGCAGCAGCAGAAGATACGTTTGGAGCGTGGTATCCTTTCGCGTGCCGACAACAATCTGCTCTATATTGATGAAGTCAATCTCCTGCGTGACGAGATCATCGATGTGATCCTCGACGCAGCCGCGCAAGGCAGCTTCACGGTGCGGCGCGGTGCCATGGTCGGCACCTATCGATCGCGATTTGTGCTGATCGGGTCGATGAACCCTGAAGAAGGTCGGTTGCGCCCGCAAATTCTGGATCGCTTCGGTCTGCGCGTCAATGTGCGCGGCTTGACGGATACCGAGGAGCGTCTTGAGGTCTATCGTCGGGTGCGCGAATACCGCACCAACCCGGCGTTGTTTGTGCGTCAGTGGGAAGCGGCGATGGCGGAGACACGCGAAGAGATCATGATTGCCCGCGAACTCCTGAAAGAGACGGTACTGGACGACGCTGCTATCGGTCTCGGTCTCCAGCTTGTACGCGAGCTTGACATTGACTCACACCGTGCAGAATACACCCTCTTTGAGGCTGCACGCGCCTACGCCGCTGTCGATGGTCGCCAGCACGCCACCACTACGGATGTACGCGCCGTCGCGGCAATGGCATTACGTCAGCGCCGCAGCGAATTCATGGTGAACTTTGCGGAGAGCCAGCGTGCCGAGGATGAACAAATCCATCAGCATATCGATCGTCTGTTGGGCGATTTATCGTAGGAAAAAACCGTGAGCAATATTTTGACGCAGCGCTGGCTGGTCTTTGCCGTTGCGCTCATTTTAGTGGGATACGTCACACCCTGGATCGTCACTGCCAGTGCCGGGACCACACTCAATGCTTATGATCTGGCAGAATGGACGAGTTTACATCCTGACGTGCGTGCTCGCACCCCTTCTCTGTTCGTCACCTTCTGCGTGCGCGCAATGTTATTGTGGAGCGCGCTCATGATTGCTGGGATGCAGGTGCTGAGGCTGTATCGCATCGTGGGTATCGTGACTCTCGCGGTCGCGTCCCTGCCGCCGATCGAGTTCCTCACGCGCTTCGACGATGGAAATTATCTACAGCAGACTGCTATCACCATTGCCCTCCTGGTGCTGTCAATCGGCTTGATCGTCTGGAGTGGCGCACCGGTGTTGCGGCGTTGGTTGCTGCCGACCACAGCCAGCATCGGTTTGCTGGGAACCCTGTTTAGCATCGTGCATGGGATGGTGCTGATGGACAGATTCGACATCGGCGTTGCGCCGGGAATAGGGGTGCTGCTGACGATCATCGGCTGCCTCATCGTGATCGTTGCAACCTTGCGCTTACCATCACGGTTGCGACCCTATCCCGATCAAGGACACGTGACTGTATAAACGAAAACAGGACTACGCTGAGTGGAGTCCTGTCATCTGGGTATTATGTAGGAATGGATCGAGAATAAATGCGCGGAATTACTTGCCGCCGCCCATTTGCCCATCGATATACGAGATCGCTTCGCCAAAAGTGGTGATCTTCTGCGCGTCTTCGTCGGCGATCTCGCCGCCAAATTCTTCCTCGAAGCGCATGATCAATTCCACTAGGTCGAGCGAGTCGGCGTCGAGATCTTCGCGGAAGCGCGACTCGTGCGCAATGGCGCCCGCCTCTACTCCGAGCAATTCAACAACGATGCTGCGAACTTTATCTTCGGTATTTGTCGCCATAAAAGACCTCCCATGGCGTGTGAGATGGAGTGCAATTCTTGGTATGAGCACAATATCGGCTCACATTATACAGGTTACACGGGATGCTGCCAGTGTTGACAGGACGCGAAAACGTAGGCTAGGATTGATAACCGCCTATACAAGGAACACCCGCCGATGTCTAAAGTCACGCCGGATGTTGTTGACGACCTTATTGAAAATCGAAAAGTCGATCACATCCGCATCAACCTGGAGCAAAATGTCCAATTCCCGCGTCTGACCACTGGGTTGGAACGAGTTCGTTTTCTGCATCAGGCACTCCCAGAGATCGATCTTGCGCAGATCGATACTCAGGTGAGATTGTTCGGCAAGACACTGGCGACTCCCCTCTTGATATCCTCTATGACTGGTGGAACCGACATAGCGCGGCGCTTGAATGAGCATTTAGCCGCCGCTGCACAGGAAAACAGGATTGCGCTAGGGTTGGGTTCGCAGCGTGCCGCGCTGCGCGACCCGGAGCTGGCACGCTCGTATCAGGTGCGTGATATCGCGCCCGATATTTTGCTGCTGGCAAACCTGGGTGCGGTGCAGTTGAATTACGGCTGCGGCGTAGATGATTGCCGTCGGATTGTGGACATGGTGGAAGCGGATGCGCTCATTCTGCATTTCAATGTCTTGCAGGAAGCGGTTCAGCCTGAGGGCGACATCAATTTCGCAGGATTGCTCGACAAGATCGCGGATGTCTGTGCCCGCGTCGGTGTTCCCGTAGTCGCTAAAGAAGTAGGCTGGGGCTTCTCCGCACATAATGTCCGTCAGCTCGTCGATGCGGGTATCGCTGCGATCGATGTGGCCGGTGCTGGTGGTACATCATGGAGTGAGGTGGAGTATCACCGCGCGCCGACTGCGTTTCATGCCCAGGTCGCCGCAGCGTTTGCCGACTGGGGCATCCCGACTATCGATGCGATTAAATACGCTGTCAGCGCCGCCCAGGGCAGACCAGTCATCGCCAGCGGTGGGCTGCGCGACGGGATTGACGTTGCTAAATCGATCGCGCTTGGTGCGCTTGTTGGTGGGTTGGCGAGTCCATTTCTGAAGGCTGCCGATCAATCGGTGCAGGCAGTCAATGAACTGATTCGAGTGTTGTCGGCGCAGCTTAGGATTGCCATGTTATGTTCTGGGGCACGGACGATTGCGGAGCTACAACATACAGATCTGATTGAGGTTGTTTCTTGATGCAGCCTACAATAACGTCATATCTCGATCGGTTGTCGATGACTATGCGAATTTCGGCTGACCGCTGGCTCCAGGCACACCCGGACGAATTGCAGACGATGCTGCGCTTTCCGCTCGGATGGGTCGATGAAACAGGCGCCAGCTATGATCGCCCCGCCGGCAAGCGGATTCGTCCGCTGCTGTTGCTACTGTGCGCGGAAGCGGCGGGCGGCAGCAGCGAACATGCACTGCCAGCCGCAGCCGCCGTCGAGCTCTTACACAACTTTTCGCTCGTACACGACGATATACAGGACGACAGCGACATCCGACATGGGCGCCCGACCGTCTGGCGCATCTGGGGTAAAGCCAATGCCATCAATGCAGGGGACGGCTTGTTCGCGTTTGCCTATGCCGTACTGAGTGAGATGATCGAGGTAGGCGTACCTGCTGGCGTCGCGGGGACAGTGTGGCAGATTTTCAACGCCACCAATCTCGAATTGATTCGTGGGCAATATCTCGACATGCGTTTCGAGACGCAATCTGACGTCGCCACCAGCGATTATCTATCGATGATCGCTGGTAAATCAGCGGCACTCATCGCCGCCTGTGCTCAGATGGGCGCACTGCTGGGCGGTGCCGACACACAACGCGCCGATTCATTTTATGAGTTTGGCTTGCATCTTGGCTTGGCATTTCAAATTCGTGATGACATCCTGGGGATATGGGGTGATCCGGCACTGACCGGCAAATCGGCAGCCACCGACATTTTGTCACGCAAAAAATCCCTGCCGATTCTCTACGGACTGGAACGAGATGCTCGCCTAAAATCGCTCTACCAATCCGAAACGATGACCCCCGAAGTTGTCGCTGAAGTCATGCAATTACTGGATCGCCTAGGGGCTTCTGACTATGCGAAGGCACAGGAAGAACTCTATGTCGAGCGCGCTATGGATGCTCTGAGCCGTGCCAACCCTGTTGGTGCGGCTGCAATACTGCTCGACACGCTCACACAGCAGCTCCTCGGACGCAGCGCTTAGACCAATTCTCGGAAGACCATATTACTCAACAACCGTCCGCGCTTCGTCAGGCGGACGTGCGTTTCATTCAGGTCGATCAAACCATGCTGCGCGTAATGCGTGAAGACAGCGCCATGCCGCTGCATCAGATCTACGCCAAAGCGTGCGCGAAAGTCGTCGAACGCGATTCCCTCCTGCACCAGCCGCAATCCCATGATCAGCATTTCGCTGATCTCGTCATCCAGCGTCAGTGCGCTCCATTCTCCGACTGCTGGCGTGAGTGGGAACGCAGGACGTGGCGCATCCAGCCTGGTCGTCAGTGCGGCAATATATCTTTGAGGTGACAGCATCGTCGCATAACGCACGCCATCTACGAATCCATGTCCACCGGGACCTAAGCCAAGATACGGTAAGCTGCGCCAGTATTGCAGGTTGTGGCGGCTCGTCTGTCCATCACGCGCCCAATTGCTGATCTCGTACTGCACGAAGCCGTCCTGCTCCAACAGCGCGTCGGCGTCGGCGTACATATCGGCGGCGAGGTCATCGTCCGGCATCGGCACCAGCCCGCGATCGACCCAGGTCGCCATAGGCGTATCTTCTTCTATGCCTAATGCATACAGGGAAATGTGCATCGGACGCAGCGCCAATGCCTGACGCAGCGTAGCAATCCAGTCATCACGAGTTTGATCGGGAATGCCGTAGATCAGATCGAGGTTGATATTGTCAAAGCCGCCTTCACGCGCAGCCGACACCGCCTGCATCACCTCATCGACTCCGTGCCGACGCCGGAACAGCTGCAGTTCGCGCGCGTTTGCCGACTGCATTCCGATGCTGATTCGGTTGAAGCCCACCGCGCGCAGTGCTGAGGCATATGCAGGCGTCAGATCGTTGGGGTTCGCCTCCAACGTGATCTCCGCCTCCTCATCGACCCGGAACATCTGGTGCAGGGTGTCAAAGATACGATCGTACTGTGCAGCAGTCAACAGGCTCGGGGTGCCACCGCCAAAAAAGACGGTGCCTGCATTCGGCTGTGGCGTCCGCTCGCCAACATAGGCGATCTCTGCACACAGCGCATCGACGTAAGCAGGAATCAGGTGATCGAGATTGGTGTAGGTGTTGAATGCACAGTAGGTACATTTGGTGGTGCAGAACGGCACATGTACGTAAATCGACAGCGGATAACGGTTCGTCAGCGGCTGGCGCATATCTGGTCCAGCATCCTGATTGCCACTTTCGGATCGCGCCCCTATAATTAACGTATTCGTATTCATCTCATTCTTGCTTTCGCACCTTTATCGTCCCGATTTTATAAGGCAAAGTTGAATGCCTGAGACAACTCAGTTTTCCAGTTCTGGGAGTGAAAACACTCAGGACAGTTCTCTGAAAGCCAATTTCGTATTGCAAAACCGCTACAAGATTATCGGTGTGATCGGCAGTGGCGGTATGGGTATGGTCTACCAGGCGCGCGATCTCAATTTCACCGACGTGCGCAAACTGGTCGCCATCAAGGAAATGCAAACCAACACGGTTGAGCCTGGAGTCCGCACCACCATGCTCAAGACATTTCGTCGTGAGGCGAATATCCTGGCAGCGCTCAGTCATCCGGCGATCCCCAAGATTTTCGACTTTTTCGATCTCAATGAACGCGCCTACCTGGTGATGGAGTACATCAACGGCAGCGACCTTGAAGCGCTGCTCGCCAAGACGCGCGAACTGCCGGTCGATAAAATCGTTGACTGGGCTTGCGAGCTGTGCGACGTGCTTGATTTTCTGCACACACAAAAGCCCGATCCGATTGTCTTTCGTGACCTTAAACCGTCCAATGTCATGATCGACAGCCTCGGCAAAGTGCGTCTGATCGATTTTGGCATTGCCAAAGTATTGGTCACTGGCGTCAAGCATACCATGATTGGAACGGAAGGCTATTCCGCGCCCGAACAGTACAAGGGCGAGATGACGCCGCAGAGCGATGTTTACAGCCTGGGTGCCACCCTCCATCAGCTCCTGACACGGAACGATCCCCGCCTTGCGCCGCCATTCAGCTTTCAAGAGCGCCCGATCGCCAAAGCCAATCCTGATGTTCCTGAGGCATTGATCCAGATTGTTGAACGTTCCTTGAAGTTCAAAAGCGAGGAGCGTTTTCAAAGCTGTGTCGAAATGAAAGCAGCGTTAGAACGTGTCCGCCATCAGCCTTCCGCTGCGGCACCACAACAAGCAGCTCCGAGCGCTGTACCCCATGCTGCCATCCCCAATAATGTCTCTCATGGTACGGAGACGCTCCCAGAACCATCTGAGAACAGCTCCGGGATGCAGCCAAAATGGACGTTCAAAGCCGAAGACGAAATTCGCAGCAGCGCGATCGTCAGCAAGGATTACGCCTTTGTGGGCGCCTACGACACCAATATGTGGGCGGTCAATCTCACCGATGGCTCGCTGTTGTGGAAATATGCCACCAAAGGCGGCATCGCCTCGACGCCGGCTGTCGATGAAGCCAATAAATTGCTGTTGTTCGCCTCGGAAGATTTTTCCGTCTATGCGGTCGATTATCGTACTGGACGGATTTCCTGGACATATGCGACCAAAGATCGGATTCGCAGCAGCCCTCGTATCGAACACGGGCATGTCTTTGTCGGCAGCGACGACAGCAAGTTGTACGCGCTCAATGTAATCAACGGGCGTTTGTTGTGGGCATTCGACATCGGCGCTCCGGTACGCAGCCGCGCGTTCGTCACCAACGATCTGGTGATCGTTGGCTCCGAATCGGGTGAGATCACCGCTGTCAGTCTTTCAGGCAATCGCAAATGGACCTACCGCACGCGCCGCCTTGTCCATTCCTCGCCTGTTGTCGATCAGGAAGGTATCTGTTATGTGGGGTCGGGAGACGGCTTTCTCTACGCGCTGGACTCCAATACCGGCTTCAACGCCTGGCGTTTCCGTACCAACGGCCCCATCTACGCCTCGCCAACAATCTATAAGAACCTGGTCATCGTTCCATCGACGGACAATCATGTCTACGCTATCAATTCGCAAACCGGACGCGAACGCTGGCATTTCAAGAGCGCTGCGGCGTTTGTCGGCTCCGCGCTGGTGCATCAGGATGCCATCTATGTGGGCGATGCCAACGGCATGTTGTATTGCCTGAATGCGGAAAATGGCAAAGAACGCTGGCGCTACAAAGCCCAAAAATCGATCACGTCGGCACCGTGTGCGACCGCCAACGGCTTGATCCTGGTCACCTCGCTGGATCGTACTTTGTATGCGTTTCCACATCTTGATTGACCTTCATCGCGTCCCTATTCAAATCCTGCTTACGGGAGAACTGTCATGAATTTTTTTCGCCGCTTACGGGTCACTGCGGAGAACAAACCGGGCGATACCAAGCCCACCGCTGTCCCCTCGTCTCTCGAAAGCGCACAAGCGACGATCTCGACGGCAGAATTGGTTTCAAAAGCGCCCCTGCCCCTGCGCGCAGATATTCAGTTTGGCGATGGTGCCACCCGTCCGCTCAACGAAGATGTATTGTTGAGCTTCCTCACCCCGCGCCACATGCAGTTCGGTCAGATTACCGATACGGGGATCGTGCGCAATAACAACCAGGACTCGGCTTTCTCTTTTTTTGCCACCAATCGCAGCGTCGATGAACACCCCGATTTTGGTCTGTTCATCATTGCCGACGGCATGGGAGGACATCATGATGGAGAAAAGGCGTCTGCCATCACTGTCCACACAGTCGCACAAAAACTCCTGAAAAATGTGTATCTGCCGATGCTCGATAAGGGCAGCGATAACAGTGCATCGATCAACGAGGCGCTCGTCGGCGCCATCGAAGCTGCCAACAATCAGGTGAATACGACCGTACCTGACAGCGGCACCACCGTGACCGGCTTGATCCTGATCAAAGACCTGGCATATATTGCTCATGTGGGTGACAGCCGTCTCTACGTCATCACCAAGACAGGCATTGAACGCATCACCCGCGACCACTCGATCGTGCAGCGCCTGATCGAGCTGGATCAGATTACGCCCGACGAAGCAGCCGAGCATCCGCAAAAACACGTCCTTTACCGTGCGGTCGGTCAGACCGAGGTCATCGAGGTCGATACCCTCACCCGACGACTGCCCGCTCATGCACGTTTACTGTTGTGTTCCGATGGTTTGTGGGGCATGGTCGAGGAGAGCGATCTGATCGAAATCGTCATGGCGGCAGCGCAGCCTCAGGACGCCTGTCAAAAGCTGGTCGCGCTCGCCAATAAACGTGGCGGCATGGACAATATCACTGCGATTTTAATCTTCATGCCCGATTAACTCGGTGCGGGAGTACATCTCATGAATCTCGCATTTGATCCTTACATTCTGTTAGGCATAGCGCCGGATGTGTCTACAGAAGACATAAAAGCCGCTTATAGACGTATCGCGCTGCGCCTCCACCCGGATCGCAACCCCAATCCAGGCGCGGCAGTGCAGTTGCAGGACATCAACCAGGCACATACCCTGTTGCTCGACCCAGCGCAGCGCAGCGCCTATGATCGCACGCGCCATGAACGCATCAATCCTGCGCATCCTGAATTCCTGCTGCGCGTCACGCCGAGTAAACGTTATGTGCAGACCCTTCCCGAACCGCAGGTGATTTATCTGCTGGCAGAGATTTATACCGAACAATCGACCACCTCCGAAGCCGAAGAGCGATCGCGCGAGGCGCGACTCAACCTGACGATCGTCATGGATCGCAGTAATTCCATGAGCGGGACGCGCCTCGATCGGGTCAAGTCCGCCGCCAACCAGATCATCGACGGTTTGACCCCAAATGACATCTTTTCATTCATCGCATTCAACGACTTTGCCGAAGTCGTGATCGACGCCGGTCCAGCACAAAATCTCGCCGTCATGAAGTCGCGTATCAGTATGCTGACCGCTTCCGGTGGCACAGAAATTCTACGCGGGCTGAAACTCGGCGTCGAACAGAATAAAAAGCACCAGCAAAACGAGCGTGTCAACCATATCATCATGCTGACCGACGGCAATACCTACGGCGATCAGGATGAGTGTATGCTGCTGGCGCAAGCCGTTGCCAAAGAAGGCATCGGCATCAGCGCGCTCGGAATTGGTCAGGAATGGAACGATGAATTTCTGGACACGCTGACCAGTACCACCGGCGGCGTGGCGGAATATGTCAAAAATATCAACACCGTCCAGCGCTTCCTCGATGATCATGTGCGCAGCCTGGCGAACACCTTTGCCGAACGCCTGATACTCTCGATTGCCCCTGATCCGGATGTGAAGGTCGAGTCTGCATTCAAGCTCTCCCCACGTCCACAGCCGCTCGTCAGCGACAGGGCAACGATCGCGCTGGGCAATCTGCAATATCATCGCATGACCAGCCTGCTGTTTCAGCTGGAGCTCCCCGCCAGTCAGAATGCTGGATTTCGCTCGATCGCACGCATTGCCGTCCAGGGTGACATCCTCTCTCAAGGCGCCAAATCCTATATGACGGTGAGTGATCTGTCGTTGGGCATCTCCAATGACGCCGAACCTGAAGATCCACCCGCAAACGTCCTGGACGCGCTCGGCAGGCTGACTCTCTATCGTATGCAGGAACGTGCCAAGGAAGCACTCGACCGGGGCGACGTAAAAGAAGCGACGCGCCGTCTCGAAAATCTGGCGACGCGCCTCTTTGAGCATGGAGAGGAAGCATTGGGACAGCAGGCTCTCGCTGAGGCGCGCAAAGTTTCCCACACCAGCACACTATCCGAAGAAGGGCGAAAAGCGCTAAAATACCAAACGCGGTCGCTGTTGTTGAATTCCGGTGAAACCTAGCATTCGAGTAGTGTCGTCATGGTTGTTTGTCCGCATTGTGCGTTTAACAACAAAGAGGGTCTGCTATTTTGTGAAGACTGTGGGCGGCGCTTGATTACCTCCGATAATTCCCCCACGCTCCCGACCAAGAAAGTAGACGAAAATTTTGACAACTTCGCCCGTAGACCGACCTGGGGTACGGCGCGCTTTGAAACCGAGGCGTCGATCGTGCTGGACATCCGAGACTCCAACAAGCCGATTACGCTCAAGCCGCTCGATCAGATGATCATAGGCAGAGTCGACAGCAGCAGCCCGCTCGCGCCCGACCTCGACCTGACGCCATTTGGTGCCCTGGAAAAAGGCGTATCCCGCGTTCATGCGGCGATTTTCCGCAGTGAAGATACACTCATGCTGGTGGACAAAGGCAGCGCCAACGGCACGCATCTCAACGGACAACGCCTTGTGCCGCACCAGCCTCGTGTTTTGCGTAATGGTGATGAAATCCGGCTCGGCAAAATGATCGCGCATATTTATTTCAAATCGGTCACGGCATGATTGCACGCTTATGTCGTTTTGCATCGAGCGCGGATAAACCAAAGGATTGTTTGCACGCATGATCACTCTGCTCGTACATATCAATAACGCCGAACCGGTCAAGTTGGATGTGGAAGATATTCCAAAGCCGACCGACAATGCGCTGATCGGCAAAAATCCGCGTGAAAAGACCGATAAAGAGGTCAATTGGATCGAAGAAGGAGTCACCACGCTGATTCTACCCTGGTGGCGCATTACCTTCATCGAAGTTCTGCCCAGCGGCACTGAAGAAGAAGAATTCCCGCTGCCATTCCGCAATGACTGATGGGATTCTCAATCACAGGTCAAATAGTGTAAGCACGCATAACCATGTGTCCGCATAAATCATTGTCTGCACGTTGTTTTGTCATTCTATCGAGGATCACCCCATGAGCGCGCGCCCTTCCAGACCGTCCGGCAAACGTATTCTTGTCGTCGATGATGAGCCGCGCATGATCAATTTCATCCGTATGAATCTCGAGCTTGAAGGACATCAGGTCGTCGAAGCCCACAACGGGCTTGAGGCACTCGAAGCGGTGCGCACCCGACTGCCCGATATTCTCCTGCTCGACGTGATGATGCCGGAATTGGACGGCTTTGAAACGCTGCGGATGCTGCGCGAGTTTTCCTCGACACCGGTCATCATGCTGACCGCAAAAGGTGAGGAAAACGACAAGGTATACGGTCTGGAATTGGGCGCCGATGACTACATCACCAAACCATTCGGGCCCCGTGAGCTGTCCAGCCGCATCAAAGCCGTCCTGCGCCGCGCCGACATGCCTTCATCGTCGCCCGACGAGTCGATACTCAGAATCGACTCGCGCCTCAGCGTCGATTTCAACCGCCGCGAGGTCATCATCGACAACGAGCGCGTTAAACTGCGCCCGACCGAATACCGATTGCTCTACCATTTGATCGAAAATGCTGGCTGGACGGTCTCGCACGACCAGCTGCTCGCCAAAGTGTGGGGTTATGAATACCGCGACGAAGCGCATTATGTACGTCTGTACATCAATTATTTGCGCAGCAAGATCGAGGAAGACGCCTCACATCCTAAATACATCCTGACGGAGCGAGGCGTCGGTTATCGCTTTATCGACTTCAGGCGCGACCCGGAAAAAAGTGGATCCGATCGACTGGACGCATGATCTCAGGCGCTCAGGTGTTCGACCTGAAGCGTCGCATAGCGTTCCTGAAACGAGGCGATCATATCGTCCTTGTCCGCCTGTGACAGTGTGCTGTGCGCCACTGCGTTCAGCGCCACCTCGATCACTTCCTCGATGGTCAGCCCGCCCTGCTCTACTGCCGCGATATACTCTTTGTTGAGCGTGGTTTGATAGAGTGTAGGCATATCGGCGCCGATCACCAGCGCTGCGCCCATATCGACCAACCGCCGCAGCGGCAGATCGGCAGCCGTCGTCCACTTATGTCGGATCGACCGGGTGGGACTGATCAGCAATGCAGTCCGATGCTCGACCACCTGCTCGATCAGTGTGCCGTCTTCAACCGCGCCACGCGCATCCACTAACCGCGTCGGCAGCAGTGGCTCGTAGGCAGCTTTCACGCCAGCGGTGTTGGTCATCTCCCCTACCCGCACCACACGTGCCAGTTCGCGTTTCTCCAGTGCCCTGAACGCGCGCTCGAACTGCAAAGGCGGCTGCACGTCGTCGCGTCCGATCAAGCCCATGCCCACGACATTGGCGCGTTGTGCCGGGATCGAGGTCGCCCATCGCGCAGCATCCTCGACACGGCGCGGCTCGTCGCGCGGCACGTTGTAAATCCACGCCATGCGGATACCCCATGCCTTTTCCGCGCGCTCACGTCCATCGTTGATCGCCGCGAACAGCGCCTCGATATCGAGCTGCACCTCGGGGTAGTAGCTCGGACACACGCCAACCTCGGCATACACCACGCCCTGCTTGTGCAGATGCGTCCCCAGGTCATACGCCAGCCAGGACAAATCCCCGCTGTCCTTCACCCAGGTATTCACCATACGAATCAGGTCGTACAGGCGCCCATAGTCCGGCTTGCGCAGCAAGCCCGCCCAGGTATCGTAATGTTTCAATGTTTCCGGGACATCGTGCTGTTCCGCGATCAGCAACAGCCGCTGAATATCGAAGCTGCCTTCAAGCTGGACATGAAGATCGACCTTGGGCATCGCCTCGACAAATGTTTTGAGAGACATAACGTTCTGACCTTTTCCGTTTACGCAGTTGTGATAGGCGCGGCATGTGCGATCGCCGCACGAATAAATCCGACGAACAGCGGATGTGGCGCGTTCGGACGACTCAAAAATTCAGGGTGAAACTGAGTGCCGATCATGAACGGGTGATCTGTGATTTCGGCGATCTCGACCAGTTCCCCATCTGGGCTGACCCCGCTGAAGGTCATCCCGTGCGCCTCGAATTGCGCGCGGTAGTTGTTGTTGAATTCGAAGCGGTGGCGGTGGCGTTCCGATATTTCCGCAGCCCCCTGATACGCCTCGAATGCCCGCGATCCAGGATGCAGGGTGCAGGGATACAGCCCCAGACGCATCGTCCCGCCCAGCGCGGTGATCTTACGCTGGTTCTGCATCATATCGATCACCAGATGTTCGCTGCCTGTCTCGAATTCCGAGCTGTTGGCATCTTCCAGCCCCAGTACTGTGCGCGCAAACTCGATGCACATCGTCTGCATTCCCAGGCACAGTCCCAGATAGGGCACCTTTTGCTCGCGCGCATGGCGCGCAGCCAGCACCTTGCCCTCAACGCCACGATAACCGAATCCGCCCGGCACGACCACGCCATCCACCGATGCGAGCTGTTCCCAGGCACGTTCTTTTTCCAGATCGCCTGAATCGATCCATTCGATCACCAGCTTGCGATCGCAGTACGTCGCTGCATGAAAAAGTGCTTCTTTTACACTCATGTAGGCATCGTGCAGCTCGATGTACTTACCCACTACGCCGATGTGCAGTGGCTCTTTGGCAGCACGCATCTGTGCCACCATCGTGCGCCACTTCGACAGATCGGGCGTGACGACCGGCAGACGAAGCTGGTCGATTATGTAATTCGCCAGACCCGAATCTTCCAGCAGCAGCGGCACCTCGTACACCAGATCGGTCGTCTTCAAGGCGATTACCGCGCGTTCATCTACGTCGCAGAACAGCGCGATCTTCGAGGTCACATCCTTGCCAACCTCGAAATCGGTGCGGGCGATGATCACCTGTGGCTGAATACCGATACCACGCAGCTCACGCACGCTGTGCTGCGTCGGCTTGGTCTTCAGCTCCCCGGTCGCGCCGATGTGTGGCAGGAATGTCACATGAATGTAGAGCGCATCATTGCGACCGACACTCATACGCATCTGTCGGATTGCCTCCAGGAATGGCAGTCCTTCAATATCACCGACCGTCCCGCCCACCTCGACGATGACCACATCGGCGTTGGTCTCTTTGCCTACCAGCACGATTCGACGCTTGATCTCGTTGGTGATGTGCGGCACCACCTGGATCGTGCCACCCAGGTAATCACCACGCCGCTCTTTGTCGATCACATGCACGTACACCTGCCCCGCCGTGACATTGCAGGTGCGATCCAGTTTTTCATCGATGAAACGCTCGTAATGTCCGAGATCGAGATCGGTCTCGGCGCCATCGGCTGTCACGTAGACCTCACCGTGCTGGTACGGACTCATCGTACCTGGATCGACATTCAGATAGGGATCGAGCTTCTGTACAGCCACTTTCAAGCCGCGCGCCTTGAGTATGCGCCCGATAGCACCCGCTGTCACCCCTTTGCCGACGGAGCTGACCACGCCGCCAGTGCAGAAAATGTACTTGGGATTGTTCGTCATCCATCACCACCTTGCCTGTAAAAACGTAAAGCGGGGAACATATCGTCCCCGCTGTTTACATCACTGTAGATAATGTCGTTGCTAAAACGGTAAAACGTTGTGGCTTTGCCGCCTACACCAGACGCTCTAAATCGTCGGCGGTACGGCGCATATCCAGTAGGATCAAGCCGAGTCGAGCGCCTTCACGCGCCAGCGTCGTCAGAACCGCCTCTTCCCCGATCGACATCAGGATCACCAATCCCGACTCCCCCTTGATGTAAACCTGATCGAGACTACCGCGCCGGAGCTCATTGGCGATGCGCTCACCGAGCGATACCATCGCGGCGGACATCGCGGAGACGCGATCTTCTTCAATCTCTCGTGGGAGCGACGATGCCATTGCCAGACCATCGACACTGACGATCGCCGAAGCTTCGATCTCTGGGGTGGTCGCCTGTAATTCGCGGAGGCGATCAACCATGAGTTCAGTCCGCGATTTTGCCATTGCGAGCGACTCCTCTATCGTGATCGAGATCAGACATGTCATTACATTCAACACACGATTATACATGGCGGCTTGCAAACGGCAACTAGGCGCCGCGCCTATGATGAGCGATGATCGCGCACAATGATACAAAACCACGATCCCAAAATGCCGCCTGTCCGTCTATACTGATCGCGCTGTTGTTCAGTCCGATGTAAGGATCACCGACTCCTATGCAAAATACGCCGCGCGATGCGCGCCAGTTAGAGATCGTCCAGCAGGTCGCGGAGCGCATCACCCACAACGTCAGTCAGGTGATCGTCGGCAAACGCAATGAAATCCGTTTGACGGTTCTGGGGCTGATCACCCAGGGGCATATTCTGATCGAGGACGTGCCCGGCGTGGGCAAGACCATGCTGGCAAAGGCAATTTCACGCTCGATCGGCGCCTCGTTCAGCCGCATCCAGTTCACGCCGGATATGCAGCCGTCCGACGTGACGGGTGTGTATGTCTACAACGAAAAGACTCAGGAATTCGTGCTGCGTCCAGGCCCGATCATGGCGCAGATCGTCCTCGCGGATGAGATCAACCGCGCCACCGCCAAGACACAATCCGCTTTGTTGGAGGCGATGGAAGAGCGCCAGGTCACCATCGATGGCACCACCCATATGTTGCAACTGCCCTTTCTCGTCCTCGCCACGCAAAACCCGATCGAGTACGAGGGCACATTCGCGCTTCCCGAAGCCCAGCTCGACCGTTTCATGCTGCGTATCCATCTGGGCTATCCAACCCCCAGCGAAGAGCTGACGGTCTTGTCGTCACAACAATACACGCATCCACTGGCAGCGCTGACTCAGGTGGTCACCGTCGAAGAATTGATGGCGGCACAGCAGGCGGTGCGTGAGGTCTACGTCGCGGACGAGATCAAGCGCTACATCATCGATATTGTCGGCGCCACCCGCCAGCACAGCGATGTCTATCTGGGCGCCAGTCCGCGCGGCTCGCTGGCGCTCTTTCGCTGCTCGCAAACGCGCGCAGCGATGGCGGGGCGCGATTATGTCGTCCCCGACGATGTGAAAGCACTGACGGAGGTGACACTGGCGCACCGCGTGATCGTCGGTTCATCGGCGTATACCAAAGATGTCTCGTCGCGCGCGATCGTCCAGGATATTCTGGCTGCCGCCACCGTACCTGGCGCTGTCGTCCGCTGACCGATGCCCAACCGACGTAATGCGATCTATTTCTTCATCGCGGCGGCGCTGCTGGCAGGACTGGCGACCGGACGAGCTTTCTTTTTCAATCTCGCCTACCTGCTCGGCGCGGTACTGATCTTCTCGCTGCTGTGGGCATGGTTGTCGATCCGCGCGATCGCCATCGCACGTCAATCGAGCACCAGCCGAACTCAGGTCGGTCAGCGTTTCGAGGAAAACTTCGTCGTGCAGAATCGCGGTCTGCTGCCGAAATTGTTCATCGAGGTGCGCGACGAGTCTACCCTGCCCGGACATCGCGCCAGCCATGTCGTCCCCTGGTTGTCCCCGCGCGCCAGCTACCGCTGGTCGGTTGGCACCGACTGTCACACGCGCGGCGAATTCACGTTGGGCGCGCTGACCATCATCAGCGGCGATCCATTTGGCATGTTTTTGCTCTCGCGTCGCTTGGCGGCGACCTCGCGGTTGCTGGTCTATCCGCTGGTCGTCCCCATCGTCAGGCTGGCACTGCCATCGGGAATGCTCGTCGGGGGCGAATCCAACCGCCGCCGCTCCCAGTCGGTCACCACCGATGCTGTCGGCGTGCGCGAATATGCCCCTGGTGACACCTTCAATCGCATTCACTGGCGCAGTTCCGCCCGACGCGGTGAATTGATGGTCAAGGAATACGAGACCGAGCCGCGACTCGACATCTGGTTGTTCGTCGATTTTTCCGCCGACTCGCGCGTCGAATTTCCGATGCTGCGGCGTGTGAATGCCGACGGCAGCGGTGCCGTGATCGCCCGTAACGGAATGCTGCCGCCATCGAGCGAGGAATATGCGGCGGCGATCGCCGCGTCATTGGCTCGACATTTCCTCGACCAGCGGCGCGCTATCGGCTTTGCTGCGCACACTACGATGCGCCACGTCTTTCCTCCAGAGCCAGGCGGACGTCAGATCGTCCGCATCATGGAAATGCTGGCGACCGCAGAAAGCACTTCAAAGCGCACGATCGGTGAATTGCTCAAGCAGGAATCTGCCCAGATTGCGCGCGGCACGACCGTAGTCGTGATCACCGCCTCACTCGATCCGCATTGGATTGCCGAGGCGCAGATCGCCTCACGGCGTGGGCTGCGCCTCGTCTGCATCCTGCTCGATCCGGTTTCGTTCGGCGGCACACAGTCCAGCGATCAGGCAGTGGCAGCGCTGCGCACGCACCGCATTCCGACCTTTGTCGTCCGCTATGGCGACAATCTGACCAGCACACTCGCGCTCCCGCCCGTCTAGACGTATCGAGATAACGCGCACATGGACTCATCGACAGTGAATAGTGCAGGCTCTCCTGCAAAACTCGGCATCTCGATCGCCGTCTTCGTCGGCGGGATGACGACGATGGCGATCGAGATGGGCGCATCGCGTCTGATGGGCAGCGTCTTCGGATCGAGTAATCTGATCTGGGCGAACGTGATCGGGCTGATCCTGCTGTATCTGACGATCGGATATTATCTGGGCGGACGATGGGCAGACCGCGATCCGCGCCTGGTCACCTTTTATCGGATTCTGGTGTGGGGCGCATTTCTGTGCGCGCTCGTCCCGTTGATCGCCCGCCCCGTGCTGACCAGTGCCGCCAACGCGGTCGTCGGGCTGGATGCCGGGATTGTGGTCGGGTCGTTCATCGGCGTGATCGCGCTGTTCGCCGTACCCGTGACCTTGTTGGGCACAGTCTCGCCTTTTGCCATTCGTCTGCTGGTGACCGAGGTCAGGGGTACGGGCAGCGCGGTCGGTCGGCTCTACGCGATCGGCACGTTAGGCAGCCTGATCGGGACATTTGCGCCTGTGTTGTGGATCATTCCGGAATTGGGCACCACGCCGACTTTTCTGATTTTTTCCGGCATCCTCTACCTCGTCGGATTGGCAGGACATCTTGCCGCCGTCGGGTTGCGCCGGACGCTGCCTTTACTGCTGCTGCCGCTGTCGATCGTCATTCTGACACTACTGGCGAATGGATCATCTTTGCGCGTCGCCCTTCCGGGTGCTGTGCTGCTGTACGAAGACGAGACCGCCTACAATTACGTGCAGGTGCAGGAGACAGCGGACGGCTTCCGCTATCTCTATCTGAATGAAGGTCAGGGTATCCACAGCGAATGGCATCCGACCCGCTTTGGCAGCGGACGCACCTGGGATTTTTTCATGATCGCCCCCTTTTTCGCCGCCGCCGATCCCGCGCCCATCGCGCCGTCCGATGTAGACTCGCTGGCGATCGTCGGGCTTGCGGCTGGCACGATCGCGCGCCAGTACACCCATGTCTACGGCGCTATTCCCATCGACGGCATCGAGATCGATCCAGGGATCGTCACAGCGGCGGCGGCATATTTCGACCTGAACACGACCGTCATGCCTAATGTCAACGTGATCGTCGATGATGGGCGCTACGCCTTACGCCAGAGCGATCGCCGCTACAGCGTGATCGCCATCGACGCCTACAAACCGCCTTACATTCCCTGGCACCTGACCACAGTCGAGTTTTTCCGAGAGGCGCGTGCGCGGCTGAGTCCGCGCGGCGTGGTGGCGATCAACGTCGGACGCACCCCTCAGGATCGGCGCCTCGTCGAGGCGCTGACCGCGACTCTCTCCCAGGTATTCGCCAGCGTCCACACCCTCGATGTGCCGCGCTCATTCAACACCATCCTGATCGCCACACAATCGCCCAGCACACTCAGCGATTTTGTGCGTGCCTACGACGCGCTGCCCGATACGGCTGATCCTCTGCTGCGCCAGACCTATCTGACCGCCCTGGACGCCATTGTGGAGACCCGCGCCTCAGATGTGATCTTCACCGACGAGCGTGCGCCCGTCGAGACCCTGATCGACTCGCTGGTTGTCAACTTCCTCTTGTCCGGCGGCACCGAGCAGCTTCGTTAGGACCCCCCATCCATGTCCGAGATCGCAACCTCCTTGAGTGCGTCGTCTGCACCACGATCGCCATCTTTAATTCGCCTCGGCGCGCGCCTGTTGACCGTGCTGACACCGCCGCTGCTCTGTCTGATCGCGGTGCGCCTGGTGATGACGCCGCTGTTCCTGCAATTCGAGTATTTCCGTCCTGATTTTCCCGCCGATCCCTATGGACTGACCACCGACGATCGCATGCGATATGCCCCATTCGCGCTCGATTTTCTGGTGCAGGGACAGCCGCTCGACGCGCTTGGTGATCTGACCTTCCCCGATGGCTCCCGCCAGTACAACCAAAACGAGCTGGTACACATGCGCGATGTGCAGACCGTCACCCAGATTGCGTTTATTGTGGCGGTCGTCATCGGCATTGGCTGGATGGCGATCGCGGTCTGGCTGTTCCGACAGCAGCGGATCGTCATCGGAAACGCACTGCGTCAGAGCGCGATAGCGACCTGGAGCGTCATTGTCGTGATCGTGCTGTTTTCAGTGGTGGCGTGGGATCAGTTTTTCGTCCTGTTCCACCAGCTTCTCTTCAGCGAGGGCACCTGGATTTTCCCCTATTCCGATACCCTGATCCGTCTCTTCCCGGAACGCTTCTGGTTCGACGCGGCGATCGTCATCGGCGTGCTGGTGATCGCGGCTGCCGCGCTGTTATACGGAATCGGATCGGTTCTACGAGTTGAACGGACGCAACCGCGTTAAATCGGCTTAATTTCTTTGACAGACGCCGATGCGGGTGCTAACCTTGATGATTGATATTGGTCGATAACGGATACCCCCGATGAACCAGACTCCACCGCTCATCAAATGGTTCACGCCCGGCATCGGCGTCAAGCGCTGGATACTGCTGCTGCTCGTCGGCGTGCTGTGTGAAGCGGTCGCCACCACCTTTGGTGCGGCGCAATTCTTCGCTTCATCCTCGCTGACTGAATCGGCGCTCGCCCGCTGGCTGATGATCGGGCTGTTAGTGTTCGCCGGGGCAATTATCATGGGACTGGCGATGGTCGGCTTTGCACGCAATCTACTGGCGCCTTATCGTGCCCATCGTCCCGCACCTGTGATCGATGTGGTCTATTCACACAGCCGCCGCAACAAAGGGGTCAAGGTCGTCGCCATCGGCGGTGGCACGGGATTGCCCGCTGTGCTGAAAGGACTGAAAGCGTTCACGTCGAATATCACCGCGCTGGTCACGGTGGCTGACGATGGTGGCAGCTCCGGGCGACTGCGCCGCGATCTCGGCGTCCTGCCTCCCGGCGATTTGCGCAACAACATCGCCGCGCTCGCCGACGACGAAAGCCTGATGACCCGTCTGTTTCAATATCGCTTCGACGGCGGCGAACTGGGCGGACACGCTTTCGGCAATCTGTTCATCACCGCCCTGGCGGGCGTCACAGGCAGCCTCGAAACCGCACTGTGCGAGATCGAGCGCGTCCTCAACATTCAGGGCAGTGTGCTGCCCGCCACCCTCGACGATGTGAAGCTGGTCGCCAGTGTGCGTCTGGGCGATCATCCGCGTCCAGTGACCATCTACGGCGAATCGCAGATCAGCGCGGCGGGAGGCATCATCGACAAGGTATGGCTCACTCCCGCCGGTGCGAAAGCGTTTCGCGGCAGCGTCGAAGCGATACGCCATGCCGATATGGTGATTATTGGACCTGGCAGTCTCTATACCAGTATCGTCCCCAACCTGCTGATCGACGGCATCGCGGCAGCGCTGCGTGAGACCGATGCCATTAAGATTTACATCTGCAATATCGCCACGCAGCCCGGCGAGACGCGCGACTACACCGTCGCCGATCATGTCATGGCGCTGGAACGAACTATCGGGCGCGGGGTTATCCAGATCGTACTGGCGAACGACGCTTATCCTAAGGCGAATGCCGGGTCGCATACCCACTATGTGCAGCCCAGCCCGATCGGTCACGAAATAGCCCAGCGCTACGATATGCGTTACGTCGATCTCGTCGATACAGACCGTCCCTGGCGTCACGACTCTGCTAAACTGGTCAGGGCGATCCTGTCGTTGAGCGAGGAAAGTCGGACAAATCGGGATTTTTTCCGTTCGCCGCCGAGCCTCGCTCGCCAAGAGTCCTATCATGCAGGCTAACGCAACCTCAAGGAGAAACACACATGGCAATTCGCGTCGGCATTAACGGTTTCGGTCGTATTGGGCGTCTGGTGCTGCGCACCCTGCGCGAGCGCTATCCCGGTCAGATCGATATTGTCGCCTTCAACGACCTGGGCGACCTCGATACGATGGCGCACCTGTTCAAGTACGACTCGAACTACGGTCGCTACAACGGCACGGTTGAAAAAGGCGATGGTGCTCTGATCATTGACGGCGATCATCTCAAAGCGCTGGCTGAGAAAGACCCCGCTGCCATTCCCTGGGGCGATCTGGGCTGCGATATCGTGATCGAAAGCACCGGACGTTTCACCGACAAAGAGACCGCTGGCAAGCATCTCATCGGCGGCGCCAAGAAGGTTATCATCTCCGCGCCCGCCAAAAACGAAGACATCACCATTTGCCTGGGCGTCAACGAAGAAAAATACGACCCGGCGAACCATCACGTCGTCTCCAACGCCTCCTGCACCACCAACTGTCTCGCGCCCGCCGCCAAAGTCGTCAACGACAAATTCGGCATCCAGCGCGCGCTGATGACCACCATTCACAGCTATACCAACGATCAACAGCTCCTCGATCTGCCGCACAAAGACCTGCGCCGCGCCCGTGCCGCCGCCGTCAGCATGATCCCGACCACGACCGGCGCCGCTAAAGCGGTTTCGCTGGTCATCCCGGAACTCAAGGGCAAGTTCGACGGGTTCGCCATTCGCGTCCCCACCCCGACGGTCTCGCTGGTCGATTTTGTAGCCGATCTGGAGCGTCCTACCACCACCGAAGAATTGCTCGCCGCCTTCGACGAAGCCGCCGCATCCGACAAGATGAAGGGCATCCTCGGCGTATCCTATGAGCCGCTGGTCTCGGTGGACTATCGCGGCGACAGCCGTTCCAGCATCATCGACGCGCTCTCGACCCAGGTTCTGGGTGGGACAATGGCGAAGATCGTCACCTGGTACGACAATGAGTGGGGCTATTCCTGCCGTGTCGCCGATCTGGTGAAATTCATGGGCGACAAGCTCTAATCACGCCGTCCCACCTCACCTGACATCTTCACCATCAAGAGGCGCGGCAGGTCGATGCGCGCCTCTTCGCACTTTCACAGCCTGTCCACACACTGGAAAGCGACAGACACATGAACAAGATGACCATCCGCGATCTCGACCTCAAGGGCAAGCGCGTGCTGGTGCGCGTCGATTTCAATGTCCCGCTCGAAGGCGAGACGATCAGCGACGACACCCGTATTCGAGCCGCCGTGCCGACCCTGAAATACATCCTTGAACAGCAGCCTCGCTACATCGCCCTCATGTCGCACCTCGGACGCCCAAAAGAAACGCGCGACCCTAAATTTTCGCTGCGCCCGATCGCAGCGGCGCTGGCGGGGTTGCTTGGTCGTGAGGTCGCCTTTGCCGACGACTGTGTGGGCGACACTGCCGAGAACGCGGCAGCAGCACTTCCCGAAGGGGGCGTCCTGCTGTTGGAGAACACCCGTTATCACAAGGGCGAAGAAAAGAACGACGACGCGCTGTCTGCGCAAATGGCGAAATTAGGGGACGTGTTCGTCATGGATGCCTTCGGCTCCGCCCACCGCGCCCATTCCTCGACCGTCGGCGTCACGACCCACCTGCCTTCGGTGGCGGGCTTCCTGATGGAAAAAGAGATCGACTATCTCGCCAACGCCATCGAAGCGCCAAAACACCCCTTCGTGGCGATCCTCGGCGGCGCCAAAGTGTCCGACAAGATCGCTGTGATCGAGACGCTGCTCACCAAATGCGACCGTCTGCTCATCGGCGGCGGCATGGCAAACACCTTTTTCAAAGCCCAGGGCTACGCACTGGCAAAGAGCCTGGTCGAGGACGATGCGGTCGAGACCGCGCGCAAGCTGCTCGATCAGGGCGGCGACAAGCTCGTCCTGCCCACCGATGCGATCATCGGCGATAAATTCGCCGACGACTCCGCGACGCAGACGATTACTGTCAGCGATGGTGTGCCGGACGGATGGGCGATCTACGACATCGGACCCGACTCGGTGCGCCGCTTTGCGGACGAATTACGCAGCGCCATGACGATCGTGTGGAATGGTCCAATGGGCGTGTTTGAAAAGCAGCCATTCGCGGCGGGCACCCGCCAGGTCGCACAGCACCTCGCGGAACGCACGCGCGACGGCGCCATTACCATCGTCGGCGGCGGCGACTCGGTCGCCGCGATCGAAGATGCCGGGCTGACCGACCAGATCACCCACATCTCGACGGGTGGAGGCGCCAGCCTGGAAATGCTCGAAGGCAAGACGCTGCCGGGAGTCGCCGCCCTGCGCGATCGCTGAATTCCGTAGGGACGCATAACAATGCGTCCGTATAGAAAACCGTGATTGCCTGAAATTTTCACTTTACGCAATCCAGATCAGGGTTTCAGGGCGGCGTTGGGCTGCCCTACGCACGCGGTGAGGAACGATGATGGCGCTGTCAGCGGGTGATCAGCTCGGACAATATACCGTTCAAGGACCGATTGGACATGGCGGCATGGCGTCGGTTTATCGTGCCTATCACGCCCGTCTCAGCCGCTATGTCGCTATCAAGGTCATTCACGCCGACGGTGATCCATCCTTCCTCGCCCGCTTCGAGCGCGAAGCCGTGATCGTCGCGGCGCTCGATCATCCCAACATCGTACCGGTCTTCGACTTTGCCGATCACGATGGACAGCCCTATCTGGTCATGAAGCTGATCGACGGCGCAACACTGCGCCGCGTCCTGAGCGAAGGCACCCTGGAGATCGACGGCGTGATCGCGCTGATCACGCCGCTGGCGGCTGCGCTCGACTATGCGCATCACCAAGGCGTATTGCACCGCGACATCAAGCCAACCAATATCCTGCTTGACAAAAACGCAGTGCCCTATATCAGCGATTTTGGTTTGGCACGCATGACGATGGCGCGCGAGAGCAGCATGAGCGCGGGTATGGTCTTGGGCACACCGCATTACATCTCCCCGGAACAGGTCTTGGGCAAGCCAATCGACCACCGTGCCGATTTGTATTCCTTTGGCGTCATCCTGTACGAAATGCTGGTCGGTCAGCTCCCCTTCAATACCGGCACGCCCTACAACATTTTACAGGATCACGTCACCCGTGAGCTGCCGCTGCCGAGCAGCATCAATCCCAACATTCCCCCTGCGGTCGAGATTGTGCTGCTGCGGGCGCTGGCAAAAGACCCCGACTCACGTTATGACAGCGCCCGTCAGATAACCGACGAACTGACCCATGCCCTCACCGCCAACGCCGGGGATACTCAGGCGCTGCGCGGCGAATCGCGCCAGGCTTTGGACGCATCGCTATCCAAAGCCTGGATCATTTTCGACAACGCCGCGCCCGTACTATCGTCGGCGCAGCGAGCGGTCGCGCCGACCCAAATTGCCCCACCCTCGCCAGCCACGCAGATGGCACCGCAAGACCGCCGTGTGTGGATATGGAGCGCCATCGCGCTGGCGGCGGTATCGAGTATGATCGTGGCGGCGCTGTTGTTCACCGCGCTGCGCAACGACCCGCCTGCCATCATCCCACGCGCGCAAAATCAGGGACAGTCCGACGGCGAGGGTCAGCTTTTCTTGATCGAGCGCTTACCAGTCGATGCAGTGCCTTTGAACGAGGCAGAAACGCGCCTCGCGCAGGCACCATCCGACCCGACTGCCCATCTCGCAGTGGCGCGCGCCTTGCTTTTACGGGATCGCCTTGCGGATGCAGAGACCGCGATCCGTGCCGGGCTGGAGTACGCCCCTTCCCCGGCTGCCTATCTGATCACGGCAGGCGACCTGATGCGCCAAAGCGGACATTTTGCAGAGGCGTTTCCGATCTATTTCCAGGCGCTGCGCGTGACCGACCCCACGCTCACCCCTTCTCAGGTGCGCGGGGAAATACACCTTATTCTTTACACTATGTCGGGAGAGACGCGCGGCTTGTCACAGGAACAAATCGACCGCTTGCAGCGTTTCACCGAGATCGAGCAGACTCCTCCAGTTGCATTGGCGATACTGGCGCGGGTGTTGATGGTCAACGACGACCTCACAGGCGCCGATGCAGCCCTGCAACGCGCATTGGAACGCGACTCACGGATGCCTGATATTCGGCTGGTGGCAGGTGAGCTGTACGCAGCGCAGGGTAATCTGGAACAAGCCCGCGCAGAATGGCAGCGCATCCTGAACGGTGGGCCCGCACCTGAATGGCTGTTGCAGCGGGCGCAAACGCTGCTCGCTGGCTAAACGCGCTTTACGTTTTATCTTGTGATCGCATCGAGGACAACGACTTATGCGTATTCCGATCATCGCTGGTAATTGGAAAATGTACAAAAATGCTGCTGACTCTATCGCCTTCGTGCAAGCCTTGACGCCTGCAATCGACGCGCTGTCCGGCGTCGAAAAAGTCCTCTGCCCGGCGTTCGTGGCGCTGGCGGGCGTCGCGGATGCACTGCGCGGCACCAGCATCAAGGTGGGGGCGCAGAATACCCACTGGAAGGATGAAGGCGCTTTTACCTCACAGATCGCCCCGTCGATGCTGATCGGTCTGGTCGAGTACGTGATCGTCGGTCACTCGGAATGCCGTCAGTATCTCGGTGACACCGACTATATCGTCAACCGCAAAGCGCGGGCGTTACTGGCGCACGGTCTCAAACCGATCATCGCCGTCGGTGAGAGTCTGGAACAGAACGAAGCAGGTGACACCGACTCGTTTGTCAGCAGCCAGGTGCGCGCCGCCCTCGCCGGGATCGATGCCGACGCCATGCAGCATGTGGTAATCGCCTATGAACCGATCTGGGCGATCGGCACGGGCAAGAGCGCCAGCCCGGAGATCGCACAGCAGATCGTCGGCGGCACTGTGCGCAGGACGCTGACCGCCATCTACGGCGCCGCCATCGCGGACACGGTGCGTATTCAGTACGGCGGCAGCGTCAAACCCGACAATATGGCAGATTATATGCGCCAGCCTGACATCGACGGCGCGCTGGTCGGCGGCGCATCACTCAAGGTCGATCAGTTTACCAGCCTGCTCAAGACCGCTGCCGAGATCAAAGGCGGCTCAAGCTGACCCTGATCGAAGTCGTCACGCCCTGGCTGGTCGCCGCCGCATTGCTCTACGCAATGCGGCGGCTTGAGCGTTGGCTGCACGAACACGTCTTCAAAGTGGGCTGGCTGGTCACTAAAAAATCGCGCACCACGACCCTGCTTTATTACACTTTCTTTTTACCCGGCGTATTTTTGCATGAATTCGTGCGCTGGCTGGTCGCGGGCATCCTCGACGTGCGCGCCGAGCGCGCCATCAAAGTCCCCGACGAGCAGCAAATCGCTGAACTCAAGCTGACGTTCGTCCGCCTTCATCGCAGCACCGGTGAATTCAAATTAGCCTTGATCAGTGCCGCGCCGCTGTTGGTCGGCTTAGCGATCATTTACTACGTCAGTCAGAATATTTTACGTGTGCCTCTGGCGCTCGCCGCGCTGGGAACGGGCGGGCTGACCAATATCGGCGAGGCGATCGGCATCCTCACCGCCGCCCCCGATGTGTGGCTGTGGGTGTATTTCGTCTTCACTATCGCCAACACTATGATCCCGTCGTGGAGCGCGCTCAAAGGGTGGCGTGTCGTCCTGATCGCACTCGGCGTCGGTGCGGTCGTGCTGCTCTTTCTGGGCGTAGCAGATGATGTCTTTCTCGACAATCTGGCACAACCCATCGCCACCGCCGCCAATGTGCTGACGCTCACCTTCGCGTTCGTGATCGGCGTCGATCTCCTGGTGACGGCTGTCCTGGGCACCATCGAGGCGATCGTCGAGCGCGTCACAGGTGACAGCGCCACCTTTGTCAATGGCAGGCTGGTCGCCATGACTCGTCAGGAACGCCAGCGCCAGCAGGAACAGGAGCGCCAGCGCCAGGAGCGCCAGCAAAAGGCAGCCGCCAAACGCACCCACACCGGTCCCCCATCGATTTACAACTTCCCCTTCCCTATTCCCAAGCCACCTGACAAAGACGCCTCCACCGTCACCGTGCAGCGCGACTTTCAGAATGTCTTGTTGTCCGGCGACCCAGCGGATGGGGACGAGGCAGCCGCCGACGTCGACCGCGCATAGTAGGTGCGTCCCACGATTAGAAAGCCGATCGCCGCGACCGCGATCATAATCCCTAAAGCGATGAACTTGAAAAGCTGGCTTTCCGTGATCAGCGTCAGCCCGCCGAAGACCGCACAAAACAGATAATAGCCCAACACCATCTGGCGTGTACTCACGCCCAGGTCCTGCAGCCGAAAGTGCAGGTGACCCCGATCGCCGACGAATGGGTTTTTACCCTGGCGCAGTCGATTGACCACCTGCCACACGCTGTCCAGCAGCGGCAGCCCCATCACCAGCAGAATCGTCGCCATTTTTGCCCCGCCGATGATCGATAACGCGCCCAATACGAAACCTAAAAATGGCGCACTGCCCCCCATGACGATTCGCGCCGGATAAAAGTTGTAGATCAGAAAGCCGAGCGACGCCCCGACCAACGCCACATGCAGCAGGCTCACGCTTACCTGGGCAGGTTCGACGCGAAAGGCGCTGTTGGCGAACAGGATCAGCCCGGCGATACACGCCACCCCCGCCGCCAATCCGTCGGCACCGTCGAGCCAATTGACGGTGTTCATCATGCCGACCAACCAGAAAAAGCTGATCGTCACTGTCACCCAGTATGACCAGGGATCTGTTTGCTGTCCTGTAATCGGATTATTGAAAAATTCAATGAAAATCTGAAAGAGAATGGCGATCGCCGCTGCCGTAAACTGACCCACAAACTGTTGCAACGCCGACAAGTCGAAAATATCGTCCAGCAGCCCTACGATAAAGATGACACTCCCCCCCCCAATCAGCCCGATCAGCCGAATCGATTCGTAGGCATCGGCACGCGGTACGGGGAGGAGTTGCCCTGCCCCCACCGCCAGCACAAACCCCACGAACAGCGCCACCCCACCGAGCTTGCTCACGCGCCTGGCGTCACCCTCACTTAAACGGCGCCCACCGAATTTCGAGACAACATTAAGCCGCTTCCCCAGCCAGCCCATCAACGGGGTGACCAGCAGCGTCACTCCAAGCGCCAATGAAAAGATCACCAGATAGCTCAGGCTTGTGCTGATCACGCTGCTTCAGGTCCCAAATTGTCGATCGCCTGCGTCGCCCAGCCCCGGCACGATGAAGCCGACATCGTTGAGCCGTTCATCGACCGCCGCGATATGGATCGGCACATCAGGATGTGCTTTCGACAGCCGCTCTACGCCTTCTGGTGCCGCGATCAAGCCGACGTACTTCACGCGCGGCACACCCCATTGCTTGAGAATATCGACCGTCGCCACCGCCGACCCACCTGTCGCCAGCATCGGATCGAGGATCAGACAGACCTGCACCGTCGGCGTCTCTGGCAGTCGGTTGTAATACTGCACAGGACGCAGCGTATGCTCGTCGCGGTACAAGCCGATGTGCCACACCTGTACGCTCGGCAGCAGCATCAACGCGCCCTCGACCATGCCCAAGCCCGCGCGCAGCACCGGCACCAGCCCGATCGTCTCGTCGGCTTTGGCGCCGATCGTCGTCGCCATCGGCGTCGTGACCGGGCGCTCGGACAGACTCAGGTCGAGCGTGGCTTCATAAACCAGCAGGAGTGCCAGCTCGCGCATCAATTCTCGAAAACTGCGGTAATCGGTCTGCGCATCGCGCAGTACCGTCAGCTTGTGCGCGACCAGCGGATGTTTTGAGACCTGAAGCTGCGTCATCAGCGGCGTTTACCCTTTTCATGTGCCCAATGTTGCTGCATTGTACGCGGCAGGCACAGCGGAGTCAAAAGCCCGTCACTTGCATTGCCTCCCTCATCGGCTATACTAACGCTACAGAACATTTATGCCGATCGATCCTATACGGGACGATCGCCTCCCACCCACCCATTCCAACGAGATTGGCACGATGACAGACGATGGACGGTTGATCAGCGGCAAACGCCAGCCGGACGAACGCGAAAATATTGCGCTGCGTCCAAAACTGCTGAGTGACATCATCGGTCAGGATCGCGTGCGCGAAAATCTCAAGATTCTGATCGAAGCGGCAAAAGTCCGCTCCGAATCCGCCGATCACATCCTGTTTTACGGTCCGCCCGGCTTAGGCAAGACATCGCTGGCGCACATCATCGCCAACGAGATGAACGCTGCCATCCGTATCACCGCCGGACCCTCGATCGAGCGCGCGGGCGATCTCGCCGCTATCCTCACGCACATGAAGCAGGGTGACATCCTCTTCATCGATGAGATTCACCGCTTAGGGCGCGCCATCGAAGAAGTGCTGTACCCGGCAATGGAAGATTTCGCACTCGATATCGTGATCGGCAAGGGTCCCGCCGCGAAAAATGTCCGCCTCAACCTGCCGCGCTTCACTGTCGTCGGCGCCACGACCCAGCTCGCGCTGCTGTCGGGCCCGCTCCGTGACCGCTTTGGCGCTCGTTTTCGTCTCGACTTTTACGACCAACCCGCCATGGAACACATCATCAGGCGCGCCGCCCAGATGCTCAGGATCGAAATCAAACCGGAAGGGCTGTCCGAGATCGCGCGGCGCGCGCGCGGTACGCCCCGCGTCGGGCTGCGGCTGCTGCGTCGTTCGCGTGACTTTGCTCAGACCCGCGCCGACGGCATCATCACAGGCAAGGTCGCAGGTGAGGCATTGGAGCTGATGGGTATCGACTATCTCGGTCTGGACGACATCGACCGCCGTATCCTCGACTCGATCATCAATGCCTACGAAGGCGGTCCAGTCGGTCTGCCGACGATCGCTGCCTCCATCAGCGAGGATAGCAATACCATCATGGATGTCTACGAACCCTACCTGATGCAGCTTGGCTTCCTCAAGCGCACCCCGCGCGGGCGTGTAGCGACCGCGCGCGCCTACGAACACCTGGGCATCCCTTACAATCCGCCCAGAGACAGCAACAGCCCGTCCGCCAACGACGATCAACCTTCACTGTTCTAGCAGGGACGCATAACAATGCGTCTGCGACAGTGCCTCCGTGACCTTGCATCCGCGACGGTGCGCCCGCTACGAAGCGTCATCGACCTTGCATCCGCTATGAATCCGTCCCTATGGAAACCGACATGCTCCTTGACGATTTTTCCTACGATCTCCCTGACTCGTATATCGCCCAAACCCCGGTCGAGCCGCGCGATTCTTCCCGGCTGATGCGGCTCGACCGGGGCAAGGGCGCGATCGATCATCATCGATTCTTCGAGATCGAGGCATTCTTGCGCCCTGGCGATGTGCTGGTGCTGAACACGACCCGCGTCATCCCAGCGCGCCTGTTCGCGCGTAAACAAAGAACGGGCGGTGCGGTCGAAATCCTGCTGCTGCACAAACAAGCCGATTCCGATGGGTTACACTGGCGCGCGCTGGTCGGCGGGCGCCGTGTGCTGCCTGGCACAGGTCTGAGCTTCGAGGGCACCGATCTGACCGCCGAGGTGACTGCTGCTCATGTAGAGAGCGAGCGCACGCTCCGATTCAGTCAGCCGATCGAGCCGCTGCTGCCGTTGCTCGGTTCCATCCCACTCCCGCCTTACATTCATGCCCCGCTGACCGATCCGGAACGCTATCAGACCGTCTACAGCCGCGAAGCGGGCAGTGCCGCCGCGCCGACCGCCGGACTGCATTTCACCCCTGACCTGATGCTGCGTTTGCGCGCTAAAGGAGTGCAGTTTGCGGAATGCCTGCTGCACATCGGCTTAGGCACTTTTCAACCCGTCAAGGTCGAGCGGCTCGCGGATCACGTCATGCACCACGAACGCGCCGCCCTGTCTGCGACCGACGCCAGAATCATCAATCAGGTGAAGCTCGCTGGCGGGCGCGTCATCGCCGTCGGCACGACCGCCGCGCGCACGCTGGAGACCGCCGGCATTCTCAGCGAGGGCGGCGATCCCGCCTACCCAAATCGCGTCGTCGAGGCATGTCCCTGGCGTCCGGTGATCGCCTTTGACACCGATACCAACCTGTTCATCACGCCGGGCTACCGCTGGCGCGTGCTGGACGGCATCATCACCAACTTTCATTTGCCCCGTTCCACACTGCTCATGATGATCGCCGCCTTTGCCGGGCGCGAGACGATCCTGCACGCCTACGAGACTGCCAAACAGGAAGGGTATCGCTTCTTTTCGTTCGGGGATGCGATGTTCATCGCCTAAGCCGTCCAAACCGCGCATTGACCCCGCGCCGCGCCGCACGTACAATGCACGCTCTGTTTAACGGTTTTTTTGTAATCAAGATTCGCACCCAATTTTCCCCCTCGTACCCTGCCTGCAGGGACGACGGCGAAAAGCGAAGATTGGAAGGCTAACTCATGTACGCAATCGTTCGTACCGGCGGGCGCCAGTATCGCGCCGAAGTCGGCACCATCATCGACGTTGAGCGTCTCCCTAACGCCATCGACGACACCATCACCCTCACCCATGTCCTGCTCGTCGAAAATGGTGACGCCACCGTCATTGGTGCGCCGCTGGTCGAGGGCGCGTCGGTCAACGCGACTGTGATCGACCAGTTTCGCGCGCCGAAGATCATCGTCTTCAAGTATCGCCAGCGCACCAAGTATCGCCGGAAGCGCGGACATCGTCAGTATTACACCCGTCTGCGTATCGACTCGATCAACGCTTAACCGAACGAGGTGAAACATGGCTCACAAAAAAGGTGGCGGCTCCAGCCGCAACGGACGTGACAGCAATTCGCAGCGCCTCGGCGTGAAGCGTTTTGGCGGCGAGCTGGTCATCCCCGGCAATATCATCGTGCGTCAGCGCGGGACAGAATTCCATCCTGGTGAGAATGTCGGTATGGGTAAAGACCATACTATTTTCGCCAAGATCGAGGGCTTTGTCGTGTTCGAAAAAGCGCGCGGCAGAGTGGGACGCCAGCAGATCAGCGTCTATGAAGAAATTCCTAAAAAGAAAGAAACTGTCCTTCAGTAGCGTCTAATCCCTGAAGGCAGCAGCATCCTATCACCCGGTGCGCACGGAAAGACCGTGCGCCAATGAGGACAAACATGAAAGAAAATTTGCATCCCAAGTGGTTCGCGGAAACGACCGTCATCTGTGCCTGTGGCAACACCTGGAAGACCGGCGCCACCGTCGAGCTGATCAAAACCGACATTTGCTCGGCGTGCCACCCCTTCTACACCGGTGAACAGCGTATCGTGGACACCGAAGGTCAGGTCGATCGCTTCATGAAGCGTCTGCAGGTGCGCGATGTCAAGCGCGCCGAAGTGCAGACCCGCGATGCAGCCCGTGACCCGATCAACACCCCAATCGCTGAACTGGGAATCGATCGCAAGGTCATCCCGGCTTTCACCGATATGGGTCTGAATACCGCTGGTGAGATTCATCGTTTCATCACCGAGCGCGGCGAAGAAGCCCTGCTCGAAATCCCCGGTATCGGTCGCAAGATCGTCGCAGACCTCAAAAAGGCGCTGCGGGTACGCGGTTTCGAGATCGATAAAGCCGCAGCCGAGTAAAGTCACCCGCTCACCACGCATAACAAGGCAGGCAGCCGTCCCAGACGGTGTGCCTGCCTTTCTTTTGCTTAAGCCAGTGATCGAATGTTTTTGAGTGGACGTGGTGTTGCACGTCCCTACGAATGCGGGGCGTAGGGACGTGTAACAATGCGTCCGACTTTGGATCATGCTCGGTCAATGTCTTAGACTAATCCCCCCCACTCATCCCATACCCCGCGCGCCTCCAGGAGTGTATCACCATGCGCCACACCAGTGGACGAGTCGAAGTGATCTGCGGCAGCATGTTCTGCGGCAAGACCGAGGAATTGATCCGCCGTGTCCGCCGTGCAATCATTGCGCGTCAGACCGTACAGGTATTCAAGCCGCAGGTCGATGAACGGTTTGGCATTCAGAGTATCACCAGCCACACCGGACAAAAACATGTCGCTGTTCCTGTTCCCACTGCCAGGGATATTCACAACCTGCTCGAGCCGCGCACGACAGTGATCGCCATCGATGAGACGCAGTTCTTCGATTCCGGAATCGTCGAGGTCGTCGAGACGCTGGCGAGGGGGGGGATGCGCGTCATTTGCGCCGGTCTCGACCTCGATTTTCGCGGCGAGCCGTTTGGAACGATGCCTTTCTTATTGTGTCGTGCCGAAGAAGTGACCAAGCTGCAAGCGATCTGCATCGTGTGCGGGGAAAAAGCCAGCCGCACGCAGCGCCTCGTCAATGGTGAGCCTGCCCGTTACAGCGACCCCCTTATTCTGGTGGGCGCCGAAGAATCGTATGAGGCGCGCTGCCGTGAACACCATGTCATAAATCAGAGTTAGCATCTGGCGAAAAAACGATTATAATTACTTAGCGTGGCTAAATAGTTCGCTATGAGGAGAAATCTATGGGCGTCGCCAGCGTAAACATGCAACCATCGTCCGCAGTGACGACACGGGTACAACCCGGTCTGTGGCTGCGCAGCCGCAATTGGGACCTGGCATTTATTTCGTTGAGCGTGATTCTCGTGCCGCTGCCTTATATCGCCTACCTGATCATGAAGGCGTTCGGCGTCGAAGACAACGCCAGCCGCAACATCGTCAACGGCTTTGTCGCCGTCGCTGTCGGCGGACCGCACATGATGTCCACTTTCCTGCGCACCGGACTGGACAAGGGCTTTTCGCAGCGCTATCCCATGCTCATCCGTTCCTCGATCATCATTCCGATCGTGGTTGTCTCGCTGGCGTTCCTGAATCTGACCCTCTTGCTGACGGTCTTCTTCTTCTGGGCATCGACGCACGTCCTGCACCAGGTGTCGTACATCGTCGAGCTGTACAATCATAAGCAAGGAAAGATCGTCAAAGGCAGCACCACCACCTTCTGGGCGCGTGTGATCGATTATGCCGTCGTCATGACCTGCTTGTTTCCTTTCGCGGCATTCAAGATCAGCCAGGGCAGCTTCGATGTCGGCACCAACGACCTGACCGCTGTCATCCCCGATTTATTCGAGGCAGCCTGGTTCTTCTATGCGATGGCGGGTGCGTTTGCGCTGGCGTTGGGCGCCTTTGTGGTCAAGAGCTACATCGAATGGCGCGGCGATTATCTCAATGTGCCCAAAACCATCTTCATGTCGCTCACCATCGCCGTTGCCTTTGTCCTGCCCTCGCTGCCCAATCTCGATACCGCATTTCAGGGTATGAACACCTGGCACTCGTTCCAGTATCTCGCGCTCACGTTCTATATCGTGCGGCTGCGTCAGCAGCACGGCTTACTGGAAGACAAAGCGCCGCTGGTCGCCCGCTTCAGCAAGGGCAAGGATTCGCGCGGCTTGTTCGCGTTGAGCACCCTGATGTTGGTTGGGTCGGCAGCGGTCTTCATCGGCGTGTATACCCTTGCCGGGATCATCCGTCCAGGCATCGATGGCGAGACGCATTTCAACATCGCCTATTACACCGCGATCCTGTCGTTCCTGTGGATTCACTACTATCACGACCATTTCCTGTTCACCAACTTTGAAGCGCTCGACTTCGATCAGCAAAAGACCTGATTGTTTCCGGGAATCGTCTGGGCAAACAAAAAGACGCCGCGCATTCGGGCGTCTTTTTGTTTGCAGCTCATCGAGTCGCAGTTCACATGCCGAGCGGCTCGCTCACCCACTGCATCGGATCGACAGGCACGCCATTGACCCACAATTCCCAGTGCAGGTGCGCCCCGGTCACCCGTCCGGTACTGCCGACCGTGCCGATCATCTGTCCAGCGCTGACCGTCTCACCCAGATCGACATAGCGCTCGGTCTGGTGCCAATAGCCCGTGTAAATCCCCCAGCCATGATCCAGCACGGTCGCCACGCCGCGCACATTGAGCGTATCCGCCAGCACCACCCGTCCCGCAGCGGGCGCCAGGATTGCGGCGCCAGCGGGTGCCGCGAAATCCGTGCCGGTATGCACATTCTCGAATGCACCGTTGTTGTAGCTGCGGATACTGCCAAACGGCGAGGACAGCGGCGCGGCGGCTGGCAAGCCCATCAAGCCGAAAAACAGGCGTTCGGGCGTGAAACCGGTCATCACGCCGCGCAGCAGCTCTAATTCGGCGGCATCCACGTTGGCGTTGATCAGGTCGAGACGATCGGCTGCCAGAGTCAGATATTCATTGCGATAGCCGCCTGCGTTGATTTGCAGGTTGATTGGAAAGTCCAGTGACTCGCCGCCGGAGAGCTGGAGCGTCAGCACCACCTGAGTCGATGGTGTACCCAGGGGCACGCCGACGAACAAGGTATGCAGCCTGCCCTCGTTTTGGCTCGCCGGGCGCAGCTCACGATCGAGAAACCGACCAGTGACTGTGACCGCTGCCGTCGTGACAAAATCGATGCGCGCCGTCCGACCCTCCATCAGGATCAGGGGCGCAATCGTCAGTCGTTCGATCGGCGCTGGCAGCGCCTCGGCGTACTGAGTCGGCTCGATGCCAGGGATCACCAATTCCTGACCGGGGTAAATGACTGACGGATCGGTGAACGTGTTGGCACCGACGATCGCCATGACTTCGATGCCATAGTCGTTGGCGATCTGAAACAGACTTTCGCCGCGCGCCACGATGTGGATGACGGTTTGCGTCGGGTCTTGCACATCCTCGCCCGTCACCAGCACGGGAACAGTGTCAGAAATAACCGTTGGCAGCGACGCAGGATCGACGGTCGGCGTTGGCGCGATCGCGGACGCTGCGGTCGGCATGGTCATGCTGTCATCCGTCGGGATCGTCAACAACTGTCCGACGTAAAGCGCGCTGGCGTCGGTCACCCCATTACGCGCAGATAGTACGCTTGGCGCCAGCGCGTACAGGCGGGCAATCGTGTCGAGGGTCTCGCCCGGCTGCACCACATGGATGATTTCCTGCAATGCCAGCGGCGTGACATCGCCGATCGGGATCAGCAGACGCTGTCCGACAAAAATACTGTCCGGTCGCGCAATGCCGTTGGCACGGGCGATTTGATCGACCGTCAAACCGTATTGCAGGCTGATCCGAAAGAGATTTTCGCCACGCTGCACGACGTGCAGCGTGGCGCCATTGTTGTCTTGACCATGCAATCCTGTGGCGGTCAGCAGCACCACGAGCAGCAGCCCTACCGCCTTCACACGCATAATACTGTCATTTTCCCGTCTTGCTCACATCACGAAAGCGCGGGCGCGGCTTCGTCAAAGCGCAGCCTATCCCCGATCGCCACCCGCTCCATCACCTCTGGATTGGCTTCCAGATAAAATTGCGCGGGCGCTTTGGGGGCGTACATCGGTCGCCAGGGCTTGGCATATGCCATATCGACCACACGCTGATCGGCATCTAGCCAGATCACCCCGATCGAAAACATCATGAAGAACATATGAATGGTGCTGTTCGTCCGGCTCTCCCCGCGCGTGACGAACAGCAGTCCTTCATCGGCGGGCAGGCGCGAGACGAATTGCAAGCCCCTTAAATGACACAAGAAGCTTTCGCACATTCGCACACGCGGCAGCACCACCGCCTCCGACTCCGCATTGCGCAAAATACGCCAGCGGCTCACGTCGATTACGGAATCTGCAACAGCTGACCGACGTAGATACGGTTGGCATCGACGATGCGATTAAGCCGGATCAGGTCGGAGATACGCACGCCATAGCGGATCGAAATGCCGTACAGGTTATCCCCCGGCAGCACGCGATAGGTCTGACCACCCTGTGAGCGCGTCGGCGTCGGCGACACCATAGTTGGCGCGAGTGTCGGCGCGACGCGGGTCGGGGTGGCGGTCGGCATCCCGCTGGTGGGGATCAACAGTACCGTCCCGGCGTATACCAGGTTGGGATTGACGATCCGGTTCAGCCGCGCCAGTTCGCGCGTGTTGACACGGAAACGTGAGGCGATCGACGACAGCGAGTCGCCGTACTGCACCACGTAACGGATGGTCGCGGCAGGGGTGGCAGCCACTACGCCTTGCGCATCGACGCTCACCGGAGTCACACTCGGCTCGATCACGATCACTGTCGCCGCGACAGTCGCCTCGATGACCTGAACCGTCGTCGGCGTCACGTCGATGATGATAATCTCAGCAGTGGACGGCGTGGTCACGGTGATTGCGACTGCCGCTTCTAGGGTCGGCGCCAGCGTCGGCAAATCGGTCGGGACAAAGACCGTCGGCACAGCCGTCGGCGCCAGCGTCGGCGCGACAGTCGGAGGTACAGTGGTTGGCAGCTCGGTCGGGATCAGCGTGCTGGTCGGCAGCTCGACCGTCGGCTCGACCGTGATCACGGCGTCCGGGGTCAGTTCCACGACTAACGTCTCGGTGACCTCGACTGTCGCCTCGACGGTTGTCTCCATCGTGGCTTCCGCCGTCATCTCGACGACGACGGGGCTGGCATCGACAGTCATTTCTAACGTCGCTTCAGCGGTCATATCGGCGGCGCCCGCAGTTACGTTCAGGGCAGCATCATCCAGATAGACCACATTGTTCATCAGGATTTCGTTGACGGTCGAGCGCACATATACGGTCACGGCGTCAGCCTCTGCGACCGCGTCGATCGTCAGCAGCACAAATTCGTCGGTTACGTTGCTCGGCGCCGACCAGATAATTGCCGGACTCGCACCGTCCTCGCCACCGGTCGGATCGATACCGACTTCGACGGTCATGTTGGCGGTCGGGTCGCTCATATCGGGATCATCACTGCTGCTCGACCACAGCCAGGCATTGACACTGAAAGTCACCGTGCTGCCCGGCGCGATCCCGGTCACACGCTGATAGACACCGCCCACATGCGACGCGAAGAAAGAGAAATATTGCTGCGCATCGGTTCCGCTCAAAATACGGGGGACGCCCATACCGCTGATGGTATCACTGGCGGGATAATATTCCGGGGCGAGTGATCCGCCCACCGTTACCGACCAGGGCGACCATCCTTGCGCGATTTGTCCAGGCACCACGCCAGCCACCATCTCGAATGGCGGCTCAAAGCCCGGATTGGCGAGCAGGTTGTCTTGACCATAGGCTGCCGGGATGATAACACTCATCACCAGCAGCAGCACGGCTGCCAGCAGCCGACGCGCTTGCTTGATCTTCATACAGATTTCTCCTCACGCCCACGCGAAATGAAATACACTCATGGTGCAATAAGTGTATCAGGCTTTAGCCGATTGTGCAGTAAGCCGACCGCCTCTAGGTTGTACGGCATATGTACCGTATACTGATCATGACTTTTGTCCTAACCTAACCAGCGTCACCCATAATCATGCCCACGATCAGGATCGCGCTATGCACGTTGGAGCTTGAATTATCCGGCGTGGAAACTCTGAAAGACAAACGCAGCGTCATCAAGCCGCTGCTCAAGCGTTTGCACGACACCTTCAATGTCTCTACAGCCGAGATCGATCGGCACGACATCCCCGACTCCAGCGTGATCGCCTTTGCCATTGTCACGACCGCCACCAGTCACGCCCACAGCTCGGTCAGCACCATCCTCAACTGGATCGAAAAACACGCACCGGACGCGGAAATCGTCGATCAGACGATCGAGATCGTGTAATCCGATTTCGTGCCACACTGTATGGTCAAGGATGTCTCGATATGCGGCTGAACGATTCGAAGGCAATGGCGCTTTTCGCGGCACATGGCATCCAGGTCGGTGCTGACTCGATCCCGTCGAACAGCGCATACACGCTCGGTTTCATCTTTGATGATACACGCGGCGCAATTATCGCCCACGCTGGGCTGCTCGCAAATGAGGGCAATATACGTGAGACGATCGATCCTTTGATTGGGATGCACGCATATCAGGCGCGCGCCCTCGCCAGTGCGCTCGATCTGCCTAGCACAGTCTGGGCACGCTTCAGCGCATTTTGCCTGCATCTTTACGCACTGTACACGCAGCTGGACGCTGTGATCCTGACGGTTACCCTACTGGCTATAACCGAGGAGAACGGCATCATCGCTTATGGTGGCTCTATCGAGATCGACGATGACGCACTCTGGCGCCAGCCGTCGTTCGCGGCGGCGCACACGCCATCATCGCACGCATCCGATCTGACCATCGTGCCTGGGGGACTGCCGTTCAGTCCCTTCGATGGCACGGTCGCGCTGATCTGCAATGGCGCCGGGATGATGATGGCATCCGCCGACTGTCTGAGCACACACCAGCTCAAGCCAGTCACCGCCATCGAGATCGACGGCGAACCGAGCCTGACTCGACTGCGCGCTGCCTTTAACCAAGCCCAGCCAGGCGCCGACGCGATCCTGGTCAGTCTGTTTTGCGAGCGTTTCAGCGCACACAGCGTTGTCGATCACCTGATCGTCCTCGCTGCCGAGCTGCCCTCAGACACGATCCTGTTCACGCGCCTCGCTGGAATCGACGCACCACCCGCCCGCGCCCGGCTGATCGCGGTCGGCATCCCATGCGTTTCGACCTTATCCGCCGCAGCGATCGGCTTGCGTGAATTGGTGAAGCGAATTCCTGAAGTGGAGGATAAAAGCAAAGAAAGGGAGAAAGATTAAACAGGAAGCCGCGAAGATCCACGAAAAGCGAGCGTTAAAAAAGATTGCAAAGGAAGCCGTATGGCGATTCTGGTCAATGACGAAACACGTTTTCTGATTCAGGGAATCACCGGACGAGAAGGCAGCCACTTCACACAACAGATGATCAGCTATGGTACAGCGATCGTTGCAGGAGTGACGCCCGAAAAAGGCGGCGGCTGGCTGCACGGCGTCCCGATCTTCGACAACGTGCGGACGGCGGTCGCGGCGACTGGTGCCGACACCTCACTCGTTTTCGTCAACCCGGCGGCAGCCGCCGACGCCATTTATGAGGCGATCGATGAAAAAATGCGCCTGATCGTGTGCGTCACCAGCGGCATCCCCATCCGTGACGCCCTCAGGCTGCGCGCTTATCTCGCCAGTCGCCCCGCAACCCGCCTGATCGGACCCAGTTCGCCGGGTCTGTTAGTGCCAGGGCGCGCCAATGCCGGAATCACCCCCTTATTTTTAGGCACTCCTGGCAAGGTCGGCATTGTCTCACGCAGCGCCTCGCTCGCGTATGAGGTCATGGCGATGATGAACGAGGTAGACATCGGACAATCGACCTTCGTCGGTATTGGCGGCGACGCGGTGATCGGCACCAGTCTTGCCGATATTCTGATGCTGTTCGAGGATGACACCGAGACTCACGTTGTCCTGCTGATCGGAGAGATCGGCGGGAGCGGCGAACAGGATGCGGCAGAGGTCATGCGCGATGTCATCACGAAGCCGATCGTCGCCTACATCGCGGGCGAGTCGGCGAGGCCCGGTGTGCGTATGGGACACACTGGCGCGCTGGTCACGTCCCCTGGCACCGAAGCCGGCGCCAAGATCGACGCGCTGATGTTCGCCGGCGCCCGCATCGCGCGATCGCTCGATGCGATTATTCCGCTGCTGCTCGAAGCACACGGGCGGGCGTCGTAGCGTTACTTGACGGTGTCTCCGCCGTCGTCGCTCGCGCCTTCAGGGACAGGCGTCGATCGTCGTTTCCGCGCTTGTCCAGGGCTGGCTCACCGCATCGCGGATGTAACACGAACAGTATATATTCGCCTCTTCGCGCCCCGTCCACAGCAGATAGTTGACGGTTGTCTCCAGACAGATCCGTTGATCGCTCTGCATTTTGACAGCCGCGTTGGAGACGACCAGGCCGCGATTGTCGGCATCCATCTGCAAAAAGATGCGCAGTTCCTGCTCTGGCAGCTCGCCCGTGCGCACCGTGATCTGTCCCTGAGTCGCCAGCGTGATCAGCAGGCACGGCGTCATGACCAGCGCGAACCACACCACCAGCGCCACGCCACACCCCAGCCGCCTAATGATACTGCGACGCGCGGGCGGAACAGTGGTGACGGTTTCCAGGGGAGCTACCCCTTCGCCATCGACTGGCGCGCTGATCTCATCCGGTTTCTGGTCATGTTCGGTCATTCAGGTTGTTCCTCGGCAAAACGCATCACGATATGATCGCTGGCATCATAACTGACGTGGACGAACAACGGCGCGATCGTCGCATGTACCCGCGACAAAATCACCGCCACATCCTCGACCAAATCATATCTTTCAAGGTCGGCAATCGGAATCCAGTGCAGCGTCCCCTCGCGCAGATCGCCACTGACCGCGCGTGTCGTGCTGTGCCCGACGAAGACGAACAGCACGATTCCAGAATCACCGCCGGTATCGACGTTGTAGACCGCGCGCAGGTGCAGCGCGATATCCAATCCTGTCTCTTCCATGACTTCGCGGCGCGCACTGGTCAGCACATCTTCGTCGCGCTCGATGTGCCCCCCCACCCCATTGTAGCGATTCGGAAACACACGCTTATGCGGTGCGCGCAGCATCAACAGCACGTCGTCGCCGTTGAAGATGAAACAGAGCGTGCGCGGGATCGTCAGCCATCGTCCATGCGTGGCATCCGCGCCCTGATCGTGTGCGCCCACAGGTTCGCCTTTCCTCTTGTCCGTATTGCTATGAGGAGCTGCCGCGCCCCGTTGCCACAGCCCGGTCATCGTGCTAATCTTAGCGTAGATTTTCACGAGTTGAGATTATAGAACCGAAAGCCTCCTTGGTGACCATGACACATACAGCCGACAGCGCACTCAAAGCCGCACTCCTGGAGACCGACGAGACGGTGTATGTCGTGATTCACCTGGCGCCCAACGGCATCATGGCGGCATGTGGCATCCTGGCGCAGATTGGGGAGCCATTTGCGGCGCTGATCGTCGATCGTCACGAGGTCACGCTGATCATTCCCGCGGAGGTCGTCGAGGATTATCATGAGCGGCTGCGCGACCATCGGCTCAGTTCGTCACAGTACCGCCTGATCACCTTCGATGTGGTGTTGGATTACCCAGTCGTTGGCTTTATGGCGCGCATCGCAGCGGCGTTGGCGGCAGCAGGTGTGAGCATCATGCCCTACGGCGCTTTTGAGCGCGATCATTTACTGGTTCCGGTCGAGCAGTTCGAGACCGCGCTGCACACCCTCCGCATATTACAGGCGAGCAATTCCTGATGAATATCACCCTGTTCGATCAAGCGCCGCAGCCGAAAGACCGGATTCGGTTTGAAGAACTGGAGATCGTGATCTACCCCGACCGTTTCCGCGTCTTCATACACTTGCGCGTCACCTTGTTTCAGGAGCGACCTAATCTTCTGCTGGTGGCGCGCACCAGCAACGGACGAATCGCCGCTGAACTCGACATCATCGAGACGATGCACCACGATATGGAATTCACGATGCACCTGCGCGGCAGCGACGATCCAGCCGGCGACTACATCCTGACAGCGGATGTCTTCTACGAGTCGCGTAATCCGCCGCAGGATCGCCGCCTGGTGTCATTTACAGTCCCGCCGATGTCGGCTGAACCTGCCTCGGATGAGTCGCCCAGCTCGTGAGCCTGATCCGCATGGTGTGGTTCTCAGTTGAACAACATAACGCGCTGCTGCGTCATGCTGCCGCCGACGCGCCGCGTGAAGCATGCGGCGTGCTGTTAGGATCGATCACCAGCGGCGTGGCACAGGTAAACCAGGTGATCCCCGTCGCCAACATCGCGGACGACCCGCATGTCAGCTACCGCCTGGACGATACCCACCTGGCACGTATCGTAGGCGGATTAGCGCGGACGGGCAGCGAAATTGTCGGCTTCTATCACAGTCACCCCGCCAGCGCACCGATCCCATCCAGCAGTGATGTGCGACTCGCGGCGTATGCGGACGTGCCCTATGTCATCGTCGGGCAGCGCGCTGGAGGCGCCGTTAGCGCCGCCTGGCGGATCGCAGACGGGGCAGTCGAGCCGATCGACTCGATCGTTGCCGATGTCGCGCCCCTCCCACCACCGGAATTGGGAATGTCGTTTCAATACACCCTGCTCGTACTCGCCGCCGTCACGGTCTGCGTCATGGTGATCGCGGCAGCCATTTTATTGCTGCCACCCGCGCCGGTCATTCCGCGCTGACCCGTGCCTGCGTCCTATCGCCTCGCCATCGGAGCCGACTCTCATGTCCTGGATCACCTACCTGCTGTTGGCAATTATCGGAATCGTGATCGGCGGAGTCGTCAACCTGCTGGCAGACGATCTGCCTCATCGCCGCGCGCCACACTTTCCACCCCGCTACCCGGACCTGACGCCGCGTCTACCGATCGCCTGGCTTGGGATCACCGCCTTTTTGTTCAACAGGCGAGCCTCACCCAGTGGCAGCCGTCTCACCTGGCGCTACCCGCTCACCGAAATACTCACGGCGTGCCTGATGGTGCTGGCGCTGTTGGCTGCCTCCGACGACCCTAAGATGACCTCGCTTCAGCTCATATTCTGGCTGATCTACATGGTCATCTTTGCGCTCATCACCGTGATCGACCTCGAACATCGACTGATCCTGTTCGTCGTGATCATTCCGTCGTGCGTGATCGCGCTGCTCGACGCCGCGCTCACCGATTACGGCGCTGATTTAGGCAACGCCCTAATCGGCGCCGCAGTCGGCTTTGGCGTGTTCTTCCTGCTCTACCTGGGCGGATTCCTGTTCGTGTATATCAGCGGATCGCTGCGCGGACAAAGCACCGACGAAGTAGCATTCGGCTACGGCGATGTGATGCTGATCACGCTCTCTGGCTTGATCCTGGGCTGGCAGCCGCTCATCCCGGTGATGTTTCTGACCGTCTTTCTGGGCGCCTTCGGGGCGCTGTTGTGGATCGTCGCGCGCTACTTCTCCCGCACAGGGTACAGCCTGTTCACGCCGCTGCCCTATGGTCAGTACATCGTGATTGCCACCATCCTGTGGCTGCTGTTCGCTACCGAGCTGGCATCGGTGCTGCGGCAGCCTGTGTGACCGACTCGCGCTCGATCACGCCGCCGCCTAAGCACACATCGCCATCGTACAGGATCGCGCCCTGACCCGGCGTGATGTCGCGCATCGACTCGTCGAAGGTGACGCGCATCCGATCGGCGTCCAGCGGCTCGATCCATGCCGGTGTCGGCTTCGACTTGTAACGGATTTTCACGTCGGCGCGGAATGGAGCTTCTGGAATCACCCCGCTCACCCAATTGACCCGCTTCGCCGTCAGCGCCCGCCCGCCTAGTTCATCCGCTGTGCCGACCATCAGCACATTGGCAGTCGCGTCGATCCCAATCACATAAAAAGGTTCGGCGCTGGTCACGCCCAAGCCCTTGCGCTGTCCGATCGTGTAATTCGCCAATCCCTGGTGTTCCCCGATCACCTGACCGTCGCGGCGGACGATCGCGCCAGGTGTAAAAATTTCCGGCGCGTGATCGCGCAGGAAGCGGCGATAATCGCCATCCCCCAAAAAGCACAAATCCTGACTATCCTGCTTCGATGCCGTCGGCAAGCCAAAACGCGCGGCGATCTGACGCACTTCCGGTTTCGGATACTGCCCTACCGGAAAGAGTGTGTGCGCCAGCTGCGGCTGCCCCATCACGCTCAACACGTAGCTCTGATCTTTGCCGTCATCGACACCCTTCATCAGCGTGAAACCCCCGTCGGTGCTGCGCCCGATGCGCGCGTAATGCCCCGTCGCCAGATAATCTGCCTCCAGCGCCAGCGCGTTGTTGAGCAAAAAATCGAAGCGAATCTGACGGTTACATTCCAGACAGGGATTCGGCGTCACCCCCTGGCGATGCTGATCGATGAAATACTCCACGATCGTATTGCGAAACGTCGCTTTCGTGTCCAGCACGTAAAATGGAATGCCGAGCGAATCCGCGATCCGCCGTGCATCCGCCATCTGGTCGGGCGTACAGCAGCGGTTGTGTGCCCCGCCCGCCGTCGTCTCCTCCGACCACAAGCGCATCATCATCCCGATGACCTCGTAGCCCTGCTCGACCAGCAGTGCCGCCGCCACCGAGCTGTCCACACCCCCGCTCATCGCCACCACGACTCGCGTCGCGTGATTCGGCTTTTTCTCTGTCGTCATGTCAACTGCCTTTCATGCCCGCCTGCAAACGGCGCAGCTTCTCGACCACCTCGACCAGCGCCGCGATCGTCGTCTCGATCGCTTGTTCGGTCGTCTCGCGTCCTAGTGTCAGACGCAGCCCACACAGCGCCTCACGCGCCGTAAACCCCATCGCCAGCAGCACGTCGGACGGCTCCGGGCTGCCAGTCTTGCACGCCGACCCACTCGACGCCATGATGCCCTTCATATCCAGGTGCATCAGCAGCAGATTCGCCTCGACGCCTTCGACGATGAAGCTGGCATGGTTAGGGAGACGCTCGGTCGGGTGCCCGGTCAGGACGACGCCTGGCAGCGCTGTCAGCATGCCCGCGATCAGATGATCACGCAGCATCATGATCCGTGTCCGATGGTCGTCCATCTCGTCGTGCGCGATCGTCAGCGCTGCCGCCATACCGACGATCCCGGCTAAGTTGTGCGTCCCGGCGCGGCGCTCGGATTCCTGTCCACCACCTGTCTGAACAGCTTCCAAACCAGTTCCGGCACGCACATACAGCGCCCCGACACCCTGCGGCGCGTAAAATTTATGTCCCGACAGGCTCATCAGATCGACTCCGAGCGCCTTCACATCGAGCGGCATCTGTCCGACAACCTGCACCGCATCGGTATGCACCAGCCCGCCGCGCCCATGCGCGAGCGCCGCCAGCGGCGCCATCGCCTGCAAAGTGCCGACTTCATTGTTACCCCAGATGATGCTGACCAGCCCCGTCGTTTCATCGACGCACTGTGCCAGCGCGTCCGCGCTCACGATTCCGCACGCATCGACTGGGACATAGGCGGCGCCGCTGGTGCCGTCGCGCGCCAGTTGTTCGACCGTGCGCAGCACCGCCGGATGCTCGATCGGCGTCGTCACCAGCAGCGTCCGACCGTGCATCCGCATCGCCGCCGCCGCACCGCGCACCGCCAGATTGTCGCTCTCCGAGCCGCCGCTGGTGAAAACGATCTCATCAGGGGTACAGCACAGGACGCGCGCGACCGCCGCACGCGCATCTTCAAGCGCACGCTCTGCCCGCCGCCCGTAGCTGTGCGCCGCCGACGCATTGCCGAATTGCTCACGCAGATAGGGCAGCATCGCCTCGATCACACGCGGATCGACAGGCGTGGTCGCGGCATGATCGAGATAAACCGCCGATCGCATCATCGCCTTCTCTTTTTGCTCATCGCTATCGCCTGTATTGTACACCGCGCCTAAAACGCCTGTGCGGACGAATTGCGCCGTGCGAACTCCCACAAAGATGGTTATCATTGGAGAGTCATGTCGCGCTGTGGCGAAATCACAGGCTGATGACGCCTGTCTGCGCATCTGACGATCAGACGCAGCGGCTGTCGAGCCTGCTTACAACTGGCGATCACGAAAGGGAATCCTCATGTCGGTCATCGAACAAATTCATGGACGCGAAGTGCTTGATTCACGTGGTAATCCGACCGTCGAGGTCGAAGTTACCTTAGCGGATGGCGCGTTTGGTCGCGCGATCGTACCGAGCGGCGCCTCTACTGGCGAGCATGAAGCCCTCGAACTACGGGACGGTGACAAGACACGGTTCGGCGGTAAAGGCGTGCTGCGTGCGGTCGAGGCGGTCAACGGCGCGATCTCGGAAGCACTGCACGGCATGTATGCGCTCAATCAGATCGAGATCGATCAGACCATGCTGGAATTGGATGGCACGCCCAACAAGGCAAATCTGGGCGCCAACGCCATTCTGGGTGTCTCACTCGCGGTCGCAAAAGCGGCTGCCAATTCCGTCGATCTGCCGCTCTACGCCTATCTGGGCGGCGTCCATGCCCATGTGCTGCCAGTTCCGATGATGAATATCATGAACGGCGGTAAACACGCCCTGGGCAGCACCGACTTTCAGGAATTCATGGTCATGCCTGTTGGTGCGTCATCTTTCCGTGAAGCTGTGCAGTGGGGCGTCGAGATTTATCAGGCGCTCAAATCGGTACTGCACAAGGCGGGTCAGAACACCAACGTCGGCGACGAAGGTGGTTTCGCCCCCAAAGTCAGCAGCAATGAAGCGGCGCTCGAAATGATCATGGAGTCGATCGCCAAAGCGGGCTACACCCCTGGCGAGCAAATTCGGATCGCGCTCGACCCCGCCGTGTCCGAAATTTACAAAGATGGCAGCTACCACCTCGACATCGAGGGGCGCGTCCTCTCCGGCGAAGAGATGGTCGCATTCTGGGTCGATTGGGCGAACCGGTACCCGATCGTCTCGATCGAGGATGGTCTGGCGGAAAACGACTGGGAAAACTGGTCGCGTCTGATGACCGCCGTCGGCGATCGGATTCAGATCGTCGGGGATGACCTGCTCGTCACCAACGTCGAAAAAGTTCGCCGCGCCATCAAAGAAAAAGCGGCGAATTCACTGTTGTTCAAGCTCAATCAGATCGGATCGCTCACCGAGGCACTGGCAGCGGCGCAGCTCAGTCAGCGTCATGGCATGACCGTCATCGCCAGCCACCGCAGCGGCGAGACCGAGGATACCACCATTGCCGACCTCGCCGTCGCCATGAACGCGGGTCAGATCAAGACCGGCGCTCCGGCGCGCACCGATCGCGTCGCCAAGTACAATCAATTGATCCGTATCGAAGAAGAATTGGGATCGGCAGCCCGTTACGCCGGTCTCAGCGCCTTCACCAATCTTTCGCTCGATCTGTAGACAGCTTTTCAAAACACACGAGTCTGTGCCGGGGGTTACGCGCTGCGTGCCCCCGACACGCTTTTGAAAGAGCCTGTCATACTGCCTTGCATCTTTATCACGCGCCCGCATTGGAAAGGACTTCTCGTGGTCAAAAGCCGCATCAACGGAAAGCGTACCAAGATCGTTGCGACGATCGGACCTACTTCACGCGATGAAACTATCCTCCGGCAGCTCATCCGCGCCGGACTGGATGTCGCACGGATCAACTTTTCGCACGGCGATCACGAAACGCACAGCAGTACCATCGACGCGGTGCGCCGTATCGCCCTGGAAGAAAACGCCGTCATCTCGATCCTGTGCGATATGCAGGGTCCCAAGATTCGTATCGGCAAGATCGCCAATGAGCCGCTGCATCTCAAGCCCGGCGACACCATCACGCTCACGCTCGATCCCGCCGACGGCACCAACAATATCGTCCAGATTCCGCACCCCGAATTTGTCCCCGATGTCAAAGCCGGGATGCAGCTCTTACTGAACGATGGTCAGTACGAATTCGTCGTCACCGCCACCACCGGACGCGCGCTGATTTGCGAAGTGATCGTCGGTGGCGATCTCACCAGCCGTAAAGGTGTGACTGCCCCGACTGCCAAGCTCACGCTGTCGGCGATCACCGAAAAAGACCGTGCCGATGTCGAGTTTGCGCTCACCAAGAACACCGAGTATCTCGCCATGTCCTTCGTGCGCCACGAAGAAGACCTGCGCGAGATGCGCTGGCTGATCAAGCATCTGGGCGGCGAGACGGCGCTCATCGCCAAGATCGAAAAGCACGAAGCGCTCGAAAACATCGAAAAGATCATCGCAGCCAGCGACGGCATCATGGTCGCGCGCGGTGACCTGGGCGTCGAGACCCCGGCAGAAGAGGTGCCTTTCCATCAGAAGCGCATCATCAAGCTGTGTAATGCCGCCGGCAAGCCCGTCATCACCGCCACGCAGATGCTCAACTCGATGGTCGAAAACCCGCGTCCCACCCGTGCCGAAGCCAGCGACGTGTACAATGCCATCCTCGACGGCACCGATGCCATCATGCTCAGTAACGAGACCGCTTCCGGCATGTACCCGGTGCGCTCGATCGAGACGATGGTCAACATCGCCGCGATCGCGGAACGCAACATCACGCGCATCGGCAGCGCCGCACCCGATCGCACCATCGTGATGCACGAGTCGGAAGGACGCGAAGCCGTCTCCGATGCGCTCAGTCAGGCGACCTGTCAGATCGCGGAGGCGCTCGGCGTCAAAGCGATCGTCACCGCCACCATGAGCGGATATACCGCCCGTCGTGTCGCCAAAGAGCGTCCGCGCACGCCGATCCTGTGCGTCACACCCAACGAACTGACCTATCGGCGTATGGCACTGGTGTGGGGTGTGGTGCCGCTGCTGGTGACCAACTTCAATTCGATCGACGAGATGATCGGGGTGGTCGTGCGCGCCGCCCACGACGAAAAACTGGTCGAGATGGGGGATTCACTGGTGATTATCGCGGGCGTCCCCTTTGGCATTGGCGGTCAGACCAATTTCCTTAAGGTACATCGCGTTGGAGAGCAAAACGAGCTGTCCGAGTAGCAGCCCATGACGATGCGTCCCTGCCACAGGGACGCATCGTCATGACTGAACGGGGCACTTCCTTCACTGATTGTCATCACCGTCGATGAATTCCAACGATCCGCCACTGCCAGGCGTTGTCCGGTAGGCAGTGGGTGAATCCGCCCACGCACTGCGCGTCGCTGGCTCTGGCAGATCACGGGTATACGTCCCCGTGCCGACCGGATCGACGCGCCCCGCGACCGGGGTCACGCAGTGCGGACACAAATCCCAGCTCAGTTCCAGCATCCGACCACAGCGGCTGCACGGACGTTTCAGGCGCGTGTGGCAGTGTGGACACGCCTGCCATTCGTCCTGGACACGCTGTTTGCAGCCGGGACAACTTGGCTTTTCCTCGATCTCCTGCAGCAGTGCTTCTTCTTCCAGCGATCGCTCGTAGGCTTCCGACAGCGTCTCGCGCGGACGCAGCAGCAGATATGCCAGCAGACCGGGCACATTCAGGATCGCCACCAACGCCGTGACGAACAGGCGTCCCAGCACATCGCGCGACCGTGCGCGCATGTCGCGGTACGTCCAGATGATCATCGCCAACCAAAAGACGACCGCGATCACCCCGCCGTACAACGCCGCGATCGTCACTAAGCCGCTGGCATCCCCAAAATCAATTCCGAACATCGCATCCTCGCTTCATCACGGATTGCCAGCGGTGATCATCGGCATCGCGGCTTGATCCACCAATAATTCGACTTCGCGCACCGAGACATCGTATTGGTGACCCGATGAATAAAATTTCAGATTCAGGATCGACCCAGGACGTTTGTCTGGTGTCAGCTTGGTGAGCAGGTTGCCACTTTCGTAGGTGTACCAGCGGTCGGTATTGATGACCTCGTGCAGCTCACCGCAGCTATCGCACTGCACCGGGAGATCCAGATCGCCGTAGGTCTTGGCATAGAACCCATGAATCCAGGTGGCAATCTCGTCGCTCCCGGTCGGATAATATTCCATCCGCACCATCAAGGGGCACTCGCTGCCATCCATCCCGCACGCGCTCAAGGAATGATCACTGATTTTGAAGCGCACGCGCAGCGAGATATGTCGGAACGGCGATACATCCAGTCCTTCGGTCGCGTTGAACGCCTGTACGCACAAGGTCTCGCCGTGTGACTCGGCGCCGCCGCCGCGCAGCAGTCGCAGTGCCGGCTGCCCGTCGATATTCACGAACGAGTAACCGCCCGCGGGCAGGCTGTTTTGCCAGCTGTTACAGCGCCATTGCAGCGCGCGCACCTGATCTGGGGCGGCATTGAAGTCGAGGACGTTGGACTCAGAAAACTCGGCGTTGCCCAACAGATTGACCAGCGCGGGCGCGTACATGAAGCGCGATGGGTCAGTGACCTGCGCCGTGCCTTGTTGTCCGAGGGGGATCGGGTAGGCGCGCCCGTCATTCGCCAGCATCGTCGCCTCTCCCGACACGTTGACGACGCTCAGCTGCGTGTCGTTGGCATTGACGGTGTAGCGTCCCACCCCATCCAGACGTGCCGCAACGCCATGTGGCTCACCGATCTGCACCGTGACCGGGCGCGGCGCGTCCGCGGGGACGACGATTGAAAATTCACCGACGATGTTGTCCAGCACAATCTGATAGGGCGCGGCGCTCCACTCGAAGCGTGGGCGCGAAAACTGCCGCGCCACCAACGACGCCCCATTTTTCAGGGTCACGGTGGCGATCGAAGCGCCATCATGATACGGGTCCTGAAAGGTCAGCGTCGCCTGTGATTGCGAGTCGGTCGTGATCACGCTGCTGACCTCGATCGCCCGTTCCGCGCGCACTGCCTGCTCGATCTGCTCGCTGCCCAGCAGGCTGGCTGTACCTCGACTGACTTGAAGCTGCCCGAAGATCGGGATAGTCGATCGAAATATGAAATGATGCCCTCCCACCAGTGACAGCGCCCCAACGACACAAAACGCCGAGAAAGCGACGAGAATTACACCCCAGGCGATGTAATGTTGATTGCGAGCAGGCGCTTTGGGCGTCGATGCGAGTGAGCGAGTCGTGTTTATTGCCATAGCATGAATTCATGACCAGTCGGACGCAATGACGGGATTATAGCATAGCGCGGGAGACTCTACGGATCAGAGGCGAGTTTGAGTATAATTAAATTTTGAAATGCGCTCATGTGAAATGCGGAGTCGGTGATGTCGGGACATAGTAAGTGGTCAACGATCAAACGCAAAAAAGGCGCGGAAGACGCCAAGCGCGGCAAGATTTTCACGCGCATCGCCCGCGACATCGCGGTGGCGGCGCGGGAGGGCGGCGGTGACGAGTCGATGAACCCTCGCCTCAAGCTGGCAATATTCAAGGCAAAAGCTGCCAATATGCCGAAGGACAACATCGATCGGGCGATCCAGCGCGGCACAGGCAAAGGCGACGATCTGATCATCATGGATGAGGTCACCTACGAGGGTTACGGACCCGACGGCGTGGCGATCCTGGTCGATACCCTGACCGACAACAAGAATCGCACCGTCAACGATGTCAAGCGGCTGTTCAATAAAGCGGGCGGCAGCATGGCATCAGCGGGATCGGTCGCCTGGCAGTTCGAGCAAAAAGGCTATATCGAATTGGAGGGCGCTGGCGTCGATTTCGACACGCTGTTCATGACCGCTGCCGAAGCAGGCGCCGACGATCTGGTCAGTGAAGACGATCTGATCGCCGTCTACACCCCACGCGAGCAATTCGGCGCGGTCGAGTCGGCGCTGACGGCGGCAGGCTACGCCATCAGCGACTCCAGCCTGAAATGGGTCGCCAAAATCGAGAGTGAGATTGGCGCCGAAAAAGCGGTGCAGAATATGCGCCTGATGAGCGATCTTGAAGAATTGGACGATGTGCAGAGCGTCGCCTCCAATCTGGCGATCACCGATGCCGTGATGGAAGCCTTTGAGAACGCCTGATGCTGACCCTGGGTATCGACCCCGGCACCGCCATTGTCGGCTACGGCTTTGTCCGCGAACATGAAGACGGCACGCTCGCTGCGGTCGATTATGGGGTGATTACTACCCCATCCACCCTGCCTATGGCGCAGCGTCTCGCCATCATTTTCACGTCCCTGACCGCGCTGGTACAGCAGCATCGCCCGGATCGCGCCGCCGTCGAAGAGATGTTTTTCGGCAAGAATATCACCACCGCGATCACGGTCGCGCAGGGGCGGGGTGTGATCCTGCTGACACTGGTGCAGGCGGGCTTGCCCGTCCACGAATACAAGCCGAATTACATCAAGCAGTCGATCGCGGGTTACGGCGGCGCCGCTAAGCCGCAGATGCAGGAAATGGTGCGGATGCTGCTCGACCTGGAGACCATCCCCCGCCCCGACGATGCCGCCGATGCACTCGCGATCGCCATCACCGATATACACAGCGCCCGCTACAGCGGCGCGGAAAGCGCCTGGTCGTGATCGCCAGTTTGCAGGGACACATTGGTGCATTGGCGCCGGATCAGCTGGTCATCGTCGTGGGTGGGGTCGGCTACCGTGTGCTGATCCCACGCGGCAGCATCAGCGGCGGCGAGGGCGATGCGGTCTATCTGCATACCGAAATGATCGTGCGCGAAGATGCCATGACCCTGTATGGCTTCCCCACCATTGCGGAGCGCGACCTGTTCAATCTGCTTACGACCGTGACCGGTGTCGGACCCAAGCTGGCACTCTCCGTCGTCGGCACCATGAGCCTGGACGGATTGCGCAACGCCGTCTCCAGCGGACAGCCGGAAATGCTCACGCGCGTGCCGGGGATCGGCAAAAAACTCGCCGAAAAGATAATGTTCGAGTTGAAAGACAAGCTCAGGAGCGCCGACGGCTTGATTACGGCGTCCGCCTTTGGCGATGTGAACAAAGATGTCATGGATGCACTGATCGGGTTCGGTTACAGCGTCGTCGAGGCACATGCTGCTGTTGCCGCCATTCCAGCCGATATGCCGCAGAATTTCGATGAGCGGATGCGTCGCGCGCTGCAATACTTCGTTTGAATTCGGTTGATCTCTTATAACATCACGCCGCTTCGCGCAGCGTTAAGGTAGGATCACGTCATATGACCCACGATCTCATCGGGCGGCGCGTCGCCGTGCTGGACAAAGGCTATGTCGAATTACTGGACATGATGCCGCACCCCCTGACCGGGGTATCCGCCGATCTCTCGATCGTCAATGCCGCGCGAGTCAGTTTTTTAGGCGAAAGCAAAGGCGAAACAGCCGACAAGAAGCTGTTGTTCTATCTGCTGCGCCACCAGCACACCAGTCCATTCGAGATGGTCAAATTCAAATTTCGCACTCATGCGCCGCTGATCACCTATTGGCAGTGGGTACGCCATCGCACCTTCAACTACATGAATGCCAACGCGCAGTCCGGGCGTTACACCCCTTTTGAAGAAGAGGACTTTTACGTGCCGTCGGTGTGGCGCCGTCAGTCCGCCAGCAATAAACAGGCAAGCGAGGGTCAGCTTTCCGATGAAGCAGGCGATGCCCTCAGCGAAGCGCTGATCGAGCATTACGCGCGCGGATTCGCGCTCTACCGCCGCGCCCTCGATGAAGGCGTCGCTAAAGAAATGGCACGCCTGTTTCTGCCCGGCTTCAGCGTCTATTACACCTGGGTAATGAGCGTCGATGCGCTCAACCTGATGCACTTCATTCGTTTGCGCATGGCGTCCGATGCGCAGTACGAGATTCGTGTCTATGCCGAGGTGATCTACGAGCAGTTCTTCAAGCCCGCCCTGCCCTGGACAGCCGAGGCGTTCGAGCAGTACTGGCTCAAACCAGAAGCCCCTTAATTCAGGGGCACCAGCAGTCCACCGATAGCGGTACACAATTGTTCACCGTCGCTGTTGAACGGGCGCACATCCCAGAAATAACGCTGCACCGGCGCGAACAGCGCGCTGCCAAAATTGAACGTCGTCTCCCCGATGATGGCGGTATACAGTGTCTTGCGCGCCTGATCGTACAGCGTGATGCGGTACGCCAGCGCATCCTCGACCGCCGACCAGGTGACGCGCGGATTGCGTGTGCGGTCGAACGAGGTGTTGGTCGCACTGTAGTCGATCGCAAATGTGCCGCACACGACGCGGGTAGAAGATGTGATCAGGATTGCGTTGATCATGTCAAAGGTCGGGATCGGGGTCGGGGTGTCACTGGGCAGCGGCGTGACCGATGTAGTCGGCGTCCATGCGGGCGGCAGGGTCGCGCGCCTGAGCGCGGTCGGTGTCGGCAGCGCGGTCGCTGGATTTTCCCGCACCTCGATCATCGTTGGCGGCGGTGTAGCGCTCGGCTGAAGAGTCGGCGCGGCTGACCCGCATCCCGACAAAAGGGCGATGCTCGCCACAGCGTACACCAGCCATTGCGCTGCGGTGACACGAGATTGCATTACACGGCGAGGCATGACAGGCGTCATCGTGAAGTATCCTTCATTGATCGACGCCGATGACGGTGCCGATGACGAACAGAATGATCACCAGCAGCACGATCAGCGTTCCCAGCATGGTATAGCCTATCACTGCCGGACTCTCGACCAACTGCGTTCCGGCGTATCCGATCAACAGCCGCCAGCCGACGAAATACATCACCACACCCGCCCCTGCCGCCAGTGTCGCGGGCAGCCAGACGGTGGACGGGTCAAAAAACGTGGTCAGATAAATATTGTCGATCAGCGGCATGAGCAGAAAGGTCAGCGCCACTGAAAATCCCATCACCAGCAGAATTCGCAGCCAACGCGGTAAATCAAGGATTCGTTCGGCGGAAACCGCGATCGGGTTGGGCGCGGGCGCCTCGGTACGTCGGGATCGTTTCATCAGGGCGCCTCGTTCGTCGTCGGATGGGTCGATGGCTGAATCAGATCGGCGGACAAATCAGACGGATCATCCCGATTGATCATGTGCAGCGAGCCGCGCTCGAAATATTCGACCATGACTCCGCGCATCGGCTCCTCGATCCCGACTTCATCGATTGCCGCCAGCATATGACCGAGCCAGCGCGCGCGTGCCTCACGATCGATCGCAAACGGGAAGTGGCGCATCCGCAGACGCGGGTGACCCCGTTCGACGCTGTAGGCGTTGCCACCGCCAAAAAACTGCATCAGAAATAGAAGTTGCGCCTGTTTGCCGGGGGCGAGATCGTCCGGGAACATCGGACGCAGCAGCACGTCCGCTTCTACCCGCCCGTAGAAACGATCCACCAGGCGCTGAAATGTCTCAGCGCCACCGACCAGCGCGAAAATCGTCTCGTCGTTCGACTGTGTTGGCTGTGTCACAACCCCTCCACGATAAACTTTATCTGGACATCATCCAGCGTCAGGGTAGAATTTGTATAGGAGCGAACACGTCGCCTCCAGTTATACACCTTTTCATTATAACGGTATCCGGTCTCTCAGGAGCATCACCCATGAGTTTTCACCAGCGCCGGGCAGCTTTGCTGTTCCTGGCTTGCTTGATTATGTCACTTTCTACGATGCTCACCTATGCGCAGGACACCCCCTTACGAATCGGCGGATCCGGCTTGGGCGAGCCGATCATCACAGCGTTTGCCCCAGCGAGCGGTGTCCCGGTACAAGTCGCAATCAACGGATCGAGTGCTGGAATCAGCGAATTTTGCGCCGCTGGCGTCGAGGTCGCCCTCAGCGCCCGTCCCATGAGCGCAGCGGAAGAGACCATCTGTACGATCAATGGCATCCAGTTTCATGAATTCCTGCTCGGTCACAATATTTTGAACATCGTCGTCAATGCGGCCGACGCGCTGCCACAGTGTCTCAGCCCGGTCGAGCTGAACGCGCTGTTCGCACCCAGCGCCGCCACCGTCGATTGGACAGGTTTCACGGCAGAGGCGCCAGCGCTGCCGCTAACGGTCGTGCTGCCGCCAGAAAATACCGTCGCCTACGCCCTGCTGGACAGTCTGGTCGATGGCGTTGGCTTGCGCACGGCGGGCGTGACGGTGCTGGACGAGCGCAGTGCGCTGCTGGATGCGGTCGCGGCTGCGCCGGGCGCGGTCGGAGTGATCACGGCTGGCGCCAGCCTGCCCGACGGACTGCGCGCGGTCGAGATCGAGGGCGGGGTGATCGGCTGTGCGGCGCCTGCGCTCGCCAATGTCGAGGGTCGCACCTACGCCGCCGCCAATCGCCTGTTCGCCTATGTCAATGCTGCTCAGGTCGAGACTGCCCGTCCGCTGCTGGCAGCGATCTTTGCCGACGGCGCCCTGGCTGCGCTCGACAACCCCGATTTCACCGCGCCGAGCGCGGACGCGATTACGCAGAATCAAGCCGTCCTGAGCGACGGCGTGATCGGTCGTCAGTTCAGCCGCGAGGTGACCGCTTTCACCATCGCGGACGGACTGGTCGGTGAGATCACGATCGCGGGTTCAGCCGACGCCAAACCTTATCTGGAATCGCTCAATGCCGCTTTCACGACCCAGTACCCCGGCGTGACTCTGCTCTACACGCCCGAAGGCGTGGCGATCGGTGTGCAGCAATTCTGCAACGGCGAGATCGACATGGTGACGACGTTCGCACCGCTCACCGACGACCAGACCGCCGCCTGCACGCAAAACGATGTCGTGCCAGAGGAATTCGCACTGGGGAGTTTTGCCCCGGTGATGGTGGTCGGCACGGCGACCGAGTATGCCGCGTGCCTGACGACAGCGGAGACCGCGTTGGTATGGAGTGCTGCCGGTGACACCGTGATCGAAACCTGGTCGGGCGTGCGCGCCGACTTCCCCGATCAGGCGCTGCTGCTGTTCACGCCAAACGCGGGCAGCCTGACGCGCGACATCCTAATCAGCGGCGCCGAGGCAGCCGCTCCACGCGCCGATGGTGAGGTCAGCGATGATCCCGCGTACCGCGCAGCGGCGGTCGCCAATGTGCCTGGCGCGATCACCTTCATGTCGTGGTCGGACTACCAGAACTTGCCAGCAACAGAAGCAGATCGCGTGCGCACGGTCGCCGTCGATGGCGGATCGGGCTGTGTCGAGCCCAACGAAACAACTTTCAGCGACGGCACCTATCCGCTCAATCGCCCGGCATCGCTGCTGGTGCGTCGTTCATCGATCGGACGCCAGGATGTGCAGTCGTACTTGTGGTTCGCCAACAGTGATGCCAATTACGGGCTGATCACGACGGCAGGGCTGGACAGCGTAACCTTCGATTCGCTGACCGATCGCCGTAGCGCCCTTGAGGCGCTGTTCCCGGTGATCGCCGCCGAGGTCTCCGCCGCCGTCCTGAGCGAGGTTACCGCGGTGACCGTACCGGAAAGCACCCCGGAAAGCACGCAGGAAGCACCGCAGACGGAGTCAACGCCGGAAAGCACATCCGAGAGCGGCAGCTGATCGTCACGGACGGCATAAATCTGTGATTTATTGCGGAACCCCTCTTGCAGGGGTTCTGCTTTTTGATGCTATACTCTCGCTGAATCGGGCGTGTCAGCTTTGCCGCCCATCGACTAAGGACAAAACGACATGCGCGGCGAATTGGTCGCCATCGATTTAGAGACGACCGGCTTAGACGCCAATCAGGATGAGATCATCGAGATCGGCGCGGTGCGCGTGGTCGATGGTCAGGTCGTCGCGGAATACAGCACGCTGGTGCAGCCTGGGCGCACCATCCCGGCGCTGGTCACGACGCTGACAGGCATCACCAACGACAGTCTGATCGGCGCCCCAAACATTCGCGCCGTGCTGTCGGATTTGCAAAAATTTGTCGGTACGGCTCCGCTGCTTGGTCACAATGTCGGTTTCGACGCGGGCTTCCTCGCCAAACAGGGCTTATTTCATGAGAACGCCCGCATCGATACCTATGAACTCGCATCGGTGCTGCTGCCAACCACGCCGCGCTATGCCCTCTCCCATCTGACGGCTCTGTTCGGCTTTGACATCGAGTCGGCACATCGCGCGCTCTACGACGCGCGCGCGACCGCCTTTGTCTTTGCGCAGCTCTGGGAGCGCGCGCTGGCACTCCCCCTGGCGGCGTTGCACGAGATCGTCGCGCTGTCTGAGGGCGTCGTCTGGGATGGACGCAGCGTTTTTGTGTCGGCATTGGAGACACGGCTTGCGCGCGGTGAACGGGTCGAAACCGGCGCTGCGTTTCCGGCGTTCAGTCTGCGTGCGCCGACCTTCGCACCGCTGACCTCATCCAGCACATCAGTATTGTTGAATGGTGAGACGATTGCGGCGCTCTTCGAGGAAGGGGGTGCGCTGGCTGCCCATTTGCCGCATTACGAGCGACGCATCCCGCAGATCGAGATGGCGCGCGCGGTCGTCGAGGCGCTGAATGCACCGCATCACGCCATGATCGAGGCGGGCACAGGCACCGGAAAATCCTTCGCCTACCTGATCCCGGCGCTGCTGTGGGCAGTGCAGAACAATACGCGCGTGGTCATCGCCACCCACACCATCAATCTCCAGGATCAGCTGATCGCGCACGACCTGCCCGCACTGGCGAGCGCGCTCGGTGTCGATTTTCGCGCCGCTGTTCTCAAAGGTCGTGCCAACTATCTCTGTCCAATCGAGTTTGAACACGCGCGCCGCACCAAGCCCAACAGTGTCGAGACACTGCGCGCGATCGCCAAGACGCGCGTCTGGCTCGACGAAACCGTGTCTGGTGATCGCGCCGAATTGTCTTTGCGCGGACCCGAAGAAAATACCGTCTGGCAGCATATGAGCGCTGAGAACAACCCGTGCGCGCTGGAACGGTGTGAGACGATCGGCGGGGCGTGCCCGTTCTACCGCGCCCGCCGCGCCGCCGAACATGCCCACCTGCTGATCGTCAATCACGCGCTGCTGCTGGCGGATGCCATGTCCGACAATGCCGTCATTCCACCCTATGACACCGTGGTCATCGATGAGGCGCATCATCTGGAGGAAGCGGTCACCAACAGCCTGGCGCGGCGCATCGACGAAACTAAGATGAAGCGTCATATCTGGGAATTAGGCGATCTGCACAGCGGCTTGCTTGGTCGGCTGATCGAGACGATCACGGTGTCGGCGCCGCCTAAGACGGTCGAGCGTTTCACCGCGTTCGTGGGCGACATCGGCGGCGTACTGCGATCGATGCGGGCACAGATCACCCGCTTATTCGCCACCCTGCGTGCCCTGCTCCAGGAGTTGAGTCTCAATCAGGAGACCAATGGCTCGGTGCGCCTGACGCCGAATATCCGTGCGCGCACCGAGTTTGCGGCGGTGCAGCTGGTCTGGCACGACCTGAGCGAATACTGCGACGGCGTGGTCAGCGCGCTGGACCAGGTGATCGCTGCCGGATCACGAATCGAGAGTCTGCGCGCCAGCAATCAGGGCGATTTGTTTGGCACGCTGGCGGGTGCGCGGCGCGGTCTGATCGAGATGCGCGCCCTGATGGACGAGCTGTTGAGCGCGCCGAAAAGCAATGCCGTCTATTGGCTGCAAGTGGGCCAGACGCACGAATACATCGCACTGCACACTGCCCCGCTGCACATCGGCGAGTCGATGCAGGCGCACTTGTGGTCGGTCAAGCGGGCGGTCATCCTGACCAGCGCCACGCTGCGCGCTGGCAACGAATTCAAATACTGGCGCGACCGCCTGAATGCCGATCCAATTCAAACGGTGGAAATCGGCTCACCGTTCGATTTTACCCGCTCCACCCTGCTCTATCTGCCCGAAGATATGCCCGACCCCAACGACAAACAGCGCTATCAACAGGCGGTCGAGCGCGCGTTGATCGATCTGACCAGCGCGCTGGATGGCCGTGTACTGGCGCTTTTTACCAGTTACGCGCATCTGCGTCAGACCGCATACGCCATTTCGCCGCGATTGGCGCTTGGCAATATCGCAGTTTATGATCAGAGTGATGGCAGCAGTCGCCAGGCGCTGATCGACGGCTTCAAAGGGTCTGAACGGGCGATCCTGATGGGTACACGCAGTTTTTGGGAGGGGATCGATATTCCCGGCGAAAGCCTGAGCGCGGTCGTGATCATGCGCCTGCCTTTCAGTGTGCCGACCGATCCGGTATTCGCGTCGCGTTCCGAGCGTTATCAGGACTCGTTCAACGAATTCACCATGCCCGACGCGATCGTGCGCTTTCGCCAGGGCTTTGGACGGCTGATCCGCACCCAGACCGATCATGGTATCGTCGTCGTGCTGGACGCGCGCGTCATCAGCAAATCGTATGGACACAATTTTATCGACGCGCTGCCCGAACCGACGATTCAGCGCGGTCTTTTGTCAGGCTTGCCCGATGCGGCACGCGCATGGATGGCGCGCCGCGCCTAGAGGGTCGATGTGGTGAACAGACGGGACTTCAGGATAAAGCCATTGTGAAAACACCCGCCGGACAGCACTGTCCTCATTACTATCAGGATTTCAATCGTGGGCGCGCGCTCCAGGAATGTCGTCTGGAAAAGCAAAATCCCAATTCGCTGCACTGGCAGCCGAGCGATTGCGCTCGCTGCCCTGTGCCCGGCATTGTCAGCGCCAACGCCAGTCCTGATATGGTTTTGACGCTAACAATCAGGCGCGAGCTGCTCGGTCTGCGGCGCAAGCTCGCTGTCACCGCTTTTTGCGACCGCCACCGCCAGCCGATCGCCGACCCGTATATTGGCTGTGATCAGTGCGCAGAAGAACGCGGCGGACTGACGATCTTCCGGCAAGCTCTTGGAGAAGTCGATGACGAGCGCCCCGATGAAGCCTGACGCTGCGATGGTCTCCGCCGACGAGACCCACGACGAAACCCGTCCGATCGAGGTGCTCAACAGCCATGCCTTGCTTATCGGCGGCGGACGGGCGTTCACCCGTCTGCTCGCCCCGCTCGCTGCACAGGGCATCGCCGTGCAGATGATCGCCAGCGGCAGCCAGCGTGAGATCGTCCAGCGTGCGCGCCAGACGCACCCCGATATGGTCATCGTCGCGGGCACAAAACGTGCCGAGCGTCTCTTGCGCGAGCTGGGCGCCCTGCCGGCGCCACCCTTGTTGATCGCCATCATCAGCGCCAGCGCCGACGATCTCGATCTGACCGCTGCCGATGTAACATTTACATTCGATGCGCCGCTGTTGAGCGAAAATATCGTCAAGCTGCTGGCGCTGCACCGCCGCGCACGAGTGCTGCCGATCGCACCTGCCGCTGCCCCTACCAGCGTCGAAATCGATGTACTCAAGACGATGATCGTCAAGACGGTCTCGCACGAGCTGCGCACCCCACTGCTTCAGGTCAAGTCAGCGGTCTCGCTGCTCGCCGAGGGTGAAAACGACCGTGAGCGCCTGATCGGATATGCGCTGGAGTCGCTGGCACGGCTGGAGCATGTCGTCGGCAATATCACGCGCCTGGCGGAAAGCCTGGAAATTCATCTCGACCCCACCACGACTGCTGAAGTCGTCACATCTGCGCTGCGGCTGCTGCGACGCGGTTGGGAATGGCGCGATAAGACCGACCGCGTGCAGGTCGAGATGACCGCCGATCTGCTGCCTGTCGTCTGCGATCGTCAGGCGATCAGCGTGGCGTTGCAGCTGCTGCTGGACAATGCCCTCAAATTCAGCGCCGAGCGCGTGCGTTTGCGTGTCGCGCCGTCTGGCGGCGGCATTGAATTTCGCGTCTCCGACTCCGGAATCGGCATTCCACCGGCTTTGCGCGAACGCATCTTTGAGCCTTTTTTTCAGGCTGACAGCGCCAATGCCCGCAAATTTGGGGGTTCTGGTGTCGGACTGGCGATCGTGCGTCTGATTCTGGAGCGTCACGGCGTCAGAATACATATAGAGAGTACGCCTGGGGTAGGAAGTAGTTTTTCGTTCGTGCTGCCGACCGTACCGGGCACTGCCCTGCCGATATAACCATCAGGCGTTGTGTCGCACTCATCAAACGATCTTGTAAAATTGACTGCAAATCGATTGACTCGTTTGGGCGTTTTGACTACAATGTTCATTAGATTTATATTGCTCTGAATTTCACAAGCAGTGCTGCTGATAGGAAAACAACTATGACCTCGCACGCTGGCGTAATGACGGCTCCTCAGGCGCAGGCATCCGCGCGTGAAATGACTGACCTGATCAACGACACCCTCGCCGATGTCGATGCCCGTATGAATGAAGCGGTTGACAGCGATGTGACGGTGCTGCGCGATGCCAGCCGCCACATCATCGGCGCGGGTGGCAAACGCGTGCGTCCGCGTCTGCTGATGCTGGCGCATCTGGCGTGCGGCGGCGATTCGCTGGACGATGCGGTCACGATCGCGGCGGCGCTGGAATTGGTGCATACCGCCAGCGTCGTCCACGACGACATCAACGATCACGGTGTGATCCGGCGCGGGCTTCCCTCGGTCAATGCGCTGTGGGGACGCACATTCGCGCTGCTCACGGGCGACTTTCTCTTCACCAAAGTCTACGAACTCATGGCGCCCTACCGCGACATGAATATCACGCTCGCTGAAGCGACCGTTGCGCTGGTCGAAGGCGAGACGCTCCAGGCAGCCGCTGTCAAGGACGGCACCTACAATCGCGAGGTTTACTATCGCATCATCGGTCTGAAGACCGCGGCTCTGTTCAAGGCGGCGGCGAGTCTGGGCGGTCAGCTCGCCAATGCGGATGTACGCACGATCGCGGCATTGGGCAATTTCGGCTACAACGTGGGGTTGGCATTCCAGATTGTGGACGACATCCTCGACCTCACCGCCGACAGCGCCCAGCTCGGCAAGACCTCCGGTATTGACCTCGATCAGGGGCGCGGGTTTGCGGCGGCGCATATCGAAACAGAGAGCATGGCGGATGATCCGATCGCCGCGATCAAGCGCAAGGCGCTCAACAGCGACACCATCGCTGAAGGCAGTCTGCGCGCGGCACAGCTCGTCACGATGGCGATCAGTGAATTGGACATCCTGCCCGAATCCGAAGCAAAGACATTGCTGATCGAGACCGCGCACAGCGTCGTCAACCGCAGCTTCTAAGGATGACTCCTTGATCAAGATAGCGACGACAGCCCAGATACGTCAGATCGAAGCCGAGGCAGACGCCTCTGGGTTGTCGTATGCCGAGCTGATGAAGCGTGCGGGGCAGACGATCGCGGATCGCGCCCTCGCATTCATCCAGACTCTCCCCCCTGACGAACCACCCCGTGTCACTGTGCTGGTCGGAAAAGGAAACAATGGCGGGGATGGGTTGGTCGCCGGTCGGCTGATCGCGGAACAATCGAATGCTCTGGTACGCTTTTATCTAATGGAGCGGCGGAACCCGGATGATCTCGTCTTCAAGGCGGTGTCCGATGCGGGATTGTTCGTCGCCTACGCCCACGACGATCAACGCTACCGCGTCCTCACGCAGACGATCGCCAGCGCCGATCTGATCATCGACGCGCTCTATGGACTCGGTGCCCGCCTGCCGCTGCCTGCAGATGCGACAGCATTGCTCGAAACAGTCACCGCCGCGTTGCAGCTGTCGCAAATTCCTCCCCTCGATCTGCTCTATACGAGTGAGTATGACCTCCCCGTTTTACCTCATCGCCGAATCATCGCCGTCGATTGTCCCAGCGGGGTCGATTGCGATACGGGCGCCATTGATGATCACACGCTCATCGCGGACGAGACGGTCACGTTCATCGCTGTCAAACCCGGTCTGCTGATGGCGCCCGCGCTGCGTGCTGTCGGTGCGCTGACGGTGGCACCGCTGCGCGTCCCTGACTCACTGTACGCCTTCAAAGCGCTCAACACCCGCCTGGTCACTGCGGACAGCGCACGCGAGCTGCTGCCTGTTCGTCCGTTCGACGGAAACAAAGGGACTTATGGCAGCATTCTGATCGTCGGCGGCTCGGAAAACTACATCGGCGCACCCGGTCTGGCAGCACGCGCGGCATATCGCTGCGGCGCTGGACTCGTGACGGTCGCCTCGATTGAAAAAGTAATCGCGGCGCTGGCACCGACAAACCTGGAAGTCACCTGGCTGCATTGCCCGGCAGAGGCTGGCAAGCTCGCATCCGATGCGCTGCCCCTTTTGCGCGCACCATTAGACAGTGTTAACGTACTTGTCATCGGCTGTGGCTTGGGTCAGAGTGACGATCTGCGCGCGCTGGTGGTCGCCCTGCTTGACATTGGCAGGTCGCGCGACCTGCCAACCGTGATCGACGCCGACGCGCTCAATATGCTGGCACAAACTGAGCGCTTTTGGGAGCATCTGCCGCCGCGCGCGGTGTTGACACCCCATCCCGGCGAGATGGCGCGCCTGACGGGCATGAGCGTCGCAGCAATCCAGGCGGATCGATTGAACATCGCGCGCAAATATGCTGCGGATTGGGGTACGACCGTCTTGCTCAAAGGCGCGCATACGGTGATTGCGGACAGCGACCGCGTGAGCGTGCTGCCTTTCAAAACGAGCGCACTCGCAAAAGCGGGAACCGGGGATGTGCTGGCGGGGGCGATCGGCGCCTTTGCGCACACGGTATTCACAATTCACGATGCAGCGGTCATTGCGGGTTTTCTGCATGGCGCGGCGGGGCATAGCGCATCAAGGCGATGGGGCGGTACACGATCGGCTCTGGCATCCGATGTCATCGAAAATTTTGGAACAGTGATGCGTCAACTGGAACACAGCGTCTAGCGCAGTGAGCGGATTTCCTGACGTGCCAGCACCGCCGCCCGCCCTTCGGACAAGCTGCTATCGACTTTGTTGAGATCGCGCCCCACCTGCTCGACCTGACGCTCCGCCCGTTTCAGCAGTTGTCGGGCGTTCATCGGCGCATACAGCAGCGTGATCAGCCCGCCGATCAGCAATCCCAGGATCACCCCAAAACTGAGAATTTCGCCGTCGAGATCGGTACGACGATCATTGCGCGCCATCGTTCGCCTTTTCTATCGCACGGCGGTCTTGTTCTGCGCGCTTGAGCGCGCGTCGCAAGCCGAACGCACTGCTCGTCAGGGTCGTGATACTGGCAAAAAACCCACTCGCCTTGACGATTGGCTGCGTCAGGTTTTCGCTCATGAATTCGACGGTGCCGCGCAGCGTCGTCAGGGTAGATTGCGTATTGTCCAGGATCGGCTTGACCTCGCTTTGCAGCAGGTTGACCAGCCGCGCGATCTGTAGGATCAGTATCGCCAGCGCCAGGACGATCAGCGCGCCTTCCAAAGCCAGGAAGATGATCACCAGATCGCGGATCACGCGCACCACAGTGGCAAAGCTGTCTCCCCCGATCAGGCTGAACACCAGCGCGAGGATGAACAATAAAATCAGGATACCAAACAGGACGACCACGCCGATTACGACCATCCGCTGCAATCCGCTCCCGAATGATGGATCGGGATCAGGCGTGCTTACGGGAATCGGGGGCAGCGCAGTTTGTGGTTTTTCGATCATCAATGTCAACCCATCGTGCGTTTCGATTTTTTACCGCGCGTCGTTGTCAAAGCTGCCGTTGCCGCCAGGGTCGCCGCCGCTCCCAGCAGCGCCGGAAACAGACGCAGCGTTCCCACGTTGAGCGCGTCGGTGCGAAAAGCAGCACCGACGAAATGCCCAAACGCGAATCCGATCCAGGCTGCCACGATCAATAGCAGCAGGCGGCGTACTTGTCCACCGACCAGCAGATGCGTCAGCGCCGCTGTCAGCGTGGCGATCAGGAGTGCAAGAACGAATGTCGGCGCGGACAGGACAATTTCCTTATCACCTTACGGCTACCGGATATTGTAGCACGCAAACCGTCTATTGGAACACACGGCAAAACTCACTATAATGCTCACACTATGAAAACGATAGACCATCGTATCCTAATTCCATCTCCCCCAGATCGCATCTGGGACGTGGTGAGCGACCTCAGCCGCAACCCCGATTGGCAGATCGACTGCCGCGAGGTTATCTTCCTCACGTCCAAACGCAGCGGCGCCGGCTTGCGCTGGCGCTACAGTGACGACAAGCGTCATGAATATGTCTATGAAGTGAGCGCGTGGTACGCTGGCTTAGGCTACGAATACTATTTTGTGGACGGATCGACCTTCCGCGATGCGCGTGGTCGCGTGCGGCTGCAGGATACGCCCGAAGGAACGATCGTCCAGTGGACGTTCAGCTATGAAGCCGCCGGATTGTTGAGTGGCACGCTCGGTCTGCATGGCGCGCTCGACCGCATGATGCAGGACAGTCTGCGACAGCTCTGGAGTATGTCTAAGAACAATAAAGCCGCACTCGTCGAAACGCCCAAGTCGTTGATGCGCGACGCCCCAGACGTAGAAGCCCGCATTGCCTATCAGCCGCGCCGTCCCACCCGCGACAGGCTCGACACGGCGGCACCTGCCTCGACGCCCACGCCGGACTCGCTGCCCATGTCGCCGCTGATCGAAAAAAGCGCTGGCAGCGATGACAGCGTGCCTTCCTGGTCGCGGTCGTCGATCGACGCAGGAACGACGACTCAGGGCGGTGAACCTGATGTCGCGGTCGGCGATACCCGTCCGAATCCCAGCGCTGGCATTCGCTCGACCGACGAATTCGACGCCGCGATCGGCTTCGATCACGAGCCAGACTTTCTGGAGGATCTGGTCGCCCTCAGTCGTTTTGAGCCGCCTCCCCCCGCGGAAGCGACGCAGCCAGCCGGGGGACGCCTCGTCGAGATCGCTGAAACGCCCGCGCCGCTCACTGCGCCAGGCGACCACAATCCGACTACGAACGCGGAGTCGATCGAGCCAGTCGAGACTGCCATCGGGCCGTCTCTGGAAACACGAGTCAGCAGTGCGCCCCCCACCCCGCCCTCGACACCAAAGGTAATCATCGCACCTGAGCGCGCGTCTGCACCCGTTCCCGCGCCGCGTCTGCAGATCGACGACACCCGCACGATCTGGGAGATTTTCAACGTCGCGCGACCGACCGAGCCATCGGACCTGGATGTCGCCCCATCCGACGCCACGCCAACAGCGGATAATACCCCGGGCACGCCCAGCGCGCTGCCGACACTCGCCGACACGCTGCCCGATCGAGTGACACTCACACCGGGCGTGCGCGGTCTGCGTCAGGCGATCCGCCATAAAGCGGTGCGCGTGCGCCGACCCTATTGAGTGAGAATACGCCAACTCAGCAGCGTCGCATAAAAATGCGTCCGCCCGAAGCATGACTTGGATTTGTTTTCGTTTTTCCAGGCGCTCGCCTGATTCGCAACAAAAAAGCCCCGGAATTAATCCGGGGCTTTTTATTTGGGGTGGGCAAAGGGGTTTGAACCCTCGACCTCCTGTTCCACAGACAGGCGCTCTGACCAGCTGAGCTATGCCCACCAAACGTGCTAAAGTATAGTGCTGATTCTATCCACGCGCCAGAGTGATTTTACGGTATTTCAGCGGTATACAGCCGACCACCCACCTGAATCGCTTCGCCCTCGACGCGCACCATGTAACACTTGATCGGGATGAAAGCGGGCGCGCACAAGACCTTGCCCGTGCGCACATCGAACTTGGCACGGTGTTTACTGCACTCTATCGCGTATTGCTCAAGCGGTCCTTCGGACAGATACGCCGCCGCGTGCGAACACATATCTTCGACCGCGTAATACACGCCATCGATATTGAAGACCACGATCTCGACGCCGTTCGCTTCCGCGACCAATCGCTCACCTGGCGGAAGATCGCCAGTCGTGCCAACTGTGACAAATTCGGACATGGCTGATCCTTACCGGTATCGGCACAGAGAATTGCGCGTGCAAATTATGCCCCGCGACCATGCAAGCCAACTTTAACTGCTTCAAGCGACAACAGCGCGCATTTCATACGGTTCGGAGTGAGCGCAATGCCGATCAGGTCGAAAACCATCTCTTTCGTCAGCGTCCGCGCCTCTTCGACGCTCATGCCCAGGAGTATCTCCCCCAGCATCGACGCCGACGCCTGACTGATCGCGCAGCCGTCCCCGTCCCATCCCACTGCCGCGATCCGCTCATCGGCGTCGATGCACAGCGTCAGATGCAGCCAGTCACCGCACAAGGGATTGTTGACTTCATGATCGATGTCGGCGGGGTCGAGCAATCCGCGATAACGCGGGTGCTGGCTGTGATCGAGTATGTTCTCACGAAACAGATCGTCCAAGAGGGTCATCCCAGTCTGGATCGCGCCTGAACCAAAATGCGAGCGACATGCCGCCAAGGTCGCATGGACACGGCGGCATGTCTGACGGGCGATCGGTCAGCGCGGCGCGCCGACGATCTTCGACTCCAGCGACGCGCGCAGTCGATCCTGCACACGCGCGAACGGAATACGTTCCAGCAGTTCCTCGAAGAACCCTTCCGCGACCATCAATTCCGCCTGGTCACGGGGGATACCCCGGCTCATCAGATAGAATACCGGCTGTTCTTCCAGCGTGCCAAACGTCGCTGCGTGGGTGCAGCGCACATCGTCCGCCTCGATCTCCAGACCGGGAATGGCATCCATACGGGCTTCATCGCCCAGCACGAGGTTGCGGCAAGCCTGAAACCCATCTATCTTTTGCATCTTTGGCAGCGACTTGATCATCCCCTGCCACAACGTGCGCGCGGTATCTTTGGCGGCGCCCTTGAAGAGCAAGTCGGAGGTGGTCAGCGCTGCATTATGGTTTTGCTGTGTATCCAGATCGAAAAATTGCGTATGATCGGCGAAGAACATCCCGCTCACCCGCCCGGACGCGCCCTGACCATCCAGCTCGACCTCGATGAACGACTTGGAAAAGCGTCCGCCCATCGTGCCCAACACCCAATCGAGGTGCCCATCGCGTCCGACGCGCGCGCGCTGGTGATTGAATTCGTACAGACCGCGATCCCAATCCTGCAGACCGACGTAGCGCAGATTAGCCGACGCGCCGACGAGCAGCTCGGTCGCGCCGACATAGAGCGATTGTTCGCCCGTTTCCGCCGACAGGTAATCGACCAGTACCGTCGCCTCGGCGGTCTCTTCCACCATGATCAGCACATGTCCCATCGTCGCGCCCGCCTGATCGTTGAACATCACGACATGCAGCGGCAGCTCGACGGCGACTCCGCGCGGCACATAGACAAAGATGCCATGCGTCCATAAGGCGGCATGCAATGCCGCGAACTTGCCATCGTTTGGCTTGACCGCGCGGGTCATCAGATTGGGTCGGATCAGCGCTTCGTGGTCACGGCAGGCAGTATGCAAATCGGTGAAAATCACGCCCTGCGCGGTCAGCGACTCGGCGCGCTCGCTGCGCACCACCTCGCCATTGATGAAGGCGATGAAGCCGCCCTGTTCGTCGCCCGCCAGCGGTTCGCGGTTCGCCTCTGGAATAGAGTTGATGGTGGCGGCGCCGCGCGTAATCGATGCGCCGGCACGTTCCCAGTTCAGGCCGCGATAGTCGGTGCGGCGCCATTCTTCCTGGTCGCGTCCCGGCATCGGCATATCCTGATACAGTTCCCAGGCGGCAATGCGACTTTCGCGCAGCCACTCAGGTTCATCGTGACGCGCGCTGATCGTCTCGACATCGGCGCGCGTGTAGGTCGGCGTCGCGGCTGCGGATGAGCGGCGGCGATTGATTGGCGTACTGACCACGCAGATTTTCTCCTTGAACGAGCAGATACTCAACGATCCTCAGCCGATCGAGCCTTCAAGCTGAATCTGGATCAGACGGTTCATTTCCAGTGCGTATTCCATCGGCAGTTCCTTGATCAGCGGCTCGATGAACCCGTTGACGATCATCGCGTTCGCCTCGTCTTCGCTCATCCCACGCGACATGGCGTAGAAGAGCTGATCCTCACCAATCTTGGTCACCGACGCCTCATGCCCCATCGTCACACGCTTGGCATCGACCTCGATCGTCGGATAGGTATCCGAACGACTGCGATCGTCCAGCAGCAGCGCATCGCATACAACATTGCTCTTCGAGTTGTCGGCGCCTTCGGCGATCTTGAGCAGCCCGCGATAGCTGGCACGCCCACCGTCGCGGCTGATCGACTTGCTGATGATGCGGCTGGTGGTGTTCGGCGCCAGATGGGTAATCTTGGCTCCGGCGTCCTGATGCTGACCTGCCCCTGCAAAGGCGATCGACAGCACTTCGCCATGTGCGCCCTCACCCGCCAGGATGACCGCCGGGTATTTCATTGTGACCTTGCTGCCCAGATTGCCATCGACCCATTCCATGGTCGCGCGCTCGTAGGCGATTGCGCGCTTGGTCACCAGGTTGTAGACGTTGTTCGACCAATTCTGAATGGTGGTATAGCGGCAGCGTCCGCCCGCCTTGACGACGATCTCGACGACCGCGCTGTGCAGGCTGTCCGAGCTGTAGATCGGCGCTGTGCAGCCCTCGACGTAATGCACGTAGGCATCTTCATCGACGATGATCAGCGTGCGCTCGAACTGACCCATGTTTTCCGTGTTGATACGGAAATAGGCTTGCAGCGGCATCTCGACATGCACGCCCTTGGGCACATACACGAACGACCCGCCCGACCAGACCGCGCTGTTCAGCGCTGCGAATTTGTTGTCGGTCGATGGGATGATCGTGCCGAAATATTCGCGTATCAGATCGGGGTAGTCGCGCAAGGCACTGTCCATGTCGGTGAAGATGACGCCTTTTGCCTCCAGGTCTTTACGGATGCTGTGGTACACCACCTCGGACTCGTACTGCGCCGTCACGCCCTGCAAAAATTTCTGTTCCGCTTCCGGGATACCCAGACGATCGAACGTGCGTTTGATCTCGTCTGGCACATCGTCCCAATTCTTACCCTGGCGATCCATCGCGCGCACAAAATAGAAAATGTCGTCGAAATGGATACCGCTCAGATCGGCACCCCAGTTCGGCATCTCCATTTCGAGGAATTTTGCATAAGCATCGAGACGGTACTGAGTCATCCAGGCAGGCTCGCGTTTCATCGCGCTGATCTGGCTGACGATCTCGGTATTCAGTCCGCGCTGGCTCTTGAAGGTGTAATTGTCCGGCTCGGAAAAGCCGTACTTTTCGGCATACGAGTCGCGCACATCTTTGAGCGCGGTCTCATTTTCGGTGAGTTGCTTTTCGCTCTCGATATAAAGATCAGTCATTGACCCTGCTCCTGTAATACATCGTTTCCGAGGGGATTGGTGATTGTCGTCATTCAGGGGCGCCGAAACGCTCGCGCACCCAGTCGTAGCCCGTTTCTTCCAGCTTCACAGCGAGATCGGCACCGCCGCTCTCGACGATCCGTCCGTTGAAGATGACATGCACATATTCCGGGTGAATGTAATTCAGAATGCGCTGATAATGCGTGATCACCAGCACACCCAGACCGGGACCCCGCAGCGTATTCACACCTTCCGAGACGATGCGCAGCGCGTCGATGTCCAGCCCGCTGTCGGTTTCGTCCAGCACGGCGATCTTAGGATTGAGGACAGCCATCTGCAGAATTTCGGCGCGCTTCTTTTCGCCGCCGCTGAAACCCTCGTTCAGATAGCGTCCGGCAAAGCTGTGATCCATTTGCAGCGAGTCCATCTTGGCGCGCAGCATCCTGCGAAAATCGGTGATCCCTATGCCCTTGCTGTTCGGGTCTTCGGCTTTCATGCGCGCGTTGATCGCCAGGCGCAGGAAGTTTGCCAGGGTCACGCCGGGGATGCCGACGGGGTATTGAAACGCCAGGAACAAGCCAGCACGACTGCGCGCGTCGGCTTCCAGCTCCAGCAGGTTTTCGCCGCCAAAGACGATCTCGCCATCGGTCACTTCGTAGGCAGGGTTGCCCATCATCACATTTGCCAGCGTGCTTTTGCCGGATCCATTCGGACCCATCAACGCATGGACTTCGCCCTGATTCACCGTCAGGTTCACGCCGCGTAGGATTGGCTTGCCTTCGACCGAGGCGTGCAAATTACGAATTTCTAAAACAGCGCCCATGCTGGCGTCGTCCTCCGAGTTAATCCGGGTTAAATTCTCTTTGTACCCACACACAGGTACAGAGTTGAGCTTCAGTATAGCGGTACGGCGCAGCAAAAGCAACATTTTTATCACGCGCATGATAAAAATTGACTTAGAAAAATCCCGTGCTACGATCGTCAAAAGTGCAGTACAATCGACCTAGAGCAGGATTAACAAAACTCATGACTCAGGACATTCAACAGCAGGTAACACCGAAAACAGAAGACGGGCTGCGCGAGGCGCTGCGCGTGGTCGTCGATCCCGAGATCGGCATGAATATCATCGAATTGGGACTCATCCGTTCGGTCGAGTTAAGCGATAGCAACTGTCATGTCGTGATGATCATGACCACCCCATTCTGCCCCTACGCTCCTCAGCTCCTGGAGCAGACCCGCCGCGCGGCGCAAGACTATTCCAGCCTGCCGACCACGATCGAGATGGGGATGCAGATGTGGGATCCGACCATGATGGAAGAAGGTGCCGCCGACGACTGGGGTCTCTTCTGATTGACCTATCGCCAGCCTTGCAAGCCGATGCCTGATCGGTTATACTCCTGCTTCATTACCTTTAGGGGTATGGCGCAGCCTGGCTAGCGCGCTTGCATGGGGTGCAAGAGGTCGTGGGTTCAAATCCCGCTACCCCTACAGATTGGATGCTGCGGGTAGTCGAAATATTACCCGCCCCATAAAACAACCTTTCAATTGGCGCAAGCCTTGAAAGGTTGTTTTGTTTGTACGCATTAACCAAAAATTTTTCATTGAGCTTTTCGGCTTAGACGGTTACAATCTCGGATTAAGGGATGTAACATGAAATTTGAACCCGATCGACACTTTGTGAGTAGCTTATAGTGAGCATCATCGTTAAAGCATCACGATCGTGTAATGAAGGTTCGTCCCCCCTATTTGTGAGCTATTTTAACAGGAGTGTAGTCAGCATGAAAAATCTCTTCAAGCGTGTCATGATGGGCGCGACGGTCTTGACCGTCGGCGCGCTCCTCGTGATCCCTGTCGCTGCGCAAGACGGCGGCATCATCATCGAGGGCAACGCCGCTGGTGACGTCGCCAATATGAACCCGCTGCTGGCGAGCGACACTGCCAGCCGCCGCATCACCGCCCTGACCAACATCGGTTTCCTGGGTGTCGATGTGGAAAACGCGGTCATCGCCCCGAATACACTGGGCGCCCTGGTCAAGGACTGGACGATCAGTGAAGACGGTCTCGTCTACACCTTCAATCTCCGTGACGATCTGAGCTGGAGCGACGGCACCGCCATCACCTCCACTGACATCATTTATGCCTGGGATGCCACCAAGCTCGGCGCCGAAGGCGTGATCGACGTGGCTGGTGCATTCGTCATCGACCCGACTGGTGAGACCGGTATCCTCGATGTCACCGCGCCGGACGCAACCACCGTCGTCGTCACTTTCGCCTCGGCGGAATGCACCTCGTTGAGCAGCGCCGCCGTCCTCTATCCGGTGCCCTCGCACATCCTGCCGGCGGACATCAGCACCCTCGACGACGCCGAATACAACCTGGCACCGACCGTCGCCAGCGGACCGTTCCTCTTCAGCGAGCTGCGCCCCGGTGAGCAGGTCGCCCTGGTCGCCAACGAAGGCTACACGGATGCCCTCGAAGGCGGCGTGCAATCACAAGGTTTCATCTATCGCACCGTCCCGGATCAAAACGTCTCGGTCGAGCAGTTCCTCGCGGGCGAGCTCAACCTGATCGACAGCCCGGCGGTCGCCCGTCGTGCAGACATTCGTGCCACCGACTCCCAGGTTTACTCGTTCGCCGGCAATATCTGGGACTACATGGCGTTCAACCTGGCTGACCCGAACAATCCTCAGAATGCGTTCGACGAATCTGGTAACCCGATTGACCAGGGCAATCACCCGATTTTTGGTGATGTCCGCGTGCGTCAGGCGATCGCCCGTGCAGTCGATGTCGAGGCGCTGATCTCCGCAGCCGTCTTCAACGAAGGCGCCCGCATGACCTCGTTCATCATCCCGGCGTCGTGGGCGTACAACAACGACCTGCCCACCATCCCCTTCGATGTCGAAGCCGCGCAGGCGCTGCTCGAAGAAGCGGGTTGGGTCGATGCCGACGGCAATGGCGTGCTCGAAGCTACCGAAGATGCGCTCTATGCCGAGCCGGGCACCGAGTTCAGCTTCACCCTCTACACCAATCAAGGCAACGGTCGCCGTGAAGCCATCGGCACGCTGATCCAGGATCAGCTCTCGCAGGTCGGCATCAACGTCGATTTCCAGACCATCGACTTCAACACGCTGCTCGACATCCTCGACAGCCAGACGTTCGACAGCATCATCCTCGGCTGGCGCAACGGCTTCCCGGACGATCCCGATGCGACGCAGCTCTTCACCGCGCAATCGGACATCGTTGGCAGCGGCAGCAACTTCACCTCGTACAACAACGCGCGCTTCACCGAACTGAACACGCTGGGCAACAACGTCCCCGGCTGCGACCCGGCTGAACGCGCCGAGTACTACTACGAGATGCAGGAAATCATGCAGGAAGACCTGCCCTACATGTGGCTGTTCGTTCAGAATGGCTTCTACGCCGCTGGCGCGGATGTCGGCGGCTTCGACCCACGTCCGTCCCAACTGCTGTGGAACGTCGATGCGTGGGCAGTTTCCACCCCGTAATTCCGCAGTCGATCTGATGTAGTAACGCAATTCACCGCCCCCTCATAAACGTCATACTTGGGTTATGAGGGGGCGGTGACATAAACAATGCCTGAACCTGAAAGAATATTGCAGTGACGCATAACGATGCGTCCGCTTTAAAATCGCGTTACCAGGTCACGCTATCACGTCAGTCGAGCGGGTTGTTCTAGTCAGGTAAACACTCATGATCAAGTACACGCTTAGGCGCATCATTCAAGCCATTCCCACGCTTTTTGGTATCACAATATTTTCTTTCGCGCTGATGTATTTGGCGCCGGGTGGACCTGTCGCTGCACTCACCTTCGGACCCAATGTCCCGCAGTACCAGAAAGAACGCGAAGCCGCAAAACTGGGTCTGAACGATCCGGTCTACATCCAGTACCTGCGCTGGCTGCTGGGCGATGACTGGATGCGCTGGGACTCGGACGGCGATAAAGTCGCGGATGGTGCCTTTCTGCTGGCGCTCGATGTCAATGGCGACGGCGAACCGGAACCGCCTGGCGACCGTTATGGCATTGTGCGCGGCGATTTTGGAAAATCTTTCTTTTACAAGCGTGAGGTCGGCTCGATGATCGGCGAGCGCGTCGCCGCCACCCTGGAGTTGGGCGCCACCTCGCTGTTTCTAGGCATCACCATCGGTACACCGGTGGGCATCCTGGCGGCAGTACGCAAAAAAGGCTGGTTCGACAGCATCACCCGAATCCTTGCCGTCGTCTTCAACGCCATCCCGATTTTTTGGCTGGGTTTGATCCTGATCCTGATCTTCGGATCGTGGCTGCGTGCCCTGCCAATGGGCGGGCGCTGTGATCCGCTGATCCTCTCCGGCGGCTGTCCGCCGATGTGGGGACGGATCGAATACTTACTTTTGCCCACTTTTGTACTGGCGACGGGCTGGGTCGCGGTGTTGTCACGCTACATGCGTGCCTCGATGCTCGACGTGATGAGCCAGGATTATATGCGCACCGCCCATTCCAAGGGCTTGGCAGGCACGGTCGTCTGGTTCAAGCACGGCGCCCGTAACGCTGCTATTCCGCTGGCGACCTTTATCGGACCTGCTATCACAGGTCTACTCAGCGGCGCGGCGATCACCGAGACTATCTTCTCCTGGCCCGGATTAGGGCGCTTCGCGGTCGGCGCGGTGACCAGTCAGGATTACCCGGTCGTCATGGCGGTGGTGATCATTGGTGCGGTAGCGACCATCGGCGGTTACATTTTATCTGACATTCTGTACGCGCTCATCGACCCGCGTATTCGCTTCAACTAATCACGAGGACTCACATGGCTACTACGGTCGCTCGTCTTGATGTCGAGCCAAAGAAGAAATACGAAGGTCGTTCGCTCACACAGCTCGCGGTCAGTCGTCTCAGCCGCGATACCCTGACGCTGATCGCCTTGGGGATGATCGTGCTGCTGCTGCTGCTGGCTTTTGTGGGTGCGCCTGTAATTTCGAGTGTGCTGGATGTCAGCCCGACGCGCACCAACGCCAATCAGACCTTCCTGCCGGTGGGCAGCTATCCTCATATCTTAGGCACCGACGATCTCGGTCGGGACGTGCTGTCGCGGCTGCTCTATGCTGGACAGGTGTCGCTGTCGGTAGGCGTCATCGCGGCGGGACTGGCGGTCAGCATCGGGGTGACGCTCGGTATCATCACCGGTTATTTTGGTGGGATCGTGGACGATCTTATCAATTGGGTGATCGCCACGCTCAACTCGATTCCCTCGCTGTTCCTGCTGCTGATCGTGGCGGCGGTGCTGCGTCCCTCACCCACCACCCTGATCATCATTCTGGGATTTTTAGGCTGGACGGGCATCACGCGCCTGGTGCGCGGCGAAACACTGTCCCTGCGCGAGCGCGAGTACGTGATCAGTGCGCGCGCTGTCGGTGCGTCGTCGTGGCGGATCATGTTCGTGCATATCCTGCCCAATCTGGTCTCGGTGATCATCATAGCGCTGGCACTGGACATCGGCGGTATCATCCTGACGGAAGCGGCACTCAGCTTCCTGGGATTGGGCATTCTCCCTCCTACACCGAGCTGGGGCAATATGCTCTCAAACGCCCAGGGGTTCTTCACCAAAGGCGTGCATCTGGTGATCATTCCCGGACTGATGATTTTTGTGACAGTGCTGTGCCTGTATGTCCTGGGAGACGGCTTGCGCGACGCCTTCGACCCGACCGCGAAAGACTGATTACGACCGAATGGAGCATGTGAGGGCATGGCGCGCCATGCCCTCACATGCTCGCTTTTGATCATTATCCGACGAACAACTGACGTCGATAAATCTCGTCGGGACGTTTGTAGATGTGCATGATATCCTCCCTCGACATGAACACCGGCTCCCCCACCGCGCACGCCCCGGTAAAAATACCAGCCGCTTTGACGCACATCGCCGTCACATTCAGAATCTCCTGCGCTGTATTCCCCACCACGATCAAGCCGTGATTTTGCAGCAGGATCACCTTTGGCGCTTCCTCGTACTGGTCCATATACAGCCTGACCTGATCTCGGATTGCGCGTGCCAGTGGCAGCCCTGGATCGGTATAGGGCACGAACACCGACTCTGGTCCGCATAACACCGCCTCATCTGGAAACAACCTGTTTTTGGCGAACTGTTCAGCGCGCGTGCTGCACAGAATACCGTTGACCGCCAGCGGATGCGTGTGACCGATGTAATTCACGGCGCAGCCATGCAGCACGCTGGCGTGAAACGTCACCTCCACCGAGGGACGCGCACCACTGGGATCGACGCGCGCATCCATCATCGCCGTTTGCAGCGCGTCCGCGCTCAGGTCACTGTCAAACAGATCGAGAATTGGCGCGAACGCGATCTGCACGAAACCACGCTCGTCGATCTCGTGCATTCCACGTCCGCTGCACTTGATCCAGAACGAATCGGCATCGACGCGCATCGAGGTATTGCCTTCACCGACGACGACCAGATTGTGCGCGGGCACACCGATCAGGCGCGTCATACGCAGCAATTCGGCTGGAACAGTGCTTGTCGGAGTTGTCATAATCACCTTTCTGAAATCATAAAATCCTGAAAAGTTAAATAAAAAACGGCGTGAGCGCACCATGCGCCCACGCCGTCAGCGTGTGAAAGGGGTCTAGAAGTCGAAGTCGAAAATATTGTCTTCGGTGTACACGAATGGCGCGCCGAGCAGAATCTCGCTGCCATTGACCACCATCAGCTCACCCAGACGCCCTGCCATGACCGAGGTCGCTCCGGGAGCCAGAGTGCCATCGACGACCGCGCGCAGTACATAGACCGCCGCATAGCCCAGATCGACCGGGTTCCACAGTACGACCGACTCGACGCAGCCATTCTCGACGAACGTCTTCATCTGATTGGGCGTGGACAAGCCGACGATCGCCACTGCGGTTTCAGCATCAGCGGCGCCGACACCATCCACTGCATCATCCGCTGAACACAGCGACGCCTGCTGCACCGCGTCTGCCGCGCCGGGGAATGCCACACTCGACATACCAAACACACCGTCCATCTCGGCGCCATATTTGTTGAGCAGCGCCTGTGTCTGCTGGAAGGCGAGGTTCTGGTCTTCCTGCGACTCGACCGTCTCCAGCCAGGTCATACCAGGATAGCAATTCTGAATATATGCCTGCATTTCAGCGATCCAACGTCCCTGATTGGGCGCGGTGAACGAGCTGGTGACGATGGCGAAACGACCTTCTTCGCCGATCTCCATCACCATGCTGTCCACCATGCCCTTGGCGATACCGTTGAATTCCGCCTGATTGACGAACCACGACCGGGCGTCCGGCTCGCTGTTGGCGTCGTATCCGACGACGACGATACCCTGCTCCAGCGCGTCACGCAGTACCGGGGAAATAGCGACCGGATCATTCGCCGCGAACAGGATACCATTCACACCCTGGGTGATATAGCGCTCCAGGAATTCGATCTGCTGGACGATGTCGGCATCGGTCGGACCGTCGGTGGTGACGGTGACGTTGCCCAGCTCTGCAGCGGCTTCCTGCATCCCCGCCGTGGTGGCGTTGAAATAGCCGATACCGATCAGCTTCGGCACATCGACAACGGTGATGTCCTGTCCCATCATGTCGGGCATATCCATCGCCATGCCACCGTCGTATTCCGGCGCATCCATCATCATCGGCGCCTCGTCGGTCATTTCCATTGCCATATCAGCATTCATACATGCCAATGGCGTCGTAGCCAGATCGTCAGCGCCGACCCAGCGCTCCATATCCTGCGCCGATACCGATACCGCAGCGACCGAGACCAACACGCTCAGGATCAGCAAAACCAGAATCGCTCTCTTGTTCACGGAAAATTCTCCTTAAATCAGATCAGTAAACCCGCAGATTGACGCTTGGTCACACCGGATAAGTTGTCGTGTGCTGCACATCACCCCTTTCCAAACTTGTGCGCTGCCCTTGCTGCCCGCCTGCCCATCAGACCGAGCGAAAGCGCGCCTGAATGAAGTTGTTGACCAGAATCGCCAGGATCAGGATCACGCCGATCATGATGATCGTCGCATCGCCTTTGATCCCCGCGAGCAGCAAGCCATTTTTGAGTACCTGGATCAGGACCAGTCCCAGGATCGTGCCAAAAATTGTCCCCACGCCCCCAAAGATGCTGGTGCCGCCCAGCACGACCGCCGCGATCACATCCAGCTCGTGTCCGCTGCCCATATCGGCGCGCGTGGTGGTCACGCGCGACACGAAGATCACGGATGCCAGCGCCGCCATGAATCCGCTGTACATGTAGATCAGCAGCTTGTTGCGGTTGACGGGCAGCCCGGCGAAACGTGCTGCCACTTCGTTGCTGCCGATCGCGTACAGCGAACGTCCAAAAGTCGTGCGCGCCAGCACCAGCCACGTCAGTGCGATGGCGACGAGCAGCAGCCACATTTGAATCGGCAGTCCGAGGAAATCGCCCCGTCCGATGCCGTCGGTGAACCATTCAGGAAAGCCGCGTGCCGAGCGCGCTTCGCTGATGCCGAGCGCGAAGCCGCGAAAGAGCGCCAGGGTCGCCAGCGTCATGATCAGCGGTGGCACACCCAGACGCACAATCACGATCCCGTTGATGAAACCGCACAGCAGCCCCGTGAACAGGCTGGCGACGATCGCCATTTCCAGCGACCAACCGCTGTCCTGCCACAAAAAGCCCAGCACGATCGCGCTCAAGCCGAAGGTCGATCCGACCGAAAGGTCGATTCCCCCGGCGATGATGATCAGCGTCATCGGCAGGGCTATCAGGGCGACCTCGAAGATCAGTACCAATTCGCGCGAGACATTGCGCATCGTCAAAAAGCGCTCGTTTTGGGTCGCCAGCAGCGCGATCGCGGCGATCGTGATCACCAGCAGGATCGCCTCCTGACTGAAGACGAAACGTCCAAGGCGGCTTTCGGAAAAACGATTTGTCTTTTGGATAGGCTGTTCGGTTATCGATGCCATTGTGATTAGCCTCTCCCGGAATACGACTGCCGTCGCCGTCGATACAGATCGACCAGCACCGTCAACAGAATGAGCAGCCCCTGCACTGCGCCGCGCCAATAGCTGGAGACATTGGCGAAGATCATCGCGGAGGGGATGATATGGATCAAAATCGCGCCCAGCGTCGCACCGACCACGGTGCCAGTGCCGCCCAGGATGCTCACGCCCCCTACGACCGCCGCCGTGATGATCAGCAGCTCGACTCCCGGCGGCACCGTCGATTGAATGGCGTTGAATTGCCCGGCGAACAGCAGCGCAGCGATACCGACCATGAAACCATTGATCATGAAGACCGTCATGATGATGCGTTTCTCGGACAGTCCCGACAGCCGCGCCGCTTCTTTGTTGCCGCCCACCGCGTAGATGGCGCGTCCAGTAGCGCTGTAACGCATCCACAGCGCCATCAGGATGGTCAGAATGACCATGAAAAACAGCGGCGCCGGGAGACCGAGCGGGCGCTCCTGTGCAAATTGAAACCAGCGCGGCAGGTTGTAAATCCATTCCCCGCCCGTCCACAGGATCAATCCGCCTTTGAGGATACTCAACATGCCGAGCGAGACCACGATCGCGGGCACCCGCAGATAAGCGACAAAAAAGCCAGTCACCGCCCCCGATGCTACACCGATGACGATCGGCACGATGAAGGCGACGATCTCTGGATACCCGCCTTCCGCCTGACCGATAGCCAGGCGCCCCCCGATGGTCGCCAGTAACCCGATCAGCGAGCCGACGGAAATATCGATGTTGCCGGACACGATCACCAGCGACATACCGAGCGCGGCGACCGCGATGTACGAGCTGTTGTAAAGGATGTCGCTGATATTGCGCTCGCTGATAAAATTCGGATTGATCAAGCCGACAGCGAGACTGAGAAAGACGATCGTGAATGCCAGCACCGTCTCCTGCGTGATCCAGCCGCTCAACCTCATCGGCACGCGCTTTGCCTCGATGGGTGGATTGGATGCAGTCATCGATATGCCCCTTCAGTGATCGCAGCAGCGACGGCGGGCACAGAGGTGCGTGACGACGATCCGCCACCCATCATCGCGGCGGCGATGAGTTCCTGGGTGGATTGCGCACGGGTGAATTCAGCGGCAATCTGCCCTTCGCGCATCACCAGGATGCGATCGCTCATACCCAGTATTTCTGGCAGTTCACTGGAGATCATCAGGATCGCCAAGCCTTGTTCGGCGGCAAGCTCGCTCATGAGTCGATGAATTTCGGCTTTGGCACCCACATCGACGCCGCGCGTCGGCTCGTCCACGATCAGTAACCTCGGCTTGCTGGCGAGCCACTTGCTGACGACGACTTTTTGTTGATTGCCGCCGGACAGCTTGCCGACTATCTGTTCGGTGCCAGTCGCCCGGATACGCAGCTGTCCAATGGCGTGCTGTGCCAGATCGCGTTCCCGTTTGGGACGCATGAAGCCGCCGCTGGACATGGCACGCAGCACTGCCAGTGAGGTATTTTCGCGGATCACCATCTGTTTGACCAAGCCCTGGGTGCCACGATCTTCGGGCACGTAGGCGATCCCGTGCGCGATCGCCCGTCCAGGATGCTCGATCCTGACCTGACGTCCATCGATCCTGATCTCACCAGATTGCGCGGGTAGAATGCCAAAGATCACCTGCGCCAGTTCGCTGCGTCCGCTGCCCACCAACCCCGCCAGACCGACCACCTCGCCAGCACGCACCTCGAACGAGACGCCGCGCGTGTACGGGTAGCGCACCAGATCGCGCACCTGCAGCACCGTCTCCCCGATGCGCGCGGGCAGCTTGGGATAGAGATTATCGATCGTCCGCCCGACCATGCTGGCGATCAGGTCGCGCTCGCTGGTCTCGCTGACGATTTGCGTATCGATGTACTGTCCATCGCGCAGCACAGTCACGCGGTCGGCAAGCTCGAATACCTCGTTCAGACGGTGACTGATATAGACGATCGCCACGCCCCGTTCGCGCAGTAATCGCACAATCGCAAACAACCGTGTGACATCGGCTTCGCTCAAGGCGGCTGTCGGTTCGTCCATGATCAGCAGTCGGGCATTGATCGACAGCGCCTTGGCGATCTCGACGCGCTGACGCTTGCCCACGCTCAGGGTGCCGACCTTGCGTCGCACATCCAAATCGTGGATATTGAGCGACTCCAGCACCGCTTCAGCACGCTCATTCATCACGCGCCAATCGATCCAGGACACGCCCGCGAAGCGCGCGCGCGGTGCGTGTCCCATGAAGATATTCTCCGCCACCGTCAATTCAGGATACAGAATCAATTCCTGATAGATGGTGGCGATCCCGCGCGCCTGCGCCTCACGCGGGCTGTTGAATACGACCGGCACCCCGTCGAAGTGCATCTCACCGGAATCGGGCTTGTGTACGCCGGAGATGATCTTGATCAGGGTCGATTTGCCCGCGCCATTTTCACCGAGCAATGCGTGAACTTCGCCAGGCAGCACGTCGAACCGCACCTCGTGCAGCGCACGCACACCCGGAAATGATTTGGTCACCTGCGATAAAGTCAGTAGCGCCGTCATAAGTCATCTTTTCGTTAGTTTTTTCTGAAAATCTGTCGCGTTTCTCTTTAGCTGCGTCGATTGCCTTTAGAGAGTCGCGGGCAATAGTGTGATGAAGCGGTCAAATGCTTCTGTCCACTGGTCAGCGTCACGCGGAAAATAACTGTCGCTGTCGAGAGTCCGAGCCAATGCCTGACGCGCCTGCGCGATGTCTGCCAGCTCACCGCGCGCGATCAATTGCACGATGGCGATCCCTAGCGCGGTCGCTTCGATGGGACCCGCGACGACCTCGCGTGCGATCGCGTCCGCGGTCATCTGACACAGCAGCACATTCCTGGCGCCCCCGCCGACAATGTGCAGCCGCCGTACCGCGTGCCCGCTGATACGAATCAGCCCTTCGAGCGAATAGCGATATTTGAGCGCCAGACTTTCGTACACGCAGCGCATAATTTGCCCAACCGTCTCCGGGATCGGCTGTCCGGTGCGCTGGCAAAACGCGCGGATGCGGCTCGGCATGTCGCCAGGCGGCAAAAATTCCGGCGCGTCCGGGTCGATCAGGCTGCGGAAGGGTTCGGCGCCCTCCGCCAGGCGCGTCAGGTCGTCATAGCTGTAATCTGCGCCCTGTGTCAGCCAGGTGGCGCGGCATTGCTGCGCCAGCCACAAGCCCATGATATTCTGCAACAGCCGAAAGGTGCCCGCTGCCCCACCCTCATTGGTCACATTGGCGAGATACGACTCGTCGGTGATCACTGGATGCCGTAATTCGAGACCGAGCAGGCTCCACGTCCCACTGCTGAGATAGGCAAAATCGGACGATGTCGCCGGCACTGCCACCACTGCCGATCCGGTGTCATGACAGGGTGGCGCGTAGACCGCGATCCCGTTGTAACTGCCTACCTGAGTGCCTGGCTGTATGATCGGCGGCAGTATGTGCGTCGGCAGGTCGAGCCGTGTCAGCAGATCACGATCCCAGTCGCCAAGGCGCGGATTGTAAAATTGCGTCGTGGTCGCGTCGCTGAATTCGCAGACTTTTTCCCCGGTCAGCCAGTAGTTGAATAAATCGGGCACCATCAGGAAGGTGTGCGCCGAATCGAGCTGTGCCGGCGTTTTGGCGCGCAGGCTGGCGAGCTGATAGAGCGTGTTCAGCACCAGGAATTGAATGCCGGTGCGCTCGAACACCTCACGACGAGGCACGCGCTCGAATACCCAATCCATCATACCTGTAGTGCGCGCATCGCGGTAATGCACCGGATTGGCGACCAGCGCCCCATCACGGTCGAGCAGCGCAAAATCGACACCCCAGGTCGCCACACCGATCCCGACCGCCCCATCGCGCGCTTTTTCGATCCCAGTCGTGATCTCGTGCCACAGCCGCAGGGTATCCCAATGCAGCGTCCCGCGCACACGCACCGGGGTGTTCAGGAAACGATGCGACTCGTCGAGTGTGAAGTGACTGCCATCAAATGTGACAGTCGCCACCCGTCCTGACTCGGCACCGAGATCGACCGCGATTACTTTCGACATGACAGTCCCATTCAGCGCACGTAGGCAGCGGGGACGCCGCCGTCCACAGTCAGCACGGCACCAGTCGTCTTGGCGGCGCGCGGTGACGCGAGAAAGGCGATCGCTTCTGCGATGTCTGCTGGCAGAATCTCGACCTTGAGTGTGTTGCGCTTACGGTAAAAATCATTCAGATCATCGACGCCCACGCCATACTGCTGCGCCCGCGCCTCTTTCCAGGCACTATCCCAGATACCGCTGCCTTGAATGACCGCATCGGGCAGCACCGAGTTGACACGGATTCCATGTACGCCGCCCTCTTCCGCCAGGCAGCGTGCCAGATGAATTTCACCCGCCTTTGCCGCGCTGTACGCACCCGCGCCCTTGCCAGCGGCGAGGCTGTTCTTGCTGCCGACGAACACCAGCGAGCCGCCGATTCCCTGCGTTTGCATGACTTTGAAGGCTTCGCGTGCCACCAGAAAATAGCCTGTAAGCAGAATGTCGATCTGGCGCTGCCAATCGCGCAGCGTCGTGTCCTCGATCAGCGCGCCGCCGGCGATGCCCGCATTGTTGACCACCACATCGACGCCGCCGTAGGTCATCACGGCACGCCGAAAGCTGTCCACGACCGCGTTTTCGTCGGTCACATCGGTATGCGCGAAAATGGCGCGCCCTTTACCAGTGCGTTTTTCGATCTCCGCGACTGTCTCTTGCCCACCATCGGCATTGATGTCCGCGACGACCACATGCGCGCCATCCTGAGCCAGCCGATAGGCGGTCGCCCGCCCGATTCCACTCGCCGCACCGGTGATCAGGACCACCTTGCCTGCAAAGTCGCGGTCAGGGGGCGCGAGCTTCAGCTTGTAGAGTTCGAGGGGCCAATATTCGATGTCGTAGGCTTCTTTTTCGGTCAGGCTGACAAATCCGCCTAAACTTTCGCTGCCGCCGACGACGGCGATCGCGCGATGATACAGTTGACGGCTGACATCGGCATTGGTGACATCCTTACCCGTGTTGACCATGCCCAGACCGGGGATCAGGATCACGCGCGGCGCGGCGTCTCGCAGCTCGTCGCCCGGCTCTTTGCAGCGATCGAAATAATCGACGTAGCGCGCTTCATAGTCGGTGATGCCGTCGATGAGCGCGATCCTGAGTGCCTCCAGTCCATCGGAAGGTGTCCAGTCGATGAACAGCGGCTGCCGCTTCACATGCACCAGATGATCCGGGCACGCTGCCCCCTTCTGGCTGATCGCGTCGGCGTCACGACTGCCTACCATGTCGAGTACCGTGTCACTGGCGTCATAGCTCAGGATGGTGTGCCGCCGTGCCGATACCGCGCCGCGTATCATCGGCAAGACCTGCACCATGATCGCCTCACGCATATCGGCGTCCAGCGGCGCGATGCTCAGATCGCCAAACACACGCTTGCCGCGTGCCTGCTCGATCAGATAGTCTTCCGCTTCCTGGATCAACCGGATCGTGCTGTCATAACACGATTTACTGTCCGCGCCCCAGGTCACCAGCCCATGCTTACCCATGACCACACACTCGATCCCTGGATTGTCGATCACCCTCTGACCGATCCATTGGCTGAGTGTAAAGCCCGGTCTGATGTAGGGGACGAACGCCATCCGATCGCCGTAGATCGCACGCGCGACCTCTTCCGCATTGGGGGCACACGCCACACTGATCAGCGCGTCGGGATGAGTGTGATCCACATGGGCGGCGGGGACAAAGGCGTGCAGCAGCGTCTCGATACTTTGGCGCGGGCGACCGGGTTCAAAGACCGTCCGCTCCAGATAGGTGACCATTTCCTCGTCGGTCATGGCAGGGCGCGCAAACAACGGATCGATCTCGTCGAGCCTGAGCAGGGCGAAACCGCGATCCTTGATGTTCAGTATGTCCGACCCGGACGCCTTGACCGCCAGGACTCGGTTTGCGCGTCCGATATGATCCGCGCGCATCAGCTTAGCGCTGGTGTTGCCGCCGTAAATATTGACGACGGCGCGGTCACGACCCAGTAGATTACTGCGATAGACCAGCCCGTCCAGATCGGGCAGCTCAGCCGTATCCTGCGCATTCCATAAGTTCTGGGGCATCAGAAAATTCCCTTTGGATGACTGAATTTTGCAACGATAATTATCTGAAACGTTCGTTATTGGTTTTCGTTTACTTTCATTGTCGAGCAGTTTAACGCGCTCTTACGGGATTGTCAAACGCTGTTTATGCGGTCAAATCTCTGAGTCAGACGACCGCGATCGTGATCTGCACATTCGCCTGGCGCAGCGAGTCTACCAGCGGGGTCGGCGAATCGCTGCTGGTGATGATATGGCGCACGTCCTCGCTGCGCACAAATGTGAACGGTGCCACCTGTCCCCATTTGCTGCCATCCACCAGGATCACCGTCTGCACACAGCGGGCGACCATCGCGCGTTTGATCGTCACTTCATCGCCATCGACATCGGTCACCCCTTCTGCCAGCGTCACACCGCGCGCGCCGAAAAAGCCGATGTTGAAATTGATCTCTGGCAGCCCTTGTGGAAAACCGACGACCGAGATCGAGTCGCGTCGCAGTCGTCCACCGGGCAGGATGACCTGAATATGCGGACTGTCGAGAAAGCTCTGTGCGAGGATCAGACTATTTGTAACGACGGTCAGCTTCCTGAACGTCTTGAGATAAGACGCGAGGGCAAAGGCGGTCGAGCTGGCATCGAGCGCGACGCTGTATCCGTCCTGCACCAACGCCGCCGCCGCTTCAGCGATCGCCGCTTTCTCATCGCGTTTCTTGGTCTGGCGGATGTGAAAAGACAATTCGGGGACGGGCTGCATGGTCTCATGATGAACGGCGCCGCCATAGGTGCGCTTCAACAAACCCTCTTCTTCGAGCGCCCGTAAATCCTGCCGGATCGTGACCGCGCTTACCCCCAGGCGCTCACTCAATAATTTGACCGACACCCGTCCTTGCTCGCGCAGTTCATCCAAAATAATACGTCGGCGTTCTTCGACGAACAAAGTCTCATTCATGTTGACACGTCTTTCGGTTGCACATACACTGAAGGACAATGAAAGTAATTAATCCACTATTCTTTAACATTCTAAACGAAAAGGGTCATATGAACGAGGTTCATTACCAGGTTCTCGCTGAGACGCTGGGTCAGCGCGGCATCGATGTCCGCCATGTAATCGACCGCCTGAAACGACAGCATATTGAGACCCCGTCCTGGGGCTACGGCAACAGCGGCACGCGCTTCAAGATGTTTGCCTGGCGCGGCGCTGCACGCACGATCTATGAAAAGCTCGACGATGCGGGCTATGTCCATCGCCTGACCGGGGTGGCGCCCTCGATCGCCATTCATATTCCCTGGGACACCGCCGACGATTACGACGCGCTCCAGGAGTATGCCGCGCAGCAGGGTGTGCGCATTGGAGCGGTCAATCCTAATCTGTTTCAGGATGACGCCTACAAATTGGGCAGTATCACCCATGCCGATCCGGGGGTGCGAGAAGACGCACTGGCGCATATTGTCGATTGCTGCGCAATCATGGGCAAGACCGGCAGCAAGCTGCTGAGTCTGTGGTTTGCCGACGGCACGAACTACGCCGGGCAAGACAATATCGTACAGCGCAAGCGACGCCTGGAAGAAGCCTTGCGCTCGGTTTATCCTTACATGCCCGCCGACGCGCGCATGTTGATCGAATACAAGTTCTTCGAGCCGGCTTTCTACCATACCGATCTGGCTGATTGGGGTATGGCATACGCCACTGCTCTCAAGGTCGGTGACCGGGCGCAGGTTCTGGTCGATACCGGACATCACGCCCAGGGGACGAACATCGCCCATATCGTCGCCTTTTTGCTGGACGAAGGACGCCTGGGCGGATTTCACTTCAATGCACGGCGCTATGCCGACGACGACCTGATCGTCGGGACGAACAACCCGCAGGAGTTGTTCGAGATTTATCATGAACTGGTCGAGGCGGAGTCGCGCGCCGACGACGTTGCTTTCATGATCGATCAGACGCACAATATCGAGCCGAAGCTGGAAGCGATGCTGTTGAGCATCGTCAACTGTCAGATCGCCTTCGCTAAAGCGCTGATCGTCGATCGCCGCACACTCCATCAACAGCAGATGGCGGGCGATGTCCTGGGCGCGCATGGCACCCTGATGGACGCCTACCATACCGACGTGCGTCCGTTACTGGAGCGGGCGCGTATCGAGATGAACGTACCAGAGAACCCCATTGCCGCCTATCGCGCTGATGACTACGCGAAACGCATTGCCGACACGCGCGGCATTGCAGGCGACGGCGGCGGCGGTTTTCCAACCTGATTTAAATCGGATTCAAGCACTCAACAAAGGATGGACATATGCGTTATCGTGAATTTGGGCGCACGGGCTGGCAGGTCTCCGAGATCAGCTTTGGTGCGTGGGCGATCGGGTCGGCATGGGGTGAGGTCAGGGACGACGAGTCGATGGCATCGCTGCATCGCTCGCTCGACCTGGGCATCAATCTGTTCGATACCGCCGATGTGTATGGGGACGGGCACAGTGAGCGCCTGATCGCGCGGCTGCGACGTGAGCGGCGTGACCCATTTTACGTGATCACCAAAGCCGGGCGGCGCCTCAGTCCACACACCGCCGACGGCTACAACAAAGCCAATCTGACCGGGTTCGTCGAGCGCAGTCTGCGCAATCTGGAGACTGACTGCCTCGACCTGGTGCAGCTCCACTGCCCGCCTGTTGAAGCCTATTACCGCCCGGAGGTCTTCGGCGCGCTCGACGACCTGGTAAGCGAAGGAAAAATCCGCTTCTACGGCGTCAGCGTCGAAAAGGTGGAAGAAGCATTGAAGGCGATCGAATACCCGCAGGTACAGTCAGTGCAGATCATCTTCAATATGTTTCGCTACCGCCCTACCGAATTGTTCTTTGGTGAGGCTGCCCGTCGCAAGGTCGGCATTCTGGCGCGCGTGCCGTTGGCAAGCGGTATGTTGACAGGCAAGATGACCCACGACACCGCGTTCACCTCGGACGATCATCGCCAGTTCAATCGGCACGGCGAGTCGTTCGACATGGGCGAGACCTTCTCAGGCGTCGATTATGAGGTCAGTCTGCAGGCAGTCGACGAACTGAAAGCCCTGCTGCCCGAAGGAGCGACGCTGGCACAATTCGCGCTGCGCTGGATTTTGATGTGGGACGCGGTATCATGCGCCATCCCTGGCGCCAAGCGTCCGGCACAGGTCGAGGACAACGTGCGTGCCGCCGACCTGCCCGCGCTGACCGACGCCCAGATGGAGGGTGTGCGATCCATCTACGACCGCCTCATCCGTGAAGGCGTGCATCACCGCTGGTAAAACCCGATGCGCGGACAGGGCGCTGCCCTGTCCGCGCAATCTTTGTCCTGCATTCAATCGTCCATACGGTAGACGCGGATGTCGTCGCTGCTGGCGACCGGATTGTAGCGCCCGATGAACAGAAAAAAGGCGAAGTTGAACAGCAGCGCCGCGCACAGCGCCGCCCACGCCTCGGTATGCACATCCCGATACCAGGTGTAGCGACGCAGCAGCTCGAACAACACCAGCATCAGGATGAACACAAAGCGACGACGCTTGGACTCGGTGCGCTGCACCATGAACAACAGCGCACTGATGATGACCGCGAGCAGCGCGAATATGCCGAAGTCCACCTTAGCCTCCGCGCCAGGCGTTGATGTCGGTCCAGTTGACCTCACCATAGGGTGGCGCGAACACCTCACACGCGACCGCTTCGTTGGGGAGGTCGGTGCGGCGGCTGACCATCGGCGCATCGGCGTTGAAGTAATTCCAGGTCGCGCGTGAAATGTCCTCGATCAGAGGCCAGGCGCGCGTATAGCTGAAAAATTCGGTATTCTCCCACACGTACACCGCGATGATGTAGTCGTCACCGCTGGGCGGAAAAACGATACCCGCGTCGCCATGCACATTTTCGAGCCAGCCATTCTTGTGGGCGATGCGCGCGTCGGTCGGCAGACCGCCCTGTAACAGCCGCTCCAGGTCGTTGGCGCTCATCAGTTCGAGCATCTGCTGACACTCGCTCTGGGTAAATTCACCGTCCGGGTAGATCACCATCAGACCCGAACTGTAACGCGCACAGTCGTAGAGCAGCGACAGCATCGTGCCCAGGTCTTCGGTGGTGGTCTGGTTGTACGGGTCGGCGCCTGTATTGAAGCTGGGATTGGGCGAGGTGGTCGGCGCGGCGATCGATCCGAGTACCTGCCCTTCGACGCCTAAATCGAAAGGCGCGGTGATGAACGAGTTGCGCGCTCCGATCGTCTGAATGGTATTGGTCACACTGGCGATACCGGGGAAAATGTCCCCAGTCCCGCCGATGATCTGCATGATCAGGTTGGACGAGCTGTTGTTGCTGCACAGGATCGACTGCACCATCAGGTTGGCGTCGTCGGCAGAGGGGGCGAATAACAGCGAGCGGAAGTAATCGATCAGAATCGGCAGCTTGATCGTGCTGGCGGCAGAAAAGGCGACATCGCTGTTGATATTGACCTCTTCACCCGTCTCCAGGTCGAGGATGAATACCGAGGCGACGGTGCTTTGTCCGTCGTAGACGAAGCCCTGCGAGTCCAGATACGACGTGATCAGGTCGCGCAGGGTGTTGATGCCGATGCGGGATCCGTCGGTGCTGGTGACGGGCAGCACCACTTCGCGCTGGGTCGGGTCGCGCAGCGCCTCATCGACGGCGGCAAAAGCATCGTCACGCGCGAGTTCGTAGCCCGCGCCGCCGGGACGAAAGGTCAGCGTCGTCACATCGTAGCCCGCCGCGCCTGGTGGACGATCGTAGCGCAGCGCGATCTCGTCGAGGAATTGACGCAGCGCGTTTTGCTGATAGTCGGCGGTCAGCGTGACATCGAGAATCGTCTCGCTCTGCTGCCCGGTCAGATGATTGATGAAGCGCGACCAAAAGGCGCCATCACCGGTCGCGCCTGTGCGCGCCTGTGCCAGCATCGCTTCACGGTTGGTGCGAAAGCCGATCGCGGAAGGATCGAGCTGGATCGGGCTGCCCTGATACCACAGCGTGATCGGGCTGGCATAGGTGCTTTCAAGGAGTGCCGCCGCGTCACCGCTGGTCAAGCCGCCGACGGGCAGCCCCGCCACCACGACATCGGCGGCAAAGCGTTCTGCCTGTTGGCTAAAACGCACTAATTCTAAAAGCAGCAAGCCGCTGGCGAGGGCGATGAACAGCCATGAAAAGATGGGCAGGATGGAAAGCCGGATCCCGCCGCTGCGTCGGCGCGTGCCGAGACCGCTTAAACTGGTGGACATTGGAACGTCCTTGCTAGACAACGAGACGAACGAAAGACAGAGTGTCTCCGATCGCAGCCTGAGTCTAGTGCATTCATCGGCTGGGGTCAACGTCGCGCGCGGACGTTGGAACGATGTTATACTTTTGCGCATAGATTCGACTACGCAACGGCACGCACGCTCATGCTCACCGACCTCAACGCGCTGCTCACACTCGATCCCGGCAACCGTCTGTTTGCCCTGATGTTCATTGCACTATCCATCGTGCTGTGCGCGATGGCGTTGGAGCGACGACGGGCACACTCCGACGATGCCTCACTGACGCGCCTGTTCGTACTGGCATGGGCTTATCTCGGTGCGGGTATCGCCGCGATCATCGGCACCGCGCTGGTCACAGCGGGCGGGGCGAGCGTTGATACGCTGCTGCCGCCGCTGGAACGCGCCTTCACCGCCGGGTTGATCGCGCTCTCTGTCTGGGCGCTGGCGTTCAACAAAGGACGTTTTGTCACCACTGGCTTGCTCGCCATCCTGCTGTCGATCTCGGTCGTGTATGTGCTGCAGAGCGGCGAGTGGGCAGCGCTGGCTGCTACATCCGATTTCAATACCAGCGGCTTCATCTTTATTTGGACGATCCTGTCGCTTATCCTGAGCCTGATCGGCGCCGCCGCCGTGATCGTCAACGCGCCGGGGTTACGCGCCGTGCCGCTCAAAACAGCCGTATTCGTGGTCATGGGCGCCGGACAGGTCGGCACCCTGATCATGCTGGCACAAGGCACACTGACTGGAGATGATGCCGGACTGGTGCGCCTGACGATGCTGATCGCCCTGGCACTGACGATCGCGCTGGTTTATCGCCAGGTGGTGACGGCGCTGCAAGCCGCCTCGGTCGCCCCTGTCGCCCCATCGAACGCGCTGCCCGCCCCCGTGCTGCGACCCGCGATCATGACCATGCCGATGCCCGCGCCCTCGACCGCCGACCGCGAATCGGCGCAGTTGATGCGGGCGCTCGGTCTGATGCTGGAAAATGCCAGTCCGCGCCTGATCCCGGAACGTGTGGGAGAGGCGGTCATGAACGTGATGAAGGCGGACATCGCGGTCATGATCCGCATCCGTTCCGCCAATCACGCCGAGATCGTGTGGGGACGCGATCGGGTCATGGAAAAGGCGATCGCGTCGAATGTGATCAATCTCGATGAACAGCCGACGCTGGTCAACGCCATCGAACGCCGCCAACAGCGCCCGCTCTATCCCGACCGCAATATCGAAGAACTACGCGAGCTGTACAGCCGTCTCGATCTCCAGTCGGTCGGACCGACCTACATTCAGCCGCTCGTGAATGACGGAGAGATGCCAGCGCTGCTGATCGTCGGTCTCCCCTATTCGCGGCGCGAGCTGACCGACGCGGAGCGCGAACTCCTGCGCGGCGTGGCGATCATCGGCGCCAAATTACTGGGGTTGAGCGATGCCGCGCATGAGGTCGTCGAGTCATCCGCCCCGGTCGAGGCTGCCGACGACCGCTTTGGTGCCTTGAGTGCGCAGCTCGACGCCGCCCGCGCCCAGGTCAGCGATCTGACAGGACAGGTCGGTCGGCTGCACACCGATCTCGAACGCGAGCGCGGGCGCATCACGGCGACATTGGATGATGACGGCGACGAAGAATCGCAGTCGATCTCGCAGCAGATGGATGCGCTCGTCGAGGCGGAACAACAGGTCGTCGGGGAACGCGACCGCCTGGCACAGCGACTCCGCACCGCCGAGACCGCCTTGATCGGCGCCGTCTCGACCGACAACGAAGCGATGCTGAAGAGCATGATCGAGGTACTCGATCATGAACGCGCCGACCTGTTGGCGGAACGCGATCGCCTGCAGGCGCAGATCAATACGCTGCGTTCCGGCGCCCCGATTCCGAGCGTCGTGCATGATCTGCTCGACCGCCTGAGTCGTGAAAAAGCAGAATTGGAGCGCGACCGCCAGGCACTCCACGAAAAGGTCACCCGCATCGAGGATCAACTGCACGCGCTCGGCGTGACCGACGGCGCCAATGGGTTAGCCCTGTTGATCCAGACGCTGTACGAACAGCGAGCGGCATTGCAGGTCAATTACGATCAGGTCAAGGGTGAACGCGATCGCCTGCTGCATCAGCACGCAGCCGAGATCGCATCGGCACAACAGGACGAGACCCGCGAAAAACAGCTCAAAGCGCTGCAAGTCCAGCTATCCTATCTCGCCGCCGATCGGGAAGCGGCGATCAATCAGCGCGACCGTCTGCGAGTCGAGCGTGACGAGCTGGCGGCGAAACAACGCACGACCCAGGATCGCTACGCGCGCGTGATGGCGGAAATCGCCGCCTACGAACAGGAGGTGGTCGAGCTGCGCGGCGATCAAACCGAGATGAAGCGGCGGCTCGAAGCGCTGCAAGCCCGTCGCGCCGCGTCGATCGGGGACGGCAGCCTGGACGTTATGCTGGACGCGCCGCTGTGGGCGGGCGCCCGTCAAAGTGAAGAAAGCGCCGCCGTCCTGGGGATGGTGCAGGAGCTGCGCACGCCGTTGACCTCGGTCATCGGCTATGTCGATCTGCTCCTGAGCGAGACGGCTGGCATTCTGGGCGAAATGCAGCGGCGCTTCCTGTCGCGGGTGGCGTCGAATTCATCGCGTCTGGCGCACATGCTCGAAGATGTCGCGCGTCTGGTGACGCTGGATGCCGATGGCGCCAATCTGATCAGCGAGCGCATCAATCCGGTGACGCTGATCGAGGAAGCCATCACCCATGCCGCCCCACAATTCCGCGAGCGCAACGCTGTTTTGAATCTCGACCTGGACGACGCGCCGCCGCTGATTCGTGGGGACAAAGACGCGATCGGACAAATCATCGGACAGCTGCTCGCCAATGCCTATCTGGCTTCACCGCATGGCGGAGAGATCGCTATTTCGGCGCACCTGGGCAGCGCCGACACGCCCGACGCCGATCGATTCGTGATCGCCGTCAGCGACCAGGGCGGCGGAATCGACCCCAACGACATGCCGCGCGTATTCGCCCGCCGTTATCGCGCCGACAACCCGCTGATTCAGGGGGTGGGCGATACGGGCGTGGGGCTGGCGATCGCCAAGACGCTGATCGAGGCACACGGCGGCAGAATCTGGCTGGAGACCGATCCCGGCATCGGCACCACCTTCCATGTCGCGCTGCCCGTCGAGAGCCTCAGGCAGCCCGATGAACTGGTCGTCCACCAGGAGAACAACTGAAGGAAATCAGCAGGACAAGCAGACACGCTTTACAGGGCGACGCCTCGCCTGCCAAACGTCGGCAAAGCGTAGTCCGTCGGCGGCGAAACACCGTCGCACCGCTGCGCGCTTTCTGCTACAGTGGCATACGAAGCGGCAAACCAACCCGATTGCGCACAACCGGACGACTGCTCGATGTGTCCGCTGGATCGTAGGAATGATGCGATGTCACCCCAAAAACCCGCGCGCCTGTCGCGCCTGTCACGCCTGATCAATTTCATGCTGTTTCGCGCCCTGCCTGTCGTGCTGATCGCCGCCAGCGTCCTGGTCGGCATACAAATCCTGGGCGCGCTGTTCGATCGCGTGGGCAGCCAGGCACAGATCGAGGCGCGGCGTCCGCTCTATGCCGCCACCGCGACGGCGATCGCCGCACTCGATCGATCGGGGCTGCGCCTGCCCGACGGGATGCGCGTGGCGTTCAAGCCCGCGCGCGCGATCCAGAGCGCGGTCAGGCGCGATACCGTGCGTCAGATGGTCACCGCCACGCCTGTGATGCAGGCAGTGCCGATCGACCCGCTCCTGCCGCTAGCAACGCCGGGAACCCCGCGCCCGCTGCCCACGTTTTACATCTATGAAGACCCTGCCGCTTTTGGTGAAGGCGGCGGCACCGCTATCCCCACCCCGGTAGCGTCGCTCGATCGCTTTGGCAACGATCTGATGAATATCGCCCTGCTCGGTCACGACGGCGAACTCACTGAAGATGGTTTCATTCGCACCGACACCATGATCATCGTCTCGATCAATCGCACGACCGGCACCGTCTCGATGATCACCCTGCCGCGCGACCTGTACGTCTATATTCCCGACTGGACGATGCAGCGCATCAATCTCACCTACATTCATGGCGAGAATGCCGGCTGGACCGACGGTGGATTCGGGCTGCTGCGTCAGACGTTGTTCTACAATTTCGGGATCAACATTCATTATTTCGCTATGGTCAACATGACCGGGTTCAAGGCGATCGTCGATACGGTCGGCGGGGTCGAGCTGACGGTAGACTGCGCCATCGAAGACCTGCCCCTGATCGGCGCCGAGGTGCCCAGCGGCGCCTACCGCGTCAACGAAGAAGGCTATCGCGTGCTGCCCGTCGGCGCCTACACCCTGAATGGGGCGGAAGCGCTGTGGTACGTCCGTTCACGCCACAACAGCTCGGATTTCGATCGTGGGCGGCGTCAGCAGCAGCTCTTGCGGGCGGTGTGGCGCAAGGCACGCGAAAACGGCTTGTTGAACAATATCATCCCACTGTGGAACGAAACGACGCAGTTCGTCGAGACCAATATGACGCTGGAAGATGTACTGGGGCTGGCGCCGCTGGCGCTCAGCATCGACTCCAGCCAGATCGAGAACTATCGCCTGGTGCGCACCTACCACACCACCCCCTGGCAGCCGCCCGATGGCAGCAACGTGCAGCTTCCGGTCGCGGAGACGATGCGCCAGTTGATGCAGGACTTTTACACCCCGCCGACCGAAAATCAGCTCGTGTTTCGTCGATCCGCGATCGAGGTCTACGACGGGTCGGGCAATGCCGACTGGGATCGCGTCGCGGCGGAACGGCTCGCCTGGGACGGATTTGGCGCGCTGGCGATGGGCGATGCACCCGGCGGGGAGGTCAGCGACGAGACCATCCTGATCGACTATACAGGTCGCTCCAAAGGCAGCAGCCTGAACGCGATCGCGGCGCTGCTGAATGTGCTGCCGGAAAATGTGCGCGTCGAGCCGAGCGCCGAACGCAGCGCCGACTTTGCCGTCATCATCGGGCGCAATTACAACTCGTGCGTCGAGGATGGGATCATCGCCGCGACCGGGTAGCGGCCGCTGAAGCCGCTGGATGTCAGTGCCGTGTGCAGAAATTACACCGTCCGATTTGCGCGCCTGGAGGCGCACAGAACGGACGGTGTTTTTTATATTCGCCCGCTTTGATGGGCGGGAACCACCGGCTCTCTTGCCCAGGGTACGCGCCGCGCGTCCATGAATACGCGACATTCCGACCATGAGCGGGCAAGGTAGGGCAAGACGAAAACCCCTGTTGTTGTTCCTGTTATCGGGGGTATTCCTGTTACGACAGGCGGCGCGCAGATTATCTGGATCGTTATTCCTCCACGAACCGCCCCGCAGCACGCCTCCGGTATCCCCACATAACAGCCTTACGGCTGGTTATGCCGCTTGATCCATCCACCCAGTAACCGCCCCAGTTCGTCAATCTGTTCGGCTGCAAAACGATACTTGTCTGGGTGAGTATACTGCAATTCTAAGGCAATTCTGAAATAGCTGCGCAGCATGAGCAAATGAAAATCAGCCTGGTCGAAACAGGGCTGCTTTTCCTGGACAAACACAGCTTTACTGATCGTTTCATGAAAGTTGAAAAACGAGTCGTCGATACGCTTGGCGAGTCGAAACCGCTCGACCTTGTTGAAGCCCGCTGTATGATTTAGCAACCAGCTCATAAACGCTTCTGTCTTGGCAAAAAGCGGTGAGTGCTGCATCGTGCAACCTTCAACTATGTCTTCAGTTCGCTGAACAGCTTACGCCGCAAGCCGACAGTATCGCCATGTCGCACATGCCCGATCCATGCCATGACACTGGCGCGTCCGGTTTCGCGCGTAATTTCGCCATCCTGATAACGCCGCCACAACGTCTTGAGATGGCGCCGATACGTGATTCCCTTACTGCGCTTGAGGCGACGATGCGTCGGGTATACTGTGAACCCTAAAAACGGGATACCCTGCTCGACCGGGGACGGCTGCGCGCGCTGCTGGTGTATCGCCAGGCGCAACCGCTGCAAAAATGTGTTGATTTCCTCACGCCAGCGGTGGAGCGTCACTTTGTCGTCGGCAAACAACAGAAAATCATCGACGTAACGCACATACCCGACACAGCGCAAGCCATGCTTGACGAACTGATCCAGCTCGTTCATATACACGTTCGCCCAGAATTGGCTGGTCTGATTGCCGATTGGCAGTCCGCGTGGTCGATTGGCAGCGAACAAATCATCGCCCGGAAAGTAACGCAGCGTATATTCACCTGCCAGCACACCCACCCCGCTGTCGATAATTTTGGCGCACAGGTCAAGCGTCGGCTGACACGCAATCGTCTTCGCCAGAATATCTTTTAGAATTTTATGATCGATCGACGGGAAAAACTGCTTGATGTCACATTGTAATACATATTTGAAGCGGCGCATGTACTGAGTGCAGCGGTCGAGCGCTTTATGTGTGCCCTTGCCAACACGGTTGGCGTAGCTGTCGTAAATGAATTTACGCTCGTAGATCGGCTCCAGCACACTGATCAGGGCATGATGTACCACCCGATCCCGAAAAGGTGCGGCGCTAATCACCCGGCGTTTCGGCTCATGCACCGTGAAATGCACATACCCACCCGGATACCAGGTCCGATCGCCCAAAGCGCGATACAATGCCAACAGTTCACGGTCCAGATTGCCCGCGAACGTCGCTGCCGCTGGTGTATAGCGCTTATTGCGCCGTGCCTTGCGATAGGCATAATACAGCTTATCGAAAGCGGCGATGCTGGCATAGAGATCATGATATTTCTTCATAACACCCCGACTCCTGAAAATTTTTCCCGCTGCGCGGGCTTAGGGGTAAGGACAAGCACAAGGGCAAAAGACTCAGAAAGACAGGAAATCCAGAGATCAGAATTACAGCAGATATTAAGAGAGGGCAAGACGAAAACCCCTGACGTAGTGCCTGCCATCGGGGGTAACCCAGTAACGACAGGCGGCGCGCAGATTACCTGGATCGTTAAGCCCCCACGAACCGCCCCGCAGCACGAATTGAACATCCGTTCTATTATCTGCGTCCTGCTCCCGACTGCCATCCGCGGTATAAGGATATGTCTCATAACGCGATCCTGTCCACTCCCAGACATTACCGAGCAGGTGCTGCGCGCCCACCCAGCTCATGCCTTCCGGCTTGCTGGTCACAGCAGCGGGTTTATCGCCGCTGTTTTGTTTCCACACCGGGATCGCCGGGTTCCAGTCGTTACCCCAGGTGTAGCGCAGGCTCTCCACACCGCGTGCGGCGTATTCCCATTCCAGCTCGCTGGGCAGGCGGCAGCCCATCCAGGCGGCAAAGTCGCGCGCCATCCGCCAGGTCACAGCGACGACCGGCGCGTCCGCCATCGCCTTGTCGTTGTACCATTTCAGGCTGTCACCGTGTTCGAGCGGCTGCGTCACCGCGCCCGCCGCCACCCCACGCGCCCACTGCGCGTTGGTCACCGGAAACTGCCCGATCCAGTAGGGCGCGGCGATGCGCTGCGGATGCTGCGGTTCCTCGTTGCTGTATTTTCCGTCCTGGCTGCCCATCTGAAATTCACCGGTGGGCACCAGACAAAAACGCATATCCGCGATCTTGAGCGACGAAAATACGCCGATGAACGGCTGCCACTCCTTGTTGCGCACACCTGTGAAGGTGCGCGCACGCTGCATAGCGGTTTGTGCGGGGTCGGGTGGCACTGGTTTTGGCAGCCTGGCGGCGATCCCGTCCGGGTCGTAGTCCGGCTCCTGACGCCACACCTCATCCAGCATGGCGCGGATGTCCTCCGGGGCGTCACCCGACCGCATCATGCGCCGTACAAATTTGTACTGATAGTCCGCCACGTCACGACGGCGGCGGCGCTCTTCAGCCGCCTTCAGGCGCGTGCGCACAATGCTTTCTTTTTGATCCAGTCTGAAACCCGCAGGCACATCCCCGTGCGCGCGCAGCTCCGCCACCCAGATCAGCGCCTGCGGATCGTCCCCGCTCACATAGGCATCCGTGAAGCGGTCGAGCAGATCGTCCAGACTCAAGGGCGCCGATCCCGCTGTTGTCGGTATCGGATCGGCAGGCGGTGATGTCGTCTTCTGTACACCACGCTCGCGCAACGCTTTTTCAAAGGCGTCCATGATCCAGCCGACGTTGTTGACGAGATCGCGCCCGGCGCGAATTTCAGGGAGATGTACCGCAAAAATGGGACGCAGCTCGACGGGGATGTCGGCTGTCGGCGGCACATGCGCACCCTGGATGAGGATGGGGGCGATCACCTTGCCATGCTTCAGCGCCTCTTCCAACTCGATGCGCACATAGTCCGGCTCGCCATGTTTCTCTTTTTCTTTGAGCAGATCGAGCCAGCGCGGACCGATGATCGCCACCACCACATCGCACTCACGCACCGTCTGCCTGATGAAATTGGCAAAATCGGCAAAGGGTGGGAGGGTGTCGAAGTCCATGAAGACGTTGTCGCGCTGGTAACGATAGATGAAGTGTGTCCACAGCGTCTCGACGAACTGCGCTTCATCGGCGCGGCGGTAGTTGACGAACAATTTCAGCGCGTTGGTCGGCATCGTTTTCAGATCGGGTTAGGTGGGTCGGCAGCGGCAAATATAACACAGCGTGCGGTTACGGACGAGGGGTCGGCACGCCGAACCCTCACGGTCACGGTGGGTCGCACGGACGCATTGTTATGCGTCCGTGCGGGGATTCCCTTATTCCGTCAGCCGATCACCGTCAGCGGGATCACGTCGGCGGTTTGCAGCAGCAGCACGCTCACGCGCGCCGCGATCGTCCGCGCCATGATGCGGAACGCCGCCCCCGCCGGGCTGTCCGGCTGTGTCACCGCGACCGGGCGTCCGTAGTCCCCGCCTTTGCGCACCTCGGCATCCAGCGGAATCCGTCCCAGGAACGGCACCTTGCGCGCCAGCGCCAGCTTTTCGCCGCCGCCCATGCCAAAGAAGTCGCCCGCCATATTCTCGACAATGCCCAACACAGGCACGTTGAGCGTGTCGAACATGGCGGCGCTGCGCAGCGCATCCGACACCGCTACATCCTGCGGCTGCGTCACGATCACCACCCCGGTCAGCGGGAACGACTGTGCCAGCGACAGCGGCGCGTCGCCTGTACCCGGCGGCAGATCGACGATCATATAATCGAGTTCACCCCATTCCACATCCCCGAACAACTGCCGAATGGCGCCGTGCAGCATCGGACCGCGCATGATCATCGGCTTTTCCGGGTCGGTCAGGAAGCCGGTACTCATGACTTTGACGCCATAAGCTTCGTGGGGCAGCAGCTTTTCGCCGCTCACGCGCGGACGCCCGTAGCCCAGTCCCATCATCATCGGCAGATTGGGGTTGAGGATGTCGGCGTCGATCAGACCGACGCGCGCGCCCGCCTCCGCCAGCGTCACCGCCAGGTTGGTAGCGACGGTGCTTTTGCCCACCCCACCCTTGCCACTGGCGACCGCGATGATACTGCGCATCGGGACATTCATACGCGCCATGATGTTGCGGTCTTTGGGCACCTGTGCGTCCCAGCGAATATCCAGCTTCTGGATACCAGGCACGCGACCGACGACGGCGTCGTTGCAGCGCGTGATGAAGACATCCTTCAGCGGACATGCCGGGGTCGTCAGCACGATGGTGAAGCGCGCGGTCACGTCGCTGATGGTGAGGTCGCGCACCATATTGAGCGATACAATGTCGCGGTGCAGCTCAGGCTCGATGACGGTCGCCAGCGCAGCCATGACCTGTTTTTCGAGGTCGCTCATTCGTCTACTCCATGTTTGATCGGTGTGCTGAATCGGAATTAGTATAACGCCCATGAGCGGAATTCCGTAGGGCGCGCCAGATGGGGTAACGGGTTTGGCACGCTGGATTGGATGACGGGTTTGGCACGCTGGATTGGATGACGGATTTGGCACGCCAGACACTACTCCAGTGCATTATCGCGCACGACACGCCAGTAGCGCGAAAAGCGTTTCAGGTCGATGGCACCGTCGTACTCGACGAATGGCTCGATCGGCAGCACTTCCAGACTGACCTGACTCGCCAGCGTGGTGCAGATCGTCCTGAAACGCGGACTGACGCTCTCGACCGTGATCACCCGATCGCTGCCATGCGCCACCGCGAAGCGCGCTACCGCCTCGACGACATCGCCTCGTCGAATCGTGACGGGCATCTCCAGCAGGCACTCATACATAAAGGCGATCCGCTTGAGCGCGATCCCCATCGACGCCAGCAGCGCGTCGTCCCACACAAAAATGGCAGGCGCATCGGGATACGCCAGCAGTGCTGGATTGTCGGGACTGAGACAGTCCCCATGTACCCACACGATCGGCTGACTCATCGGCGTCTGGCTCCTCGATCGTCTTCCCCAGCGTCAATCGGTTTGTTCGGGAACAGGCGGGCGTCCAGCGCCTCATACGTCCCTTCAAAGTCGCATCGACCGTAGAGCGGGCAGCGTGTGCAGTAGGCAGCGCCGGAAAAGCGTTCCAGGTTTTCACGGTTGAAGAAATACGGTTTGCTGCTGAATGTGCTGGCGACCCACTGCCACGACATGTTGTTGCTGCCGGGATCGCCGTCCAGCAGATGTTGCAGGAACCAGCGCGCCCCCGCCTGCCATTTCACAGCGCGCCAATGCACCAGGTAGCCCGCCAGCCACAGCCGTGCGTGGTTGTGCAGATAGCCCGTCGTCCTGAGATCGTCGGCAAACGAGTCGATGCAGACCATCCCGGTCGTGCCATCGCGTATGTCGTCGGGCAGCAGGTCGTCATAATGCGCGGCGTCATAGCCCGTCTTGTAGGCTTCCCGATCCTGCCAGATGCCATCGCCCAGTTTTTGGTACACACGCTGAAAATAGTCACGGGTTGCCAGTTCGTTGACCAGCTTTTCGGCGTCGGCGCGGCGCACTTTTGCCAGCACGACCCGCCTGACCTCCGCCAGGCTGACCACCCCGTAGCGGATGTAGGGCGACAGGCGTGTCACCGCCCCGTCGAGATGGTTGCGGGTGGCAGCGTAGCCCGGCGGATCGATCTGCGCCAGGACTGCCAATGCCGCCGCCCGTCCCCCCTGCGTCGGCGCGACCTGATCCTCGGCAGCCGCCGCGTCGGGGAACTGCTCATGCAGATAGGCGATCAGGTCGTCGCGCGAGTCGAAGTCGCGGCGCATGTCGCCCGATGCGGCGTCGGCAAGGGTCATGAAGCCCTGACCGATCCGCGCTTGTTGCGACAGGCATCGCTGCAATACCGAATCTCGTTCCAGTTCTTTTCCCATTTTTTGCGCCATGTGAACGGACGCCCGCACACGGCACAGATTTTTTCGGGCAGATCGCTTTTTTTGACACCGCGCATCGATCATTCTCCTGTTTGCGGTGACTGTAACGCCGCCCCCTGAGTGCCAGATGAAACACGATGCAGCAAACAAAAACACCCCGTCCATAGGCGGGGTGTCGATTTTACCGCAGGGACGCATCACGATGTGCCCATTGAGCTGCAAAAGACGAACACATCGTGATGCGTCCGTCGATCTTCAAAACGCGATGCGTGCCTAGCTGCCCTGCTCCTGTGCCGCGCGCTTCTTGGCGAGTGCCGCCTCGCGCTTTGCCAGACGTGCGGCTTTATCGGCATCGGCTGCGGAAACCGCCGCCTCGACGACGGGCGCCGCCTCACCCTCAGCCGACATGACGACCTCAGCGACCGGCTCCGGCTTGGGCGCGTTGTCCTTGATCATGCCCATCACGTCGAGCGCGCTCTCGGTAAAGGTGTAGGGCACTGCCTGACCGCCCGCCTTCTTTTTCTCTTTCACAGTATCGGTATGTTCCCAGCTGCCGCGATCGCGCGCTTCTTCATTGGCAGTCGTGGGCGCGATCTGCATCCAATAACTGAATGGCTTCGACAGGCGTGCCTTGTCGTGAATGTGATGCGTGGTGCGGTCATAGCTGGCGAGTTCGTAATCGTGATCCATCTTGATCGCATCGAATGGGCAAAACTCGGCGCAGTAGCCGCAGTTCATGCAGATGTCGATGTCGATGTAGAACGCTTCTGGCTGCGGCACCGGACGCTTGGAAACCGGGTCTTCACCGCGCACGATCCAGATGCACTGGGGCGGACAGACCTTGGCGCAGATGCCGCACGAGGTACACCAGTCTTCGCCGGGCGCCTCCGGGTGGTCGGCGTCGTTCACGACCAGGAACGGTATAAATCGGAATCGTTCTGGTACAGCGATTTTTTCTTCCGGGTACTGCACCGTGTAGGCGCCGCGCCCTTCCAGTCCCTGCCGCTCGGAAAAATTATTCGTCGAGTGCAGATACTTGCGTCCCGCATAACGAATATCGTCCGCATAGCCTGCGAAGAAGTGCCTGATCGTGACGCCAAGCCCCTTCAATACCCCTAATCCATACATTGCATAACCCCTTCGATCGCTGTCGATCGCGTTTTAACGGTCGGTCTCACCGAGAACGATGTCGATGCTGCCCAGGATGGCTACCACGTCCGCGACCTTGTGACCCTTGCACATCGCGCCGAGCGCCGTCAGATTGATGAAGCTGGGTGCGCGCACGTGATAGCGCCAGGGATTTTGCGGGCCCTTGGGATCGCCTTCCGAGACGCAGTAGAACCCCAGCTCGCCCTTTGGATTTTCCACGCGCCCATAAGACTCGCCCACCGGGACACGCGGCATGTAGATCGCTTTGTTGCCCGTGAAGATCGGCTCACCCTTCGATTTTTCCAGACGCGGCAGCACCTGCTTGAGGATACGCACGCTCTCGCGCATCTCGTCCAGGCGGATCAGATAGCGATCGTAGATGTCACCGTTGTAACGCACGCACACGTCGAAATCGAGGTCGGGATAGATGCTGTACGGTTCGGCGCGGCGTACATCGTAGGCGACACCGCTGGCACGCAGCAGCGGTCCGGCGGCGCTGTAGGCGATCGCCATTTCCGGCGGCAGGTAGCCGACGCCGATCGTGCGCGAGCGGATGATCTCGCTGTCGGTCAGATAGCGATCCATGTCGTCGATGGCGCGCGGCATCGTCTCGTTGATCAGCGTGGTCAGATAATCCATGGTGTCAAAATCGCGGATACGATCGTTGACCAGATTGGCGGTGCTGCGGATGCGTTCGGGCAGATCTTTTGCCACACCCTGGAAACGCATGTAATTGCACATCATGCGGCTGCCACTGACCGCCTCGAAAAAGTCGAGGACTTTTTCACGTTCCGAGATGGCGTACAGCGCCGGGGTGAAGAAAGCGCCCAGATCGTTGAGCAGGAACCCGATCGCCCAGAAGTGATTGATGATGCGCGTCAGCTCGACCATCAGCACGCGGATTGCCTCGGCGCGGTACGATGGTGGGCTGTAACGCGCGCCCGCCGCCATCAGCTTTTCGACCGCCAGCGCATAGCCGAGATTGTTGCTCATGCTGGAGATGTAATCGAGGCGATCGGTGAATGGCATGTTGTGCAGCCAGGCGTTGCGTTCGCCGATCTGTTCGTGATTGCGATGCAGGTAGCCCATCACCGGTTCGAGGTTGACGACCGTCTCGCCATCCAGCGTCACCACCATGCGAAACACGCCGTGCGTGCTGGGATGGTGCGGTCCGAGGTTGACGACCAGCTTGTCGGTGCGGATGCCCTGCTCCTCGAACGCCTCGACGTTGACGCCCATGCCCATGCCTGAATACAACGAGGCTTCCGAGTTGTCACGCAGGCGGCTGAGGTCGAGATCGGCGGGATATTTGACGTTTTTGCCGAACACGTTCAGCTCTTCGGCACGGCGCACATAGCCTTTAGGCCAGCGGCTGTCAAAGGGCTTGTTGTCCGCCTCGTAATACGCTTCGTGCCAGTCCTTGCGCATCGGGTGCCCCTCAAACCCATCCCATAACAGGATGCGCTTGAGATTGGGGTGACCCGGAAACTGGATGCCATACAGGTCGTAGGCTTCGCGTTCCTGAAAATCGACGCCAGGCCATACATCGATCAGCGACGGCACGACCGCGTTTTCGCGGCTGGTCTGTGCCTTGAACACCAAAGGCGTCCCACCGCTGATGCGATAGGCATGGTAGACCATCTCCATATGATCGGAGACGCCCAGGTAATCGACGGCGGTCGCACTGGACAGATAGTCAAAGCCGAGTTCGTCGCGGATAGTGCGCGCCACATCGAGCAGTTGACCTGGCTGCACCACCACCCCGCCGAACCCCTGACGGGTGTCGTTTTGCACCGCGTCCGGGAAACGCGCCTTGAGAAATTCGATGGCATTCTCTATAGAGCCAGCCTGCGCTGGCGCGAGCATCTGATCGGTCATCGCGTGTCCTTACTGAGCGGCTTTGGAGCGGTTGCGGGCGAAGGCTTCCATACGCCGTGCCATGCGGGCGGCGGCGATCGCCTCATCGACCGGTTCAGCGGCGGCGGACGATTTGGCGGCGACAGCGGGCACGGCGCCCTTGAGCGCAGCCGCACGCGCGCGTTCTTTGTCCACACGATCGATCGCCGCCTGGGGCAGCGCACGGACGGCATACTGTCCACCCGCCGAGGCGCGTTCTGCCTGCTGGCGAATCAGCTCCATCTGGCGCGGATCGATGATGTCGGCGCCGAGGATCGGCAGCGGCACCGGGTCGGATGGTCCCACCCCATACCAGGGCACGTCATCGAGATTGGCGAGCGACTGCCCGTCGATCTTCTTTTGCAGCGCGATCAGGCCGTTGATCAGCGCCTGCGGGGTGGGCGGGCAGCCGGGTACATAGACATCGACCGGGAGATACTGATCGATCCCCGACACGACATGATAGCCCTCTTTGAAGGGTCCGCCGCCGCTGGCACACGCCCCCATCGCCAGGACGTATTTCGGCTCTGGCATCTGATTGTACAGACGCACGATCGGCACCAGCATCTTTTTGGTGACGGTGCCAGACACGATCATCAGGTCTGACTGGCGTGGGCTGGCGCGCATCACTTCCATGCCAAAGCGCGAGGTGTCGTAGCGCGACGCAGCGGTAGCGATCATCTCGATCGCGCAGCACGCCAGCCCGAACAACATCGGCCACATCGACGATCGCCGACTCCAGTTGTAAATCTTGCTCAGACTGGTGATGGCGATATTCTCCTGGAGATCACCAGGGATGGGAAACTCGGTATCGCTGATCTGTCGCAGTTGCAATTCGCTCATTGCGAACCTATCTCCTCATACCACTCTCGAAGTATCCCTTTGAGGATGCTTTCGTTTGCAAGCGCCGGGTCATCCGCGAAATCGGGCAGCATGATAATCCATCGGTAGAGCTGATCGAGTCCAACCGTATCGAGATCGACATCAGGATGCGTCTCGATCAGCGCCAGGGCGATCGCGTAGTCGCCTTCCCACGTCAATGTCATAATCGAGATGCTTTCCTGGACTGCGACCGACTATTGCACGCATATCTGCTTATTGTAACCCAGGTCGCGTCGATCCCATCGGACAGAAAGCGCACAGCGGATGAATATCCCCTGAGACCGACTCACCCTTCGCGGTTGTCGATCTGGGCACGCTGGAGGCGTCCGCTGTAATCGATGTAGACACTCTTCCATTCGGTGAAGCTGTCCAGCGCCGTCGATCCGGCTTCGCGCATTCCGTTGCCGGTGCCGCGCGTCCCGCCAAACGGAAACTGAATTTCGGCGCCCGTCGTGCCGTGATTGATGTAGACGATCCCAGTCGTCAGGTCGCGGATCGCGCGGAATGCCGCGTTGACATTTTCGGTGAAGATGCTGCTCGACAATCCGAATGGCACGCCGTTGTTGACCTCGACCGCCTCTTCCAGCGAGCCGACCTCGATCATCGACAGCACCGGTCCGAAAATCTCCTCGTTGGCGATCCGCATGGTGCGAGTCACCCCTGTGAACAGCGTCGGCGCATAGAAGAAGCCTTTATCGAGCGGCGCACGTTCACCACCGACCGCGACCTGAGCGCCCTCGCTGCGTCCGATCTCGACGTAGGACATCACTTTATCGAGCGCTTTCTGGTTGACCAGCGGACCGACCTCGCTCACGCCATCGATGCCATCGCCAATGGTGAGCGCGCGCGCCCGCTCGACCAGTGCCTCGGTCAGCGCGCCTTTGATACCGCTCTGCACGATCAGGCGGCTGGTGGCGGTGCAGCGCTGCCCGGTCGTGCCATAGGCGCTCCAGGTGATCGCCTTTGCCGCCAGATCGAGATTGGCGTCGTCCAGCACGATGATCGCGTTTTTGCCGCCCATCTCCAGCGACACTTTTTTGCCGAGCGCGGCGGCTTTGGCATACACCTTCAACCCGGTGTCGGTCGATCCGGTGAACGAGATCACGCGCACATCGGGATGCTCGACCAGTGCGCCGCCCGCCTCCCCCGCCCCCAATACCAGATTCAGCACCCCTTCGGGCAGTCCAGCGTCGATGAACACCTGTACGAAAGCGGCGGCGATCGCCGGAGTTTCCTCGCTCGGCTTCCATACGACCGCGTTGCCCGCGACCAGCGCCGGGAGCATTTTCCAGCTCGGCACCGCGATCGGGAAGTTCCAGGGCGTGATCAAGCCGACCACACCGACCGAATCGCGCAGCGCCATGCCAAATTTTTCGGGCATTTCGACAGGGGCGGTGTAGCCGGTCATGCGCCGACCCTCGCCGCCCATGTAATACGCCATGTCGATCGCTTCCTGCACATCGCCACGCGCCTCAGACAGCACTTTGCCCATTTCCTGAGTCATCAGGCGCGACAGGTCTTCTTTACGTGCTTGCAGCACCTCGGCGACTCGGTAGAGCAGCTCACCCCGACGCGGCGCGGGTGTCAGCCGCCAGGCGTGGTAGGCACCCTTTGCGGCAGCGACGGCAGCATCGACATCGGCATTGCCGCCTTTGGCGACATCCGCTATCACCGACTCCGTCGCCGGATTGGTCGTGGCGAACGTCTCGCCCGACACCGACTCGACCCAACGACCACCGATATAATGACGCACCAGATCAGGCATCATGCCCCCTTCTAAACCATGCGCAAAATAAGTACATACCGTGAACAAGCATAATCAATGAACAGGGTTAAATTATAGAAAGACACATCTCGTTTGTCAACAATTTCACAAACGGATTCATTTGACCCTGCCGGACACGACACCCGGCTCAACGCGCCGACAAGACCCGTGCCCCCTCCGCCGCCACCTGAGTCCAGCGCGCCATACATTCGATGTGCGCCTCGGCGTACACCAGCCGAATCGCGTCGGTCGCCCGCCGCGCCGTCTCCGCATCCTCCGACACCGCGCACAGGCTCGGACCTGCCCCACTGATCACCAACCCATAGGCGCCGACTGCTTTGGCGGCGGCGCGTGCCTCCAGCAGCATCGGCATCAGGTGCGCGCGGGCGGGTTCGATCACCTCGTCACCTTCCATCGCCGCCGCCATCGACTCGATATCACCACGATAGATCGCGTCGATCAGACGCGCCACCATCGCCGTCTGCCGCACCATCTGCCGCAGCGGCACCATCGCCGGCAGCACGGCGCGTGCCTGTGCAGTCGGCACCTCGACATCGGGCGTGACCATCGTCAGAAAGAAATTGGCGGGGATCGGCAGGCGCACGATCTGATGCGCGCGGATACCATAGGCGAGGGTGATCCCACCGAAGAGGCTCGGCGCGACATTATCGGGATGGTAGCCGCTGGCGACCGCCTCACCGTCCAGACAGGCGGGCAGCAATTCGTCTTTGGTGAGCGGCTCGCCCAACAGCGCATTGACCGCCACCGCAGCCGCGACCGCGCTCGCCGCGCTGCTACCCAGTCCGCTGGCGCTCGGCAGTCCTTTTTTGATCGTCAGGCGCACGCCATGCGTCACCTTTGCCAGCTTCAACACACTTTGCGCGGCGACCGCCGCCGTATTTTTGGCAGGGGTACGCGGCAGGCGTCCGCCATCGCCCTCGATCGCCACGACGATCACGCCGGGCTGTTCGCTGTATTCAGCGACGACAACATCCCCCGGTTCATCGAGTGCTAATCCCAGAATATCGAACCCGACTCCGAGGTTGGCGACGGTCGCGGGGGCAAAAGCTTCGGCTGTAGAAAACGCCACGTTGATGTTATCCTTTGGAGACCGGCATGTGATCCGGTGTAGGCGCAGCGCTGATGCGGTGACATGACGGGTGATAATCGAATGATGATGAAAAGCATCTTACAATGTATGGATTGCGCGCGGCAATACCCAACGGACACGGCGATCTACACCTGTGCCGTGTGCGGCGGACTGCTCGACGTGCAGCATGACCTCGACGCACTCAAATCACACCTCTCGCGTGAATTCTTCGATCAGCGCCTCGGTACGCTCGATTTCCCTTACAACAGCGGCGTGTGGCGCTATAAAGAACTGATTTATCCCGGCATCGACGACTCGATGATCGTCAGCCGACCCGAAGGCAATACCAATCTCTATCATACCCCCCGACTCGCTGCCTGGGCGGGTGTGGAGAGGCTCTACCTCAAGCATGAAGGCGAAAATCCCACCGGATCGTTCAAAGATCGCGGCATGACCGGCGGTTTGACGCAGGCGCGCGTGCTGGGGATGACTCGCGTGGCGTGCGCCTCCACAGGCAATACATCGGCGTCGCTGGCTGCCTATGCCGCCTGGAGCGGCATTCAGGGGATCGTGCTGTTCCAGAACAAGCAGATCGCGCTGGGCAAGCTGGCACAGGCAGTCGCCTATGGCGCGGTCTGTCTGCGTATCGATGCTGACTTCGATCAGAATCTGGCACTGGTACGCGGTCTGTCCGACGACCTGGGCGTCTACGTCCTCAACTCGGTCAATCCGTTTCGCTTAGAGGGACAAAAGTCGATCATATTCGAGATCATCCAGCAGCTGCGCTGGCAGGTGCCGGATTGGATCGTCGTGCCCGGCGGCAACCTGGGCAACAGCTCGGCGTTTGGCAAGGCGCTGTGCGAGCTGCATCAGCTCGGTTTGATCGATCGTCTCCCCCGTCTGGCGATCATCCAGGCAGAGGGCGCCAATCCACTGTATCAGAGCTATCAGAACGGTTTGAGCGGCTTGGTGCCGATGAAAGCCGACACGATCGCCACCGCCATCAAGATCGGCAATCCGGTCAACTATCCCAAAGCAGCCCGCGCGCTGCGTTGGACCGATGGCGTGGTCGAGCAGGTCAGCGATCAGGAGATCATGGACGCCAAAGCGCGCATCGACGCCCAGGGGATCGGCTGCGAACCAGCGTCGGCGTGTTCGCTGGCGGGCGTGCGCAAGCTGGTCGAGAACGGCACGATCAGCCGCAATGAAACGGTCGTCGGCGTGCTGACCGGACACGTCCTCAAAGACCCCGATGCGACTATCGGCTATCACGCGGGCACGCTGCCAGACATCACCGCCGCCGCGCCAAACCCGACCCACGATGTCGCGCCGACGATCGAGGCGATCGCCGCACTGCTCAATCGTCTCGATTCACGTCACACTCCAAAAAATTATTAGGTGATCAATGATGGACGAATTGACGATCAGCATGGCGATCATGAGCGGTGTCGAGGACGGCTCGATCCTCGAACTGCCGAGTATCAGCAGCGGCAGCGTGACCGCCGAAGGCTGGACTCTCTCCATCGGCAGACGCGATGAAAATGATGTCTGTCTGCGCAACGACACTTATATCTCGCGCTATCATGCCCTGGTGCATTTCCGCGCTGGTGCGTGGTGGCTGGAAGACTGCAACAGCAAAAATGGCACCTTCATCGAGGACTCCGACGACGATGCCCGCGTCGTCGGCACGATATCGCTCGATCCTGGACAATACTTCCGCGTTGGGCGCACCTGGCTGCGCCTGCAGGCATAGCGGGCTGCCCATGCAGCCTCAGAGGACATGATGGCGACGATCACACTGGGCGACATTCTCATCAACGCGCGGCAGGAATCGATCAGGATGCGCCATTATTATCTGGGCGTCGAGCATCTGTTCATCAGTCTGCTGGAGATTCAGGGCGGACTGACCGCGACACTGCTGGAAGAACAGGGCATCACCCCGCGCTACATCGTCGATTCGATCCGTCGGATCGCGGGCAAAGGCAACCGTCAGCGTTTGTGGGCAGGCATACCCAATACGCCCCGCGCCGACATCGTGCTGAGTATCGCCAACGATATGGCGCTGGACGAGCGGCGCACCGACATCAGCGAGCGCGATCTGCTGGTGGCGATCCTGGACGAGGATGACAGTATTCCCGTGCGCGTGCTGCGACGGCTGCGCATTAATCCAACGGCACTGCTGGAGGCGGCACGCACCACCCCGTCACAGCCGATCCACACGATTACGCCCTCGTATGTCGGGATCGAGTTTGGCGCCGACTTCAAGCCGCACACCACGATTCCCGACGATCATCTGTTCGTCTTGCGGCGAATGTTCCAAACCTACCAGCGTATCCGCATGGAGCGCCGACTGCTCGGCGGTCACTCTTCCGCCGCGCTCTACGTCGTCACGCCGATCAACGCCGACGGCGCACACGATGCGGCGGTAGTGGTCAAGATCGACCGTGCCGACAACATTCTTGAAGAAGCCGCGCGCTATGAGGCGCACGTCAAAAACTCGCTGCCACCGCTGACCGCCCGCCTGGAAGATAAGCCCGTCACGGTCGAGACCTCGGACTACGCCGCGCTGCGTTACACCTTCGTCACCGATGCCAATGGCGACAGCCGCGATCTGCGCGAAGCCGCAGCCGGACTGGACAGCCTGGGCGGGTGGATCGAAAACACCCTTTTTCCCTATTTTGGCAAAACATGGTGGATGCAGCGCTATCCCTATCGTTTTCAGGTCTGGATGGAATACGACTGGCTGCTGCCCCCGCTGCTGGTACTGGAACATATCAACGAGAACGACGCGCCAGCCGACGCGCTGCTGATCTCCGAGCCGATCAAGCGTAATATCTTTCACGATCTCGATTACGGCACGACCGTTGTCATCGACAGTTTCACGGTCAATCGAGTCTACCGCGATCAGAATGCTATCCAGTTGACGGTCGGCAAAGGCAGCGAGGCGACCCGGCGCGCCTACAAGATTCTGGTGCGCGGTATCAACCTGTCCGAATACGCCTTCTTTCGCGGGGAAGTGATCGAGCGTATCGCCGGGCGCGTGTACGAGACACGCGCGGCGCTGCTGCTGCAGACCGTGCGCGCGCTCAATCCTGATTTCGACCCGACCGCCGACTCGATCCCCGGTTTCGACGCCGACTCGCGCTTTCCCAACCCGTTGACGCGCATCGATGCGGCGCTGGAAGATTATTACAACGGTTCATTGAGCAAGATTCACGGCGATTTGCATCTGGGCAATATCCTGGTCGGCGCCAGCCAGCATCCGTTTCTGATCGACTTTGCACAGACACGCAGCGGACACACGCTCTTCGATTGGGCGATGCTGGAATTGAGCATCCTCAACGAGCTGATCATGCCGAAGATCGGCGATGAGTGGTGGCACGCCCGCGATCTCCTGCGCGATCTGGCGCTGATCAACAGCGGGCGCCCTCCCATCACCGCCGAACGCCGCGCCCTGCTGGCGCCGATCGAGTCGATCCGTCGAGTGGCAGCATCCTGTCTCGCCAGGCAGGACGCCTGGGGCGAATACCACATTGCGCTGGCGATGTCGGCGATCCGCGCCTTTGCCTGGGAGACGATCACATTGGGCGCGCGTCGTCTGATGTTTCTGATCGCGGCGCTGTCTTTCGCGGAATTGACACGCCGCCGGACGGACGGATCGGAATCGCGCACATCCGGCGGCACCGTGTCGGGCGCTATCGACGAGCTGACGTAAGCTACAGCCCGGCGATCACCTGTGCGGCATATTCACTGGTGCTGATAAATGGCGTGCCGCGCGGCGCGATATCCGCTGTGCGCGCCCCGGCAGCCAGCGCTGCCTCGACTGCGCGCTCGACGGCTGCCGCTTCGCTTTCCAGCTTCAGACTGTAACGCAGCAGCATCGCCGCGCTGAGGATAGCACCTGTCGGGTTGGCTTTGCCCTGTCCGGCGATGTCCGGCGCCGATCCGTGTACTGGCTCGTATAAGCCGATGTCGCCAGCACCCAGCGACGCCGAGGGCAGCATCCCCAGTGATCCCGCCAATACCGACGCCTCGTCGCTCAGAATGTCGCCAAACATATTGCTGGCGACGATCACGTCAAAGCTGGCAGGACGGGTGATCAGGTGCATGGCGCACGAATCGACCAGGACATGATCGAGCGCGATGTCGGGGTAATCCTCGGACACCTGCACCACCGTGCGCCGCCACAGGCGCATGGCAGCCAGCACATTCGCCTTATCGACCGAGGTCAGTTTCTGGCGTCTCCCCTGCGCGGCGCGAAAGGCAATATGCGCCACCCGCGCCACTTCGGGGACGCTGTAATATTCGGTGTCGTAGGCAAAGTCGTCGTCGCCCTGTTCTTTGCGTTCCCCAAAATACATGCCACCCGTCAGCTCGCGCACGAACAGCATATCGACGCCTTCGAGCAGCTCCGGGCGCAGCGGCGTATGCCCCGCCAGCACAGGATACGCCTTGACCGGACGCAGATTGGCGAACAGCTCGAAATGCTTGCGAATCCTGAGCAAGCCCTGTTCCGGGCGCACCGCTGCTGTCGGATTGTCCCACTTGGGTCCGCCGACCGCGCCCAACAGGATGGCGTCGGCGCTCTCGCCCATGCGCAGCGTCTCGTCGGGCAGCGCCGTGCCGGTCTTGTCGATAGCGATCCCGCCGATCAGCGCTTCCTGAAATGTGAAGTCGTGCCCGTGTTTGACCGCGATAGCATTCAGCACATCGACGGCAGCGGATGTGACCTCAGGACCAATCCCGTCGCCGGGCAAAAGAACGATTGTCGCTTTCATGCGTCAGGACGCCGCGCGTCCATTCCTTTCAGCAGCCCACAAAATACATTTATGCTACCGGATCACTTTCCAGTGCCACGCACAGCCCGTATTCCACGCTGTCTACCAGCGCCAGCCAGCTGGCGCGGATGATGTTGGCGCCCGCGCCGACGGTACTCCAGCGCATGGCACCGCGATGGGTGTCGATCAGCACCCGCGTCACCGCCGCTGTGCCGTTGGCGCCGTCCAGAATGCGGACTTTATAATCGGCAAGCTGAAATTCCACCAACTGCGGATAGCGCGGCACCAGTGCCTTGCGCAGCGCCATATCGAGCGCATTGACGGGCCCATTGCCTTCTGCGGCGGTATGCACGATTTCGCCGTCCATCTCCAGCTTGACCATCGCCTCGCTGATCCCACCGCGCCCACGCCGATCCTCGACGATGACGGTGAAGTCGATCAGGGTGAAGATCGGTTTGTAATCGAGTCTGGCGCGATGCAGTCGCACCGCGACCGAGGCTTCAGCACCCTCGAAAACGAATCCCTGATGTTCCAGTTCTTTGATCTCTTCAAGCACCCTGATCGCGTCGTCTTTGGTCACGTCCAGACCAAATTCTTCAGCTTTACTGAGCAGGTTGCCCTGCCCTGAAAGATCGGATACCAGGATACGCATTTCGTTGCCGATCAGCGTCGGATCGATGTGCTGATAGCTCTGCACATTACGCCGCATCGCCGCGACATGAATCCCGCCCTTGTGCGCGAATGCGCTCTTGCCCACGTAGGCGAGGTGATTGTCGGGCGCGAGATTGGCGATCTCCGCGACCGCCCGCGCGACATGCGTCAGATGGCGCAGCCCGTCGTCGGGCAGTGCCGCGATCCCCATCTTGAGTTCCAGGTCGGGGATGATGCTGCAGAGATTGGCATTACCACAGCGCTCGCCATAGCCGTTGATCGTACCTTGAACGTGAGTCGCACCAGCGCGCACGCCCGCCAGCGAGTTGGCGACCGCGAGTTCGCCATCGTTATGCGTATGCACGCCAATTGCAGCCTCCGGGAAGGCTTCGCGCGCCGCCCTGACGAACGCCTCGACCTCCCAGGGCATCGAGCCGCCGTTGGTATCGCACAGCACCAGGCAGTCGGCGCCGCCGTCCAGCGCCGCGCGCAAGGTGTCGAAGCCGTACTCGAAATCGAGCTTACAGCCGTCGTAAAAATGTTCGGCGTCGTAGATGACCTCTTTGCCGAGCGACTTCAAAAAGCGCACGCTGTCGCGGATCATGCGCAGGTTCTCGTCGGCGGTCGTCTGCAAGACCTCGGTGACGTGCAGCATCGAGGTCTTGCCGACCAGCGTTACGACGGGCGTGTGCGACTCGACCAGCGCCAGGATGTTCGGGTCGTTTTCCGGCGCCGCGCCCTTGCGACAGGTCGAGCCGAATGCTGCGATCCGGGCGTGTTGCAATTCCAGGTCGCGCACCGCCTCGAAATACGCGGCATCCTTCGGATTCGAGCCGGGCCAGCCGCCTTCGATATAGGCAACGCCGAGCATATCGAGCAGTGCCGTCACACGCAGCTTGTCGGCGACCGACAGCGAAATGCCTTCGCGCTGGGTGCCGTCGCGCAGGGTGGTATCGTAAATTGCGATCCGCATAGACACCCTTTCGTGGTCAAATCATCAGTCAAATCGTCAAAGGAAAACAGCACCGCCTGAGCGAGAAGCTCAGGCGGTCATTTTGGACTAGGCGACGACGTTCACCCGTGCTGGATGCGCCGATTCATACGCGGAGGTGTCGGCATCGAGATTGAGCAGATAGCCGAGCTGATCGACACCGTTGAGCAGACAGTGTTTGCTGAAGCCGTCGATCGGAAAGGTGACCGCGCGCCCATCGGGGAGTGTGAGGGTCTGCGCTGCCAGATCGACTCGCAGTGTGGTCGTCGCGTCTTCCTGTGCCAGGCTGATCAACTGCGCGTGGGTGTCGGCATCGACCACAATCGGCAGCAAGCCATTTTTGAGGGCGTTGCTGCTGAAGATGTCGGCAAAATAGGTACTGACGACGGCGGTGAAGCCCGCGCCGACCAGCGCCCAGGGCGCGTGTTCGCGCGACGAGCCGCAGCCGAAATTGTGTCCACCGACCAGGATCGACGCGCCTTGATGCTGCGGCTGGTTCAGGACAAATTCGGCTTTAGGCGATCCGTCCGCCTGATAGCGCCAATCGGAAAAGAGCGCCGCGCCCAGCCCGGCTTTGTCGGTCACCTTGAGATAGCGCGCCGGGATGATCTGGTCGGTGTCGATGTCGTTGATGGGCAGCGCGACGACGCGCCCGCCAAAAGCGGTGATCGGTTCCATGTTACGCAAGCTCCCGTTGATCGATCATCGTGCGCGGATCGGTGACGACGCCGTTGACCGCCGACGCTACGGCTGTGAGTGGGCTGGCGAGGAATGTCCGTCCGCCCTTGCCCTGGCGTCCTTCAAAGTTGCGGTTGCTGGTACTGACGGCATACTGACCAGGCTGGAGCTGATCGCCGTTCATGGCGATGCACATCGAGCAGCCCGCCTCGCGCCATTCCGCGCCGGCTGCGCGAAAGATGCGATCGAGTCCTTCGGCTTCGGCTTGTACCTTCACCTGCTGCGAACCGGGCACCACCATCATCCGCACCCCGTCCGCCACACGGTGCCCCTCGATGAAGCGCGCCGCTTCGCGCAGATCGCTGATGCGCGAGTTGGTGCAGCTTCCGACAAAGACGACATCGATCTTCTTGCCGATCAACGGCTGACCCGGCTGTAAATCCATGTAACGCAGTGCCTTGTCGAGCGCCATTTTTTGGCTGAGATCGCCGATGCGATCCGGATCGGGCACCGAGCTGGTGATCGCCATGCCCATACCGGGATTGGTGCCATAGGTGATCATCGGGATGAGCCCGTCACCGTCCAGCGTAATCTCGGCGTCGTAGATCGCGCCTGGATCAGTGGGCAGCGTGCGCCAGGTTTCGACGGCGCGATCCCAGTCGGCACCCTGCGGCGCATACGGACGTCCGGCGATGTAATCGAATGTAATGTCGTCGGGCGCGATCATGCCAGCACGGGCACCGCCCTCGATCGACATATTGCAGATGGTCATGCGCCCTTCCATCGACAACGCGCGGATCGCCTCTCCCATGTACTCCAGCACATAGCCCGTCCCGCCGCCGACACCGATTTTGGCAATGATCGCCAGGATGATGTCTTTGGCGGTCACACCGCTTTGCAGCCGTCCATCGATGCGAACCGCCATCGTCTTCGGCTTGTTTTGCAAAAGAGTCTGCGTCGCCAGCACATGCCCGACCTCGCTGGTGCCGATGCCGAACGCCAGCGCGCCAAACGCGCCATGTGTGCTGGTGTGGCTGTCCCCGCACACGATCGTCATGCCCGGCTGGGTGAGACCCTGCTCCGGCCCGATCACATGCACGATCCCCTGATTGCGCGTGCCCAGGTCATAGAGCGTTATGCCAAAATCGTCGCAGTTCCGGCGCATCACGTCGAGCTGTGCCGACGCCTGCGAGTCGGTGACGGGGATCAGCCCGTCGGCGCCGCGCGGGGTGGTCGGCGTGCTGTGATCCATGGTGGCGAGCGTCTGAGCCGGGCGGCGGACTTTGAGTCCGCGCTGACGCAGTTCTGTGAATGCCTGCGGTGAGGTCACCTCATGAACGAGGTGCAGATCGATATAGAGTACGGCGGGCAGATCGTCCGTCGCAGGTCGGACGGCGTGCGCGTCCCATACCTTCTCGAACAGCGTTTTCGCTGCTGTCATGAATGTGTTCCCTTGTGTCATGTGCGTTCGTCCAATGTCGGGACGCATTCTCATACGTCCGCGATTTACTGAATTTATTTAGTGCGTGACAGAGACGGTCGCGGCGTCGCCTTCCGGTTGGAGATCGCCATAGCCCGTCGCCGCCATCATGCGGTTCAATGCCGCCAGATACGCTTTCACACTGGCGACGATTACATCTTCATGCGCGCCATAGCCGCCAAACGAGCGACTGCCATCGGGCAGCGCGACGCGCACCGTCACCTCGCCCAGGGCATTGATCCCCTCGGTGACACTGTGGACGCTGTATTCGATCAGCGTCACCGGGCGCTGGATCACCGCATCGAGCGCCTTGTAGCAGGCATCGACCGGTCCGACACCGACGGCGGCATGGATCACCTCGCCGCCATCCGCCGTGCCCAGCTTGGCGGTGGCAGTCGGCATCCCCATCGTGCCGCAGGTCACCTGGATATCGATCAGGCGGAAAAACTCAGTCGGGCGATGAAGCTCATCGGTCATCAACGCTTCGAGATCGGCGTCGGTGACATTCTTTTTTGCATCGGCGAGCGATTTGAAGCGGGCAAACACGGCATTGAGCGCGTCGGCATCCAGCACATAGCCCAGCTCGCTCAGGCGCACTTTGAGCGCGTGTCGTCCGCTGTGTTTACCCAGCACCAGCCGACTCTGCGACCAACCGACACTCTCCGGGGTCATAATCTCGTAGGTGGTGGGATTCTTGAGCATCCCGTCCTGATGGATACCCGCCTCATGTGCGAACGCATTGGCGCCGACGATCGCTTTGTTCGCCTGGACGTGCATCCCGGTATAGTTGCTGACCATGCGGCTGGTCTTGACGATCTCGCGCGTGTTGATGTGGCTTGTCACGCCGTACTGCCCGGCGCGGGTGTGCAGCGCCATCGCCACTTCTTCCAGGCTGGTATTGCCCGCGCGCTCGCCAATGCCATTGATCGTCACCTCGACCTGACGCGCCCCGGCGACGACTCCCGCCAGCGTGTTGGCAGTCGCCATTCCCAGATCGTTATGACAGTGAACCGACCAGATCACCCCGCTGCCCTTTCCAGCGCCGGGCGTGTGCGCGATCAGACGGGCGATCGTCTCTCCCCATTCCGACGGCGTGACATAGCCGACGGTATCCGGGATGTTGAGCGTGGTCGCGCCCGCCTCGACCGCGACCGTGCACACCTCGATTAAAAAGTCGAAGTCGGTGCGTCCGGCGTCCATCGGGCTGAATTCTACATCCTGAGTGAGCGACGCCGCCAAAGTCACACCCTTGCGCACCGCATCGATCGCCTGCGGGCGGGTAAATCCGGTCTGATACTTCAGATGAATGTCGGACGTGCCTAAGAAGGTGTGAATCCGGCTGTGCGCTGCATCGCGCACCCCTTCCCAACACGCCAGAATATCTTTTTCGACGACGCGCGCCAGACCACAGATCACGGGTCCGTCGGCTGTCCCGACCTCACGCGCCACCCGCTGCACCGCCGCGAGATCGTCCGGCGACGCCGCCGGGAATCCTGCCTCAATGATGTCCACACCGAGCCGCGCGAGCTGCCGGGCTATTTCCAGCTTTTCGGCGCTGCTGAGGGTGGCGCCGGGGCTTTGTTCACCGTCGCGCAAAGTGGTATCGAAGAACAATACGACGCTGTCGTCGGTCTGGTGGCGCATGTGCGAGACTCCCTTTATCGGCTTTATCGGTCGCGGCGCGCGATCGTCGAGTACAGGTCAATCAGCTTGCTTGATGCGTTTTGCCTTCAGGAACGGCATCATGTCGCGCAGGTCAGCGCCGACCTTCTCGATCAGGAGATCGTGTTCGGTGGCGCGGCGCGGACGGAAATTAGGGCGTCCGTTCTGATTCTCCGCGATCCATTCGCGGGCAAAGGAGCCATCCTGGATGCGAGTCAGCACGCCAGCGAACATCTCTTTGACTTCGCCCTCGACCTGATCGCCAACGGTGTAGCCGCCATACTCGGCGGTATCACTGACGCTGTACCACATATAGCTCAGACCGCCCTCGTACATCAGATCGACGATCAGCTTAAGCTCGTGCATACACTCAAAATAAGCGATCTCCGGTTGATATCCCGCCTTGACCAGCGTCTCAAAAGCCGAGCGCACCAGCGCGGTTACGCCGCCGCACAGGACGACCTGTTCGCCAAACAGGTCGGTTTCGGTCTCTTCTTTGAAAGTCGTCTCGATCACGCCAGCGCGCGTACAGCCAATGGCACGTCCGTATGCCAGCGCCCGTGCCTTTGCCTGTCCGGTCGCGTCCTGATGCACTGCCAGCAGTCCGGGTACGCCTGCGCCGTCCTGATAAGTTTCGCGCACACGGTGTCCCGGCGACTTCGGTGCGATCATCGTCACATCGACCGTCGGCGGCGCGACGATCGTCTTGTAATGAATGTTGAAGCCGTGCGCGAACATCAGCATGGCACCGTCTTTGATGTGCGGCGCGATCTCGTTGTGATAGACCACCGCCTGCGTGGTGTCCGGGATGACGACCATAATCACGTCGGCGATTTTTGTCGCCTCAGCGACGGACAGCACGGTCAGACCATCCGCCTCGGCTTTGGCGCGGCTCTTGCTGGTCTCGTGCAGTCCGATCACCACTTTACAGCCGCTGTCGTGGGCGTTGAGCGCGTGCGCGTGTCCCTGGCTGCCATAGCCAATCACAGCGATCGTCTTGCCATCGAGCAGCGCGAGGTCAGCATCTTTGTCGTAGTAGAGTGTTGCCATGTGTCACTATTTCTCCGGTGTAAGGTCTACAAGATGTAAATCACACAAGTCAGTCCGCACGGGGAGGCAGCAGTGCCGCCAGCGTGCGGGATCGCGCCAGCGTCTAGACGCTGTACACTTCATAGGTTTTCGGCGCGCTGTTGGCATTGACTTCGGCGTAGTTGATCGGCTCGTATTCCGAGTCGAGGATGCGCACACCGCGCCCCATCGCCACCACGCCCGTCCGCACCATCTCCAGGATACCGATCGGGCGCAGCTCGCCGATCAGCGCCTCGACCTGATCTTCCTGAGCGGTGATCTCGACGATCGCCACGTCGGGACCAATATCGACGATGCGCGCCGGGTAGCGCTCGCAGATCAGCGTCAGGTTGTTGCGCGAGTCGGCATCGTTGCTGCGCACCTTGATCAGCGCCAGGTCGCGGCTGACGTGCGGCTCGGCGGACACCTCGGCGACATCGACGACGTTGATCAGCTTAAGCAGATTCATGCTGATCCTGTAGGCATCGCCGCGCGTGGCATCGACCGCGATGGTCATACGGGACAGGTGCGGTTTGTGGGTGCGCCCGACGGTCAGGCTGTCCACGTTGAAATTACGGCGGCGAAACAGGCTCGCCACGCGGTTCAGGACGCCAGGCTTGTTTTCCACCAGCGCCACCAGCAGATGTTTTTTTGCAGTTTGGTCAGCCATGATCGCCTTCTTCGCCTTCTTCACTCATCGTCTCAGGTCGCGCGGTACTACTGGCTCTCGCCCGGTTTTGGACGGCGGATCATCTTGTCGAGGTCGGCGCCAGCGGGCACCATCGGATACACCACTTCTTCAGCCAGCACCATGTATTCAATCACGGTCGGCCCGTCCACGCTGCGCGCAAAGGCGACCGATTCCTCGATCTGATCGCGCCGCTCGACACGCATCGCCGCGACTCCGTATGCCTCTGCCAGCTTCACGAAGTCGGGGTTGAACATCGGCGTGGACTGGTAGCGCTGTTCGTAGAAAAATTCCTGCCACTGGCGCACCATACCGAGATAGTTGTTATTGATGATGGCGACATTGACATTGATGTTTTCCTGTTTTGCCGTCGCCAGCTCGCACAGCGTCATCTGAAAGCCGCCATCACCGACGATAGCCCATACTTCTTCATCGGGGCGGGCGAATTTGGCGCCGATCGCAGCCGGAAACCCGAACCCCATCGTGCCGAGTCCGCCGCTGGTGATCATGGTCGATGGGCGCTGATGCGGGTAATACTGCGCTTCGAGCATCTGATGCTGTCCCACATCGGTCACGGTGATCGCATCTCCACCCGTGTGTTTCCACAGATCGTTGATCACCTGCGCGCCGAGCAGCATTCCGGTCGTCTCGCGGTTGATGATGTCGCGCTCGTCGGTGTCTTCCTGCCAGTCGCGGATACGATTGAGCCATTCGGGGTGAGTCTGCCCCTGCACGCCGGGCAGCAGTTGATCCATGACAGTGCGCAGATCGCCGACGATACCGACATCGACGCGCACATTCTTGTTGATCTCCGAGGCGTCGATATCGACGTGAATCTTTTTGGCGTTGAGCGCGTAGGTCTTGAGATTGCCGGTCACGCGATCGTCGAAGCGCATCCCCAGCGCGATCAGCAGGTCGGCTTCCTGAATAGCATGATTCGACGCTGCCTCGCCGTGCATCCCCATCATGCCGACAGTGAGCGGGTGATTTTCCGGCATGGCGCCCTTGCCGAGCAGGGTCAGCGCGACCGGGATTTGCGCCCGCTCTGCCAATTCGCGGAGCTGCATCACGGCGCCCGATACCATCACGCCATGTCCCGCCAGGATGACTGGGCGCTTCGCCTCGTGGATCAGCCGCAGCGCTTCCTCGATCTGTCCTTCGCTCGCCATCGTCGGCAGACGATACCCTGGCAGGCGGATGGGCGCATCGGGATAGATGAATTCCATCTTCTGGGTCTGAATATCTTTCGGAATGTCGATCAACACCGGTCCTGGTCGCCCCGTGCGTGCGATGTAAAAGGCTTCGCGGACGATGTGCGGCAGTTCCTGCAGATCCATGACCAGATAATTGTGTTTGGTGACGGGCAGCGTCACTCCGGTCACATCGGTCTCCTGGAAAGCGTCCGACCCGATCGCACCGCGCGTCACCTGTCCGGTGATGCACACGATCGGAGAAGAGTCCATCATCGCGGTGGCGATCCCGGTCACGAGATTGGTGGCGCCGGGCCCGCTGGTGGCGATCGCCACACCGACACGTCCGCTGGCGCGGGCATAGCCGTCCGCCATGTGCGAGGCGCCTTGTTCGTGACGCACGAGGACATGATGAATTTCCGGGTACTTGGACATGGCGTCGTAGGTCGGCAGGATCGCGCCACCCGGATAGCCGAACATCACATCCACGCCTTCACGTTTCAAACATTCAAGCAGGATTTCGGAGCCGCTCAAGAGCATGGTCATTTTCCTGTCTGGTCGATCTGACAATCAAAACGAGAACCTGGCAAAGCCATAAAAAACGCGCTTTCCGCGCTCCACGACCCGCTTTACTGCCGGTTGTAGATGTCGGAAAGCGCGTCGAGGGTCGGACGCTGGCATTCCTGCTCAAAGGCGCGCTGCGCCTCCCGTTGGTCGGCGTGCGCATCGGCGGATGCCGTCTGGTACGGCTCCGTCCAGGGACTGGTGCAGTCCTGATGGATGGTCGTGGTGGTGCTGAATTGCATCGTCATCGTTCGCCTTTTTCTCCAACAAAAAGCCCCCTTCATCAGGGGGCTGTGTCGTTCGCATGTACCGCTCGTGCGCTTCAGACCAGACAAGCCCCTATAACCCGCCTCCAATAAGGACGAGTACGCTAAGGACGAGAATAAGGCTGAAAATCGAGATCTGGGGACGCGCTGTCATTTTTTCACACTGGTTTATCGATAACTACCAATGAGCGTAACCACGTTCGGGAAATGTGTCAACCCCTCTACGCACTTGTAATGCAAGTTCGTATACCATGAACGGTCGCGTATGGATAGTGCGCACAAACGCGATCACGGCTGATGGGCGCCCATCCAGACACGCGCCGACTCGATCTGCGTCCGCACCGCGTCGGGCGCGGTGCCGCCGACCGAGCGTCGCCGCGCGACCGATGCGCTGAAATCGAACACGTCCGCGACATCCTCCGTGAACAACCCCGACTCGGCTTGAAAAACCTCCAGCGGCAGCGCCGACAGCCCGACTCCCGCATCAACGGCACGCCGCACCAGCCGACCCGACACGCCGTGCGCCTCTCGAAAGGGCATCCCGCGCGCGACCAGATAATCCGCCAGATCGGTCGCCAGCATCGACTCATCGAGCGCGGCGCGCAGCCTATCTGGGTTGACGTGCAGCGTGGCGATCACCGCCGTGACGACCGGCAGCAGTGCCGCCAGCGTATCGACCGAGTCGAGCAGCGACTCTTTATCCTCCTGCAGGTCTTTGTTGTACCCGGTCGGCAGCCCTTTGAGCGTGGTCAGCAGCCCGGTCAGATTGCCGATCAGCCGTCCGGCTTTGCCCCGCGCCAGCTCCATCGGGTCAGCATTGCGCTTTTGCGGCATCAGGCTCGACCCGGTGCTGTAGCGATCGTCAAGGCGAATATAGCCAAACGCCGGATTGCTGAACAAAATCACATCTTCAGCGAGGCGGCTGAGATGCACGCCAACCAGCGCCAGCGTGAACAGCGTCTCCGCCACAAAATCGCGGTCGCTCACCGCATCGAGGCTGTTTTCGCTGATCGCGCTAAAGCCCAGTTGGGCAGCCAGTGCCGCACGATCGACGGCGAATGGCGTCCCCGCCAGCGCACCCGATCCAAGCGGCGACACCGCCGTGCGACGGCGCGCGTCACACAGACGGTCGCGGTCGCGCGCCAGCATCCAGAAATAGCTCATCAGCCAATGTGCGACCGTGATCGGCTGGGCGGGCTGCATGTGGGTGTAGCCCGGCATCAGCGTGTCGATATGCCCGTCAGCCTGTGCGATCAGCGCGCTTTGCAGCCCGGCGAGCAGCGTGTCGAGCCGATCGATCGCGCTCATCGTCCACAGGCGCCAATCGGTCGCCACCTGATCATTACGACTGCGCCCGGTGTGCAGCCTGCCACCGACCGCGCCGACCAGCTCGGTCAGACGGCGCTCGACGGCGGTATGGATGTCCTCGTCGCCCTCTTTCAACACAAAGGTGCCGTCCTCGAATTCGACCCGCACCCGTTCCAATCCGTCGGCGATCTGTTCGGCGTCGGCGCCGGAGATCACCCCTGCCGACGCGATCGCCAGCGCGTAGGCGATGCTGCCACGTATATCTTCCGCCGCCATGCGCCGATCGAAGCCGATCGAGTCGTTGAGCCGCCGCAGTTGTTCGTCCGTAGGCGCGGTGAACGCGCCGCCCCATAACATGACCGCGCCCTATCCGCGCGGGGTCTGGCGATAGCGCGACTTGCCTTCGTTGGCGATGGTGATCTGGGCATCGATCCTGATCGGCAAGCCGAACAACTGAATGAAACCCTCAGCATCACGCTGGTTGTACACATTTTCCTCGCCAAAGGAGGCGTAATCGTGACTGTACAGGCTGCGATCGCCCCGCCGTCCGACGATGACGATGTTGCCCTTGTACAGTTTGATGCGCGTCGTCCCGGTCACCTGCTCCTGTGTGACAGCGACAAAGGCGTCGAGCGCGTCACGCAGCCGGGTGTACCACTGTCCGTTGTAGACCAGCTCGGCATACTTGAGCGCCAGCACGTCCTTGTACTGCATTGACATCTTGTCCAGGCAGATGCTCTCCAACGCCTGATGCGCGCGATGCAGGATCGTCCCGCCGGGCGTCTCGTACACGCCGTGACTCTTCATGCCGACCAACCGATTTTCCACCAGATCGATCCGTCCGATCCCGTGTCTGGCACCGATTTTATTCAGCCGTGTGAACAGATCGAGCGGCGCCAGCGTTTCGCCATTCAGCGCGACCGGGGTGCCGCGCTCGAAGGCGATCTCGACATATTCCGCCTGGTCAGGCGCGTTTTCCGGGCTGGTCGTCAACTGGTACATGACTTCTTCCGGCTCCTGCGACGGGTCTTCGAGGATACCGCCCTCATGGCTCAGGTGAAACAGATTGCGATCGCGGCTGTAGATCGACTTGAGCGTCTGCGTGATCGGAATGTTGAATTCCTGGGCATAGGCGATCGCGTCCTCGCGGCTGCGGATATCCCATTCGCGCCAGGGGGCGATCACCGTCAGTTTCGGATTGAGCGCCATTACGGTCAGCTCGAACCGTACCTGATCGTTGCCTTTGCCCGTGCAGCCATGCGCGACTGCATCGGCACCTTCCAATTCCGCAATCTCGACCAGGTGTTTAGCGATTAGCGGACGTGCAAACGAGGTGCCGAGCAGATATTCGCGCTCGTAGACTGCCCCGGCACGCATGGTCGGGAAGACAAAATCGGTCAGAAATTCTTCGCGCAGATCGCGGACGTAGAGTTTGCTGGCACCCGTCTTGAGCGCCTTTTCTTCGAGTCCGTCCAGTTCTTCTTCTTGTCCGAGGTCGGCGGTGAAGCACACCACCTCGCACTGATAATTGTTGACCAGCCACTTGACGATCACCGAGGTATCGAGTCCGCCGCTGTAGGCGAGGACGACCTTCTTGATTTGTTTCGCTGCCATGCGCATCTGCTCCTGAAGTGTCGGGGTAGGATAGCGCGCATGGTCAGCTTGTCAAGCGCCGGGGTTTACAGGTCGAGCATTCCCGTTTCGCCGGAGTCGTAACGCGCGATCATCGCGTCCGCGACCTGTTCCGGTGTCAAGGCATTGGCAGGCACCTTCAAAGGCAGTCCATCCCAGAATGGCGTGGCGACGGCGGGAGGGCGCACCAGCGTGAACTTGCGTTTGCGCTGTTCTTTTGCCAGGATCGCTACCAGCGGCTCCAGTCCGGCTTTGGCGACCGCATAGGGCGCGAAACGGGGCAGCGTGACCTTATCGACGTAAGCGCCGACGATCATGGCATGTCCGCCCTCTTTGAGCAGCGGCAGGCTGGCGCGGATTGTCCGCGCGGCGCCGGTCAGGTTGGCGATGAGCATATCCGACCACGCCGCCGAGTCGGTGTCCTCGACCGCCGACAGCCGTATCCCACCCGCCGCGTAGACGATCAGATCGAGCGCGCTGGTCTGATAAGCGATCAGACTGACCGCGCCGTCGATGCTGTAATCATTCCCGGCGCTGAAGCTGCAGGTCAGGTCGGCGTCCGACGGAATACGCGATTCGTTCCGGGCTGCGCCATAGACTTTCCAGCCGCGCGCTTTCAACGCACGCACCAGCGCGCCGCCGATCCCGCCGGACGCGCCCCAAATCAATGCTTCTGGCATGATCTCTCCCTCCCGTAGGGACGCATAACCATGCGTCCGTATATAACAATGCGTCGGTGCGTAACGATGTCTTGGTGCCTGATAAAACTCGTCCGCGCGATCAGGACTTTTTCAGTACCGCGAACGCCGCCAGCGCCCGTGCTCGTGCAAAGGTATGATCGACGATCGGCGTGGGATAGTCTTTCGGCGGTGACGCCAGCTTCCAGGGTTCGTGGATATCTTGATTCGACAGATCGCGCAGTTCCGGCACCCAACGGCGGATATACGCGCCGTCGGGATCGAATTTCTGCGACTGAATCACCGGGTTGAAGATGCGGAAATAGGGCTGCGCGTCGGTGCCCGTCCCGGCTGCCCACTGCCAGCCGCCGCTGTTCGCCGCTGGATCACCGTCGATCAAGTGACGCATAAAGGCGAGATCGCCCGATCGCCAGTAGATCAGCAGATGCTTGGTCAGAAAGCTGGCGACGACCATGCGCGCGCGGTTGTGCATCCAGCCGATGGCGTGCATCTGGCGCATCGCGGCATCGACAAGTGGATAGCCCGTGCGACCGCCTTCCCAGGCTGCCAGTTCGTCGGGGGCATCCCGATAGGCAATGCGCTCGAATTCCGGGCGATAGCTGGTGCGGTAGGCGTGCGGAAAACGATAGAGAATGGTCATGTAAAATTCACGCCAGGCGATCTCGCTCATCCACACTTCGACGGCATGTCTGTCGTGAGCATCCCCGGCATCATAAGCGCGGACGGCGGACGCCCGCGCCTGACGCGGCGACAGCATCCCGAATCGAAAGTAGGGTGAGAGACCGGATGTGCCAGCCGCGTCAGAGTCGAACGGGTTGACTGACACGATGTTACGGCGCACGTCATAATCATGGATGGCATTGTCCGCGAACCGCTCCAGACGGCGCGCCGCTTCAGCTTCGCCAGCGGGCGGCACGGCGATGGTGTCGCTGAAACCCAGGTCAGCCAGCGACGGCACACCCGGCGCATCGAGTCCGATCAGGTCGTGCAGGTCGTCACGCGCTGGCAGACTGTCCATCATGTCGGGCTTGGGCAGCGCCAGCCAGTGGCGCTTATAAGGCGTGTAGACCAGAAACGGTGTTCCGTCGCTCTTGGTCGTCTGTTCAGGCGGATGCAGCATGGCGTCGTCGAACAGTCTGAATGGGACAGACAGCGACTCGCCCAGCGCGCAATCACGTCGCACGGCGTAAGGCGTATAATCGCGGTTGACGAACACCGCCGTCGCGCCGACCTCTCCCACCAACGCGGGCAGCACATGACGCGGATCGCCGTGCCGGACGAGCAGCCCGCCCCCGCGCTGGCGCAGGTCGTCGTCGAGCGCGTGCAATCCGGCAAGCATGAATTTCAGACGCGGCAGTCCGAAATGTTCACCTTGCAGGATCGCCGGGTCAAAGATGAAGACGGGCAGCACCCGTCCATCGCTCTCGATCGCAGCGGCGAGTGCCAGGTTGTCCCGCAGCCGCAGATCGCGTCGCAGCCACCAGATGACTGTCGATCGAGCGCTCATGTCATTCCTCATTGCGATTATCGACTGGCAGGCGGCGCATTACATCCTGCGCGACCCGCAGTGCCCCCAGCGAGACGCCCGCCGTTGACTGACCCGGAAAGATCGAGTCGCCCACGAGCCGCGTGTTGGCGATCCCGGTCAGCGGCGTGCGCACCCTGAACAGCGACGTTTGCGGAAAGCCGCCGACCATACCCAAATGCCGCCCAGTGTAGAATTCGTAGGTGACCGGCGTACCCGGCATATTCAGCGCGATCGCGGCGCGGAAACCGGGTATGGCGCGCTCGATATGGGTCAGCATTTTATCGGCATACTCGTCTTTGAGCGCGCCGTATGCCGCCGGATCACTTTGCAGCACATCCCACCAGGGCTGCACGCGCGTATGCGTGGTGACGGTGACGGCGCGGTGTCCCGCGGGAGCGCGCGACGAGTCCCACAGCGGTGACATCGACATGAATACGCTGCGCGTCTCGCCCAAGGCGCCCTCCATCGACTCGATGAACTGGTGATGATCGGGCAGGTCGGCGGGCAGCGCGTCGGCGCGCACACCCAGATGCAGCACAAAGGCGCCCCATCCTGGCGCGCGCGTCGCGGTCTCGCGCCGGAGTCCGGGCGGACTGTCGTCACCGAGCAGCGCATCGAGCGACCAGGGCGTCAGGTTCGCCAGCAGAAAATCGCACGGGAATTCGTCCCCTTTTTTCGTGGTCACGCTAACCGCGCGTCCGTCGCGCACGTTGACTCGCGTGACGCGCTGGCGGGTCAGCACCTCCCCGCCGAGCGCCTCGATCTTCTCGACCAGCACCTCCGCGATCCCGCCCATCCCGCCCGGTGCGTGATAGACGCCCTGACGCGCCAGATCGAGCGCGGTCGCGCTGTAAATGGCATTGGCGCCGCGCGAGGTCGTCTGCGACGAGATTAAAAGTTGAGCGTCAATGAAGCGCACGAACGCCGGATCGTCCGTGAGTCGGCTCATTTGCAGCCATTGATAAGCCGACATGAAGGCATAGGGTGCCAGTTCGAGATCGCCAGGCAGATTGCGCAGCGCGACTTTGAAGAGCTGACCCAATTCCGCCGCGCTGGTCGGCAGCCAGGGCAAGCCCTGCGCCGACAGCGACCACCCCATCGCGGCGAGCCGCGTCTGCGTCTCCCAGAAACGCGCGGTCTTTGGGAAGGCATCCACGACCGCCTGATTGTCCTGACACAACGGCACCACCCGATCGGGCAGATGCACCACCCACGCCGGATCGTGCGCGCGCACCTTCCAATCGAGGTCGAGCAGCCGCCCAATGACCGCGTGCGGCCCGTTCGGCTGAAACCCGCCGGCGACGGTCGCGCCGGCGTCGAAGCGGTAGCCTTTATGAAAGAATGTCCCGGCGGAACCGCCTGGATAGACCTGGCTTTCCAGCACCGTCACCCGGTAGCCCGCGCGCGCCAGCAGCGCCGCCGCCGTCAGCCCGCCGATCCCGGCGCCGATCACGACGATACGCGCGCTCACGGGCGCCGCTGAGCAGCAGCCTGGCGAGTCATGGTGGCGACAGCGGCACGAGTGCGCATGGCGCGGTAGATGAACAGAAAGCGCAACGGCAAGCCGTCGAAGAACAGACGTGTAAACAATCCGGTCAGCCCGTCACCATGCGCAATCTGAATGCGATCGATCACCTCGACACCGCCAGGTACATCGCGCGCGCCGTGTTCGTGTACCCACGTCCTGAGCGGGCCCGTGATCATGCGATCGACGAATGCAGTCTCGGTCATGCCCGGCTCGTGCCGCGACAGCCACCTGAACGGGATCGGTCCGAACCAGAGTGTGAATTCCAGCTCACCGTCGCGGATGCTGGTGCGACGGTCGGCGCGTATCTGGAAGAAGATTGGCGGGGGGGTTAGCAGCGCAGGCGCGTTGGGCAAGCTGTAGAATGCCATCACCTGGGCGGCGGTGCCGGGAAAGGTCGAGCGGTGTTCAAAGGTTTTCATGGGTTGGGCGCTGTCTCGCAAAGCATGTATAAAGTCGCTTTACAGGATAACGCCCACACCTGATCTAGCCCTCATGCACCGCTGAATATTGCATGAGAATCTCAGTCTTCGAGCGTACTCAGATCGCCCTCCGGCTGACCCATCGCGCGGGCACGCAGCACGCGGCGCATGATCTTGCCCGATCGCGTCTTGGGCAGCACCTCGACGAACTCGATCCTGCTCGGAATGGCGATCGGGCCGACCTCGTGACGAATATGTTCCTTCAACTGATCGCGCAGTGCGTCGCTCGGCTGCACCCCTGACCGCAGGATACAGTAAGCATAGATGACGTTGCCGCGCACCTCGTCTGGCACGCCAATCACCGCCGACTCGCTGACCGCCGGATGGCTGACCAAGCCAGACTCGACCTCCGCTGTCCCCAGACGATAGCCGCTTACCTTGATCACATCGTCGTTGCGCCCGATGATCCAGATGTAGCCATCCTGATCCTTACGTGCCGAGTCGCCCGACAGATACCAGCCCTGTTTTTCGTAGCTTGCCCAGTACTGCTTGACAAAGCGATCCGGATCGTTGTAGATCGTCCGCACCATCCCAGGCCAGGGCGTCTTGATCACCAGATTGCCATCGACACCTGCCGCGACACTTTCGCCGTGTTCATCGACGACATCGACCTCGATGCCAGGGAACGGACGAGTGGCGCTTCCCGGCTTCAGCCCCACCGACGGCATCGGCGCGATCATGAAGCCGCCGGTCTCGGTCTGCCACCAGGTATCCATGATCGGGCAGCGCTCCTTGCCGATCACCTTGTGGAACCAGCGCCACGCTTCCGGGTTGATCGGTTCACCGACCGATCCCAGCAGGCGCAGGCTGCTCAGGTCGTGACGGCTGGGCCAGGCATTGCCAAAGCGCATCAAACCCCGTATCGCTGTCGGCGCGGTGTAAAGTATGGAAATACCGTAGTCCTCGACCATCTTCCACCAGCGATTGGGATAGGGAAAGTTGGGCGCGCCCTCGTACATAAAGCTGGTCGCACCTAGGATCAGCGGCGCATAGACGATATAGCTGTGCCCGGTGATCCAGCCGGGATCGGCGGCGCACCACCAGCGATCGTCGTCTTTGAGGTCGAATGTCCATTCCAGCGTGGTCGAGATATACACGCTGTAGCCGCCGTGCGTGTGCAGGATGCCTTTGGGCTTGCCGGTCGTGCCGCTGGTGTACAGGATGAAAAGCGGATCTTCGGCGTCCATGACCTCGGTCTCACAGATCGGGCTGGCGATCGGCAGTCCGCTCAGGTCGTGATACCAATAGTCGCGCCCCTGCTCCATCTTCACATCGTGTCCGGTGCGCTTGACCACGATCACCGACTCGACCACTGGCGAGCGCTTGACCGCCTCATCGACTATATCCTTGAGGCGGATGATGTTGCCGCGCAGCCAGGCGCCGTCACAGGTCACAACGACGCGGCTCTGCGCGTCCTCGATGCGATCTGCCAGCGCCGTCTCGCTGAAGCCGCCGTAAACGACGCTGTGAACCGCGCCGATTTTGGCGCACGCCAGCATTGCCATCACCAGTTCGGGGATGCGCCCCATATAGACGGTGACGCGATCGCCTTTTTTGACGCCCAGACTTTTCAGCACATTGGCGAACTTATTGACCTCGCGGTGCAGCCGCCAATAGGAAAAGGTCTGGCGGTCGCCGGGTTCGCCTTCCCAGATCAGCGCCAGCTTGTTTTTGCGCCAGGTTTTGACATGGCGATCGAGCGCGTTCAGTGCGATATTGGTCTTGCCGCCCACGAACCATTTGTAAAATGGCGCCTCACTCGCATCCAGCACGCGATCCCATTTTTTGTACCATGACAGCGTTTCGGCGCGCTGTGCCCAAAATGCCTGCGGGTCTGCTATGGCATCGCGGTACACGGTCTCGTAATCGGGCACATTGGTATTTTTGACGATCTCGTCCGATGGATAAAACCATTCGCCCACAGGCGGGGAGAATTCCTGAGACATAACTTTTTTTCCTTGCTGTAAGTTGAATCGACCGCCGCGATTATACGCAACCTGACGCATCCGGCAAAACCTGACCCCGTGCGAATCGGTCAACATTAAGTGTCGTCCACTACCCAGGACGGTCGATCGCGCTAGAATGAGCCGCATATCGAACTGACAAGGACTCTCCCATGAAAAAATTCGCGGTGCTGACCAGCGGCGGTGACGCGCCCGGCATGAACGCTGCCATTCGCTCAGTGGTGCGCACGGGGCTGGGATTGGGCGCCGAGGTGTACGGCGTGCAGCAGGGCTATCAGGGCTTGATCGATAACCAGATCAAGCTCATGGGACCCCGTGATGTCGGCGGGATCATCCAGCTCGGCGGGACGGTGCTGGGCAGCGCGCGCAGCAAAGAGTTCATGACTCCCGAAGGGCGCGAAAAGGCGCTGCTGCATCTGCGTCAGCATGGGATCGAAGGCTTGATCGTCATCGGCGGCAATGGCTCGCAGACCGGCGCCAAAGCGCTGGACGACATGGGCTTTCCAGTGGTCGGCGTGGCATCGACCATCGACAACGACCTCGCCGGATCGGACATCACCATCGGCGTCGATACCGCCCTCAATATCGCGCTGGAGGCGATCGACCGCCTCAAGGTCACAGCGTCATCGCATCGACGTGCCTTCATGGTCGAGGTGATGGGACGCGACAGCGGTTATCTGGCGCTGATGGCGGGGATCGCGGGCGGCGCCGAGGCGATCGTCATCCCGGAGGTGGATACCGAGCCGGAGTCCCTGGTCACGATCCTGAAAGAGTCGTGGTCGCGCGGCAAGAGCAACGGCTTGATCGTGGTGGCGGAGGGCGCCAAGTACGCTGTCAATGTGTTGTACGAGTATCTTAAGGGTCGCGCGGAGACGGTCGGTTTCGACATTCGTATGACCATTCTGGGGCATGTGCAGCGCGGCGGTGTGCCGACCGCATCCGACCGCATCCTGGCGACCCGCCTCGCTACCGAGGCGGCGCGCCAGATCATGAACGGCAATCATGGCGTGCTGGTCGGCTGGAGCAAGGGGGCGGCGCTGGTCAGCCCGTACACCGAGGTGGTCGGCGTGCATAAGCCGCTCGACATGGAGCTGTTCAAGCTGGCAGACATTCTGGCACAGTGACGCGCGCCATCAATCGTAGGGGTTTGGCATACCAAACCCCATGCGCACCTCGTGACGCTGGGTCGGCACGTCTCTATGTCGATTCGTCCGCCTGATCGTCTATTGTCGCCGCGCGCAGCCGAGATGCCGCTTCCTCGTCCAGAATCCAGGTCAGGCGTCCATTCAGCGGTTGCACTCGTCCGGCTGGCAGCGGCGGATCGTCGTCGCCCGTGAAGATGCGCGCCACCGCGTCGGCTTTTTCCTCGCCCAACACCAGCATGACGACGTGCGCCGCCGCGTTCAGAATGGGCAGTGTGAAGGTGATGCGCTCTTTGACCGGGGCGTTTTCAGCCGTCGCGGTGACGACCCAGCGCTTTTTTTCATCGAGTGCGGGCGATCCTGGAAACAGCGAAGCGGTATGTCCATCGGCGCCAACGCCCAAAATCATCATGTCGAAGCGCGGAATCCCACCACGCGACTCGAAAAAGCGCACCAGCTCCGCCTGATATGCCTGCGCCGCCGCCGCAGGATCGAGCTGTGTCGGAATGCGATAAATGCGATCGAAGGCGAGCGGCACATGATCGAGCAGCGCCTCGCGCGCCATTTTTGTGTTGCTGTCCGGGTGATCGGCGGGGACGCAGCGCTCGTCGCTCCAAAAGATCGAGGTGCGTGACCAATCGATGTCGTCGGCATATTCGTCGGCGAGCAGGCGAAATGCCTGACGCGGGGTGCTGCCGCCGCACAACACCAGTGTGAAGCGGTCACGCGCCGCGACTGCGGATTGCGCTGCCGTCACCACCAATGCTGCCAGCGCGCGGGCTGCCGAGGCGCGATCGTCGTAAATGCGTAAATCTGCCATCAACTATTTTCTCCACAGAAGCTGTGCCACGCGCGTCCGTCTCCGCTTAAGAGCCGATCGGCGGCGTCGGGTCCCCAGGTATTGCGCGCATACGACTGTACTGCTGGCGCGTCCGGCGCCTCCCACCCCGCCAGCACAGTGTCGATCAGCTTCCACGACAGCTCGATCTCGTCCTCGCGGGTGAAGAGCGCCGCATCCCCGTGCATCGCATCCAGCAGCAGCCGCTCGTAAGCATCGGGTAGCGCCCCCTCGAACGAGGAACTGAAGCTGAAGCCCATATTGACCGACTGCACTTCGTGCGATGAATTGGGCACTTTGGATTGAAAGCTGAGATGAATGCCTTCATCTGGCTGGATACACAGCGACAGGCGGTTCGGTTCAAGCTGCTTGCCGCGCGCGAGGTTGAAAAACAGGTGCGGCGGACGGCGGAACTGCACCACGATCTCCGACACTTTTTTGGTGAGCGCCTTGCCGGACCGCAGATAGAAGGGCACATCCATCCAGCGCCAATTGTCGATGTAGAGCTTGAGCGCGGCATAGGTCGGGGTGCGCGAGGCGGAATCGACACCGGCAGTCGCACAGTAATCCTCGTATTGTGCCCGCACAGTCTCCACCGAGGCGATCGGGCGGATCGCACGCAGCACTTTCACCTTTTCGTTGCGCAGTGCGTCGGCATCGTCGGACGACGGCGGCTCCAGCGCCACCAGCGCCACCAACTGCATCAGGTGATTCTGGAACATATCGCGCATGACACCCGACTTGTCATAGTAGCCCGCGCGATGCTCGACATCGACCTGTTCCGCGACCGTAATCTGCACATGATCGATATAATTGCGATTCCAAATCGGCTCGAATATCGCGTTGGCAAAGCGGAAAAAGAGCAGATTTTGCACCGTCTCTTTGCCGAGATAGTGATCGATTCGATAAATCTGTTGCTCGTCGAAAGCGCGATGCAAGGTCTGATTGAGCGCGCGCGCCGACGCGGTATCAGTGCCAAACGGTTTTTCGATCACCACGTGCCGATAACCTTCTTCCTGCGAGGTCATGCCGACCGCGTGCAGGCGCTCGATCACCGTCTCGTAGTATTCCGGCGAGATCGCCAGGTAGTACAGACGGCTCGACGGCGCAGTTTCCAGCGTCTCAAGAGCCTGATTGAGCGCGGTGTAATCACCAGCAGTCGAGAGGTCGCCGCGCACGTAATGCACATGCTGGCAAAAAGTGCGCCAGGCGTCGGCATCATAATTCGGCGCCTTTTTGACCCACTCGTACAAAGTCTCGCGGAAAAAGTCGTCATCCCATTCGCGCCGCGCATAGCCGACAATCCGCCAGTTTTTTGGCAGTTTGTCGCGGCGGTACAGGCTGTAGAGCGCGGGCACCAGCTTACGTCCGGTCAGGTCACCGGTCGCGCCGAAAATGACGATCGTAATCGCGCCGCTGTTCACGAGTCACCGTCGCGCTTGACAGCATGTCCGCCAAACTGGTTGCGCAGCGCCGCCAGCATCTTGGCAGCATAGCTCTCTTCCTGGCGGCTGACGAAACGCATTTGCAGCGCCAGCGTGATGATCGGCGCGGGCACATCCAGCTCGATCGCTTCCGCGACCGTCCAGCGTCCCTCGCCACTGTCCGCCACCCATCCCTTGAGCGCTGTCAGATGCGGATCGTCCGCCAGCGCGTTCGCTGCCAGGTCGAGCAGCCAGGAACGCACGACGCTGCCATAGCGCCATACTTCCGCGATCTGGTGCAGATCGAGTCCGAATACCTCCTTTTGGCGCATGATCTCGAATCCTTCCGCAAATGCCTGCATCATGCCGTACTCGATGCCGTTGTGGATCATCTTGACAAAATGTCCCGATCCGCTGGGACCGACATGTCCCCAGCCGAGATCGGCGGCGGGTGCCAGCGTCTCGAAGATCGATCGCATGCGCTCGACGGGCGCATCCTCGCCGCCGATCATCAGGCTGTAGCCCTCTTTCAGCCCCCAGATACCGCCGCTGGTGCCGACATCGATGAAGCTCACCTGATAGCCAGCGCATTTTTGTGCGCGGCGGATGCTGTCTTTGTAGTTGCTGTTGCCGCCATCGATGATGGTATCGCCGGGCGCCAGCAGCGTCAGCAGTTCATCGATGACTGCTTCAGTCGGGTCACCGGACGGCACCATCACCCACACGGCACGCGGCGCATCCAGCTTGCTCACCAGATCAGCTACCCCGGTCGAGGCGGTCGCGCCCGCCTCAGCTGCGGTCTGAATCGCTTCTGGACTGCGGTTGAAGACGACCGTGGCATGTCCGCCTTTCAGCAGACGCATATTCATATTCGCGCCCATTTTGCCCAGCCCAATCATCCCGATCTGCATGGTGGTTACTCCTTGAGATTTTCTACAGTGCTTCAATTATCCCTCTATGGACTGCATTGCGCCAAATCGCAATTGATACGTGCGTGGGTCAAGCGGAACAGGATGTGGAGACAACGCAGATGACGGGGTAGAATACTCATGATTAGAGCAGTCGGATCAAAGGACGAGACCATGCGGCAGAATGCGACCTTAGCACGACTCCGCGCCGATGAAGCAGCGATCGGCTTGTGGCTGCAACTGGGCAGTCCGACGGTCGCGCGGCTGCTGGCGGCACAGGGCAGCTATCACTGGCTGCTGGTCGATCTCGAACATACAGCCACCGATCTCGCCACCGCCTCGCAGATGATGTCGTTCATCGCCGATGTGAGCGCCGGGCGCGTGACGCCGCTGGCGCGTGTGCCTGCCGGGACGATCTTTCACATCAAGCAGGTGCTGGATGCGGGCGCGCAAGGCGTCATGGTGCCAATGATCAACACAGCGGACGAGGCGCGCGACGCGGTGCGTTTTTCGCGCTATCCCCCAATCGGGGAACGCGGCGTCGGCGGCTTCACCCCATTTATCGGCTTTGGCGCTGGACGCGCGGAGTACACTCGTGAAGCCAACGACAACATTCTGCTCGCCATTCAAATCGAAACCCGCCAGGCAGTAGAAAATATCGATGCAATCGCGTCGGTGCCGGGCATCGATGTCATCTTTGTGGGACCCAACGATCTGCATATTTCCTATGGGCTGGCGCCGCGCTACTGGAGCGACGAGCCGGCTTTCCGGAGCGCGATCGACACCATCTTAGCAGCGTGTAAAAGGCACAACATCCCTGCTGGCACCTTGTGCGGCGGCGCGCTGGAGGCAAAGGCGCGCATTGCGGATGGCTTTACCTTTGTCGGCGTCGGCAGTGATGCCGGGATGCTGCTGCGTTTCGCTGGATTGCAAGCTGGCGAGGTGACTGACACGCCCGAACCCGCTGGAACATGGGGATCGGTGGTCAAGTTAGACCGCTGACCCTCTCATCAACAAATACAGACAATGCAACACCTAACGATCGTCTATACTGCATATTACAAATTCTCATTGGCTTCAATTTCTTCATTTGCACGCATTCAGGAGCGGGATCATGAGCCTCAGACGTTGCACCGCCCTTTTCGCCATCGGATTTGCCCTTCTGATGGGGACTTTTATGACAACTGCGCAAGGCAGCGATTTAGCCGCCCTGCTTGAAGTGTTAGACGGCACCGTCGAGGTCAGGCGCGTCAATACCGAACAGTGGATCGCCGTCAAAATCGAAGCGATCGTCGGAGTCGGCGATCACATTCGCACCGACGCCACCGGCCGTGCCCGCATCACCTTCTTTGCCGATGGCATCGAGACCGAGCTGCTCGCCGATACGGAGACGCGCATCGACAGCTTCAACGGCAGTGAGCAGACGTTCAATCTCAATCTGGCAGTGGTGGTCGGACAGACCGTGCAGCGCATCGGGCGCGCGCTGGATGCCTCGTCCAGCTACAACGTGACCACCCCTGGGATGTCGTTGGCAGCGCGTGGCACCCTGTTCGAAGTGCGCGTCGAAGATGACGGACGTTCAGCGATGCTGGTGCGCGAAAGCACGGTTGAAGCCAGCAAAGACGGTGAAAACGCGGCTGTCACGCCAGGGTTCGGCATTCGCAGCGAGGCTGAAACCGCGTTGAGCGCTGTCGTCGCCGCCACCACCTTTGAAGAACTCTACGCCGCACTCGACGGCTGCCCCGCGACACTGACCACCCCCGATGATGTGAGCCTGAATGTCCGCCTGGCACCGCGCCTGGACGCGCCGCGCATCGGCACCATCGCCGCCGCCGACGTGACCGAGCTGTTCGGTGTCACTGAAGCAGGTGAGTGGTATCGATTGGAGTTTCGAGGCGGATTCGGGTGGGTGCTGTCGAGTACATCGACCATCGGCACCCCGTGCGCCGGACTACGTGTGTTTGCGGATAATTATCTGGGCGAAGATACCACTCTGTACAGCGAGCTGGGCGACGTGGTGCAGCTCGAAGACCTCGTGACGCCTGAACCGACGCCTGGATCGTAAAGTCGATGCCGACAATACTGGCTCGTTTGCCCGAACGCGCGCGCGCGACGCTCTCGATCGCGGCATTGTCGGCGGCGCTGACGCTGATTATCTGGGCGGGTGGACTGTTCATGTCGGTACGACTGCGTGCGACCGACGTGTACTTCGTCACATCGTCGGCAGCCGAGCAAACGGTGAGCAGCGATCGGATCGCCTTGATCGCGCTGGATGACGCCAGTTTCCAGGCATACGGGCGTTCGCTTACCGACTGGGATCGCGCCATCTACGCCGATCTGATCGACCGCCTGGCACAGTCCGGCGCTCGTGTCATCGGATTCGACCTGATCTTCAGCGAAACCAGTCAATCCGATACCGCTTTCGCCGATGCACTCACCCGCATCCGTCAGAGCGACGCACGCACACGCATCATTCTGCCGATCGCGGGCGTCGGCATGCCCCTGCCCGCCCAGCGCACTCTGGGCAGTGTGCTGTCCCCGACGCAGCGCAGCCTTGCCGATGCGATTCGCTTTTCCAACCGCCTGGCACCGATCGCGGTGCTGGCAGAGCGCGCCGACTATCTCGCCTATGTCAACACCGTCATCGATGTCGATGGCGTGGTGCGCCGTCAGCCCTCGATCATCCAGAGCGACGATACAGTACGCTACGGATTCAGCCTGGCGACCTATCTCGCCTATCTGCGGATTCCGGAGGCGGCAGCCTCTCAGATCGTCGCACTGGAAACTGACGGGCTGCGCGTGGCAGAAAATCTGCTGATCCCGAAAGATGAACTGGGATTGTGGCGGCAGAACTTTTTCGGTTTACCCAATGAATCCTTCGCTACATACTCGTTGGTCGAGGTGATCGATGGCACGGTCGATCCCAGCGCGTTCACCGACAAAATTGTGCTGGTCGGGCTGATGAACAGCCAGGGTATCGCCGACAGTTACAATATTCCGCTGGCAGACAACGGCGACTTCATGGCGGGCGTGGAGATCCTCGCGCACGCGGTCACCACCCTGCTGGAGGGTGGCGTACCGTCTGAGCAGCCGCCGCTGTCGGTCGCGCTGATGCTGATTGGGATCAGCGCGCTGGCGAGCGTCCTGTTCATCCGCCAGGGCTGGCTTGGCAAGGTCATCACACTGATAGCGATGCTGGTGGCGATCTTCGTGATCGGGTCGATCGATTTTTCCGTGCGACGTGAATTGATCAGCTTGTTCGACGCGGTGCTCGCGGTGCTGATTCCGGTGGGGCTGGCGTTCGGATACGAGATTCGCAGCGAGCGACGTTCTCGACTGCGCGCAGAATCGCGTTTCGAGAGTGCCGAAGGACAGCGGCGTCTGATCAGTGCCATTTTCCAGCGTTCACCGCTGCCGATTGCATTGGTGGACGGGCAATTCCGTATCTACCGCATCAACGCCGCCTTCACCCGTATTTTCGAGTCGCTGTCGGCGGCGCAAGACAGCGCCGCCCCACCCGCGAATACCTGGTTGATCGGCTTGTTCGCCGCCGCGGGCATGACGGCAGCGGAGCAGACTTCCGCACAGAACGCCATCCAATCCGCCAGCGTCGATCCGCTCAAGGTGGCGTTTGGTGGCAAGACCTTCATCCTTGGTGCGGCGGCGATCGACGAGAGCGATTATCGCGTGGTCACCCTCAGCGATGTCACCGACCTGGACGAACTCAGCACCCTCAAGACGCGTCTGATCCGCATCGCGGCGCACGACGTGCGTAACCCACTCAGCAGCATCATCGGCTTTACCGATCTGATCCTTTTCAGCAGCGACTCGCTGCCAAAACGCATCAACGAGATGCTGGCGCGCATCAAAGTATCCGCCAATACGATTAACTCGATATTGACCAATTTGCTCAAACTGGAACAGCTTCGTTCCGCCACCATGCCGCTCGAACCGGTGAGCGTGTCGCTGCTGGCGCACGAGGTCGCGTCCGCCCTGGCGCCCGACATGGAACGGCGGCGCCACGATTTCATCATCGATATTCCAGACCATGACTTACTGATGACGAACGGAGAGCCTGTGCAATTAGGACAGGCGTTCAGCAACCTGCTCGGCAACGCGGCGAAGTACACCCCCGATGGGGGACGCATTCGTTTCGTGATCTCGCATGGCACCCCCCAAAAAATACTGATCCGGGTGATCGACAACGGCTATGGCATCGCTAAAGACGCGCAAAAGGAATTATTTACCGAATTTTATCGAGTGCGCGCTGAAGCCGTTTCCAAAATCGAGGGGACAGGATTAGGGTTGAGTCTGGTACGCACGATCGTCGAGGCACATCGCGGACGGGTGTGGGTAGACAGTGATGAAGGCAAAGGCAGCACCTTCAGCATCGAGCTGCCCCTTATCGAAAGCAGTCCGCATGTATAAAGTGACGCGCTCGACTCTGGTATGGGTTCTCTTTGTTACGGTATTTTTGGGCTCGCATGGGCGCCTGACTGCACAGGAACCGATCGCACGGTCGCTGTCATTCACGGTCACTGCCGACGGCTTGCAATTCACGCGCGGCGCGACTGTGAATGGAATCCCACTGCAACGTGACGCGATCGCGGTGATGGGCACAGGCGACACCCTGATTACCGACGGCTATGGGCGGACGCTGGTCGATCTGGATGGATCAGGAACCCTGTTGATCATGCCCGACTCGCGCGTGACCTTTGCCGATGTGTCAGAACGCGATGGACAATTAGCCGTGTCGCTGATGCTGGACGGACATATCATCGTCAGCCTGGAATCCAGCCCTGCCCCATCGGTGAGTGTGGAAACGTCATTTTTACAAATTCAGATCGAAGGTGCGTCCGCCATCTGGACGAATTACGAACAGGGCGATGTCGTCAGCGTCGATCGCGGTAGCGCGTCCTACAGTATTCGCGGACAGGCTGAAACAACACGTATTGCCGCTGGAGCGGCAGTTTATGTGAATGCGAACGAGTCACTTCTCGCGCCGCTGCGTGGACGCGCGCCATTTTTGCACGCAGCACAATTGCTCGGCGTGCTGCGCGGCTGTGCGGCACAGGTGAGCAGGACGGGCAGCGACTCGCTCAATGTACGGGTGGCGCCTGGTCTCGGTGCGTCGGTGATTGGCTATATCGATTCCGGGGATGCCGCGATCGTCATGGGCGCCAGCGAGTCGGGCAATTGGCGCCGTGTGCAGCGTTTCAGCGGCTTTGGCTGGATGCTGGCAGCCTATCTCAGAGAGTCGTGCACCGAGCTGACCGCCTTTCCAAACGACAGTTTCGAGCGCAACCTTGAATTAGTCGAGTTACAGCCCCCCGAATTGATGCTGCTCACGCCGTTCTACGGTACGCCGGAGCAAAACCTGTGGGTGTATCGCTCATTCCGTGAGTCGCCTTACGCCGACGAATCGTGAGACAAGATATGGATGCGTCAGGAAAATAAAACGAGAACGGCTGCAATGCCGTTCTCGTTTTATTTCATTCAGACAGGGTCTGGCACACCAAACCCTTACGCACCAGGTTGCAGCGCGAACGTGATCGTCAATTGCACGCTGACGGAAAGCTGTCCTTCGCTGATCGAGGCGCCACCACCGCCCATGTCCGCCATTGCCAGGCGCGAATCGGGCGAGGCACCCCCCTGCACGCTCTCATCGACGCGCAGCGGCTCACCGACCGTCAAGCCTAACGCGCCCGCGATCTGTGCCGCTCGTTCGCGCGCATCCTGGATCGCGTTTACACGCGCGGTCTGTGACAGTGAGGATGTGTCGGCAATACCAAAATTCAAGCCATTGATGATATTAGCGCCTGCTTCGATACCCGCAGTGACCACATTGCCCGTGATTGCCACATCGCGCACCGTGATCGTCAGCAGATTTTGCGCGTTGTAAGTCCGTCCACCCGTCGGTATGCCCGACTGCGGATCGAAGGTATCCTGCATCCACATATTGAAACCAGTGGTCTGGAGATCTTCCGGCGCAATACCAAGCGCAATGATAGCGTCGCGTACAGCGGCAATCCCATCATTCGCACGAGAAAAAGCGGTCGAGGGGTTTTCGTCCGTGATCTGCAGCCCCAGCGAGACATAGGCGACATCCGGCGCGCCCGCACTGCGTCCGAAGCCGGTGACGGTGATGGTGCGCGTATCGGCGGCGTCATCGTCCTGAGCGGCGGCTGGCAGCGCCATCATGCTCACAGCCATCAGCAGTGCAGCCAGAGCAAAAATTCCTGCGATCGAGCGTTTCATGTTTACGTCCTTTGTGTGACCGTCAATGCGAGCGGCAGATGCCGCGTAATGCCGGTTGAAATAATATCAGAAAATTGATCGCCAAATACCTACGAGTCGCCTACGGCTGATTTACGCATCACGCCTGGACAAAATACAACGCCGCCCTGTCTGTACGAGACATGGCAGCGCTGATTCATCGTGATTCAGATTGTGCGGGCATACAGGTTGCGCCAGGTGCAGCCGCGCTTATTCCTTGACGGGTGTTTCGGGCATATAGGTGTGTACATTCACACGACGGCCCGATGCGCGCTCGCTCATGCTCGCGTCGCCATCAGTCATACCAACGTGGTCGATCACGGGCACCATCGGCTGCACCATCGGCATACCAGCGGTGTTGACCGCCGCCACCGGAGCGACCATGCCGCCGGTCATGGCATCGCCAAAGCGAGTCCAGCCAGCCGCACGCCATTCGGTTTCGCGCTCGTCACGGTCGACGGGATTGTATTCATCGAGCGTATCAGCCGCACGCTGCGCCATCGCATCGTCAGCCGAGACGGTGACGAGCGTACCGCCGCGCTTGATACCCTCGGCGTAGTAATCGGCGGTTTCTTCGTCCACACCGATCTTGACCAGCGATGCTGTGACACCACCAGTGATGCCACCCGCTACCGCGCCAATACCGCCACCGATCAGCGCCGCGATCAGCGGGCCGCCAGCGATGACAGGACCGATGCCGGGAATGAGGAGGGCGCCGAGACCAATCAGCGCGCCAGCGACGACGCCAAAGGTGGCACCTTCGCCGCTCTTGACATCGTCCTCATTGGCGACGACCGTATCTCCATTGTGGTCGTGAGCACGGCTGGCATCGTGCGCCACCATGCTGATGACATCACGGTCGAACCCGGCGCTCGCTAGCGCATCGACGGCGCGTTGAGCCTGAGCAAAATCTCCATACAGAGCGCTGATCACTTTAGTCACGATTTTATCTCCAGTTAGAGTTGCTAAATCACGTTAAGCATATGTCAGAAGCGCGAGCTGTCCGAGGCGCCATGCGCCCCTGTCTGCGTGGGACATATGGCGCATTCTGGGTTAGCCCAATGCCGTCGTTTGAGGGGGAAGATAGGACCAGGAACGCATAGTGATGCGCCCGCTGGCGGGTCTTACAGGGATGTGTCCGCTGGTGGGACTAAATGTTGACAACCCGCGCGATGTGCGGTATGTTCGCAATCACAACTCGATACAAAGCGAACCGCGCCAGGTGTAGAAGCACCCAACGCGGTTCTAACCCCGACACTGAAAAAAGCAGTGAGTGGGCTGCCTGGCATTATAGCTCAATGAGGGTGGTTTTCCTCGTATGGGCACAGCGGCTCATCTGACTCCTCGTCGGACTGAGTCGCTTTGTATTTCGGGTGTTTGACTGCGGCTTTAGAGCGTCGGATGCGGACATGACCGCTTCGGATGCTTGAGGCATATTCGTTTACCCGATTCTCACATGCACGAGGAGATTCACCATGAACAGCATGACTGACAGCAGCACACCAGCACAGCCCATCCGTTTCGCCATCTACACCCGTTATTCAAGTGAGCTGCAGAGCGAGATCAGTCTGGAAGCGCAGGAAATTGCCTGCCGCGCCGCCATCGCCGATCGCGCCGGAGTCGTCGTCGCGGTCTTCAGCGACACCGCCAAGAGCGGCTGGAGTCTGAATCGTCCTGGGTTCATCGAGATGCGCACAGCGGCGGAACGACACGCATTCGATGGGGTGATGGTGTGGAAATTCGATCGTCTGGCGCGCAAGCACGACCACACGGTCATGATCAAGATGCTGCTGCGCCAGGAATACGGGGTCAAACTGTACTGTATGTAAGGCTTCAGCGAGGACGACGACGACTCGCCGTTTTCGATCATGATGGAGCAACTGTTGGCGGTGTTTTCGGCGTTTTATTCCAGGAATCTCAGCACGGAGACCAAGCGCGGTAAGCGGCATCGCGCGGTCAGCGGCGAGTTCAACGGCAGCACGCCGCCGCTCGGCTATGATCTGGTGACAATAGCGCACGCCACGCCGAGCAGACCGCCGGGCTTGTACCTCAACCCGCGTGCGGCGGCGCTGGTGCGCCGCGCTTTTCGGCTGTACGCGACGGGGAGATACAGTGATTCGGAGATCGCGGAGTGGCTCAACACATTCAAGTATATGCGTAATTTAAGGGCTGATCGTAAACCTGTCAACCGGGACATGATTCGGGAGTTATTGCAGAATCCCGTCTATACGGGACGAGTGATTCATGTCGATACCCTATACAAAGACTCTCTGGGAGAGAGTAAATTTCCCAGGCGAGGGCGTGGGGAATGGTTTGACGGCAAGCAGGTAGGTTTCATTTCAGACGAATTGTTCGAGCTAGTGCAGCAAGTGCGAGCAAGTTCCGCCCCACTTCGTGAAAAAGCGGCTGAACCCAAGACGTACATTTTGCGTGACCTGGTGTTTTGTGACAAATGTATGTCCCGCAAACCTGATGGGCTTGTTCACGAAAACTATGGGCGTATGCGCGCTTTCTGGAGTAATGTACGCAACATTGGGGCGTATCGATGCCTCGCTCATGATCACGGATATGAAAAATGTGGTCAAAAATCAATCGATGTACCCATCATTGACGATCAAGTGATGACGATATTGATGAAGCTTGATATTGCAGCCGGTTTGAGAATACGTATCGAACGGGAGATTCAAAGCAGGATTGATAACGCAGCGGCTGTAGAGCGAATGAGGCAGATTCAGGAGGTGGTCGCCCATGCTGATGTCAGTTGGGAAGATGGATTCACGTCCGCTGAGATATTCTTGCAAAAGCGTGAGCAGATACAACAGGAGATCGAAGCACTTCCACGCCATGACAAACGACAAATTGTACAAGCAGCGGATTTGCTCGACAACTTTTCTTTTTATTGGCATCAATGTGCCAGCTTTCAAACGTCAGATCAGGCGCGTCAGGAGTTAGTTTCCACCCTTGTGGATCGTGTTTACATTAATGGTCGCAAAGTGGTCAAACTCATACTGCACGGGAGGGTTGGCATAACCAGATAAAAAAATATAGCGTTCCCCTTATTCCGGGAACGCTATATTTTTATTATGGACTCATACGGAGATGACGGGTTTCGAACCCGCGGTCTCTGCCTTGACAGGGCAGTGTGTTAACCGCTACACCACATCTCCTTAACGTGTTGATGAGAAAAGTATAGCCTTGCCTGTCTGGGGTGTCAAGGGTAGAGCGCGCAAAATTGCAGAAATTGCCCGCAATGTCGCACCCGCGATCTCCCCGTGCGGACAATCTGTACTGACGCTGATCCACAGGGGCGCACCGTATTGGCGCGCCCCACTGCAAAGTTACCTTACCGCGCGCCGACCAGACGCGGATCGACCGTCGTATCGACGACCAAGCCAAGCGCGTCCGCGATCCTGCGCCACGACACCAGTTTGAAGTTCTGGTTGTCGTCGGGGTCGATGTTCAGATCGTCCTGCGCGATGAATACGCCATCGGGAAAATCGGCGCCCAACGGGAAGTTGGTCACGTCGATGCCATCGGTGCCCGATACGCCATCGCCCGTGCCATCGCTCTCGATAATGGTAAATTTGCCGATAAAGACGTTATCGCCCAGGCGCTCATAGACGGCAAATTCGCTGCTGCCCTGGCTGGAAACGATCAGATAACCACCGCCGTCCGCCGTCGGATACAGCGTGATCCCTTCCACATCGGCGGTCAGGTTGCCATCGAGCGCGGTATTGTCGATCTCGGTGCGGCTGTCGTCATCGGTCGCTTCGGCGCCATACCTGTAGAATCCGACGCCCTCTTCACCGATGTACAACACTGCATTGGCGTCATCGACAACGCAGCCCTCGGTCTGAGAACCCACGACGAACGTGCGCACGACCTGTGCGTCGATCGTGCCGTCGGCGGTCGCGGTCAATTCATATTGCTCGACCTCGCCCGTATCGGCGCTGTTGACGAAAACAAAATGCTTCGCGGTCGTTGGGCTGACATACATGCAGATACCGTAGACTTCCTCGACCGCCGACTCGATCAGCCGCGAGGATGCCGCTTCAAGCTGGCGCGTCTCGACGTTGACGGTGAACAGATCGAGGCTGTTGGTAGTACGATTGGTGGTGGCAACGACCGCGACCGGCGCGCCGTTCAGCATGAAGTTGTAACGCAGATCGACGTTGTTGACGCGCCCAATATCGACCGCTTGCAGAATTGATCCGTCCAGGTTATACACGACCAAGCCGCTGGTCTTGTCGGTGCCAATGATGGTGCTAAGGGCGGGATCGGTCGGGTGAATCCAGATCGCCGGATCGTCGGCGGCGTCGATGCCGCTGGGTACGGGCGCCGTTTCGCGGTCGGGGATGACGGCGGGCGCATCGCTGACCATCAATTCGCCGACGCGCGGATCGGCAGCGGCGATCGGGATCAAGCCGAGCGCGGTCTCCACGTCTGCCCACGACACCAGCTTGAAGTTGTTATTATCAGTCGGATTGCTGTTGCGGTCATCCGAGGTGACGAACAGCCCACCTGGAAAGTTTTCGTTCAACGACAACCCGACGACATCGAATCCGGTCGGCTCGGTCACCACATCGGCAGCGTCGCCCTCTGCAATCCCGAACTCACCGACAAAGGCATTGGCGCCGCGTCGTTCGTAGACCAGAAAGGTGTGATTCTTCTCGTTAGAGACCATCACGTACCCTGCTCCATCGGCGCCGTGCAGAATGGCGGCACCCTCGATCTCTTCGCTGATATAGCCGCGCGGCACCAGCAGATCGACCAGTGTGCGGTTGATGCCCGTCTCTGGCTCGGCGCCGTAGCGCCAGAATGCGCCCGCGCCTTCTGAGACGTACAGGGCGCGGAAGTCGTCATCGACGGTGCAGCCTTCGGTTTCGGCACCTGCATTGACATTGCGCAGTAGTCGCCCAGTGATTTCCCCAGTCGAGCCGTCGAGCAAATGCTGCTCGATCTCACCGCGTCCGCCCAACGCGAATACGTAAAAGCGCTCGCTGACCGGGCTGTGATACAGGCACATGCCGCTGTGACTGACGCCCGTCTCGATCTGACCCAGAAGTTCCAGTTCGAGTGTCTCGTCATCGACGCTGTAGAAATAGATAATCGGCGCGTCCTCGATAGCAGCGGCGATCAGCGTCACACGGGCACGACCGAGCGGAAAATTGTAACGAATGTCGGTCGCCAGCACCGAGCCGATCTCCAGCATGTCGAGCTGTGTACCGCTCAGGTCGTAGACACCCAAGCCGAGATTATCGTCGGCGCCCAGCACCAGACTCTTGCTCACGTCGAAAGGGTGGACCCAGATCGCCGGGGCGGTCGCGCCGTCACCGGGTGAAGGGGATGTCTCCAGCACGGCGGTCACCGTCCTAGTGTCCTGCGCGGCGCCCGGCAGAGCAAAGGCAAGGATCGCCAGCAGCGCGGCACACAAAAGCAGTTTGCGCATCACGTCGTTTGATCTCCTCGAATTATGGGGTTTGTGGGTTTGTGAAACAGGGAAATGAAAATTTGCGTGGATGCTGTGCAAAGGGGCGAGACCCTGCCCGCCCCTTTTTGGATCGGGTATGGATTTTAGCTGGCGCTGATCTGATAGATCGTGGTCGTACCGCTGATCTCGTTGGCGACGACCAGCAGGTCGGCACCATTCGGGCTGGACGCTGCCGGGATGAAGATCAAGCCTTCAGGTCCGAGATCGCCCGCCGTGCCCGCAGCCGCGTCACCCGCAAAGTCGCGGTTGTTGGCATAGGTGACGAATACTGGCGCGGTCGGGTCGGTGATGTCGTAGACCATCACGCCGCCGATGCGCTCCAGACCGATGAAGGCGTACATCGCCTCGCCGACCATACCCAGGGCGACGCCTTCCGGCTCGGGCCCCTTATTGTCGCTGCGATCGTCGAACGAGCCATTTTCGTCGTGGGTGCTGTTGAATTCTTCCGGGAACATTTCCGCGGTGATCTGCTCGAAATCGTCACCGCTGTCGAAGACCAGTTCACCGTCTGCCGACCAGATTGTGAACGAGCGCGCGCCGATGGCGTAAATGGCGTCGATGTCGCCGTCCCCATCCGGATCGCTGTTGATGCTGCTGAATTCCAGCTTGCCCAGCTCGCTCTCCGCGATGAAATCGGCGGCGTTCGGGAAGACCTCGGCGTCGAAGGTCTGCTCGGAGACCTCGATCTCTTCGGCAAAGCCATCGTAATCGCGCGCATCGCCTTCATTGGCGCTGATCAGATAGGTGGCGCCCATCGCCTCGAACGCGACCAGCGCGTCGGGCATGTACAAGCCCATGACTGGCCAGTTTTCGATGCGGATCGCGCCGTCTTCGTTGCTGAAGTCGGCACCATTGCCCTCGACGCTGTGATCTTTCGTGCCGAGCCAGCGGATCGCCGTGATCGTCGCGGTCTCGATGTCGATCACCGCGACCGCGTTGTTTTCCTGCAGGCTGACATACGCAGTCATCCCGTCCGGGCTGACCGCGACGTATTCCGGTTCCAGGTCTTGCGCGACGGTGGCGTTCAGACCAAACACGCGCACCTCGGCAGGCAGCTCGGCGGCGCGAGCGCCGTCGGCGTTGAAGTCGGCAAAGTTGATGGTGATCACGGTCGCATTTTCCACGCCGCCGGAAATATCGACGATGCTGACCGAGCCTTCAGGATCGACGCCGTAATCACTGCTCGGCTCGCCTTCATTGGCGGTCAGGACTTTGCTGCCATCTGGCGTGAAGATCAGCTGATCGGGCAGCGCACCGACCTCGACTGCATTCAGGATGGTGCCGTCCGGCGACGCAAACACCACGCTGCCAGCATCACCCGTTTCGCTGCCTTCGACGGCGATTGCCACAATGTCCCCGTACACGGAAACGTGAGTCGCGCCGCTGCCGTATGCTGTCAGATCGATTTCGGTCGTGAGCGACGGCATGGTCGGATCGCTGATGTCGAGCAAGTCGATCGCATCATTACTGCCATCGACGACAAAGAGCGTTTGCGTGGCGGCGTGATAGGCGACGATCTCAGCGGCGCCTTCGTCGAATGCACCGGTGGCATAAGTACCGATCGGCTCCAGCATCAGCGCATCGGACTGCGCGAAGAGGGGCGCGGCGAAAGCGAGCAGCACGATGACGAACAACAGTTTGCGCATAGAATTTAACCTCACAGGTGGATATAAGGCGCTCCAGAAAAAGACCGCATCTGCCATTATGCAAAGCGGTCTTTAACGCGATTTTGTGTTGCGATTAAATTCAGTGAATCACGGATTCAGCATGACCGCAGAGAAGCATAACAATGCGTCCGTAGAGAACACCGCGATTCGCTGAAATTAGGGCTGCGTGGGCGCCTGCACCTCGTCAATACAGAGCGGCTGAACGCGATAGAGGTCGCGTTCCTGACACGTGAGGTCGCGCAGATAGCGATTGGCGCGCGTCCAGTCGATCAGCGCATCCCCGTTGTACAGACGCCACACCTGCACCACACCGCGATCGGCGCCGGTGGCGATATACTGCTGGCTCGGATCGACCGCGATCTTAAGCGCAGGCGCTACCACAGAGACAAAGCGCTCGATTTCCTCGCCCGTCGTCATATCCCACCACAGCACGATGCCATCCCCACCCACCGACACCAGGCTGCGCCCGTCGCTGCTGAATGCCAGCGACCAGACATCGCGTGTATGTCCGTTGACGCGGTACACGACCGCACCCGTTTGCACGTTCCAGACGAAAATGGTGCCATCACGCGCGCCCGCCGCCAGGCGAGTGCCATCGTCACTGAAGGCGACCGAGGCGATCGGCGTCTGACTGCCGCTGAAACGGAGCGCCTCGATCTCATCCGCAACATTCCAGATCACGAGGGCATTGTCGTCGGCAGCAAATGCCAGCAAGCTGCCGTCGGCGCTGAAGGACAGATCGAGAATGGTATTGGCATAGCGATCGAGCGACTGCTGCACCGTACCCGTCGCGGTATCCCAGATACGCAGGCTCTCGCCTTGCGCGCTGGTCGCCGCCAGCATTCCGCTCCTGGTGACCGTCAGCGCCAGCACCGGACTTTGATGCAGCGGAAAGACATTTTCGACTGCTCCCGTCGCCAGACGCACCGCTTGGATATTGCCCGTCGCCATGCCGAGGTAGGCGATCGTATCATCTGGCGATAAGCTCATCGCACGAATTTGCGAGTCGAATTGTACCGCGCGCGATTCGCTCGGCGCCCCGCTGCTGTCGAACGAGCGTATACGCAGCGTTTGATCGACCGATGTGGTGATGATATCCGGGCGCGCCGTCGTCCCGGCGAATGCCAGCCCGGTTATACGTGCCGTGTGATCGCTGTACCGTGCCTGTTCAGCCGGGTTGGTGACGTTCCACAGCCGCACGGTGGCATCGGAGGCGCCTGAGACACCAATGCGCCCATCGGCGCTGATCGCCACTCCGTACACCTCACCCAGATGACCACGCAGCACGTCGGTGGTCTGTCCATTCGCCAGGTCGATCACCGCCACCGCGCCACTGCGCAACCCGATGAAGGCGCTGGTCTGATCCGCGACCAGTGCCAGCGACAGGGGCACATCATCGACACCGATTGTCCGCTCCAGCGCGCCGTTTTCGGTCGCCCAGATCGCCACAGTGCTGTCACCGAGCGCGGAAACCAGCCGCATTCCGTCCGCCGTAAAATCGAGATCGTTGACGCCATTGATGCTGCTCGTCCAGTTGATCAGACGCTCGCCTGTGACAGCATTCCACAGGATGATCTCGCCATCGCCCGCACCAGACGCGATCATGGCGCCGTCGGGACTGAAGGCGACGGTTTGCGCCGTCGCGGTATGCCCGGACAGCGTGCGTACCGCTGCTCCCAACTCGACATCCCACACGATCACCTGAGTATCGCGCGATGCTGTGACCAACGTCGCGCCGTCAGGACTGAAGACCAGCGAACGGACGGCGGCGCTGTGTCCGCTGAACTGGCGCACCTGCTCACCCGTCTCCATATTCCACAGCAGTACGGCAAAGTCCAAGCCGCTCGATGCCAGATAGCGTCCGTCAGGGCTGAACGCCACCGTCTGCACATCGCCGCGATGCCCCACCAGCTCATAAACGAGGCTTTGATCGTCCAGCGACCATACCCGCACGATGCTATCGCGTGAGCCGCTGGCGACATAGCGCCGCAGCGGATCCATAGCGACGCTGGTCACAGCGGAGGTGTGCCCTGTGATCAGCCCGCGCGTGCCCGGCGAAAAGACCACCTCGGTCAGCGTGCGCAGTGCTTGTGGCGCGGCATTGGCGCCGCTGTTGGCTTCCAGCGCCAGCACGACCGCGAGGTCGGCGTCGCCTTCCGTGAGCGCCCGTCCGGCGCTCGCCGCCTGCGCCAGACTTTGCGAGATCTCGCTCTCGACCTGTGCGCGCTGGGTCGCCGTCAGCGCGTAGCCCGTCAGGATGACGCCCACCAGCAGCGCCAGTGCCATTACGGTCACCAGAATGCTGAGGCGGCTGCGGGCGCGCCGTTCGAGCTTGCGCTCATTTTCCGCGCGCTGCAGCTCGATCGTCTGGCGTTTCGCCTGTTCTTGCAGGCTGGCGCTCAGATACGCAGCTTCATTGGGCGTCAGCGCGACCGTCGATTCCTGTGACCAGGTTTCAAACTGGCGCAAGCGCGCGTCACGCAGCAGATAGCTGGAGTCACGGTTGGCGTTGAGCCATTCGTTGGTGAGTGCGGCGAGGTTCCGCTGAAAGCGCACATCGTTGCGGCTGGCATCGAGCCAGACGCGCAGTCGCTGCCATTCGCGGATAATCGCCTCGTGCGTCACCTCGACGGTCGGACTGCGCGTCTCCGGGTCGCGGTCAAAGGTGAGTAAACGCGCCTTGCCGAGCGTGTCGATCACCGTGCGCATCACCGCCGGATCGCTGCCCAGACCGTTGACCTCCGCGATCAGAGTGCGTCGGCGCGTGTCCTCGGTGCCTTCACCAAGCGTGATCAGGCGCAGCAGCAATTGCTGCATGGCGGCGCGCTGCGGCGCGGGCAGTCCCTCGTAAATCTCTTCAGCGCGCTTTGCCAGCGCGCCGCGCACCCCGCCCATCTCCTGATAGGCTGCCAGCGTCATCCACATCCCCTGACGCCGCTGGAACAGCTCGCTCATCAGGTATTGCAGCAGCGGCAGCGCGCCGGGGTGATCGGTCACCTCTCGGACAATAGCGGTATTGAGTCCTGGTTCCAGCTCCACCCCCAGGCGCCGCCCTGGTTCGACGATCGCGTCTTCGAGTTCGGCGGGCGTGAGCGGGACGATCACCTCGTTGCGCACACGCATCATCTCACTGATCAACGGCAGCAGCAGCGGGCGATCGTAAAAGTCGGCGCGCAGAGTCACCACCACACGGATACGACTGGCGGGGCTGGAGACCGCTATGTGCAGGCTCTCCAGAAAGCGATCCCGTTCAGCGTCGGTCACCTGGGTGAACAGCTCCTCGAATTGGTCGATCAACAGGAACAATTCGGTGGTCTGATCGCTCGGCAGTAATTGCTGCACCATATTGAGCAATTCGCGCGGATCGCGCATCAACTGCTCGTCGAGGTTTTCCGGTGGCTGCACAGCGATACTGGTCAATGCCGCCTCAAGCTCTTTGAACGGCTGTGCCCCCGGTGTCAGCTCGACATAGTACCAGCGCGAGGAGTGGGTGATCGCGCCTGTGCGCAGCGCCGGGATCAAGCCCGCCTTGACAGCGCTCGACTTGCCACTGCCGCTCGGTCCGACCACAGCCAGAAAGCGGTTGAAGGCACCTGGCTCGCGCATCCGCCCGACCAGCCGATCGATCAACGCCTGGCGTCCAAAGAAATTGGCGGCGTCCGACTCCTGAAAGGTGCGCAGCCCTTTGTAAGGATTGGGCAGGTCGAGCGTCAGCGCCGCCAATTGCTGTGTACGGCTCATCGCCGCCGAGATTTTACTCGCCCGCGAGCTGACGATCAGTGCTTCGACCGCCGCTTGAAAGGTCGCCAGCATCATCGCCACATCTTCGTAGCGATCGCTGGGGTTGAGCGAGGTCGCACGCTGGATCACCTGTCCGACTGCGGTCGGCAGGTCCGGGCGCACCAGTGACAGCGGCGGCAGCGGCTCGCTGATACGACGCGCGGTCAGCTCGGTCAGCGTCATCTCCGCCAGGTCCGGGAACGGATGCTGTCCGGCGAGCATTTCGTACAGGATCACGCCCAGGCTGTATTGATCGGTCTGCTGGGTCGTCTGCTGTCCGGCGATCTGTTCGGGCGCGGCGTAGGCAGGCGATCCCATCGACGCCATCTCGTCGTCGTCGCGCGTCGAGCTCATGATCTGGGCGATCCCGAAGTCTGCCAGATAGGCATTGCCCGCCTCGTCGAGGAGGATGTTTTCTGGTTTCAGGTCGCGGTGGACGACGCCGTAGCGATGCGCAAAGATGAGTGCGGTGGCGATCTGCTCGATCACACGCGCCACATCCGCGATCGCCATCGGGCTATTTTGCATGATGGTGCGTAAATGTCCGCCACGCAGCCAGCGCATGACGATGTAGGCGCCATCGGGATCGCGCCAGTAATCGTACAACGGCACGATATAAGGGTGTTCCAGCCCAGCGACGAGCTGTGCCTCCGCCTCGAAACGGCGGATGAAATTCGGACGACTGGCAAAATCGGGGAAAATGATTTTGATAGCGACTTCACGCTCGACCACAGTCTGGTTTGCGCGGTAGATCGCCCCAAATCCTCCGGTATCGATCAGTTCCTTGAGTTCGTAACTCTTGAGGATCTGTCCCGCGTAGTTGAGCATGAAGTGTCCTTTTCTCTAAACACGAACGGACGACCGAGGTCGTCCTGGCATCCACGACGAAAGGACGGGCGCGCGCGGTACTGACAGCACGCGCCTGATCGTTTGCAAACTAGCTCGTGGTCGCGCCAGTCGGCGCCCCTTGCTGATCGAGAAAGGTCGTCAGCCAGCGCAGGGACTTGTCGCGGCTGTAATAGCTCTTGTACAGCACCGCTGGATGCTTGTCGGTGTAGTAATTCACCAGCGTCTTGCCGATGTGACCCGACAGCGTGATGTTGAAGGCGATCGCCACCCGCGCGATCAATCCGGGATTCTGATTCAGCATCGTCTCAGCGCGAACCTTGCCCTCAAGCGTGATGCCGATATTCAGCATGTCATAGCTCGTCAGCGACGCATAAATCGTCGATACCCCTGCCGCGCTAAGGTCGTGCATCGCCAGATAAGGAGTCGCCTTATCCCACTCCTGCAAAGTGGTGATGACGAGACCCGCCCAGGCGTCGATGAGCGCTTGTGACACATTGGTCAGGCGGTATGCCACCATCTTGCGGTCGGCATACCATTCCTGAAACAATCCAGGGTACGCCTCGACAATATCCTGAGGTTCAAACGCGCTGTTCGCTGCTGTATCCATGCTATCCTCTTCATCCCGCGCTGTCGGCGCGCCGTTATTGCCCGCCTGGCACGTTATTTTAGACGGGCTTCCAATTGAGTTCGACTGGCTTCTGGATCATTCGCTTTGGAGTGCTGCCAGCCATTCAAGACGGTCGAGATTCAGCACGTCCTGGTTGACTGGGAAATAGCCGATTTGACCTTCATCGATTCCGAGCTGATCGCGCACGTTGTCGATATAGAATTTGATGAATTCCGCCACCTGTGGCTTGGCGCGCATCACGTCGGGGCTGCTGTAGATGAACAGCGGACGACTCAACGGATATTCGCCGCTCTCGGCAGTCCCTTCATTGGGCGTAATGCCCTCGATATTGATGGTACGCAGCCGATCCTGATTGGCGATGAAGTAGGCATAGCCGAAATAGCCAATCGCATAAGGGCTGCTCTCGACACCTGTCACCAGGACATTGTCGTCCTCGCTGAACTGGATCGTCTCGGAGCTGATGATCGCCTCATCTGCCGCGTCACTTTCCAGTTCCAGACCGGACTGGATGACCGAATCGACAAAATAGACGAAGGTGCCGCTGTCGTCGCCGGGGCTGAAGGTCTGGATCGTCTCGTCAGGATAGCTCGCATCGACCTCGCTCCAACTGGTGTATTCCCCGGTGAATACGCGCGCCAAATCCTCGATGGTGATGTTGTCGAGAAAGTCGTTTTCCTGGCTGACGACCACTGCCAGCGCATCGACCGCGACGAAAAACCCGATCGGGTCACGTCCATTGCTGATGCACGCCTCGATCTCGCTGTCGCGGATCGGGCGGCTGGCATTGGCGATGTCGGTCTCGGCATTGACGCAGAAGCGTTCCAAGCCGACATTGGTGCCAGTCTCTTCGACCACGATCTCGCCTGAAAAGCCTTCCAGCTCGAACAACTCTTTCATGCGGTCGGTCAGCGGACGCACCGTCGAGCTGCCCGATGTGAGGATCGAGTCGAAGTTGACAAAGGCGTCAACAGGCGGCAAATCGATCTCCGGCACCATCACGCTGTCCACCGGAAATACCGTGCCATTCTCTGATTCGAGGGCGCTGCCCAGCAGATCGGCACCGTTGATACGACGAATATCGCCGTTGACACTCAGGCTGCCCCCTTCGAAGCTGATCAGCGTCTCTTCTGCGAGGATTTCGGCGAGCGTATACGTACCCGGCACGACGTGATAGCTCAACAGACGTTCCAGGATCGGCAGGTCGCTCATCAGATAATCGACTAAATACTCAGGAAGTTCAGCCAGGGCTGCATCGGTCGGCGCGAACACGGTAAAGGTCAGATTGCCCGTCAGCACATCGCCCACATCAACCGCATCCAGCAGCGACAGAAAGGTCTCAAACCCGCCATCCGCTTCGAGCGCTTCGACGACATTGGCATAGGATTCCTGCTGCGCCTGTACACTGCCAAGCGCGACCATCAGCATCAAAACGACACTGACCAATACTTTCCGAACGGCTGTGTTGTGGGTCATACTGGGATTACCGACCTCCCGATCGGTGATGGTGAACGAACTTTGTTAAGAATCGATCACACTGAATCTCATGTTTCCCCGTGCGGAACACGCAGATACCAGAAGCATAGCGCGTGAAGTTTAAGGTACACACGAAACTACGTTAAGTAACCTGTGGATAAGCAGGAGTTGGCGTAAAAATTTACGGAAAAAGAAACCCGACTCTAATCGCTTCCAAACCTTCATTTTTGGGTTAAAGCGCTTGTTGCAGAATCCACATCAGCTCATCGTGGGTCAGGACGATCGGGTTGCCCTTCATACTGCTCGATCCAGCGCTTTTCTGAGCGATCTCATCCAGATGTGACTCTTGAATGCCATAGGAAGCCAACGGCGGAATTTGGAACATCTGCACCCTGCTCCACGCCCAATCGAGCAAAAAGTCGCCGCTGAAATCGGGCATAGCCGACTCGCGTTCGATGATTGCCTCAGCATTGGCGAGGCGACGCAGCGCCGACGAGTCGGGTTGTCGCTGCAGCAATGCCTCACGATTCGCAGCGATGACCGGCGGCAGCAGCCGCGCGCACAGCGCCCCATGCGGCGCGTCGAACATGCCGCCGATGACTCCGGCAAATCCGTGTACCGCGCCCAGTTTGGCGTTTGCCAGCGCCATACCCCCCATCAGACTGGCAAAAGCCATATCGGTGCGCGCTTCGAGATTGTCCGGCTCGACAAAGCAGCGCAGCAGCGCCGGCGCGCCGCGCGATAATCCCTGTGCAGTCAGCGCATCGGTGATCGGCGTCGCGGCGATCGACACCATCGGCTCGATCAACTGCACCAGCGCATCCATACCGGTATAAGCGGTGATATGGGCTGGCAGACCGAGAGTCAATTCAGGATCGACCAGCGCGACGGCGGGCAGCATCGAGTGATGGCGCAGACTGACCTTGAGGCGATGTTCGGGGGAGGCGATCACGGCGTTGCGCGTCACCTCGGAGCCAGTCCCGGCGGTGGTGGGCATGGCGATCAACGGCAGTCGCACTGGATTGACGAGCGGTTTACCGGCGCCGATCACCTCCAGATAATCGATCAGGTCACCCGGATTCGCCTCCAGTGCCGCGAACGCCTTACCCGCGTCCAGCACACTTCCCCCGCCGACCGCGACGATCAGATCGGGGCGAAAATCGCGCAGGTGCGTCATGCCCGCCCCGATCGAGGCGAGGTCAGGTTCATGGGTGATGGAAAACGTCTCCACCAGCGCGCCAGTCGCCGTGATCAGATCGAGGATCGGCTGGACGCGCGCCTGGGTGCTGCCTATCACGCAAAAGACTCGCCTGGCGCCATAGGCTTCGATGAGTTTGGGGAGTTCAGCACGCTTCCCCGCACCAAAAACGATCCGTCCCGCGGTGGCAAATTCAAAGTTCATGGCTGCCTCACTCATCACTGAAATGTCTATTGGGCTGGCGTGAACGGTATCAATTCGATCTGCGGCAAAAAAATGTCGATGTCGGCTTTGCGACATTCCGCAGTCCCCGGCATGATCACGACGGCGGTCGCGGCGGCAAAACCGAGGCGGATTCCATCCTCGATCGGCTGGCGTGCTGCCACCGACGCGGTAATCCCGGCGAGAACCGCGTCCCCGGCGCCAGCCGCGCTCTCGACCGTGACGGGGAGCGGTGGGATACGATAGGCACGGTCGTGCAGCACAGCCAGCCCGCCCTGGTCGCCAAACGTGATAATCGGCTGTGTGCCATAGCGCTCGATCATCGTCCGTCCGACACGGTAAGCATCGTCAAAGGTCTCGACGCGCATCCCGGCGAACTGCGACAATTCATCCTGATTCGGCTTGCAGTAGTTCGGGCGCGACACCAGTCCCGCGCTCAGATTCGGCTCGACCGCGTCCAGCACGACGGGCACATCGCGCTGACGCGCCAGCGCGACAAAATCGGTGTAGTAGTCCGGGCGCATGGTCTTAGGAAGCGTGCCGCCCAAGACGACACAAGTCGCGGTCTCCAGCGCGGTCAGGTAACGCGCGCGCAGCACATCCAGATCGGCATCGGTCGTGATCAGGCTGTCGGCGGTGATAGCGGTCTGTCCGCTGCCGTCGGTACAGACGATGATCAGATTGCGCCGCGACTCGCCAGCGACCGGGACAAAATCGACCGTCACCCCTTTCGAGGTGAGAAAGCCCGTGATCGTCTCCCCAGTCATGCCGGCGCTGAAGCCGAGCGCCAGACTGGGAATCTGCATTTCACCCAGAATGTAACTGGCATCGGTCGGCTTGCCGCCAATGCTGTTGAGCACCCGGCTGGCGCGCAGCGTGCGGTTGATCTCCCACGCCGGGATAAAATAGGTCATGTCCATCGAGGTATTGGGCGTCACGGTGACGATCATCGGGCTATTTCCGGTATCTGGCGACGGCGGACGCCAGTTGATCGCGCTGCTGTGCCAGCAAATCGCGTCCACCTAACGCAGCCTGTGCCTGTAAGATGCAAAATGCGTTGGTGTCGATGCGCTCTACCGCATCGAAAGCGGCATCGATGTCCTTGCCGATCAGAAACAATCCGTGCCAGGGCGCCAGCACCGCCGCCGCGTGTTTGGCGATCCGCTCTTCCTGTCCCTCGATCATGGCGATGATGCGATCCGCCAGGTCAGGGCTGTGTGCCGGAGCATAGTCGATACAGCCGATCGTGCCGAATTTCAGCGTCGCCTCCAGGACGGGCGGCATCGCCTGTGCCATCGCCGCGAATACCATCACATGGCGTGGGTGCGCGTGGATGACCGCTTTACCATACGCGCCGAATTTGCGGTGCAAGCCCAGATGGACGCTGGCTTCGCGGGTGATCTTGCCCGTGCCCTCCAAAAGCGCCCCGTCCAGGCTGACGACCAGAAAGTCGCCAGGCGTGAGCTGCCAGCGGTGTCCCTGCCCTGAATAGCTCGGTGACATCACCACCACCTCGCCCACCCGCGCGCTGATATTGCCGCCGCCAGAGTCGGTCAGGGCGCGATCGAACAGGAAACGCCCTACCTCCGCCAGCCGCACCCGCATCGCCTCGATCTGTTCGCGTTCGCTCACCTGGTTCATGGCGCACCTTGTCGTAAGACATTTTCGATGTGCGTGAAACGTTTCACGCACTGCTGAGATGGGAGTATAACGCGGGCATATCGGGCTGACAAACAACCTCGCCGAGTCAAAGACAGGTGATTGACTCGCAAATAAAAGCGCATATAGTCGTTTTGATGAATGGTGTATGTGATGGGTAAGGGGGAACCGATGACGCGCTCATATTATAGATTAATAATTATGGGTGGGGAATTCTGTGTCTGATTCTGCTGTCAGTGTTCGTGCTTGCGAAAGAAACTCCCAATTCCGCCTTCGCTCAGGGTGACGGACTGGAACCACAACCCCTCCCCTCCCTCACCTGGGAACCCTTGATTGAACTCGTACCAGTAGTGACCCCTACCTTCAACAATTTTCCCGCCACGCCTCAGCCATTCCCGACCGTGCCGGCACTTCCAACTTTCATGCCGCTGCAACTGCTTCCCAATGTGCCGCAGTCCACGCTTATGCCTTCATCTTTCGACAGCATCCCGACGCTGGCGCCGCAGTTTATCGATCCGTTCGATGCCGCTGCCGCTGTGCCGATCAATGACCCCAATTTCAATCGCGGCGTGCTGATGATGACCACCCCCAGTATTTTTGGTGCCGTACAATGGTATCGTCCCGACTCCATGCCGGAGCCGCTTTTCGCCGCTTCAGGTGGTTATCCCGTGTGGCGACTGGATGCGCACGAGATCGCCTACGCACGTGTCAGCTTTCCCAACATCTCTACTTGTCGATACAACGTGCTGCTGCAAGCGCTGCCCACAGGCTGCCCGTCCGTCGCACAATTTCTCCCCTTCCCCCGCACCCCCGGCTCGATGTGGGATCCGGTGGTCTCGCCGGATGGGTCACGGATGGCATTTTTGCGGGTGAACAATTACAGCACGCGCGTCGATGTGATCGTGCGCAATCTGAACGACACCCAGGGGACGAGCGAGGTCAACCTGACCGTCAGCCTGCCTGCCAGTACGATCGCGGTCATGCCCGCCTGGTCACCGACGGGTAATCGCGTCTCCTTCGCGGCGGGGGCAAGTGGCACGGATTTTCGCGTGCATGTCTACGATTTTGCGGTCGGCGGGGCACCGGCGGCGGTCACGCCGCCGGGATTCGCCCTGCCGATGTGGTCGGACGACGGCAGCACCGTCGCGGCAGCGGCGCTCGATGGCAGCACTTTCATCCAATATTCGCTCGGAACACCGAGTTATGTCGCGTTCAATCCGGCATCCAGCCCGAAATGGGGGCGCGTATTTGTGCCCAATCTGGGCAGCGCCAGCGAATATGCCTATCTGACGAATTTCAGCGCGGGCACCTTCGAGATCGTCGCGCCCAATGTGCCCGCTGGCACGCGCGGCTTGGGTATCAAAGCCGAATGTCCTGAATGTGGGTTGTCCCTGCATGGCGTGACGACGGCGGGTGCATGGACGCTGGCAGACGTGCGCGACATATTCGCCGCAGTGACCAACACGGCTGAGGCGCTTCGATTGCAGTTTGGCGGTGAACGCCCGCTTGAAACCTTCCGGCGGATTCTATTGCAGTCCAGTCCGGCGATCACGTTCGAGCGCAGCACCGCACCGGGTGCGAATTGTAACGCCACTTATTTTCCTTTGATCACCTGTTATGCGACCAATCAACCTTCTCAATACACATTTGTGCATGAACTTGGACATGGATTTACAAAACGGACAGGATTCCATGATTCAAACGGGACTTATTATATAGCAATTAGAAATCCACTGCCCCTCGGTTATATACCCGACAGCTCATCACCTCCAAATGTGGTAATGGGTCCATTTGACGCAATTAGTTCAGATAATCTTACAAGAGGCATAGACTGGGATAGAGGACAGCGCGGGTGGGGCAGTGCTGCAGCGAATACATCCCCGCTATCGATCCCATATGACTTTCAACAGAGTACCGAAAACCACAATGATCTCGATTATCCTAATTCCCCACTTTTGACGAGAGAGGTCGATGAAGCGGCAGCCGACATGTTCCTCAATTGGGTTTATTCACGATTGACAACTGGAGAAGTAGCGGGATTCAAAAATCGGGATTACAAGCTGCTAACAGGAAATTGTCCAGGCGTGGCACCAACCGACACTTCGAATCCAGGTGATGCCCGCTATACAACGATGACCAACGGCATCCTTCCGCTTGTTTCAACATGGTTTCCTACAGTCACCCGGACACCGCCAGGATAGAGGATAACATGGTCAATCAGAATTCAAATCAGGCAAAACGCTTGATAGCGAAAATCGCGGCTTCCGTGATCCTGTGTCTATTTTCACTGTCTCTGAATTTAGACTACGGATGGGCACAAACTCCAGACGGTATTG
>DAOTUN010000097.1:0-83537 GCA_034437395.1 Anaerolineae bacterium | reverse complement strand
ATCCAGGTCGGCGGGCGCATCCAACGCTACAGAAGGGGCGTTCAATGTGCCTGTGGAACGCATGATCGCCTCGATACAGCCAATGGACAGGTGTCTCGATCATAGCATGAAACAGGGGAGGCGAATCGCCTCCCCTCGTGTGCCAGCTTACCCCGTCAGACTCTTCAGATAGCCGGCGCTTTTGGCGACCGCCTCCAGCATATCCCCGTCGTGGTGATCCAGCTCGACGATCCACCAGTCGGCTTGTGCGGCACGCATGATGCCGACAAAATCGACCTGACCGTCTCCGACCGCCATCATCGCCTCATCGGTGCCCGGATTGCCGTCCTTCATGTGCAGCAGCGGCGCGCGCTCGCCCAACTGGGAGATCACCGCCGATGGATTCATGCCCGCGTGCTGCACCCAATAGGTGTCGATCTCGAAGCCGACCGCCGGGTCGAGCTGTTCCAGCATGATCTCGAACGGCGTGCGTTCGCCCAGGTTCGCCGTCGCGGTGAACTCCCAGGCATGGTTGTGATACAGCAGGCGCATCCCGCGCGCGCTCACGTCTGCCAGCGCCGCGTTGATACGATCGCAGTGACCGGCGACCTGTTCCACGCTGCCGAACTGATCGGGCGGGATGAACGGCACCACGGCATAGCGGGCGCCTAAGACCGCCGCGTCGTCGAGTGCCTGCTTACGCGAGTCGGCGTCATCGATCACGCGCAGATGCGCCGAAGGTACGGTGAGGTTCAGCGAGTCGAACAGCGCGCGCGCTGACTGGACGCTTTCGCCGTACATGCCCGCCGCTTCTACGCCGTCGTAGCCCATCCCGGCGATCTGGCGGATGATTCCTTGGTAGTCATGAGCGAGCGCGTCGCGCACGGTATAAAGCTGCAATGCGATCTGTGGCATGGTGTATCGCTCCAGGTTTTACAGTTCCGCGTATGGATAAAATGAGAAGTATAGCCTAGAAACTTAACTGTATATCGCCCTCTGAAAGCAGCACAGCGAGATTTTCTGGAAAAGAAATTGAAACTGTTGAATTTCCAAAACCATACCGATGCTGCATTTCCTCCAGGATGTGCTGTAACTCCACTTTTTCTATATGGTCAAAAACTGCCTTCAGGTTTATAGGCTGTAATAACGCTTTAGTTATTGGTCGTTTGCTGTCTTCAAAACGAGTTGCTGTTAAAAAGTGTTGACATATCGCACTATTGAGCAGCGCCTCCATCAACAGAGCCTGTTCTAAAGATCGACATGGCACAAAATAGCATGTGTCATCGAGCATAACCGGGCGATTCTGTATCGGTAAAACGACGCTAAAGCGAGCAGTCTTATGTAGACCGGAAACAGCGACTTTATAGGGTGCGAAGCTGTAACCTCCAATCCCAAAAATGGAAAATTTGGGTTTTCCCACATAAACAGATGATTTGCGGCGCTCGAACGTCGATAAGTGTGCTTCAAGATAAGCCCACAAAAGCGGTGCCTGAGTTTGCAAATGCGCGGTTTTTTGCCCGATATGATGTTGTGTGACAATGACGTGGCGGTGTCCATTGAATTTTTGATGAAACAGATCAGAACTTTTCAACAACGGATATATAAATTCCTCTTCAAGGATCATCTCCTCACCAAGTTTGTTTTGTAATGATCCGCTTGCCAGACGGCGCAGCTCCATGATGTCAGCAGCGTCGTGTTTAATCCCTTGACGCCAGATGAACGGGAATTTCCCTTCGATAGCGATGCTGGCTTGGTATGCCTCTTTATCGGCAACCAGTCCATTATGCTCTACCAGCATCACTTGCTGCGGCTGCGCGCTCATCAGATCTGCATAAACCGGAATTTCATGCCATAAAGAATCAGGAATCAGATCGAAGGTGAATAAACAAGCATCGACCGTCGCGTGAAACCATTGCTTAGAATTGATTTTGTGGATTGTGGGATTGGAAAGAGAGAAGCCGCGCCTTCGAGCAAATTGTAGTACATTTCGCGCCACCGCAGTTTTGCATAACAGCGCAATGGTCGGCTGTTCGTCTTTTAATTCTGCGATAAGCTTTAACAATATCGCTTCAGCAAGATCAAAATTCGATGCGCCTGTCAGTGCTGCGAGTCCGTCTAAATGTTTTATGTTGTGTTTTTGAGGGGAATTTTGGCTGTCGAGTGTGCCAAGCTCTGCGCTCGTCACCCAGGGAGGATTGCCGATCACCAGCAATCGACCTCGCTTATTCCAGTGCAGATCACTGTGTAAATTTAACTTGAAGATGTCTGCACAATGCAACATGAGCGATTGTTTATGATCGCCGGAGGTCAATTGTGATGCCTGCTCGACATGGGATGATTGAATTTCTATTCCCTGAATTTCAGCGTCGCTATCCAATAAGGTACTGCGCATAATTCCTTGAATGAAGTTGCCCACGCCGCAGGTAGGCTCAAGCACGCGCTGCCAACGCTCACCGCGCGTTTGCAAAAAGGCAATGACCTGTTCGACCAAGCCCAAAGGCGTTTGAAAATCACCCCATTCTTTGCGCAAGTAAATCCTCCAGCCCTTCCACGGTTTTCAAAGATGATGTTGTAATCACCCTGGCATATTGTAATCGCCATTGCAGCGCGTTTGAAATTGTCAGATACCCCAATGGGGGTGGCTGTGACATGATACGCAGCGCTAACTGCTGGCGTCCAACATCATCGAGGGGGAGATTGCGTTCCTCCAAAAAAGCCTCGATGTCTTCAGTATTTCCGTTGCGACGCAAAATTTCCAAGAGTCCAAACGTCGTCTGATAATCAGCGGTTCTATCGGCAGCGATGTAGATTACATGCTTGATGTCCGGGATGGTGCTTTGTAAGTCTGCATTGTCAGATTTATCATAGCCAATAACCAGCAGAGAATATCCTAAACCATATATTTTTTGGCTGGCATCCCGAAAAGGACTGGACGATTGTGGCTGCCTCATGGAGGTTACTTTTAGATCGACATTGAGTGTTGGAAAATCCTATTCCCAGAGCGGAGTTTCCCATCTTAAAATTATAGCGTTCGGCAAGATAATGACGCAGCCCCTGCTCAACAAATGTCCCGATGGCTTTGCCGTCGCTGACACCATAGAGCGATGAGATGGCTTGATACTTTAATATCTGGCTGTAATTTACCGCCTCGATTTTCAAGACGGCGAGCGTCAAATCTGACAGATCACCGGGCTGTCGATTCATATGACCTCAGCCCTGCTAACCTCATGCTTAAAGGCGAGCGCGTCGCGCACGGTATAAAGCTGCACTGCGATCTGTGGCATGGGTCGGTCTCCTGAGGGATTGAAAGCATCTGAAGAAGAAACGGAAGAAGAAAAAAAGATTGAATATGAAGACGCGAAGAGGAGTCGGCTACACCGATGGGCTGGGTTCGCCTGCCATCGATGGCAGCACCGCGATCACGGCATCGGTGGTGGCGCGCGTCGATCCGCTGTGCGGCGTGGCATAGGCGGCGGCGCGCACCCGCGACGCGGCATTGTGCTGCCCCAGATGTGCCAGCATCAGCGCCGCGCTCAGAATCGCTGCGCGTGGATCAGCTTTGTCCTGCCCGGCAATGTCAGGGGCGCTGCCATGTACAGGTTCAAACACGCCAAAGCGCCCTTCACCGACATTGGCGGACGCCGCGATACCGAGTCCGCCGGTCAGTCCGGCGGCGATATCGCTGAGAATGTCGCCGAATAAGTTGGTGGTGACGATCACGTCGAACCGCCCTGCTTCCTGCACCAGCCGCATCGCCGCCGTATCGACCAGCATTTCCTCGACGCGCAGGGCGGGATACCCTGCCGTCACCTCCAGCGCCGCGCGGCGGAACAGTCCGCACGTCTCTTTAAGGACATTCGCCTTGTGCACGATGGTGAGCCGCTGCCGCCGCCGCAGCGCCCACGCGCACGCGGCAGCCGTGATCCGCCGCGACGCCCGTCCGGTGATCACGCGCTCGGTGATGGCGGTTTCGCCGTCATCCTCGACGCGCTCGCGTCCGCTGTACAGCCCTTCGGTGTTTTCGCGCACGATCAGCAGATCGATCCCGTCCGCGACCGCCGGACGCAGGTTGGCGTACAGGTCAAAATGCCGCCGCAGCGCCAATATCGGGCTGGCATAGCCCTCGACTTTGGTCATCGGGGACTGCGTAGCGCCGAATAGTACCGCGTCCGACTCGGAACAGGCGCGCAGAGTCGCGTCGGGCAGCGCGGTGCCGACGCGCTCGAACGTGCCGAACCCGGCATCAGCGTCGCGGAAGGTCAGCGGCAGAGCGAGCGCTTCGAGTACGCGCCGCGCTGCGGGAATGACCTCGGTGCCGATACCATCGCCGTGAATGAGGGTGATTGTGATGGTGGAGGGGCTGGTGTGTGTCGTCATGCTGCCCAGTATAACGCGGGGTGAAAAAATAGAAAAACCCCTTCCCCTACGTAAATGGGGAAGGAGTCCTGTGGCTGAACCGCACGATCAACCGCGCGCACCGCCCTCGTAGGGACGGCATAACATTGCGTGCGCCCGCTCACCTGTACGCAACGTCCGCGCGGTTGGATTTACCCTTGCGGCAGCAGCATCGAGCCGCTGAAGTCGCTCAGGCGCACGATCGTGTACAGGTAGAATTCTTCAGGCAGCGCGCCGCCGTAGTAGAACGCCAGCGAATCTTCGTAACCCATATCCATCGGGTTCATCGGCATCATCATGGCGGGGGTCGCCATCATCGGGTCAACTGTTGCCATCATCATCGGGTCAACTGTCGCCATCATCATCGGATCGACCGTTGCCATCATCGGGTCAACTGTCGCCATCATCATCGGATCGATCGTTGCCATCATCGGGTCGGTCGTCATCACTGGCGCGATCGCCGTGCCGACGAGCATAGGACTGGTCTGACCCGCTTCACCGGGTTGTACGCTCGTGCCAGTCATGTCGGTGCCCATCATCGTCCCGCCCGACATCATCGGAAAGCGGTTCGGGTCGTTCATCACGTTGTCGATGAACGGAGCAGCATTGACATCGTTGGCGCGCGCATCGAACGAGGGCAGGACGGCGCCCGTGATGCTGATACGGCTGCCACGAATGAAGTTGGCGGGCAGCGGGCGTCCGGTGTCGTTGATCACCAGCACGCGGTCATCGTCGAGGGCAGCACCTTCACCCAGGACGAAGATGGTGCTGTTGAGATATTCCACCAACGTGCCTTCCAGCGTCACTGTCTTTCCCCAGTAAGCAGCAGAGTCGGCGGTCACTTCTTCCAACCCACCCTCCATTGTTTCCTGAGCGCTCAACGACATCACACCGAACAGCACCGTCATCACCAACAACCATGCGAACCGTTTCATTCTGTTTCTCCTGAATTGTTTTGAACAACATCGAACGACCTTATGTCACCTGTTAACTCAGTGACAGGGTAAGAGTAATGGATCGCGCGCTGCGGTGTCCCGGTGAGTCGGGGTGACTCGTGCTGGCGCTTTGGCGCGTTTTGGCGTGAGACATCCGACTACCTCCTGCCAGGTGTACGGTCAATCGCCGGATGGCAGTCTATAATTTAGCCGTTTAACTTTCCCTGTGTGCCACAATGGGTGAAACAACTTCGGTCATCCGGTTTAATGTAGAATGAAGCTCAGAAGGAAAAGCGCACGATGTGGTTGCACTGTTTGTGGCACTCGGCTTGACGAGGGACGAAGACAGGGCAATCGCGTTCTGATGAGAAGGAGGCGCTTCAATGGAAGCGTTGATCCTGGAACGGCAGCACGAGCTGCGCATCCGTGACATCGAGATGCACGCGCCGCTCGCCGCTGATCACCGATACGTTCGCCTTTACCGACAGTGTGCAGGCATTCGATTACGCGCTGCACATGCCGCCCACCAGCGTCAAAGTACAAATTGCGGTCGCACCCGACCAGGAGCAAGCCTCATCATGACTACCACGACCGATCCGGTACTGTCGGCCCGTCCGATCCTCGACCGTTTCCGTCTCGACGGCAAGACCGCGCTGGTCACGGGAGGCGGACAGGGCATCGGACGCGCCTTTGCTCACGCACTGACGGACGCGGGCGCGTCGGTCGCCGTCGTCGATATCTCGATCGAGTCGGCGGAGACAGTCGCGCACGAGCTGACGCAAAAAGGGGTGCGCGCGCTCGCCATTCGCGCCGATGTCACCCGCCCCGACGACGTGGCGGCGATGGTCGAGACGATCATCCAGACCTGGGGCGCGCTGACGATCGGCGTCAACAACGCCGGGATCGGGCAGTGGGTCGATTCCGAGGACATGAGCGAACGCGATTGGGATCGGATGCTGGACATTAATCTCAAGGGCGTATTTTTGTGCGCGCAAGCCGAAGCGCGGGTGATGCTGCCCGCTGGCTATGGCAAGATCATTCACACCGCCTCGATGTCCGCCCACATCGCCAATACCCCGCAAAATCAAGCCGCCTACAATGCCAGCAAAGCCGGAGTCATCCACCTGACGCGCTCACTGGCGGCGGAATGGGCGCCGCGCGGCGTGCGTGTCAACAGCATCAGCCCTGGCTATACCCGCACCCAGTTGGTGGAAGATTTACTGGCGACGCCCCTCGGTCAGGAGGTGCTGCCCGTGTGGATGAACCTGATCCCGATGCGACGCATGGCGGAGGTGACCGATCTGCAAGGGGCGTGCGTGTATCTGGCGTGTGAGGCGTCCGATTATGTGACCGGATCGGATATGGTGATCGACGGGGGCTACTGCTGTTGGTGAGCGGGGGTGATTGTCTTTGAGCGGACGCATTGTTATGCGTCCGCAGCGAAGACCGTGATCACCTGAATTCACCACTACCCCTCGTTCGCTGGCGCGAGAGAGGGGTGCCGTGTGCAGATTCATTCGCTGGACAGATTCGTTCGCTAGAACGGAATGTCGTCAGTGTTACCCGACTGTGGGGCATAGTTGCCGCCGCGTCCACCGCCGCTCGACGCGCCGTAATCGCCGCGTCCGCCGCTGCTCGGCTCGCCCCCGTCGTCACGACCGCCGCCATCCTCACGACTGCCCAGGAAGCGCACATCGCGCGCGGTCAATTCCAATCCCGCCGCCGCTTGTCCAGCCTTGTCCATATAGGCGCTGACATCGATCGTTCCGATGACCATCACCTGTTTTCCTTTGGCGAGAAACTGCTGACAGCGTTCGCCCAGTTCGCGCCATGCCGCGACTCGAAACCAGACCGTCTTTTCCTGACGTTCGGCGCCCTGCTGCCCCTGCTGCCCACCCTGACCGCCCCCGCTGATGGTCGTCACGGCGACATTGAAATTACAGATCGGGATGCCGCCCTGGGTATAGCGCATTTCAGGATCGCGCCCCAGATTGCCGACGATGATCACCTGCTGCCATCCTGCCATGTCTGCGCTCCTTTGCGCCTCACCAGATGGACGCCCATCGGACGTCCTACAGAACATCTATTCTATCACGAATCGCGTTTTGACGCCAGCATCGACAACAGCGTCTCGCGCACGACCGCCGGATCACCCTTGCCGCCCAGCGCCCGCATCACCTGTCCCATCAGCGCGCCGACCACCTTGTCCTTGCCCGCCAGATAGTCCGCGACCGACCTGGGATCGGCATCCAGCACGCCCTGCACCGCCGCCGCGATCGCGCCCGTGTCCGACACCTGTGCCAAGCCGCGCTCCGCGATGATGGCGTCGGGATGCGCGCCCGTCGTCCACATTTCCGCCAGCACCTCGGCGGCGGTGCCTTTGTTGATGACGCGGGCGTCAGCACGCGCGACCAGCGCCGCCAGTGACTCCGCGCTCACGCGCCCGGCGATCGACTCCACATCGGCGCCCTCTTTGTTGACCAGCGCGAACAGGCTGCCGATGATCCAGTTGGCGGCGCTTTTGGGCGCGGCGCCCGCCGACAAGACCGCCTCGTAGTAATCCGCGATCACGCGCTCCGCCGTCAGCACGCCTGCGTCGTAGGCGCTCAGACCGAGTGCGTCGATGAAGCGCGCGCGTTTGGCGTCGGGCAGCTCCGGCAAGCCAGCGCGCACCCGCTCGACCCATTCGCGGCTGACCTCGATGATCGGCAGGTCAGGTTCGGGAAAGTAGCGGTATTCTTCGGCGCTCTCTTTGAAACGCTGAAGCGTGGTGCGTCCGCGCACCTCATCCCAACCCATTGTCGCCTGACGCACGCCCTCGTCGCTCTCCCACGCCGCGATCTGACGCGCGGTCTCGTACTCGATCGACTTGTAGAGGGCGCGGATGCTGTTCAGATTTTTCACCTCGGTACGGGTGCGATAGCCGATATCGTCCTTGTGTCTGACGCTGATATTCGGCTCGACGCGCATCACCCCTTTGGACATATCGCCATCGTTGACACCCAGATAACGCAGGATGCCCCGCAGCTTGCGGGTGAACGCCTCGGCTTCTTCAGGCGAATGGATGTCCGGCTCGGTGACGATCTCCAGCAGTGGCACGCCCGCGCGGTTGTAATCGACCAGGCTGCCCTCGGTGGTGTGAACCAGCTTGCCCGTATCTTCTTCGAGATGGGCGCGGCGCACCCGGATGCGCTTTTGCATGCCGTCCGCCAGATCGATATCCAGGTAGCCATTGACGCTGATCGGGCGGTCGTACTGGCTGATCTGGTAGCCTTTGGGCAGGTCGGGGTAAAAATAACTCTTGCGCGCGAACTGATTGATCGGCGGGATGTCGCAGTGCAGCGCCAGCCCGACGCGCAGCGCCATTTCGATCGCTTCGCGGTTGATCACAGGCAGCGTGCCAGGCAGACCGAGCGAGACCGCATCGACGGCGCTGTTGGGCGGGGCGGTCACGCTGTCCACGACCGGGCAGGCGCTGAACATCTTGCTCTGGGTCAGCAGTTCAGCGTGAATCTCTAAGCCGACGATCGTCGTCCATTCTGATGCAGCCGCGGGCGTGTTCATCGATGCGCTTCCATGACCTCAGCCAGGGTCGCGGCGACCTGCTCCACGTCTGCACTGGTCATTTCCGGGTAGATTGGCAGGCTGATGATCGACGCGGCAGCGCGCTCGCTGTGCGGGTAGGCGCCCGCACGCTGCTTGTAATGCGCCAGCGCGCCCTGCAAATGACAGGGGATCGGATAGTGAATGCCCGCGCCGACCCCGCGCGCGTTCAGGTCTTTCAGGATGGCATCCCGGTCTCCGACCACGCTCAGGCAGTAGATATGATAGATGTGCCCGCTGCGCGCATCCGCCCAGGGCGTACACACCCCCTCGACCTCACGGAGCGCCATATCGTACAACGCGGCATGATGGCGACGCGCGTCGTTCCAGCCATTCAGGTGCGGCAGCTTGGCACCCAGGATGGCGGCTTGCAGCGCATCCAGGCGTTCGCCGTAGCCGATCTCGTCGTGGGCGTACTTGCTGATACGTCCGTGATCGCGGCGCTTGGCGATCGCGTCGGCGATCGCCTCGTCATTCGTGCAGACCGCACCGCCGTCGCCATAGGCGCCCAAATTCTTGCCGGGGTAAAAGCTGAAACAGGCGGCATCACCCCAGGCGCCCGCGCGTTTGCCGTCGCGTTCGGCGCCGTGCGCCTGCGCCGCGTCCTCGATCACGCGCAGACCATGCCGCCGGGCGATCGCCATGATCGCCTCCATCGGCGCCAGTTGTCCATACAGATGCACCGGGACGATCGCTTTGGTGCGCTCGGTGATCGCAGCCTCGATCTTTGCCGGGTCAATGTTGAAGGTCGCCGGGTCGATGTCCACGAACACCGTCCTGGCGCCCAACTGCTCGATCGGCTCGACGGTGGCGATGAAAGTGTGCGGGGTGGTGATCACCTCGTCGCCAAAACCGACCCCGACCGCCTCCAGCGCCAGAAACAGGGCGGCGGTGCCGCTGGCGACGCCGACCGCGCGGCGCGTGCCCTGAAAGCGCGCGAATGCCGACTCGAAGTCGCTGACCTCTTTGCCGCCGATGAAGCTGGTGTTGGCGATCACGCGGGCGATCGCAGCGTCTATCTCCGGCTTGATGCTGTCGTATTGTGCCTTCAGATCGACCAAAGGGATTTTTGTCATGTGAGGTTCCTTATTTTTTCTTCGCGCCTGCGCGCCTGCGTGTTCAATCGTTTTGCGTATCACGTTAAATCTGGATGACGATCTTGCCGCGCGCGTGTCCGCTCTCGCTGTGCGCGAAACCGTCGCCCACATGGTCGAGCGTGACGGCGCGATCGAGGATCAGGCGTACCTGTCCGCTGTCGATCAGCGCCGCGATCTGGGCGAGCTGGTCACGGCTCGGCTCGACGCCGATGTCCGCTGTGCGCACGCCGTGCTGCGCGGCTGTGCGTTCATCGGGCACCCCGGCGATGCCAGCGATGGCGCCGCCGCGTCTGATCGTCGGCAGTGCTTCGGCGGCGGTGGTCATGCCGACGGTATCGACGACCGCATCGACGCCGCTGACCGCATCATTCAGGCGGGTGGTATTGTAGTCGATCACCTCGGACGCGCCGAGCGACCGGAGCAAGTCGTGATTGCGCGCCGACGCGGTGGCGATCACGATGGCGCCGCGCGCGACAGCGAGCTGTACGGCAAAAGTGCCGACGCCGCCCGCGCCGCCCGTAATCAGCACCGTCTGACCCGACACGATGCCCGCGCCGTCGAGCGCCTGCCACGCGGTCAGCGCCACAGCCGGAATAGCACCCGCTTCGTTGTCGGGGACGCTGGCGGGCTTACGCGCTACTTCGGACGCCTTGACGAGCGCGTATTCGGCATAGCCCCCGCCGCGCATCATGATCATGGCGTAGACCGAGTCGCCGGGCGCGACATGCGTCACCGCCGAGCCGACCGCCTCGACCACGCCAGCCACATCCCAGCCGAGCGTGAAGGGAAGCGCGATCATGCTGCTCATGTGTCCGGCGCGCGTGAACCAATCGACCGGGTTGACGCTGCTCGATCGCACGCGCACCAGCACGTCATCCGCGAAGATCGGCGCGGGCGTCGGCAGGTCGTCCAGGCGCAGCACTTCGTTGCCGCCGTAGGCGTGGATGCGGACTGCTTTCATCGGTTGTGCACTCCTTGTCTAAACCATCGTCCGAGACGCTGCCTCAGATCAGTGGATTGTACGCCTATTGTACCCAACGGCAGACGCGATTCGCAGTGATCGCTGTCGCGGTCAGACAAAACGCATGGTGCCACTCAGCCAGACTCTGCAACAGTGATGCTATACTACATCAAAGGTTGTCACCCACCCGCTGGGCACCCCACCCATAGGCTAGGAACCATTGACGATGGACAAACGCATGATCAGTTTTATCCGGGCGCTGCGCACCGCCGGGGTGCGTATCTCGCTGGCGGAAAGCCTGGACGCGCTCAACGGCACCGAGGTCGTCGGTATCGGTGACCGCGAACAGTTCCGCGCCGCGATGCGAACGACCCTGGTCAAAGAGGCGCGCGATCAAAGCAAATTCGAGCAGTTCTTCCCGCTCTTTTTCGGCGCCAACCGTCCGCCGATGAATGATGTCATGGACGAGCTGACCCCCGAACAGCAGCAGCAGATGCAGCAGGCGCTCGACGCGCTGGGTGGGGACATGCAGGCATTGCGCGACCTGCTGCGGCAGCTGCTCGAAGGGCGTCCCTTCGACGACGATCAGCTCGATCAGGCAGGACAGCAGAGTGGGCTGAACAACGCCACCGACATGGATCAACGACGCTGGTTCGAGCGGCGCATGGAACGTCAGTTGAATATGCAGCAGTTGCAGGCTGCGATCGAGCAGCTCCTGGAGATGCTCCAGCAGGGGGGCATGAGCCGTGACGAACTGCAACAACTGCGCGAGATGCTGGAACAGAACGCCGCTGGACTGACCGATCAGGTCTCCAACTTCGTCGGCGCCAACATCGCGGAACGCATGGCGATGCAGGAACCGCAGGAGAGTCCCGACCTGCTCGACATCCCGTTTACCCGCCTCAGCGACTCCGACCTCGACGCTATTCGCGCCGAAATTCGTCGGCTCGCTGCCCGTCTGCGCAGCCGTGCCGCGCTGCGTCAGCGCCGCGACAAATCGGGCAAGATGGACACGCGCCGCACCATGCGCGCCAACATGCGCTACGGGGGCGTCCCGATCGAGCTGAAGTTCCAGGAACATCATGTCAAGCCGTGTCTGGTGCTGATCTGCGACGTGAGTACCTCGATGCGCCACTGTGTCGAATTTTTGCTGACGTTGATCTACGAGCTTCAGGATCAGGTCGCCAAGACCAACAGCTTCGTCTTCATCGGTGATCTGGTGGACATCAGCATGATCTTTCAGGAATTGGAGCCGATGAGCGCGGTTGAAAGAGTACTGGAAGAGAATCCGCCCGGTCACTACAGCACCGACCTGGGCAACAGTCTGGCGACCTTCCAGCACGACCACATGGGCTTGATCACGCCCAAGACGACGGTGATCATCCTCGGTGACGGGCGCAACAATTACCGCAATCCACGCGCCGACATCGCCGGGGACATCATGCGCAAGAGCCGCCGCCTGATCTGGTTCAACCCCGAATCGCAAGGGCAATGGGGCACCGACGACAGCGATATGCTCGAATATGCGGCGCGCGCGCACGGGGTGTTTCGCGTCAGCACCCTGCGCGAACTGGCGTCGGCGGTCGATCGCATCCTGACCGACGGCTAAAGCGAGCACCAGACTACTTTCGGGCGATCCTTCGGGCGATCCAATGGGATCGCCCCTACACGACAGGTTGAGCCATGTCCAACGTCACCCCGCCGCGCGCAATCCGACCGATTCGTACTATTTTCTTCATCGCCCTCGCGCTGATCTTCGGACTGGGCATGGCGTTTTTTTTCACGCGCCAGTACGACTCCCGTCCCGCGCCTGCGCTCGACCCCGGCGCGGGGGCAGCCGACGACCCACGCCAGATTATCTACATGAGCAATGCCGACGGCGACTGGGACCTCTATCAACTGACTCTGGGCACGCGCGCGACCGTCAATCTGACCAGTACCGACGCCGACGAGGGCTTTCCGTCCTACAGCGCCGACGGCGAGGCGGTCAGCTACGTCTCCAACGCCGACCGCGCGACTGAAAACGAACTGACCGCCTACAACATGAACGCCGACGGCACAGGTCAGGCGCGCGTGGTCAACGACCTGCCGACCATCCTGAACGTGATTGGCAACGGCTGGTTCGACTGGGACATCATCCATATCGGCATAAACAGCGAGGGGGTCGGCGGGGCGCGCGTGCTGGTGACGCTGCGCGACTTTAATCTCGAAGTCTACGCCGGGCGTCAGGACGAGGACGGCGCCTGGGTCGATCGCAATATCACGCGGTCAGGGGCGATCGACTGGTTTCCGGCGATCAGCGCCGATATGACCCAGGTGTTGTATTCCAGCGACCGCGACGGCAACCAGGAAATGGTCCTGCTGACTCTGGGCGCCGACGCCGAGTCCGATGTAGTGCGGCGCCTGACCGACGACCCCGCCGACGACATCAGCGCCGCCTTCACCAACGACGGAAACGCGCTCTTTTACAGCGAACGCGACGGCACACTGCTTGACGGCGGCGCGGTGGTGCTGTACACGCTTGACCTGAGTGACCCCGCCGCGCAGCCCGTGCTGGTCGAGTCGATCGGGTTGACAGAGCGTGCCGATGTACAGTTCGCACCTGCCGGGGACCGGATCATCTTCATGGGTCACGACGGCAATGATTGGGAGATTTACAGCGAGGATGCAGGCGCCAGGGTCGTCAACCTGACCGACAACGACGCCGACGATCTGTTTCCGGCGTGGCGGTAGGGTGCCGACGTTGGTCAATTGAGGAGTCTTGCGATCTCCTTCAACAACTTGCTTGCAGAGCTAAAATATCGCGTCAGCGTAGTGCGATCCAAATACACCTGGCCTCCATGTGCAATTGTATTGCGCTGTGTGAACAGAGCATCAATATCCGTTGGTATGTCAATGTTGTCGGGGTTGGAAAAAGTCTTTTTAAACTGTTTTGCCCAATCTTCATCAAAGGCGCTCAAAAGTTTACAGATACTCTGATAGTTGGCTGAACGAAACCCATTGATATGCGCTGCGGCGACATTGCGTAATCTCTGATCTTTGGTCTGACGCTCAACGAAGGCATTCAGCAGGCTATCCACCCCCACTTCGAGATAACCCGCAATACGGATACAGATATATTCCGATAAAGAACTGAACAATGTAGTGCTGTCGAGCGGATCAAGGTCACGCAATTCTTTTAGGAGCTTATCGATACGTTTTCTATCCGCATTTATTTCAGCGGTCAGATTCATAGCGCTCAATCCACATTGTCAAAGGCTCCGATCGCAGCCGTAATGCGCTCGTGCATATTTCGTTCGTCGCTCGTGGATCCTGAAACGAGCTTAAGGAAATCCTCATTACCGATCAACCGGTCATAAGCCGCTTTCAGGGAGTTGTAGTCATGAATCGCGCCTTTTTTCAAGCGCGTTGCGATGCCGATCATGATCGAATCATAGGCGGCGCGGTTGAATTGACGTCGCACACTGACCATGACTTTAAACGCCTGTACACCGATGGCATCATGAATCAGTGTTATCGTATCGACAAATACTCGGCGCTGCTCGTCCAGGAATTTTGACGAGGCATTCTGATGAACGCTCATGAATTTGTTCAAAAACAACTCCAGCGGCTTTTGATACCTTGTGTATTCCTGAAATAACGCGAGGAAGCGCAAAATCAATTCTTCATCTTCCTTGCGGATACTAAGCCGCCGGTTCGCAGGAAAGATCGACTTCCAGACTTCTAGCTCCGCTAATTCTCCTAAAAGCTTGCTAAAGCTGCCGTAGTAGATTGCCGCGCGAATCTCCTGCGGGGTAAGGGGCGTGCCATTCGTGTTAAGTCTTCTAAAGACCGAATAAATCCCTGATTTGTCCTGATCGGGTTCCTCTTGCTTGATGATGGTCGCGTGAATCACATAATCGCGGATAATTCGCTGGTCGCCTGCTGATAGCTGCTGAAAAGTCTTGCCATTAAATTCCGTTTGCACACTTTCAAGACGAAACACTTTTTCATTTGGGAACATTCCCGTGATAAAGGATTGCAGCGATGTCAGACGCTGCAGACCATCCACGACGTAGCGGCGGGCTTTTCCATCTTCGCTGTCATCATCATCGATCGCCAGCATAATACCTGGTACTGGCAGCCCAAGCAGGATCGACTCGATAAATTGTGAGGCTTGTTTCGGTGACCAAACGTAAGCGCGTTGAAAATCAGGAACAAATATATCACCGCGGTCGAGGCGGTTCATCAATCCCTCAACATCGAAATCAGCCCCAAAGCTCGATACACGGTAACGTGTGAGCGGCGGAAGCAATTCATCTTCCGGATCCTCATCGAAAATCTCTTCGTCAGAACTGGTATCGAAATCGTTCAATTTGGCAGATCCCATTCACTGACTTCCGGTCGCTGATATGCTAATTCTATGAGAAACAAAGCCAACGGTCAAACGAACCGGATCGTGTTCCCCGCCGGATCGCGCACGATCAGCCCGTCGGTCGTCAGGTTGTAGCCCGCCCCTGCCGACTCCAGCCGCGCGATCAGCCGATCGCGTTCGTCGGCGTCGGCAAGGCGCACCGTGAAATAACGCAGCCCGACCGACTCCGGCGGTGGCATGGGCGCGCCCACCCCTGCCCAGACGTTGATCCCGACATGGTGATGATACCCACCCGCCGACAAAAATGACGCGCTGCCGCTAAAGCGGGTCATCACATCCATGCCGATCACGTCGCGGTAAAATGCCTCGGACTCGTCCAGGTGCGCGACGTGCAGGTGTACGTGACCCAACATCGTGCGGGAATGCAGTCCTGTCCAGGTAGGAGGCGCTTCCCCCAGCTCGCTCAGGATGCCGTTGAAATCCAGCGCCTCGGTGCCCATGTCGATGCTGGCGTCGGTGTAGCTCCAGCCGTCGCGCGGACGGTCGCGGTAGATCTCGATGCCGTTGCCGTCGGGATCATCGAAATAAATCGCCTCGCTGACGCCGTGATCGCCGCCACCCACCTTGATGTTCGCCTCCATCAGGTGGTAGATCGAGCGCGACAGGTCAAAGCGCGATGGCACCAGGATCGCAAGATGAAACAATCCGGTGGTGCCGGGCGCACGCCGCGCGCCGCGTCGTTCCGTCAGCTTGAGCAGCGGCTTGTCGCCTGCTCCCAGAGTGGCGTTATCGCCGTCCGCCAGCAGCAGCCGCAACCCGACGATCAGTTGATAGAACATCAGCGACCGCGCCATATCGGAGATGGTCAGATGCACGTAACCCAGCCGGGTAGCGGGATCGAGTCGAGTCGTTGTCGTCATAAGTTGACTGCCTGGTTGATCGAATTGTCCTAACAGGATGGGAAAATCGTAAAACCTACACTCCCAATGTCGCTTTCAGCCCTTCCAAAAATTGCTGTTCTCCGGCGTTGACGCGCTGTCCGCCGCCGAACAACCCGCCACCCGCCGCGCCAGCGACATTTTCCGCCAGGCCAAAGATGAACTGCTTGACCTGTTCGCCGCCCTCGACGCTGTTCAACAGTGCGGTGATATTGCCCACCGACGAGAACAGATTGGTCACGTCCAGCGTCTCCAGATCGGGAAGCTGGATGCCGTCGTCCCCGAACATCTGCGACACCACGCCCTCGATGATGGTGTTGCCCTGAAAGCTGTTTGCCGCTTCCTTAAGATACGTGGCGATCGCGCCCGCTTCTTTGGCGCCGCCGATCACGCCCGAATCGCTCATGGTGAGCGACCCTGCGATCACATCTTTGATGACCGGGATGAGACTGCCGACGAGCTGCTGCAGGTCCATAGGCGCTTTTCCTTATAGATGGGATGATGGGATAATTGGGGCGCATCCCTATGCGTCCGCAAACATCACTCATTTATATCCGCTCTTGCGCGTTAGCGCACCTTCCACAGTGGGTCGCTCAGGTACTTCAAACCACTGTCCGGGAACAGCGTGACGATCACGCCCGGCTGCCCGGCGTCCGCCAGCTCGTCCGCGACGATCAGCGCGCCCAGCATCGCCGCCGCCGCGCTGATGCCGACCAGGAAGCCTTCTTCGCGTGCCAGCCGCCGCGCCATGACATGAGTCGGCTCGGTGCCGATGCCGATCTGACGATCGGGCAGCAGCTCGTCGTAGATACCGGGCTTGATGGCGGTGGCAATGTGCTTCAGCCCTTCCAGCCCGTGAAACGGTGCGTCCGGCTGGAGCGCGACGATCTGGATATCGGGGTTGTATTCTTTCAGACGCCGCCCGGTGCCCGTCAGCGTACCCGTCGTGCCCAAGCCCGCGACGAAATGCGTGATCGACCCGTCGGTCTGCTCCCAGAGTTCGACTCCGGTCGTCTGGTAATGGGCGCGCCAGTTCGCCGGATTGTTGTACTGGTCTGCGAAAAAGTAGCGGTCGGGTTCGCGCGCTGCCAGTGCCCGCACCGCCAGGATCGCTCCGTCCGACCCTTCGAGCGGGTCGGTCAGCACGATCTCGGCACCGTAGGCGGTCAGGATGGCGATCCGCTCCGGGCTGGCGTTGGCAGGGACGAACAGCTTGACCGGATAGCCTTTGGCGGCGCCGAGCATGGCATAGGCGATGCCGGTATTGCCGCTGGTGCTGTCGAGGATCGTCTTGCCGGGACGCAGCCGCCCATCGGCTTCGGCTTCACGGATGATATTGGCAGCGGCGCGATCTTTGACCGAGCCGCCGGGATTCAGCCATTCCGCTTTGGCGAGAATCTGTACGTTGTCAGGCAGGTGGGCGGTGATGCGGCGGAAGCGGATCAGCGGGGTATTGCCGATCATCGAGTCGATGTCGGTCGCGTCGATCACAGCGGGAGATTGCAACATGGGAGCGAGCATGGTTTCTGGTAGGTCCTCTACTCGGATAATCTGGGTTGTGTCAGGTCAGATATCAGGTCAGACAAATGAAAAGCGCGGAACGCTTCTGGTCGTGTTGACCAGGGCGCTCCGCGCGGGATGGGTCGCAGCCGATACAAGGGCGTGCGTCGTCGTCCGAAGTGCGCTAAGCGCCGCTCCTGATAGGACAACAACAACAACAACACGCACCGCTGAAAATCGACATGTTCACTCGCATTAGGTTAGTCACAGTATAGCTGACGCGCACAGACGGCGCAAGCTTACGCCGGACATAGAATGATGCGCTGTCAGCGCAGGGCAGACGTGGGGCAGCCGGATTGCAGCGGCGCACAGCCCCGGATAACATCAATTTAGCTTTTGAAGGGGAACGTTAGTATGAAACGCGCATTTGTCCTCATAGCCCTGGTAGGTGCTGTGCTTGGCACAGTCATTCCATCCCTGGTTTCCGCTCAAGCGTCGGTCTCATGTGAGCCGCTCGACCTTCCATACGAATTCATCATCAAACAGTATTGGCTCGACGACCATACCATCGCCTTCGAGAATTTTAGCGGTGGCGCGTCTGGCGATCTGACTCCTCCTGTTTCAGTCTGGTATCAGTACAATTTCGAGACGGAGACACTGACACCACTCTCGGCAAGTCCATTCGACTCGATGCCTCTTCCGCCGGAACTCGTCGGGATCATCCCGTTCAGCGAAGAGGCTGTGCGCGATATTCACCTGCTGTCTACGGATGAAGCGTATATCTTTCCGCGTATTACAGGTGAGACCAAACGCTATTGATACTTCGATCGTTTCACAGGCACGCAGATCGATCTAGGCATCGAGAACCCGTTAGGTACACCTACTGAAGCGCTTTGGTCGGTTGATGGGCAACGTTTCTTGTTTGGTATCATTGGACTTTTCAATCTTAGACCAGGGAAGCCGCTTCAACTCGTCGAAGTCGTCGGCACAACAGTTCAGGTCACAACGCTCGACGAACTTCCAGAGTGGCGGGCAGCAGGACTGTATTTCAACTCCTATGTCAATGCCACTGGCTTTCGTCCCGATGGTAATGGCATCATCATCGAGACTGCCGGAACATCTCCTACATTGGCAATCGGCTTGCAATTGTTCAACCTGACAACCCGAAGTTGCACATCACTGGGTATGAGAGAAACGTCGGACGATGACATCAAACATTGGCTCAACAACGATGAATTTATCGCCTTGAGCGAATATGGTCTGATACGATACAACCTGGTGACCCAGTCTTATATCGTATTGGCATCCAAAGAGGCGTTGTTCGGTACAGAAAAAGGGTATGGTGCGTCGTTATCTCCTACGGCGCAATACTTTTTCGGTCCGTGGTCACTTCCTCGCCGCGCCGATCAATTCGACAACGAACGCGGTGTCGATGGTTGCGAGATAGTATTCCCAACCAGTACTCTCACCACCACTGTCAGCCTGGCGCGTCCGGCAGCAGGACAGAATTTTCGTGCCGTCCTGACCCAGAGCGGCGCCGTCACTCTCGACACGCTGATGACAGCCAATGCCAGCGGCGCGGCTGCAAGTCGTCTCGGTGGCGGCGGGGACGCCGCTCGACCGCGTGATCGTCAGCCCGGCGCGCAAGTCCGCGTCGGTGATAGTGCGGTAGGGACGCATCCCATTTGCAGAAACGCATCACGATGCGTCCGCCGATAGTTCATGCCAGGTGTGGCACGCCAAGATGACAGGTTTGACGTGCCACACCCTGGCTGCTACTCACCAGATTTTCAGCGAATCCACGTTGTAGAATCCTTCCATCTGTTCTATAATCGAACATCCGTACTCAAGACGAATATCCCACAGAAAGAGTCCCGTCTATGGCTCAGGACAAGATCGTCGTGCGCGGTGCGCGTGAACACAACCTGAAGAACATCGACGTTGAAATCCCGCGCAACCAACTGGTCGTCATCACCGGACTATCCGGCTCGGGCAAGTCGTCACTGGCGTTCGACACCATCTTTGCGGAAGGGCAGCGCCGCTACGTCGAGAGCCTCAGCGCTTATGCGCGCCAGTTCCTCGGTCAGATGGAAAAGCCCGATGTCGATCAGATCGAGGGCTTAAGTCCCGCCGTCTCGATCGATCAGAAAGGCGTCAGCCAGAATCCGCGCTCGACCGTCGGCACGGTGACGGAGGTGTACGATTATCTGCGCCTGCTCTACGCGCGCATCGGCATCCCGCACTGCCCGGTCTGCGGTGCGCGCGTCGAGGCACAGACGGCGCAGCAGATTGTAGACGAGGTGAGCGCCCTCCCCGACGGCACACGTATCCAGCTTTTGGCGCCGCTGATCAAGGGACGCAAGGGCACCCACGAAAAAGTATTCGAGGATGCGCGCAAGGCAGGGTTTGCCCGTGTGCGCGTCAACGGCGATGTCGTGGAGCTGGACGAGCCGATCAAGCTGGATCGCTACAAGATTCACCGGATCGATCTGGTGATCGACCGCCTGATCGTGCGCCAATTCGACGATCGCCAGTCGGAGGAAGCGCGCGCCGCCGAGACGCGCCTGACCGACGGCATCGAGACAGCGTTGGAGATGGGCGACGGCGTGATGATGGTCAACAATATTTCCGGCGACAAGCCGATCGACACCATGTACAGCGAGCTGCTGGCGTGTGTCAACGGGCATGGCAGTCTGCCGGAGATCGAGCCGCGCACCTTCAGCTTCAATACCCCGACGGGCGCGTGCCCGGAATGTCAGGGACTCGGTTTTCGTCTTCAGATCGACCCCGACCTGATCATCCCCAATACCGATCTGAGTCTGGAAGATGGCGTGATCACCAGCAACGGCTGGAATACCGAGGATGCCTCGTCCTGGGCAGGCAGTATGATCCGCGCGGTCGCGGATGCCTACAACATCCCGGTCGACGCGCCCTGGCGCACGCTGACGCCGGAACAACAGAAATTGTTCCTGCACGGCACCGGCAAAGAGCGCGTCAAAGTGCGCTTCACCAACAATCAGGGGCAGTGGCGCGAGTACACCACCGCCTACGAGGGTGTGATCACCAACCTGGAACGCCGCTACCGCGAGACCAGCAGTGACTGGAGCCGTGAAAAGATCGAAGAAGTCATGGCACAGGTGCCATGCGCCACCTGCAAAGGCAAGCGACTGCGCCCCGAAGCGCTGGCGGTGACGGTGGCGGACAAGCCGATCAACGAGGTGACCGCTCTGCCGGTCACGCAGTTGGAGGGCTGGATCGATGCGCTGCGCGGCAAAAATGCCGATCACGCGCTGCTCGACGAGCGCGATCGTCAGATCGGGCACCAGATTCTCAACGAGATCGAGGCGCGCGTGCATTTCCTGAACAACGTCGGCTTGGGCTATCTCAGCCTGGCGCGCTCGTCGGGGTCACTCAGCGGCGGCGAAGCACAGCGTATCCGCCTGGCGACTCAGATCGGCAGCCGTCTGACCGGGGTGCTGTACGTGCTGGACGAGCCGAGTATCGGTCTGCACCAGCGCGACAACGCCAAATTGATCCAGACCTTGTTCGAGCTGCGCGACCTGGGCAATACGCTGCTGGTGGTCGAACACGACGAGGAGACCATGCGCTGTGCCGATTATCTGATCGACCTGGGACCCGGCGCGGGCGAGCATGGTGGCTATGTGATCGCGGCGGGCACACCGGAAGAGGTGATGCAGGTCGAAGCCAGCCTGACCGGAGCCTACCTGTCCGGTCGGCTGCGCATCGAGGTGCCGACGACCCGCCGAATCGGTAATGGCAAGTCGCTGGTCGTGCGCAATGCCACCGAGAATAATCTCAAGGGGATCGACGTGACTTTCCCACTGGGCAAGCTGGTGTGCGTGACCGGGGTGAGTGGCAGCGGCAAAAGTACGCTGATGGTGGACATCCTCTACAGGCGCGTGGCACAGGTGATCAACGGCAGCAAAGAACGTCCTGGCGCGCATGGCGGGCTGGAAGGCGTCGATCAGCTCGACAAGATCATCAATATCGATCAGTCTCCAATCGGACGCACCCCACGCAGCAATCCAGCCACCTATACCAAATTGTTCGACCTGATCCGCCAGTTGTTCGCGGATATGCCGGAGAGCAAGATGCGCGGCTACAGCGCCGGGCGCTTCAGCTTCAACGTCAAGGGTGGGCGCTGCGAGAAATGCGAGGGTCAGGGCGTCCTCAAGATCGAAATGCAGTTCCTGGCGGACATCTACGTCGATTGCGACGTGTGCAAGGGCGCACGCTACAACCGCGAGACGCTGCAGGTGCACTACAAGGGCAAGAGCATCGCCGACATCCTCGATATGACCGTCAGCGAAGGCGTGCAGTTCTTCGCCAATATCCCGAACATGGTCAGCAAGCTGATGACGATGGAGGAAGTCGGCTTAGGCTACCTGCGCATCGGTCAGCCCGCCACCACCCTGAGCGGTGGCGAGGCACAGCGTATCAAGCTCGGTCGTGAACTGAGCAAGCGCGCGACCGGGCAGACACTCTACATCCTGGACGAACCGAGTACCGGGCTGCACGCCGCCGACGTAGCGCGCCTGATCGCGGTGCTGCAAACCCTGGTCGATAACGGCAATACCGTGCTGGTGATCGAACACAATCTCGACATCATCAAGGTGTCCGACCACCTGATCGATATGGGTCCCGAAGGCGGTGATGCGGGTGGACAGGTGATCGCCGAAGGCACGCCTGAAGAAGTGGCGGCGGTCGAGGGCAGCTTTACCGGGGCATTCCTGCGTCCGATGCTGGGAATGGCGGTCATGCAGGCGTAGGGGTTTGGGTTACGCCAAACCCACTCTGCGCGGACGCATCACGCCCGCTGCGCCCATACGACGAACAGCGGATCACCCGCCAATCCTAACAGCCCCGCCTTACCCGGCTTTTGCCAGGTCGTGATCTGCGTCCACCCACCCGCCAGCTCGAAATAGCGCGTCACCAGCGCCAGGTGTCCCTGATCGTTGAGCGTGCGCCAGGCATTGACCGCCTTGGATGGAAAGCAGCGGTTGCTGAAAGACACCACAAAGCGAGCGCCCGGTTTCAAGACCCGCCCGACCTCGGCAAACACCGCCACCGGGTTGGTCAGATACTGCACACTGACGGTACAGACCGCCGCGTCGAACTCGCGCTCTGCGAACGGCAGCACGGGACTGCGATTCAGGTTTTGCACGACATGCGCCGTGAGCTGTGGATTGTCCGCCATCTCGTCGGCGTTCATGCCCACGCCGACCACACGACTCGGCTTGAGAGTCGGCGGCAGATGCGAACGCCAGCTCGACATCAGATCGAGGATCGCCCCGCCGGGCGGCAGCAGCACGGCGAGCTGCCCGGTCAGCGCGCCGATCGCGCCCTGGTCGATGTGGACGACCAGGCGCGGCGTCCTGTAGAAATGATCGTCGTTGCTCTCGTCCTGCTTGCGAAAATAATCGGTGGGAAAGGTCGGCTGGCTCATTGCCTATCACTCCATGATGTACAGGTTTTGGTTCACTTTATACCTGACTGATAAGCGCCTGATGGGTCGCAGACGAGCGATAGTTTTCACCTGTCTCAGCTTTGCGTTATCATCTGGCTCAACCGCCGTGTGTGCGGCGGAAACCACAGCATCAAGGGGAAGCCAATATGAAAAAAATGGTGTCGCTGTTTGCCGTCGGCATCCTGTCGATCGGCATATCGTGGTCTGCATCGGCTGCGCTGGCACAAACAGGCAGCCACTGCGACACGATTCAGGCATTCGCGGATGGGATCGAGGCAGGGGATTTTGCATTGTTCGAGCGGCTGTACACCCCTGAATCCGTGCTGCACGTCGCGCGTAGCGAAGTGCAGACGCTCGCAGAGCGCCAGTTCAGCCCGCCGATCATGCTGGCACGCGCGTCGTCGGATGTGCTGTGGCGGGTCGATCTGTGCATCGAGGATGCCGACTATGCCGGTTATCGCATCAGCTACAGCGGCGTCTTTGACGAGGATATGCAGATGCGCGCCGACACGTTCGTCCCGGCGACCAATGCGCCGTTCGCCACCACGCTCAACGGCATTGCCAAATTCGACGACGACGGCATGATCACCGACGAATGGTGGGGCGGCGACTCGCTCACGCTGGCGGCTCAGGTCGGCTTGCTGCCACCGCCGATGCTGGCGATGCTTCCCCCGCTGACACTGGCGACGACGGAGACCAGCTTCATGCTCGCCGACGACTTCGACGCCGACGCCGCGCTGACCAGTGAGCGCGCTGCCGATAATCTCGCCGCGCTGGGTGCTGCTTATGACGCCTTCAATGGCGCAGATGCAGAAAATTATCTCGCGCTCTACAGCGCAGATTTTGCCGCCCGTCGCTCTGACGGCACCAGCGCGGACAAAGGCAGCATCGCAGACGAGCTGGAGACGCTGCTCGCCGCCGTCCCCGATGTGCAGATCACGATCGAGCCAGTGGTCGCCCAGGGCGATTGGGTGATGTTCCGCTGGACGGTCGATGGCACGTTCACTGGTCCGATGGCGATGGGCGAGCGCCCGGTCGCGCCGACGAACGCGGGGGTGAGTATCCCGTCGGTGACGCTGGCGCGTTTCAACGACGCCGGACAGATTGTCGAAAGCTGGTCGGAGACCGACACCTTTACGACATTGCGCTCCTACGGCATGATGCCCGGCGCGTAGATCGCGGTGATCCGCGTAGGGGTTTGGCGTGCCAAACCCCTACGGCACTGGTATTGACGCATGGTCGGTCATGCGTCCGCGTGCCGACTCGCGCCGACCACTGATGGCGATGTGACGGGTCGCCAGCGCCAGCCCAAACGCGGGCATATCGCTGTAGACCGCCTCGTGTGACCCCGGCGCGACGATGTATCTGTTACGCAAATGTTGCCCAAAAGATGCGCGCTCGCAGCAAGATCGGCATATACTGATTTTATCGTTGTGTGCAGGCTCACAAAAACGGGGATATGTCCATGACCGACTCGCCTCAGACTGCCAGTGACACGGCTGTGACCGTGAAAATGATCATCGCCTTTCTGCTCGACGAGACCGGCTCGATGTCATCGGTGCGCGACGCCACCATCAGCGGCTTCAACGAATATGTCGGCACGCTGACCACACGCCACCCCGACGCGCTGCTCTCGCTGCGTTTGTTCAGCAGCGAAAAATACTCCACGCTGGCACAGCTCACGCCGCTGCCGCTGGTGTCCAGGCTGTCCTACGACAATTATCAGCCCGCCGGGGGCACGCCGCTCTACGACAGTATCGCCCGGCTGATCCGCGAGACTGAGGATGCCACCGCGCCGATCACCCCGCTGCCGGAAATTCTGATGGTGATCATGACCGACGGCGAAGAAAATGCCTCGAGAGAGTTCAACCGTCAGCGCATTTTCGACCTGATCACCGACAAAGAATCGAAAGGCTGGGCGTTCGTCTATCTGGGCGCCAACCAGGATGCCTGGTCGGTCGGCGCGTCGATCGGCGTGAAAGGAAATTACGCCATGCGGTACAACAGTGATCGAGACGGCACAGACCAGGTATTCAACATGATGGGCGATGCGACCGAAAATCATATGCGGAAACGCATGATGGCACGTCAGGAAAATCCATCCGAGCGAGTCATTCCAGCCGATGACGAATTTTTCAGCGACGACGACGCGGATAAGCTCGGCACGCAAAAGCCACCGTCACCCTGACGACCAGGTCAGCCGGGCGAAGAATCAAAAATGCCCGCCCCGACGATCGCCGGGACGGGCATTTCTTTGTATCGTCTACTGTATCATCTGACGGAAGACCGTTAGAACTTCAGCTTGTTCGACCATTCTTCGATCTGACGGTTGGCTTCGTCTTTGGCGATGCCGTACTTCGCCTGAATCTTGCCAACCATGACATCCTTGTTGCCGTTGATTTCCATGATCTCGTCGTCGGTCAGGTCGCCCCACTGCTTTTTGACTTCACCAGTCATCTGCTTCCAACCACCCGCGATACGATCCCAAAGTCCAGCCGACATGTGATGTACTCCTGTTTGATCTGCTGAATGACACTGACACCAGCATACCCCGGCACCCGTATCCGATCATCCGCATCGTGACCCATTTACAGATTACCCATCTCTCCCCCTCGCGGATCGTCCCAGATCGCCGCATAATCTGCCTATTGTCCTGAATGTACTCGCAAAGCGATCGCCCATGACCGTGACAAACGCTCTACAACCGCAGCGGACAATCGACGAACTCAAGGAATTACGTGCCCTGACCGGGAATGAAGACGGCGCGCAGCGCGTCGCCTTCACGCCGACCTGGGTCGCGGCGCTCGACTGGTTCAAAAGCAAGCTGGCTGACCTGCCCGTCACGGTCGAGACCGACCAGGCGGGCAATATCTGGGCGACCCTGCGCGGCGCCTCGGACAAAGCGCTGCTGATCGGTGGACATCTGGACTCGGTGCCCAATGGCGGCTGGCTCGATGGCTGCCTGAACGTAGTCGCCGGGCTGGAGATTTTGCGGCGTTTCGCGGCTGAGGGCACGCCGCCGGTGACGATCCGCCTGGTCAACTGGGCGGATGAGGAAGGCGCGCGCTGGGGTCGCAGCCTGTTTGGGTCGTCGGCGGCTGCCAATTCACTGATCCCGGACGACGCGCGTCCGCTGGTGGACAAAGATGGGGTGCGGCTGATCGACGCGCTGGCTGCCTATGGTCTCGATCTCGATCGCGCGCTGGAGTCGAAGTCTCAGCTCACCCATGCCGCCGCCTACATCGAGCTGCACATCGAGCAGGGTCCGGTGCTGGAAAGTATGGATCTGCCATTGGGTGCTGTGCTGGGGACGTGCGGAGTCGAGCGCCACGCCATCCGATTCACCGGGCAGGCTGCCCACAGCGGCGCCACACCGATGAATCGACGGCGCGATGCGCTGGGCGCGGCGGCGAAATTCCATCTGGCGATCCGGGAGATCGCGGTGCGCGAGGGCGGCGTGAGTACGGTCGGGCGGCTGGTGACGCATCCGGGGATCGTCTCGTCGGTGGTGGCACAGGCAGACCTGACCCTCGATCAGCGCCATATCGACGCCGACGCACTGGCGCGCATGTATGCCGACGCGCTGGCTGCCGCTGACAGCTTTGCCGTCGAGGAAAATGTCGGCGTGGAGTGGAGCTACATCTGGGACATCGAGCCGATCCACTTTCACCCGACTCTGATCGACTTTTGCGAACAGGCGATCATCGAGACGGTCGGCGCCGAGGTGGGCAGCCATCGTCTGCCCAGCGGTCCGCTGCACGACGCGGCGGAAATGGCGCGCATCGGCATCCCGACAGTGATGATGTTCACGCAGAGCTTGTACGGTATCTCGCACAACAAGATCGAGGACACCCGCGAGGAACACCTGTTGGCGGCGGTCGAGGCATTCGATCGGCTGGCGAGCAGGACGGCGGCGTGGATCGCGGGTCAGGGGTGACCGCCCGACGTGAACTATGCGCGGAAGAAAATCCAGCCATCATCGCCCCGACCCGCCTGTTCGCTTGACAGGAAGTCGGGGCGCACGTCATCCCAGATAAGCCCGCCTGACGCGCTCGTCGTCGATCAGGTCGGACGCCGCGCCGGACATGGTGATCTCGCCCGCGTCGAGCACATAGCCGCGCGCGGCGGTCTGGAGTGCGAGCGCGGCATTCTGCTCGACCAGTAGAATCGTCACGCCCTGGGCGTTGAGCTCGCGGATGATTCTGAAAATCTCGCGCACGATGATCGGCGCCAGACCCAGGCTCGGCTCGTCCAGCAGCAGCAGGCGCGGACGGCTCATCAGCGCGCGGGCGATCGCCAGCATCTGCTGTTCACCGCCGCTAAGGGTGCCGGAAAGCTGCTTGCGCCGCTCTGCCAGACGTGGGAAACGCTGAAACTGCTGATCCAGGTCGGCGGCGATCGCCGCGCCGTCGCTGCGCGTGTAGGCGCCCAGGACGAGATTGTCCTGCACCGACATGCGCGCCAGCACCCGCCGTCCTTCCGGCGAATGGGCGACACCGAGTTTGACGATCTCGTCGGGACGCAGCCGCGCCAGGTCGCGCCCGTCGAAGCTGATCGATCCGCCTTTGACCTTGATGATCCGGCTGATCGCCCGCAGCGAGGTCGATTTTCCGGCGCCGTTCGCCCCGATCAGCGTGACGATCTCGCCGGGATCGACATGAAACGAGACATCGCGCAGCGCTTGTATGGCGCCGTAATTGACGACGAGATTCCTGACATCGAGAATCGGCTTGGTCATCGGTCAGTCTCCTAAGTAGGCTTCGATGACCGCCGGGTCGGTCTGTACCTGCTGCGGGACGCCGAGCGCGATCAATTCGCCGAAGTTCAGCACGGCGATCCGATCGCACAAGCCCATCACCATCGGGACGTTGTGTTCGATCAGCACGATCGTCAGCTTGAAGCGGTCACGTATCTGGCGGATGAAGCCGCTCAATGCCGCTTTTTCGTTGGGGTTCATCCCGGCGCCCGGTTCGTCCAGCAGCAGAATTTCCGGCTGTGATGCCAGCGCGCGGGCGATCTCCAGGCGGCGCTGATCGCCGTAAGCAAAATTGCGCGCCTGCTGGTGCCAGCGGTCGCCCAGATTGACCAGCTCCAGCAGCTCAAATGCCCGGTTGCGCGCGCCCTGTTCTTCCGCCCGCGCCGACCCGCCGCCGATCACTCCGCGCACTATCCCGGCGCGCATGTGCCGGTGCTGTGCCACCATCACATTGTCGAGCGCGCTCATCCCGCCGAACAAACGGATATTCTGAAAGGTGCGCGCCACGCCGAGCGCGGCGATCTGATGCGGCTTGAGCGCGGTCATATCGCGCCCTTTGAAATACTGACGGCCGCTGCTAACCGGCGTCAGTCCGGTGATCAGGTTGAACAGCGTGGTCTTGCCCGCACCGTTGGGTCCGATCAGGCCGAATATTTCGCCGCGCGTGACCTCGAACGAGACGCCGTTGACCGCGCACAAGCCGCCGAACATGCGCGTCAGTCCCTTGACCTGCAAAAAGGCTTTGTTTGAGTCGTTCATGATGCCGCCTCCGTCGTAGGCGCCGCAGAGGGTGGAACAGCGGGTGTCACATCGAGTGTGCGCCGCCGGAACAGCAGTGGCGAGATCAAGCCCTGGGGGAAGAAGATCGTTCCGACCGCGATCAACAGCCCGTACAGCACCAGGCGTCCATCGGTCAGCAGCTCCGCCAGCAGCGGCGGCAGCCCATCGATGCCAGCGATCGCGCGCAGCACTTCGGGCAGCGCCGTCAGCAGCAGCCCGCCCGCCACCGGACCGAGGAATGTCCGCGATCCGCCGATGATCACGAACGCCAGCGTCAGGATCGCCACGTCGAAGGTGCCCTGACGGGTGTTCCAGGTATTGAGCAGGTGCGCGCTCAAGGCGCCCACCATCCCCGCCAGCACCGCGCCCATCACGAACGCCAGCAGTTTGAAGCGCGTCGGGTCGATGCCCATCGATCCGGCTGCCAGCTCGTCCTCGCGCAGCGCCGCGAACGCGCGTCCGACGCGCGACCGTTCCAGGCGATACACGAACAGCATCGCCAGCGCCAGCATCGGCAGCGTGATGATGATATAGCTAAAGGCGTTCTCGAACGGCTGCGGAATGCCGAAAATCCCGATCGCCTTGCCGGTGATGTCGAGATTGAGCGCGACGACGCGCACCACCTCGACAAAGGCGATCGTCGCCAGCGCCAGGTAGATACCGCGTAAGCGCAGCGCGGGCAGCCCGACGATCACCGCCACGACCCCACACAGCACTGCCGCGACCGCCATCTCGATGAACAGGTAGGGCACCGGAAACAGCGCGTCGTCTGCCAGCTCCGGGAACACCTGGGTGGACATGACCGCCGCCACAAAGCCGCCGAGCGCGTAAAAGCCCGGCGTCGCCAGCGACAACTGCCCCGCCATCAGCGGCAGATACAGCGACAGCGCCAGCATCGCCTGCAGGCTCATGGTGACGATCAGAAAACCGTAGGTCGAGAGGAAAGAGTCCATGAGTCTCGCCTACACTTTCTGGATCACGGCTTTGCCGAGCAAGCCCTGCGGACGCACCAGCAGGATCAGAAACAGGATCACGAACGCGACCGCATCCTTCAGCGACGACGGCGCGAATGTCTCTGCAATCCCGATCACGATCCCGCCGACGACCGCGCCAGGAATGTTGCCCAGTCCACCCAGCACGATCACCGCCAGTCCCTTCAGCCCAAAGGCGATACCGAAGTAGGGACCGGTGATCGTCACACTCAAGCCGACCAGCGTCCCGGCGATCCCACCGATCAGCCCGCTCAGGAAAAAGGTGAACAGGATGATCCGGTCGGTGTTCACCCCCAGCAGGCTGGCGGTCGTGCCATCCTCTGAGACGGCGCGCATCGCCTTGCCGATCTTGGTGACGTTGATCAGCGCGACCAGCAGCGCCAGGATCACCAGCGAGACGCCGATGATGACCGCGCGCACCGTCGGGATGATCAAGGGCGCTTCTGGCGTGCCCAGGTTCAGCGACGCCGGCAGCCCGCTCAATACCTGCTGCGCGGGATAGCTGTAGGCTTCGGCGCCCACTAAAAGCTGAATCAGGTTGACCATCGCCACCGCGATTCCCAGGCTGCTCACCAGGGTCAGCAGCGGATCAGCCCCGCGCGCGCGCAGCGGCTTGAACGCCACCCGTTCGATTACGACCGCGATCAGCCCGGACAACAGCCCGCCGCCGATGATCGCCGCCAAAAATGGCAGACCGAACGGCAGTCGCTGTCCTGCCAGCAGCCCGTTGAAGCCGAATGCCAAGCCCATCAGCGTGTAAGTGAAATAGGCGCCGACCGTAAAAACAGCGCTGTGCGCAAAATTGATGATGCCCAAAATCGAAAAGACCAGGGTGTAGCCGAGCGCGAAGATCGCGTAGACCATCCCCAACGACAAGCCGTTGATCAACTGCTGCAGGATAAGGGTGATATTCATGTAAGCCTATGATGAAAATATTGATGATGCCGATCTGTGTCGATAAAATGCCCCACCCCGACTCGCGGTCGAGGTGGGGACAATTAACTTTTGACGCCGAGCGGACGGGTTACGAGCTCGCCGTCGCTTCGGGTGTTGCTTCCATCATCTCGTCTTCGTTGCCCGTCGGGATGAAGACGAAACGACCAGTCTGTCCGTCGTCATTCATCTCGATCTGCGCGACGTAGAACTCTGCCTGGATGATCTCGCCATCCGGCGTGAACGAGATCGTGCCCAGGGGGGTGTCGTAGCTGAGTCCGAGCAGCGTGGTATTCAACTGGGTACGCAGATCAGCCAGCTCCAGCGTATCCAAGCCGACTTCGTTGTCCAGCGCGATCAGCGCCTCGACGAACACCTGCACGCCCGTGAACGCCTGCGCGCTGAACTGGGGCGGTTCCTTGCCTTGCGCCTCGAAATAGATATCGCGGAACGCCTTGTTGATCTCGGTGTCGGCTGCATAGCTGTACGCCTGGGCGATGATGATGCCGTCGCACTGTGCCTGGCAGACCGGGTAGACGTTGGCGGTATTGAGACCATTGCCACCGATGATCAAGCCCGTGTAGCCGAACTGACGCAGTTGGTTGATCAGGTTACCACCGTCGGCAGCCAGACCGGAAACGATCGCCAGGTCGGGGTTGCCCGCCAGCGCGTTGGTGATCTGCGCGCTGAAATCGGTGTCGGTCGTCTGGAAGGTCTGCACTTCGAGCAGAGTCAGACCCATCTCGGTGACGGTCGTCTGAAAGGTACTGGTCTCGCTGCTGGCAAAGGCGTCGTTCTGCGCGTAGAAGACCGCGACCGTCTGAATGTCGGGATTGATGTTCAGCGCGGCGCTGACGGCGTTGGGCGCGACGATAGCGACCGGGGAGCTGACGCGCGCGATGTATTCGCCGATTTCCGGGATGCCGCGCGCGGTGTTCGATGGTGCCAGCACCGGGACGCCGGCTTCGTTGGCGATCGGGTCGCTGGCGAATGCCTGCTGCGACAGCGTCGGACCGACGATGCCGACCACATCTTCACTGATCACCTGCTGAAAGGCGTTGATCGCGCCCGCTTCATCGCCAGCGGTGTCGCGGTAGACCAGCTCGATCATGCGTCCGTTGATGCCGCCGCGCTCATTGAAGAACGCCTCGGCGATCTCGGCACCGATCACCTGTTCCTGACCGAGCAGCGCGACGTTGGAGGTCTGGGCGACGGCGATACCGATTTTGATCGGTTCGTCCTGTGCGCCGACGCCAAAGGCGCCAAACGCAGCCAGCACGATTACAAATAACACGACAATCATCGAAGTACGTTTCATGGGTCAATTCATCCTGAACAAAATAGGTTATTGAGGTGCGAAAAGGTTTACATTGCACCAGAGAGTATAACATCGCACGGAAATCATGCCAACAAAATCTTATCCCAGCCGACCGATCACCTCGACCGCGCGCGCCACCCCGTCCTCAGCGCGGATACGCGCTGCCAGCATCCGCGCCGACTCGCGGACGCGCGCGTCACCGACCGCAGCGCGGATCAACCCGGTCAGCTTGTCCGTCGTCAGACGGTAGCGTCGAATCCAGCCGGATGCCGCGCCCAGGCGCGTCATCTGCGCGCCCCAGAATGGCTGATCAGCACTGTACGACACGATCACCTGCGGGATGCCCGCGCGCAGCGCTTCCGCCGTCGTGCCGATGCCGCCATGATGCACGACCGCCGCCATACGCGGGAAAAGCCAGTCGTGCGGCGCGCCGTCGAGCATGAAGACGCGGTCGTCATGTCCGTCCGATCCGTTCGACTCGATCCCGCCCCACCCGCTCAGGATGATGCCGCGCTGACCCGTGCGCCGCAGCGCCTCGCGTGCCATCGCGCCGACGGCAGCCGGGTCGCGGTCGCTCATGCTGCCAAAGCCGATGTAGACCGGGGGATCGTCCGCCGCGAGAAAATCGAGCAGCGCGGCGGGCGGCGTGTAGGTCGATGCCTGATCGAGAAACCAAAAGCCAGTCTGATGCACGTTGGCGCCCCATTCCGGCGGACGCGGCACCACCGACTCGCTGACAGGATAAATGACCGGATCGCGCTGTGTTTCGATCGCCTGGAAAAAGTCGCGGTAGCCGAGAGGCGGCAAGCCGGACTGTTCGCGGCGAATGGTGTTCAGCAGCCGCCCCGCCACCGCCACCAGAATCCAGGCGATACTGGCATAGCTCACACGGTTGAGGGCGCCCGACAGCGGAATACCCTGAGGCAGCGGACGCGCGGACGCGCTGGCAAAGGCGCGCGTCGGCGTCCACCATTGCAGTGACGCCATGATCAGCGGGACGTTGTTCACCTGGGAGGCGGTGATCGCGTTGAAATAGCCGAGCGACGAAGCGAGGATCAGGTCAGTGCCGTGAGTCGCCGCCAGAATGTCCAGCCCGACCTGACGCAGGATCGGCGCCGCCAGATCGGTCATGCCGCGCGTCATGGCGATCGGATTCTTGCGACTCAGCACCTCGCGCCCGGCGTCGCTCTCCAGGATCGCGCGCACATCGCCCGCCATCGGCGCGAAGCGCACGCCGTATCCCTCGACGAAGCCGCGAAACGTGCTGTGCGTGCAGAGGGTCGTCTCATGCCCGGCGGCATCCAGTCCGCGCGCCAGCGCGACATAGGGCTGTACGTCGCCGCGCGTGCCGATCGTCACGATCGTGATCCGCATCTGGTTTTCCTCGGTTTTCTCTGCGGACGCATGGTTATGTGTCCTTACGGCAGCGCTGAACTTGTGACTCAGTGAGTATCGTTATCCCGAAGGTGCACTTCAGGGACAAGGGGACAAGACCGTTCAAATCGGTTCTTGAAGTCCCTCTCCCAAAAAGATGTGGGGAATGTGTAGCTTTGAGGGAGAGGGATTCAGGTTGAGCGCTGCATCCGGTCGTGGTGTGCTTTATTCGAGGATCAGCGTGGGGGCGTTCAGCATCCCTTTGAGGATGCGTTCCATCGCCATCGTGTGACCGCACACATGGCGGCTGGCAAAGAAAGCACAGTCGCATGACCAGCCGTCACCGTGAAAGGTGGTGGTGTGATCGCTGTTGTCGCCCTGAAAGGTGACGTTGAACGCCAGGAAACGGACGCGATCCGGTTCGTTGGCATAACGCTTTGCTTTTTCGACATCGCTGACCACGTTCTGACCGGGGGCGTAGGGCAGCGGCTGGCGTTTCAGCAGCGGCTTGAACATCTTCTCGATCGTCATTACATGTGGGCAGATACCATGCGATTTATAGCCAGGGCAAGAGCAGTCCCAGCCGTCGTTGCTCACCGACAGGGTGTAGGTGCTGTTATCGCCTTTGAACTCCACGTTGAAGGTGTTGAAGGTGGCGCGTTCGGGGTGAGCAGCATACCATTTCGCCTTTTCGATCTTGCCGATCATGCCGTAATCCATCGTTTCATCTCCTCACTATGGGACGGATGCGTAAATAAAACAAACAAAAAGCGCGCGGTGCAAGGGCAGCACCACGCGCTTATCGATCGCTCGGTTGGGCGAAGGACAAGAACAACGATAATGTAAACCCGATCGTTTGTCGCTTCATGTACTAACTTTATCGCAGCTTTAAGCGACTGTCAACAAACGACGCACAACATGCCCGACATTCGCTGAATCACGGCTTTCTCTAGGGACGCATCGTTATGCGTCCCGCGCTCGTTCACGCGATCGGAGGCGTTCTGATGTATCCGGCAGGAGTTAGATTTGTGTAAGATACAAGCTACTGCCTCATCTCTCAAGGAATCACAATGACGACAGCTGCAAAATCGCTCCCCATGCAATCGATGCGCGCGCGCGTCGAAGGCTATCCAGCGGGCACAGTCCGTTTCGATTGGCTGTTCACGCTGTTCTGTGTCTGGGTGGTATTCGGATTGTACCTCGACGGATGGGCGCACGCGCATGGCGAAGTCGATGACAGCTTTTTCACCCCCTGGCACGGGCTGCTCTATGCGGGCGTGGCATCGGTCGGACTCTTCTTGCTATTCCATCAATGGCGCAACGTCGGCAAGGGCTATGCTTTTTTTCGTGCGCTGCCCAAAGGCTATTTGACCTCGATGATCGGTGCCGGGCTGTTTTTGGTGGGCGGGGTGTTTGACCTCTTTTGGCACACTGCGTTCGGGTTTGAGGTCGATTTGGAGACGCTGCTCAGTCCCGCCCATCTGATCCTGGCGAGCAGCGGCTTTTTGATGGTGACGGGTGCGATCCGATCGGCATGGGTACGCTATCAGACAGGTGCGCGTCCCGGCTGGATCGGCATGGGTCCCACGCTGATCAACGCGGCACTGGTGCTGGCGGTGCTGATGTTCTTCACCGAGTTCGCATCGCCATTCAGCAATACCGCTATGGTCGAGAACGGCGGCAGCAATGTGAACCCCACCGCCTACAGCGATCTGTACGTCATGAACGGCGATGGCACGATGCAGACGCGACTGACCAACACCGCAGGCGCGTCCTGTTGGGCTGGCATATGGTCTCCAGACGCGACGCGCATCCTCACCACCCAATACGACTCGGCGAATCGAGCAGCGGGCAGCGCGCTCGTCCTGATCAATGCCGACGGTACGGGCGAGACGCCGATCACCACGCTGGCGGGCGGGGAATATCTGCCGACGTGGGTGCAGGTTGATGATGGCGGGCGAGTCGCCTTCATCAACGACAATGCAGGGCGCCGCGACCTGTACTGGCTCGAAGTTGCGCCGGACGGCACCTTTGGAGAAGCGCGTCAGCTCACCGACACAGACTCCGACGAATATCGCCCTGCATGGTCGCCCGACGGCACCCAACTGTTGTATATCGATGCCGAACGCATCCGCGTCATGAATATGAACGGCGTCAGCGCTCCCGACGGCATCACGCCCGATCTGGGAAGCGGTTTAGCCGCCGCCTGGTCGCCCGACGGGACGCAGATCGTCTATCAAGCCGTTGAAAACGACACCAGCGATCTGTTCGTTATGAACGCCGACGGAACGAATGTGCGCCACATCGTAACCGGCAACGATTGGGACGGCGAACCGACCTGGTCGCCCGACGGGACGCGCATCCTGTTCAAGTCGTGGCGGACGGGGTATGGCGAATTGTATGCGCTCGATACGGCGTGCCTGAGTGCGCCGGAGACCTGCGAGTCAACGATCGTCAATCTGACACACAGCGTCGTCCTGGACAGCAGTTATGCCAGCGCCGCGCCAGACGGTCAGATTCTCTACATGGGCAGCGGCTACGGCAACAACAGCGACACCTATGTTCGTCAGGGAATCATGGTCGCCGGGGTGCTGATCTACAGCACCATGCTGATGTTGATCGCGCTGCTGCTGATCCGACGCTGGCAGCTGCCGTTCGGCGCGCTGACCCTGCTGATTGCCCTGCCTATCGCGCTGATGACGGTCTTCAACGACAACTACGACGTCGCGTTCATTGGACTCGCGGGCGGTTTGATCGCGGATGTGCTGCTGCGCGTCTTGCGCCCGACTCCGGCACGTCAGATTCGATGGTATGTCTTTGCAGCCGCCGCGCCCGCCTTGCTGTTCGCGGTTTACTTTTTGGCGATTGCCCTTTTTGGGGCGGGCATTGCATGGCGCGTGCATCTGTGGCTCGGTGCGATCGCCTTTGCCGGGATCGCGGGGGTTTTCGTGGCGATGGCATACGTGCCGCCCTTTGGCAGGGAGAGCAGCAGCGCCGTGCCCTCGTAAACGAGATTTAGCTGACGATAACCCCGTCCGCGCGGATCAGATCATGACCGGCAGCGTCCCAGACGGCACATAATCGCCCGCCAGTGCCTCGGCAGCGGCGATCAGCGACGGCTCGGCGTCACCGGACGTGCAAAGCACCGCGCTCACCTTCAGATCATCCGCGAACAGCGCCGCGTCATACGGATTGCGCAGCGCCACGACGATCACCCGTCCTGGCGCTGTGGCGATCAGGGCGCGCACCTGTGCCGTGATCACGGGGTCGAGGTGCGCGCTGCGGGTGGCGATGATCAGCGGATCACTGCTGCGCGCCAATGCCGATGCCTCGGAATCGGCGGAGGCACCCCCGCGCCAGACACGCACGCGCGTGCCGAGCAGCCGCGCAGCGATCGCGCGGGCAAATCCGGTCACGCCGCCCGCCTCGACGATGCCGCTGTCCAGCCGCGACGGAAATTCGATCACGCCGACGCGGGCTTGCGCCGCCTGCATCGCCGCGATGTCCAGCGGTGCGGTGTCGTCGTTGAGAGCCTCAAAGACATGCACGCGCGCTCCGGTCGGGATCACGCTCACGCCCGCGCGCGCCGCCTCCAGCGCAGTCCGCGCGTGCTGACTGCTGTTGACGACCGCCGCATCCCCGCGCGGACGCACCGCAAAAGCACGTAACGCCACCAGTCGGCGGTTGGCAGACGCGATCACATGGGAAGACAGACGACCGCTCTGGGCGGCGGCGAGCAGGGCGTCGTGCGCGGCTGCCTGCATCGCGGGCGTGTGCGAAAACAGGATCGCGTCATGCCCGGCGAGGGCTGCCAGCACCGCGCTCTCCCCGGCACCGAAGTGATCCGCGATCGCCTTCATCTCCATACAATCGGTGCAGACCGCGCCGTCATAGTCCAGCTCACCCCGCAAAAGCTGGCTGACCACTACGGGCGAGAGCGTGGCGGGCAGGTCGGGATCGAGCGCGGCGAAAATGGTATGCGTCACCATCACCGACATGACTCCGGCGTCCACGATCCCTCGATACGGCTGGAGATCGACGCCGCGCAGATCGTCGAGCGAGGTGGTCACGGTCGGCAGCGCTAAATGGGTATCGATATCGGTATCGCCCAAGCCGGGGAAATGCTTGCCGCACGCCGCCACGCGGTGCGGTGAGGCTTGCAGTCCGCGCACCGCCCCGGCTGCCAGCGCGCCGACGTGCGCCGCGTCGCGCCCAAACGAGCGCGTGCCGAGGGAAGCGTTGGCGGGGTTGTACGCCAGATCGACACAGGGCGCATAATCCCAGTCGATGCCGACCGCGCGCAGTTCCGCGCCCAGCACGGCGTAGACCACCTCGGCATGGCGGGCACCGTCGGCTGCCGACGCCAGCGCCATCGCGCCGGGCACCTCGCTGAATCCCTGTGCGCTGCGCATCCGGGCGACCGCGCCGCCTTCCTGGTCGATGGCGATGATCAGATCGTCGGGAGACGCGGCGCGCAACGAGTCGGTGAGCGCGATCACCTGAGCGACCGACTCGATGTTGCGCGCGAACAGGATGATGCCGCCGACACGTCCGGCACGCAGCCAATCGAGCAGATAATCCGGGGCGGTATGTCCCTCAAAGCCGACGATGCACATCCGTCCGATCTGGCGTTGCAGCGATTCGGTCATGACATTATTCCTTTTTGAGATTTCGCCGTATGCTGAGACTACAAATTCAGTGAATCACAGTTTTCTTTACGGACGCATTGTTATGTGTCCCTGCGATCGCGCTAAATCCGTGATTTCCTGCAAGTATATTAACGAAAATTGCCAGGATATACCTATAATTAGCGCAGGTATCGAACCATCTAAGGGCTGTATCATGCGCGTTCACTTGCAGTGGGATAACCCGGAGCAAACGGTCGTGCGCTGGGAGTTCGAGGGCTGGATAGGGGTGATGGATTACATCGTGACCATCAACGAAACCGCCTCAATGGGTATTTTCAACGGCGGCAGAGCCGACAGCATTGTGAATATGAATCTGAAGCTGCCGTTTCCGAACCGTCATCCGCGTGAGCTGATTAAGCCCGTCTTTGCCGCCCAGTCCTATGGTCTGGGATATGTGGTGGTGGTGACGCGCAACCCGATTGCGACGGCGATCATTGACGCCACCTTCCGCAATCAGCCTGCCAGGTTGCACGTCGTTCGGTCATTGGATGCAGCACGCCAGCGCATCAGGCAATTACGTGCCGAGCAGGATATTCAGATGAACATGTGACAACGGCTATAGGTGCCGCAGCACCGCCTGAAACTTATAGCGCCCGCCGCTGTACGCCGACAGCGCGTATTCGCACAGGTCGTCGCCGTCGGCGTAGGTGAGGCGCGTCATATACAGGATCGGCGCGTTCGGCTCGATCGCCAGCAGCCTGCTCTCCTCGTCGGTCGCCAGACGCGCCTCGATCGTCTGTTCGGCGTGGGTGAGATTGATGCTGTAATGGACGCGCAGCACGCCATAGAGCGACTCGCGGCTGAAGTCATGACGATCGAGGATGCCGGGCACGCGCAGCGCGGGCAGGTGCGTGCGCTCGATCGCCATCGGCGTGGCGTCCGCCTGACGCAGCCGCACCAGCCGAAACAGCGGCGCGCCCGGCGCCAGCCGGAGCGCGCGCGCCGCCTCGACCGACGCCGGGATGATGGCTGCCTCCAGCACCCGGCTCGATGGGTGCTGTCCGCGTCCGCTCATTTCCTCGCTGAAGCTGGTCAGTTGTTCGAGCTGCCCCATGACTTTAGGACGACTGATATAGGTGCCCTTGCCGATCTGCACGTACAGCACGCCGTGCTGCGTCAGCTCGTCGATCGCCCGCTTGACGGTCAGCCGACTGACGCCGAACTGCTCGCTCAGAGCGCGTTCGCTCGGAATGCGGGCATCGGGGGTGAAGACGCCCGCCTGTATGTTACTGACGATGTACGCCTTGATCTGTTCGTAGAGCGGCTTGGCAGAGTCCAGGTCGATCATGGCATTTCCTATGGCAGTTCCTTACCACGCGCGAGCCGCACCACGATCACGACACCGCCGATCAACACCGCGCCCATCAGCGCGCTGCATCCGCTCAGGACAAATTCCGGGCTGCCGGGCGGCTGCATGAGTAACATCACCAGTCCACAGCCGCCGACAAAAAAGCCCAGGCGCAAAAAACCTGCCAGTCCGTCGGCGCTGATCATAGCGCTGTCAGCGTCAGCGCCTCACCGCGCTGCACCGGAATACAGGCGACCTGCTGATCGAAACCGGGTGCCGCATCCAGCGCGGGCACGACGGTATCGCACATGCCAGGTACAAAGTAAGGGCAGCGCGGGTGAAAGGCGCAGCCGGGCGGGATGTCGGTCAGGCGCGGGATGTCGTCGCCGCGCAGCCGGATCGCCTGTTTCGCGCGCGTTATCTCCGGGTCGGCTTCGGGGACGGCGGCGAGCAGGGCGCGTGTGTAGGGATGCGATGGATTGGCGATCACCTCCGACGTGCTGCCGATCTCGACGATCCGTCCCAGGTACATGACCGCGATCCGTCCTTCCCAGGCGAAATACTTCGCCAGCGCCAGATCGTGGGTGATGAACACGATCGTCAAGCCCAGCTCGGCGCGCAGACGCAGCAGCATCTTCAGCAGGGTGATACGGATGCTCACATCCACCATGCTCACTGCTTCGTCCGCGACGATCAGGCGCGGCTGCACGGTCAGCGAACGGGCGATACTGACGCGCTGGCGCTGTCCGCCGCTGAGCTGGTGTGGAAACTTGTTCACCATGTCGCCGGGCGGGGTGAGATCGACCATCGTCAGCAGCTCCCAGATACGCCGCTTCAGCGACGCGCCGCCGTCGGTCATGCGGTGACGACGCAGCGGAAAGCTGAGGATGTCGCCGATAGTATGTGCCGGGTTGAGCGAGGCGAACGGGTCCTGATGCACGATCTGAAGCTGACGGCGCAGCAGTGCCTTTTCCCGTCCCTTGTAGGACTCGACCGGACGACCACTCACGCGCATTTCGCCGCTGGAGGGCTCCAGCAGCCCGGCGATGATTTTACCGGTCGTGGTCTTGCCACAGCCGCTCTCCCCGACGATACACAGAATCTCGTTGGGCATGACCGTCAGGTCGATGTGCTGCAGCACCGGGATAGCGACGCGATCTTTCATGAAGGTACGTCCGATGTCGCGCAGCTCGACGATCGGCTCGATATCGGCAGCGGTCGATCCGTTCATGTACGCTGATGCCTCGTTCATACTGCACTCGCTTTGCGGGCGCGGCTGTCGGCGAGGCGGGTCGCTTTGGCGTCGAGCATCACCTGATCGGCTTCATGACACGCTGCCAGTCGCATACTCTTATTCGATCCAGGATAAGCCACCATGCGCGGGATCGTCGTCTCGCAGATACTCGTCGCATAGCTGCAGCGCGGGTGAAATTTGCAGCCAGTCGGCGGCTCGATCAGGTCGGGCGGGCTGCCGGGGATGCTCTCCAGCGTCTCGACTCCGGCGCTCAGACGCGGCGCGGCATTCAACAGACTGAGCGTGTAGGCGTGGCGCGAACGGTAAAACACGTCGTCTACCGCGCCGATCTCGACAATCTCTCCAGCATACATAGTCGCTACGGTGTCCGCGATCTCGGCGGCGACCGCCAGATCGTGGCTGATGAAAATGACACTGAAATTGAGCTCGGCGCGCAGTTCTTTCAGCACGTCCAGGATCGAGCGCTGCGTCAGGATGTCTACGGCGGTCGTCGGCTCGTCCATGATCACCACCTGCGGACGCAGCAGCAGACTCAGCGCCAGCAGCACACGCTGCCGCATCCCGCCGCTGAGCTCGTGCGGATAGCTGTTGAAGACGCGATCGGCGTCCAGACGCACCTTGCGGAACAGGTCGATGGCGTGATCGCGCGCCGCCGCCCGTCCCATGCCGTGCGCCGCCGCCGTATCGTAGACCATATCGCTCACGCGGATGACCGGATTGAGCGAATTCAACGCGCCCTGAAAGACCATCGCGCATTCCGCCCACAGATACCGGCGCATCTCGCCTCTGTTGTAACTGAGCAGATCAGCCTGATGCCCGTCGCGGTAGGTGTAGGTGATGCGTCCGCCGTCGATGCGCGCGCTCCTGGGGAGCTGGCGGATCAGCGCCAGGTTGAGCGTCGATTTGCCGCAGCCGGACTCGCCGATCAGCGCCAGCGTCTCGCCCGCGTGCAGGTCGAACGAGACTTTTTGCACCGCGCGCACCCGTCCGCGTGGCGCCAGATAGCTCACCGACAGGTCGCGCACGCTCAGGACGATCGATTGTTCATTCATCGCGCACCGCCAAACCCAGGCAGAACCGGAAACATGTGCGTCTGTTCATATGCCCGTCCTCAGGCGCGGGTTGAAAATCTCTTCGAGCGAGCGGCTGAACAGCACCAGCGACAGTTGGAACAGTGCGATCGCCACGATCGGGGAGAGCAGCATCCCGGCGGCTTGCGGCAGGAACAGCACCCCTTGCTGGCGTCCGGTGAAGATCATCACCGCCCAATCTGGCTCGCGCAGCGGCACCAGTCCCAGAAACACCAGCCCGACGATCGAGTACATGGCGATGCGGATGGTGAAGATCAGGTTGACGGCGATGTAGCTGACCATGTTGGGAAAGACTTCGCGGGTGATGATGTGCCACATCCCCAGATCGAGCGCGACCGCCGCCTGCACATAGTCGCGTTCGCGCAGGCTGAGCACCTGTGCCCGCACCGCCCGCATCAGCGTGGGCCAGTTGAGCGCGCCGAACAGCAGCGCCAGCAGAAAATCGCTGTCGAACTCGATCAGCGCCGCCAGCACGATCAGCAGCGGAAACGCCGGGATGGTCAGGATGAAATTGGCGATCGTGGTCAGGATTTGATCGACTGCCCCGCCCAGCAAGCCCGCCAGCGATCCCAGCGCGACCGCCAGCACGGTAGCGAGGATGCCCGCCTGGATCGAGGTCAGGATCAGGCGCTGTCCGCCGTGCACCATATGGGACAGCACATCGCGCCCTTTCCAGTCGAGACCGAGGATGTGTTCCGCGCTCGGCGGTGCCACCAGCGCGCGGGCACCCGGCGCGCGCCGATCCATCTGCGCCGCGCCCTCGTATTCGATCACCAGCGGACCGAATACGGTCATGACGAAGAAGAACAGCAGTCCGAGAAAGCCGACGAATCCGGCACGGTTGCGCGTCAGGGCACGCCAGCCGCCTCGTAACGCCATGCCCAGATTCGCCAGGGCGCGCTGAAACTGCTCGACGCGCGACACCTCGAAGGTGACCTCGGTCAGCGCCGCCCGCGAGGTGAACGGGTCCTGGCGGTTGACATAGGCATAGCTCAGGACGACGGCGTAGGTCAGCACGATCATCGGCAGTCCGCCGATGACGCCACAGGCAAAGCCGCTGATCAGGCACGCCAGAAAACCGTAGACGCCGACGCCGATGTGTTTGTAGTAGAAGCCAGCCGCCAGCGGCACCAGACCGCACAGCGCGCCGATCAGCAGTCCGGCGGGCGAGGCGATCGTCTCTAATCCGAACATATCAGCCCCCCTCCGTCCCCAGGCGCACGCGCGGATCGAGCCAGCCGACCGCCAGATCCGCCAGAATGTTGGAGATGACGACAGCAGCCGTGATCACCAGAAAAATCCCCTGCATGATGGTGTAGTCGCGCGACCCGATCGCCAGGAACAGATTGCGCCCCAGGCCGGGGTACTGAAACATTTCCTCGATAATGATGCTGCCGCTGACGACGAAGCCGACGCTGATCGCCAGGCGGGTGATCAGGGGCAGCATGGCGTTGCGCCCGACGTACCCGGTCAGGATGCGGCGCTGGGATAGACCGCGCGCCTGTGCGACCGCGATGTAATCCTCGCCCAGCGTGCTCAGCGTGCTGCTCTTCATCGCCAGCACCCAGGTGCCAACCGACGACAGCACGTAGATCAGGATCGGCAGGGAAGCATACTGTAAAAGGCTGGCGATATATTCCAAAGAAAACCCGACCGTGATGGTCGGATCGACGCCGCCGCGCATGGCGCCGACCTGGAACCATTTCAACTGCACGCCGAACACCAGGATGATCAGCAGCGCGATGATGAAATCGGGGATGCCGCTGACGATCGAGGCGAAGGTCGTCACCGCGTTGTCGAACCAGGTGCCGCGCCAATAGCCGATCGCCAGACCCAGCAGCGTCCCGACCGTGAAGCTGATCAGCAGCGCCAGCCCGACGCAAAAGAGCGTCCAGGGCAGGTAGCGCAGGATGATATCGAGGACAGGGGCATTGCCGCGCGTGATCGACTTGCCCAGGTCGCCCTGCAGCAGATCGCCGATGAAGTCGGCATATTGCAGCAGCACCGGACGATCGGGATCGTAATTGTAGATCGACGCCGCCGCGCGGTATGCCTCGTCGTAGGTCATCGACTGGCGCGTCATCAGACCATCGATGGCGACCTCGAACGGGCTGCCGGGCATCTGCCGGATCATGAAGAACGTCAGCGTGGTGACCGCCCAGATGGTGATCAGCCCGCTCACGATCACGCGAAACAGATAGCTGCGCCGCACCTGATTCAGGCGCGCCAGCACGGTTGGGCGCGGTGGCAGGTCGGATTGGACGACGGGGGCAGTCGATGCGACGGGGATGGCGGTCATGTCATGCCTTGTATCAATAATTCAGGGCTTCATTCAAAATCAGAAAAATGGAGGGATGAGGCGTGCCTCATCCCTCCAGCACCAGAGTGATGTTTAGCTCACCGGACCGAGCGTGCCGTCCAGGATCAGCTTGACGATGAAATGATCGTTCGACGGATTGGCGTAAATGGGATCGCCGTCGGCAGGCGCGCCCGCGATCGCCAGTTCGTTGACCGGCTCGACACTGAGCATTTCGTTCAACGGAATGTAATACATGCCGGCGTTGATAATCTGCGCCAGCGTGTCCGCCTTTGCCTGGAGCGCGTCGGTGTCGAGACCGTTGCTCACGTCGAGGATCAGCGCGTCCATATCGACCGCGGTGCCGTCCATCTCGAACTGCAGCGGCAGGCTCATACCGGGCTTTTCAGCCGGCAGGACCGGATTGTTCCAGCGGCGGATCGGGTTGTTCATATTCTGGAAGGCGAACGGTGAACCCGCGCCCCAGCTCCAGACCGACAGGTCAAAATCGCCCAGGCGGATGGCTTCAGCGGCTTCCTGCCAGGGCAGGGCGCGCTCGCTGATGTCGAAGCCGAATTCGTTCAACTGAGCGGTGGCGTCACGGGCAGCCGCGCTGAAGTCGGCAAAGTCCGCCGGGAAGGTGTATTCGATGGAAAGCATTTCGCCAGCGGCGTTCGCCCATTTGCCGTCGGCATTGAGGGTGTAGCCCGCTTCCTGCATCAGGGCGGCGGCGCCTTCGAGGTTGTACTCGTAGCCGTTGAGCGAGTCCAGCGTTTCCTGGCTGAGGATGGTCGGGGCGATCGAGTCGAGGATACCCGACATGGTGACCGTGCCCGACGCGCCCAAGCCGTTGGTCAGCAGCGCGCTTTGTTCGCGGTTGATGGCGTGCGCCATCGCCTGACGGACGCGCGCGTCCTGGAAAGCGGGCAGGTTGAAGTTGAACAGCAGCGCGGGTCCGTAACCGCGTGGGGTGGTCACCAGGCGGATGCCTTCAGCCACGAACGAGTCGATCGTCGCCGGGGGATAGACGTTGGTGCTGTGCGCCAGCTCGCCGCTGAGGACGAGCGCGGTGGTGGCTTCGGTCTCGCCTGCCCACAGCTTCAGCTCGCCAAACTTGACCGAGGCGCTGTACAGGCTGAGCGGCTGCCACGAGAGGGTCATAAAGGCTTCGCCCACATCGTCGAGCGCGTAGGTGTAGGGACCCGATGCGATCAGCGTCTCCGGGCGGAATTCCGCGATCGCGGTCGCCAGGGCAGTCCATTCGGCATCGTCTTTGGTCTTGCCGTCGGCGACCAATTGCATCGCCTGGGCAGCCAGTTCGCCATAGTTGGCGCTGGCGACGACGTGTTCCTTGAGGATTTGGCGTTCGGCATTGCGCGAGGCGCGCCCTTCCTGGAAGGTGAAGCGCACGGTGTCCTGGCTGGCGGCTTCGACATTCGCCAGATAGCCCCACTGCGACCAACCGAGGATACGTCCGATGGCGAAGGTGTTCACCACATCTTCCGAGGTGACCTGATCGCCGTTCGACCACAGCGCGTCCGATTTGATGGTGTATTCAAAAGCCGCGTTGTCGTCCACGAAGCCCCATGAGTCAGCGAGGATACCGACGTATTCGTTGGTCGCCCACAGATAGTAGGCGGGGGTCAGCTCCACCAGCGGACGGTAGACCAGTCCGAGATTGTCGTTGAGACCGCCAGCCGCGAAGCTGTTCAGGTTGTGGGTGCCGGGGGCGGCGTAGGGCCAGGTGCCGAGCCAGGTGCCGACGGGGGCATCGGCGGCGGCGGCGGGCGCCAGCGTCATGCCCAGAATGGAAAGCACGAGTACGAGTGATAAAAGAAGCCGTTTCATGGGTGGAGTCTCCTCGAAGAATAGTCAGGTGCGTGGTCTAGTGTGGTCTAGTCCACGCGATTCAGTGTAGCGTGTCTTAATCTGCGATGCAAATTTTCGTAACGTTGTCTTAATCGGAATGTACCCCTGCCTGAGCGCGTTCACGGGCGGCAGCGGGATCGTGCGACACTTGTTACAAATATGGCATGTCACCTCATAGGACGGTCGATGCACACAGACCCAATCGATAACTCGCAATCTTAAAAATTGTGATATAACAAAGCCATGATAGATCACGATGCACACAGCGCCAGCGCTGCAAAACTAAGTCGTCAGTAAATAATCCAGGGGGAGCGGTATGCCTAACTTAACGCCGTCGCCAGGCGTTTCCAATGCCTTGATCATCGAGGACGACGCCCACAGTTTGTTTGCGATCGCGCTGATCCTGCGCGATCTGGAGGTACAGTTCAAGCGCAATACCACCGGCGCCAAATCGACCCAACAAGCCGCCGCCATGACTCCTGCCCCCGATTTCATCCTGCTCGACCTCGACCTCCCCAGTGCCGACGCGCTCGCCGTGCTGCGCAAGCTGACCGCCGATCCCCGGACGCGCACTATCCCAGTGATCGCCATGACCGATCGCTCGTGCAGCGACCGGGGCGCGCTGGCGCTGGTGGGCGGTGCGCTTGCCGTGCTCGCCAAGCCGTTTTCGCGCCGACAGCTCGCTGACCTGATCGCCAGCTTTCCAGTGCGCAGCGACGCCGCGCCATCGACCCCTCAGACTCACGACGTATGAGCGAGCGGATCGTCGTCAAGGTCGGCACCAGCACCCTCACGGACGGCACGCCGCACCTCAGCCGCCAGCGCATACTCGAAGTCGTCCAGCAGATCGCCCGGCTGCATCAGGCAGGTCATGAAGTCGTCCTGGTCACGTCGGGGGCGGTCGCCGCTGGACGGGAACGCCTCGGCACAGCCGAATTGAATCGCAGCATCCTCACACGCCAGATGTTGAGCGCTGTCGGGCAGAGTCGGCTGATGCAGGTGTATGGCGATCTGTTCGACATCTTCGGCATCATCACCGCACAGTTACTGCTCACCCGCGCCGATTTGAACGTGCGGGCTGGCTTCCTCAACGCACGCGACACCCTGACCACGCTGATCGAGCGGCGCATCGTCCCGGTGATCAACGAGAACGACACCACCGCCACTGAAGAAATCCGCATCGGCGACAACGACAACCTGTCAGCATTGGTGGCGACCCTGGTCGAAGCCGATCGGCTGATTCTGCTGACCGATCAGCCGGGCTTGTTCACCGCCGATCCGCGCCGCAATCCCGACGCGGTGCTGATCGAACGGGTGGCACAGATCGACGCCGAGACGATCGCGCGCGCCGGAGGCAGCGGTTCCAGCCTGGGCACAGGCGGCATGGCGACCAAGCTGCAAGCCGCGCAGCTGGCGTCGCGCGGCGGCGTGACCACCTGGATCGCCAGCGGCAAGGTGCCGGATGCGCTGGTGCGCATCGTCGCCGGGGAGAATGTCGGCACCCGTTTCGACGCGGTGAGTACGCCCCTGGAGAGCCGCAAGCGCTGGCTGCTGGTGGAGCGTCCGCGCGGGACGCTCCACATCGATGCGGGGGCGGCGCGCAAAGTCCAGGCGGGCGGCGCGAGCCTGCTGCCCGTTGGCGTGACGCGCATCGAGGGCGAATTCGACCGGGGCGCGACGGTGGCGGTGTGCGCTCCCGACGGCGGCGCGATCGCGCATGGCGTGAGCAGCTATGATGCGGCGGCGGCGCGCAAGCTGTGCGGCGTGCAGAGCGCGCAGATCGTCGAGCGTCTGGGGTATAGTTATGGCGATGCGCTGATCCACCGGAACAATCTGGTGCTGCTGAAATAAAGGATTGCACAATCATGGACATGCAAACCATCGGCAAGCGCGCCAAAGCCGCGTCCGCGCGCCTCGCCTGGGTGACGACCGACCAGAAAAATCGCGCGCTGCTGGCGCTGGCGGATGCGCTCGATGCCTGCGCCGACCCGATCCTGAGCGCCAACCGACTCGATCTCGACGACGCCCGCGCCGCCGGGCTGGGCGCGCACCTGATCGATCGCATGAGTCTCGAAGGCGGACGCCTCGCCGCGATCGCCGCCGACGTGCGCCAGGTTGCCAGCCTGCCCGACCCGGTTGGGGATCAGTTCGCCGCGCGCACCCTGCCGAACGGACTGCGCATCCGCAAGCAGCGCACCCCGATCGGCGTGATCGGCGTGATCTACGAGGCGCGTCCCAATGTCACCGCCGACGTGATCGCGCTCACGCTCAAGAGTGGCAACGCGGTGATCCTGCGCGGTGGCAAAGAAATTCTGCGCAGCACCACCGCGATGGTGGAGGCGATGCGCGCCGCGCTGCACACGCCGGAATTTGCCGATGTCTTCCCATCCGACGCGATCCAGTGCATCGACGATCCCGATCGGCGCTACATCACCGAGCTGCTGCGTCTCGACCAGTACGTCGATATGATCATCCCGCGCGGCGGGGCGGCGCTGCATCGTCTGTGCCGCGACAACGCGACCATCCCGGTGATCACGGGTGGGATCGGCGTCTGCCACGCTTTCATCGACGCGACCGCCAACGCCGCCCATGCGCTCGACATCGTGCATAATGGCAAGACGCAGCGTCCGTCGGTGTGCAACACGCTCGACACGCTGCTGGTTCACGAGGCGATCGCGGCAGACTTTTTGCCGCGTGCGGCGACGCGGCTGGCAGCGTCGGGGGTGGTCTTCAAAGCTGAGTCGCGCGCGGGAGCGATCCTGGAGGGCGTGCCCGGTCTGGACGTGACCCCGGCGGGCGCCGACGACTTTGACACCGAATGGATGGCGCTGATCATGGGCGTGAAAGTGGTGAGCGGGCTGGACGAGGCGCTCGACCACATCCGCGATCACGGCACCGGGCACAGCGAGGTGATCGTCACCGAGGACGCCGCCCACGCCGAACGCTTCACGACCGGGGTCGATGCGTCGGCGGTGTTCGTCAATGCCAGCACCCGTTTCAACGACGGCGGACAGTTGGGCTTAGGCGCGGAGATCGCCGTCAGCACGCAAAAATTGCACGCGCGCGGTCCGATGGCGCTGGAAGAACTGACGACCTACAAGTGGGTCGTCGTCGGGGACGGGCATGTGCGCCCGTGACGGTGCGTCCGTAACGGCGTTCACCCGCGTTTTTGCGCGCGATCCGCTGCCCACAGCACCAGCCGATCCGCCAGCCACGCCTGACCGACCGCGATCGCCAGCATTATGCCGCCGAGCAGGATGCCGTAGGGCACCAGCGCCCAGATCGCCGCGCCGTCCAGCAGATGCAGCAGCCCATAGCCCTGATCCACCACGCTCGCGCCGACCACGATCCGCCACTGTTCGCCAGCATCGAGGGTGGGCACGTCGGACAGCAGAAACAGGCGCTGTAAACCGAGGAAGATCACCAGCGGGACGCGCACCGCGACGATCGCCGCCGTCACCAGGATGATCCCGAAGCGGGATCGGGTGATCGACGCCACCACCAGCCCGATCGCGGTATCGAGCAATGCCCCGGTCACCGGCAGCAGCAGACTCGCCGCCATGCCCGCTGCCAGCAGCGGCACCGCGACCGCGACGCCGATCGTCGGCGTGATCCCCAGGATCAATAGCTCCAGCGTGCGTCCCTGGTTGGCGATCATGTCCCACAGCAGCAGCACAATCAGCAGCACGCGCACACCCGTCAGCGCGATCAGCAGGCGTCCGCCGCGCGCCAGCGTCGCACTGTGTCGGGCTAACAGCGTCAGGCGCACCCCGCCCGGTGTGGTGCGCAGCATATCCCATGCGGCGCCGCCCCGCAGGATCGACAGGATGCTGATGCCGTTGATGTAGGCGCCCAGGCTGAGAGACGCACTCAGCAGCAGCGTCGGCACGATCAGGATGTTGTAGACGGCTTCCGAGGGGCGATCCCCGAACGGCTGCGTCAGAAAGCCGCTGGCGATCAGCACGCCCATCAGCAGTACTGCGACGGCGATCACGAAATGCGCCAGGGCGCGCAGCAGCCGCGCGGCGAAGTCGGGTCGGCGCTCACCAGCGCGGTCGCGGCGCGCGGCGGGATGTCCGGGTCGGGCATAGTCAGGGACGGCAAAAAGTCGGGCGAGTCGGGTGATCATGAGCAGACGGCTACGCGGTCACAAGGTTAACTACGGTCACACCTTCACTCACTGCTGCCCGCGCCTCTAATTGATCCAGTGTAACAAGCGGACAAGCGTAATGTATTGCCAGGGAACGTCGTAAACCAATATCAAGCGCGCGATCGAGCAAACGCTTCATCGGCGCACGACGAAGCTTCAACCCGCGCAACGCGGATAGCATATCTTCACCTTCACTGCGCGTTATCTGTCCGGCACGTATACGTTTCCACAAAACATTAGTGCATTCAAGCAGACAAAACTCAGGCACGATCAGGCGGTCATCATTTGTGATGCTATCAAAAAACCGATCAACGTGTGCTGTGTATGCTTCAACAAGTACGGTTTCGATCACGACAGTGGCGTCGATTACATAGTTGGGCATCACCGATCACGATCCTCACGCAGCAGTTCTACGGACGACCTGGCGCCTGGAGGCAGCGGACGACGCGCGCGTTTGACAGCGGCGCGACTCTCTTCCCACGAACGGTCTTCATCGGCTGGATCGCTCCACTCAAAATCGCCAAGCATCCGCGTCAGGCGCGCGTCGATCTTGGCTTCAATCATGTCATCCAATTCTTTCAATGTCATGTGCGCTATGGTGGTCATTGAGCACAGCCTTATGCTATTCAAGTGCAGCAGTGATATTGTATCGCATCTCGGTCTCACCGGAATACGTGACAAAAACGCGGGTATGGCTGCCGCCATCATTGCACTCGACCTGAAGCTGCGCAGCCATCGGCTCGACTCGATTTTTGATCTCATCTGAACTTTATATTACAATGAACAGGCGATCATTGTGGGGAGCGTCATCCATGCGCATCGAAAAAACCGTCTTCATCAGCTACCGTCGCACCAGCCAGTACAGCGCGTTGAGCGTATTTCAGCATGTGCGCGCGGCGGGGTACGATGTGTTTTTCGACTATCAATCGCTGGACTCCGGCTCGTTTGAACGGGTGATCGTCGGCGAGATCAAGGCGCGCGCCCACTTCCTGGTCATCCTCCAGCCCGACACCCTGCTGCGCTGCAGCGAACCCGGCGACTGGGTGCGGCGCGAGATCGAGCTGGCGATCGATACAGGGCGCAATATCATCCCACTGGTCTTCGACGGCTTCACCTGGGAGGGCGCGCGCCCCTACCTGACAGGTAAGCTGGCGCAGCTGGGTGATTACAACAACCTGTCCGTGCCGATCGCCTTTTTCGACGAGGCGATGGGGCGGCTGACCAGCCGCTATCTGAATAAGTCGCTCGACCTGGTGCTGCATCCGGTCGCGCCAGCACAGCGCGTCAAGGCACAGCGGCAAATCACGGCGGCGGCGGCGGCATCCCCGGTGACGGAGAAGCAGTTGACGGCGGCGGAGCATTTTTCCAGCGGCTGCGATCGATATGAAAAAAGGGATTACGACGGCGCGATCGCCGATTATAACGAGGCGATCCGGCTCGACCCGAACTATGCCGCCTACAACAATCGCGGTCTGGCACGCTACGACAAAAAGGATTACGATGGCGCGATAGCCGATTATAACGAGGCGATCCGGCTCAACCCGAACTATGCCGCCGCCTACAACAATCGCGGTCTGGCACGCTACGACAAAGGCGATTACGACAGCGCGATTGCCGATAGCAGCGAGGCGATCCGACTCGATTCGAATTATGCCCTTGCTTACAACAATCGCGGGATTGCGCGCCGTAATAAACAGGATTACGACGGCGCGATCGCCGATAGCAGCGAGGCGATCCGGCTGAACCCGAATTATGCTCATGCCTACAACAATCGCGGGATTGCGCGTCGTAATAAACAGGATTACGACGGCGCGATCGCCGATTTTAGCGAGGCGATCCGGCTCAACCCGAACTATGCCCGTGCCTACAACAATCGCGGTATGGCGAAGCGCGCCAAAGGCGATACGCGCGACGCGGAAGCCGACTTTATCAAGGCGCGCCAGCTCGATCCTTCCCTGTTTAAGTAGGGGTTTGGCGCGCCAAACCCGCCATCACCCCTCGAACAACGCCCCGATTGCCCCCTCCAGCGACTCCAAGCCCGCACGCCACGTCGATGCTGCCACCTCGATCAGCGCGTCGTGATGGATGTAATACAGCCACGCGCGCGGCGTGACACCGACCAGCGACTCGACCGCCGCCGCATACGCGCCGACCTGCAGCGTATAGCGTGCGGCGTGTGTCCCGACATTGCCACGCACCCGCGCCGTCTTGAAATCGACCACCGCCCACGATCCATCGTCGCGCTCGATCAGCATGTCCAGCACGCCGTGTATACGCCGACCGACCGATCCGTCCGGGTGCGCCGTCTGGTAGGTGAATGGCAGCTCGCGGAATACCCGCAGCCCTGCCCGATCGGACGCAGCGATCCAGCGAAAGACCTCGCTCGCCTGGGCGGTCTTGAGCAGCGTATAGGCTTCATCGACCATACCCCTCGACTCCGCCGGATCGATCACGCCCGACTCCCAGGCGTAATCCGCCAGCAGCCGACGCAGATCGCATTTTTCCTCTTCCAGTCCGTATTGCAGGGCGCGATGCACGATCTCCCCGACCAGGCGGGCATGGGCGCGCGTCTGCGACTCGCTGACTGTCGGGATCGACTCCGGCGCCCGCTGACCGACGCCCCGGCGCCAGCGTTCGCGGTAGTACGGGCGGTGCGTCTCTGGCAGCGCGCCCAATGCCGCGCCCAGGTCGGCGAGCTGCGTCGCGGACAGATCGCGGGCGGTGCGCGCGTCGATGCGCGTGTGTGCCAGTGCGCCCATCAGCGGTGGGGCGGCGACTGGATTAGCTTCGCTTTGTTCATCGGTCAGCGCCGCGAAAGCCGCGAAAGCCGCATCGAATCGATCGATCGGTTCGTCGGGAACGGCGTCATCGGACGCAGCGTCATGCGTCCCTGCGAGCGACATGCCAACCCTCCCAATCGGGGTGTCGATGCGACCGACCGCAAAGGCGGGGTCGTCCGGCGTCAGCGCCTCTAAACTCAGCGCCTCGCTCAACCACGCCAGCCAGCCGGCGGTTTTCATGCCGCCTTCTTTGTTCCACCACACGGTGCCGCTGGCGATCAGCAGATCGGCGGCGCGCGTGGCGGCGACGTAGAGCAGACGGCGTTTTTCGGCGTCATTTTTGGCGAGCGCGCGCGTTTTTGCGGCTCTCGACGCAAACCCATCGACGTACTTCGCCTCGTCAGGGTCGTACACACGCGCTGTCCATCCGCTGTCGGTGTCATAGGCAGCCGCCGCGTCGCCGCCGCGTCCGCCGCCCTTATAACTGCTGTCCGCCAGCACCACCACCGGAAATTCCAGACCTTTGCTCTTATGCACCGTCATCAGCCGCACCACGCCCAGCGCGTCGAGCGCGGCTTCGCCTTCGCGTGCTTCCTGTGCCTTGAGCGTGTCCAGCGCGGTGATGAATTCGCCCAGCGCGATCTGGCGTCCGGCGTCCGCGATGGCGATCAGCTTTTCGGCGTTGGCGCGCAGGCGGACACCGCCGGGCAGCGCACTCAGAATCGCCAGATAGCCACTGTCGGCGTATGCCTGACGCAGCAGGTCGGCGATCGAGACCCGCCCGGCGAGCGCGCCTAAGTCGTCCAGCGTGACGCGCGCGAAGCGGATGGCGTCGGCATCATCGGGGTCGAACCCCGCCAGATCGACCGCGAACAATGCCGTCCAAAACACGCCCCCGCGATCACCGTCCTTGTAGGGGCGCATAACAACGCGACCGTCACCAGCGCCGCCTCGCCCGTCGGGATGCGACAGCCGCAGCCGCAGCAGCGCCTCGTCGCTGAGGGCGAACAGCGGTGAACGCAGCGCGGACACCAGTGCCAGATCGTCGGCGGGGTTGTAGAGCGCGCGCAGCAGGTTGAGCGCGTCCCAGATTTCCTGACGATCGTAAAAGCCTTTTCCGGCGACGGTGACATAGGGCACCCCCGCCCGCGCCAGCGCGTCTTCGTACAGCGGCGCGTGGCTCATCGCCTGAAACAGGATCGCCATATCGCCGTACTGCACCGGGCGGATCGCCTTGCTCGCTTTGTCGTACACCGGGCGACTCTGCCGCACCAGGGCGACCAAGCGCGCGGCGATCGAGTCCGCTTCACGGGTGCGCGTCTCTGGCGCATCATCGGAGTCCGCCTCGGAGGAACGCGCGCGCTGGTCGGCTTTTTCGCTGGCGCTCGGTCTGGCGATCAGCAGCAGCTCGATCGGGGGGGCGTCGGTCGGGGCGTCGCGTCTGGCGTCCATCGACTCGCCAAAATCGACGGCGTAGGTGCTGGTCTCGGTGAGCAGATGCGCGAAGAAACGGTTGAACATGCCGACCAGCCGCGTGTGCGTGCGGAACGATTCGCTGAGTGCCGCGCCCTCGCCGCCGCGCGCGATGATCCCACCTGCCACCTCTTTGAACACGCGCACATCGGCACCACGAAAGCCGTAGATACTCTGCTTAGGATCGCCGACGACAAACAGCGCACCGGGGTGCCCACCGTCGGTCAGCGCGCGCGCGATCCGATACTGACGCGCGTTGGTGTCCTGGAATTCGTCCACCAGCACGTATCGTATCTCGGCACGCACTCGGTCGCGCACCGACTCGCGGTCGAGCAGATCGGCGGCGCACCGTTCGAGATCGTCAAAGTCGAGCGCGTGGCGCGCGGATTTCAGCTCGGCATAGCGCCGCGCGCTGTGGTCGGTCAGCCGCGACCAATGCACAATCAGCCGCGCCGCTGACTCATCCAGCACACCGGGCGGCGCGCCGATCGCCTCGGTCGCGTCTTTAAGGTGCGCTTTGACGGTGCGCAAGGCGTCTTTCGCCTGTGCCAGCGCGTCTTTGCCGCCCCACGATCCAGCAGCACCGACATTCATTTTGATCGTTTGTTCGACCGCAGTCAGCGTGACGATCTGATCGGCGAAAGGCGCGTCCCCCTGCTCACGCCACGACGCGATCCCCGCGACGACCCCGCGCCAGATCGCGCCCAATTTGTCACTATCGGGGGCGATCGCATCTGACCAGTGCGCGAACGCCGATCCCGCGATGGCGCTGTCGAGCTGTGTCAGCTCAGCCTGTGCGGTTGCGTCCCAGGCATGGCGCCACGACTCGAACAGCGCGGCGGCGTCGGCGCTGTTCGGCGCCTCGCTCGTCACCAGCGATCGCAGTGCCGCGCGCACCTGCCCCCCGTCGTAGGCGTCCAGCAGCGCCGAGGCGGACTCGGCAGCAGCGCCGGGCGTGCGCAGGGCGTCGTCGATGGCGGTGTCGAGCAGCATCCGCGCGCCGATGTCGTCCAGCACCTCGAAGGCGGGATCGATCTGCGCGTCGGCGGCATTGGCGCGCAGTATCCCCGCGCACAGGCTGTGAATGGTGCCGATCCGGGCGCCGTCGATGGCGTCGAGCCGCGATCGCCACACCGAGGCGCGCGATCGGGCGTCGCGTGCGCGCTCCATGATCGTGTCGCGCACCCGTTCGCGCATCTCTGCCGCCGCTTTTTCGGTGAAGGTGATGGCGGCGATCGCGTTCAGCGGCAGCGACGAGTCGGCGTCGAGCAGTGCCAGAAAGCGGTTGACCAGCACGAACGTCTTGCCGCTGCCCGCGCCCGCCGTGACGATCAACGGTCGGTCGTGGGTGAAAATGGCGCTTCTTTGCGCCGTTGTCAGCGTCGATGCACTCATGAGGACGAACAGACCATTTGCAAATGCTGCCCCGATCGATACACAATGAGACTGTACCTGTGATCGCCTATTCGAGCAACGCAGCCATGACCGATCCACGACCGATGATCCTGGTAGTAGACGACGAATCGAGCATCCGCTCCGCGCTGATCGATTATCTGCGCCCGATGGGGTTCGACGTAGTGACGGCGGAAAGTGGCGAGACCGCGTTGGGGCTGGTCGATCAGCGCGAACCCGATCTCGCCCTGCTGGATATCGTACTCGACTCCAGCACCAGCAGCAGCCGCATGAGCGGGATCGAGCTGTGCGCGCGCCTGCGCCAGCGTCCGCGCTTCATCCCGATCATCATGCTCACCTCGCATGAGGAGATGGAAGCCGCCAGCCTGGGACATGGCGCGATCGCCTTTGTGACCAAGCCCTGGGACAAACACACGCTGGCGACCCAGATTCGCACCACCCTGAGCGCGGTCAGACAGATTCGGGCGGAAGCAGAGCAGGATTCGCAGCCAAAACGGATCAGCGTCGGCGGCTTGCAGATCGACACCGAACACCTGCGCGTCAGCCGCGCCGGGACGCAGATCGACCTGACCCCGATCGAGTTCGCGCTGCTGGCATTTCTGGCGCGCCACCCGGACCGGGGCTGGACGCGCGAACAGCTCCTCAATCATGTCTGGGATACGAGCTGGATCGGCTACGAGCGCACCGTCGATCGTCATATCGCGGCGCTGCGGCGCAAGCTCGGACTGGAGCGCGACGAGCTGATCGAGACGGTGCATGGCGTCGGCTACCGACTGGTGCAGGCCCGGTAGTGCGCCTGTATCGTCTCGCGCTGCTGCTGCTGGCGATCGGCTGGATCATCCTGACCGCCATCCTGTTCACCCGCGCCATCGATGACGGCGCGCCGTTTCTGACGGTGCGATTCGCGTCGGTGGCGGGGATGCTGTGGCTGCTGATCGGTGCCGCGCTGCCGCTGGCGATCGCCCTGAGCGGAATCCGCGCCGGACGGGCACGCGCCCGTCGGATCGAGCGGGCGGCGGCGCTGATTGAAGGAACGGCGATCGTCGATCGGCGCGGACGGGTGCTGTGGCACAACGCCGCCGCCGCGCGCATGATCGAGCGCGAACGGCTGTCTGCCCCGGTGGCAGGGCTGGTCGATCGGGCGCTGCGCGGCGGACGAACCATGACGCAGACGCTGACCGTGCGCGATGGCGTGCATTTTGCGATCCAGGCGCAGCCGATCGACCAGCACAGCGCGGTCGTCACCAGCCGTCCGGTGATCGGCACCGAGGGACAAGCCGCCTTTTACGACAATTTCATCCGCCGTATCGTCCACGACATGCGCAACCCGCTGGCAGGGATCATCGGGCACGCGGCGAACCTGAGCGGCGCCGAGACCATCGACGCCGACTCGTGGCGGGCGTCGGCGCGGATCATCGAGACCGAGGCGAATCGGCTGACACGGCTGGTCGATAGTATGCTGTTCGACGCGCGCCTGAGCTATGTCCCGCCGCAGTGGACGCGCGTCGATCTGATCGATCTGCTGGAAGATGCCGTCTATCGTCAGGACGAGCGTGCCATCCGCGAAGGCAAAGCGCTCTCGATCGACGCGCCCAATGCTGCCATGCCGATCGAAGCCGACCGCGATCTGCTCTTGCGCGCGTTTCAAAATCTGATCGACAATGGACTCAAGTATTCCGGCGCGGGCGGCACCGTGCGGATCGTGCTGCAATTTCACGACGACGGCTGTCAGGTGCGCGTCGAAGATGATGGCATCGGCATCCCGCCGGAATATCTGCCGGATCGCATCTTTGAGCCGATGGTGCGTGTGTCGGGCGACGGCGGTGGGACAGGACTGGGCTTGTCGATCGTGCGCAAGATCGTCGAGCTGCACGGCGGGACGATCCATGCCGACAGCCGTGTCGGGGTCGGCACAACGATGATCGTCGATCTGCCGGGGATGCGGACAAAATGAGGGGCATGGGTGCTGATATGTTGACACGATCACGATTTTATGCCCCACCACGACTCGCGTTGACGTGCGCACTGTTCTTCCTGACGGGCTGCACCGCCGTCGATGTCGGCGTCGGTGTCCAGCCGCTGACCACGCCCACCGCCGCGCCGACCATGATCGCATCGGCGATCGATGTGCGCGCCGAATCATCCGCCGGGCTGGTGGCGGTGTCCGCGCCCGATGACGGCGATGTCCATGTGATCACGGTGTCGGAACCCGTGATCGTGTTCATGCCCGGCAGCGCCGCGATCGAGCCGCTGGCTGCCTGGAGCAGCGGCGACGAGTATTTCGTCATGCGCGCCGACGGCGGACGCGGGCTGCGGCTGCGGGCAAGCTGGCAGGGTGTCTGGCTGACCGACTCCAATGGCGGCGGACAGGTGGCGCTCGACGTGGCGCTGCGATCTCATGCCGAGCCGGACGCCGACTATCAATACGTCGATCAGGCGTTGTCGAGCGAATTCTGGGCGGACTATCCCACACGGCAGGGCGCACTGCTCGACTCGACCCTCTATCTGACCGAGGTGGGCGATCATGATTTGCGCGCGGTCGTCACGGTCAACGTCGAAGATTACACAGGCGGCGCTGCTGTCTCCGCCGAGGCGGTGTACGAGACTCGCCTGCGTGTGCTGATGGCACCGGAAACCTTTCCCACGTCCGTCGAGGCGTTCGCGCCGGGGTTTGCGGAACTGGAATCGGAATTTATCTTTCTCGACTGGCGTGGGTGGGCGTTTGGTCCATGTTATGTGCAGACCGATTCCTACCCGGATGCCACGCGCGCGCTGGACGCCGCCTGTACCGCCTTCGAGTCGGGGGAGTGGGTCGATGCAGGGGCGGCGCTGCACGATGCGCTGATGGCGACCGAGGGCGATTCACCGCTGCAAAACAGACTGCGGCAGCAGTTGGGCACGCTGGCAGCCGGAGTGGGTGAGTGGAATATCGCCGTGCGCCATTTCCGTGAAGGGCTGGCGATCGCGCATGGCAGCGCCGACGCGCTCGACGTGGCGATCGCGCTCAACAATCTGGGCGTGGCGCTGATCGAGGCGGGTTTCCAGGAAGAAGGCAAGACGCTGTTGTGGCAGGCTATCGGCGTACACGACCAGTTGGACGACTATCCTGGCGCGCTCATCCCCTGGATCACGATGGCGGGGATCGAGGAGTCAAACGACTCGTTCGCGTGGATCGTGCCAGAATTGCAGGGCTACGGGCTGCTCCAGGCGGAGGATGCGTCACGGTGGGCAGCGCAAATCGATTCGTAATCGGCTTGGCGGTGCCAAACCCATTACCGAGCATCGTTCACCCTCGCTACGACGACACCGGGATCGGCGCGCCGAGTCAGATCGAGGGTCATGGTGCCGCCCGCCGGACTGGTGTAGATCGGGTAAAAGATCGTGCGCAGTGATTCTTGCCAGGTATTGTTGGGCGTCGCGCCACGTCCTTGCAGCGCCGCGTTGACCGTGACGGTCTGCGGCGACGGCGGGGCTGTTCTAAGCCCGAACGACAGGTAAATCGTGGCGTCGTCCGGCTGCGCCGCCTCCCCGGTCGGGCTGGTTTTCAGGGCGCCGATGAAATAATAGGTCGTGCCAGCGGTCGCGTTGAAGGCGATCAAGGACTGAATGAAGTCCTTCCCCCTGCCGGAAAGATAACTCGATGACTGCTCATGTGGGTGTTTAACGGCAGGCGTATGTCGTAGCGACGCCTGTCGATGCGTCCGCCATATTTTTCTCAGCGTCGATTTCACAGCGGGGAGGTCGCAGCAAATGCACGTATTTATCGTGGGCGCTGCAACGATGCTATGAAAAGCGTGAGGATCGGTATTTGGATTATGTGTGGCGGGTGGTTCACCTGGTTCACGATGTCGATAATCAGCGCCAATCAAAAACAGGGGTCTACTATTCTCAGAAAAAAACCGCTCTTGGTTGAATTATTACAGCCGTTAACCACTGAATGAAAAGCATCAAAGGATATAGGGCTTGTTTGTAGCCACACGGCATGGAGTCGAATTTTGTCCTTTGACGCCTTTATATTATACTATAAATTTCACTGTAGATCAAAAATTGAAGTTGGATTATGCGCCAAGATCGGGTTGGCACTGCCACACCCCTACGCTTGACGCCTCCCCTCCCTACTGGCACAATCCCCGCTAGAGACAGAAAGGATCGATCCGCGTGCAAGCACAGCTCGAATCGCTGCTCCAGGCAGCCTCCGCCGAACTCGACACCCTCACCACCCCCGACGCCCTGCGCGAGTGGGAATTGAAATTTACCGGCAAGAGCGGCGCCCTGACCAAAATCATGCGCGGCGTCGGCGCGCTGCCCTCCGACGAACGCGCCGCCTTTGGCAAGCGCGCCAACGAGGTCAAGACGGCGCTGATCGAGGCGTATGTCGCCCGCGAAGCCTCGATCAAGGCGCTGGCGCTGGCGCGCGATCTCGAAGAAGGACAGATCGATGTGACGCTGCCCGGTCGTCCAGCGACGATCGGCGGGCTGCATCCCTCGACGCAGACCCTGCGCCGCTACCGCGAAATCTGGGCGGAAATGGGGTTCCAGGTCTACCGCAGCCGCGAGGTCGAGGACGACGACACCAATTTCACCCTGCTGAATATGCCGCCGCACCACCCGGCGCGCGACATGCAGGATACCTTCTACACCACCACGCCCAACGTGATCCTGCGCACGCACACCAGCCCCGGTCAGATTCGTTCGATGCGTGAACTCGGCGCCGACGGCACGCAGCCGGTGCGCGTGATCCTGCCAGGCATGTGCTACCGCTTCGAGCAGATCACCGCGCGCAGCGAGGTGCAGTTTCATCAGGTCGAGGGGATCGCCGTCGGGCGTAATATCCGCATGACCGATCTCAAAGGCACGATCACGGAATTCGCCCGACGCATGTACGGCGACGGGGCGCAAATTCGCTTCCGCGCCAGTTACTTTCCGTTCACCGAGCCGAGCATCGAGATCGATGTCGAGTGCTTTTTGTGCGGCGGGCGCGGCTGCCGCATCTGCAAGTATGCGGGCTGGCTGGAGATCGCCGGGGCGGGCATGATGCACCCGTCCGTATTGCGCAATGGCGGCTATGATCCTGCCATCTGGAGCGGTTTCGCCTTTGGCATGGGACCCGAACGGGTGACGATGCTGCTGCACGAAATCGGTGATATTCGTTATTTCTGGTCGAACGATACCCGTTTCCTGGAGCAGTTCTAACATGCTGGTTCCCATTTCCTGGCTCAAAGACTTCATCGACATCACCATCCCGCCGGAGCTGCTGGCGGAAAAGCTGACTCTCGCCGGTCTGGAAGTGGCGAAGATTCACTACGTCGGCGTCGCGCAGACCGCCGTCGAGGGTATCCGCCTGCCGCCGTCCGATCATCTGGTGTGGAATCGGGACAAGCTGGTGTTGGGCGCCATCCACGAGGTCAGACCGCATCCCAACGCCGACCGTCTGATCATTGCGATGGTCGATCACGGCGCGTCCGAGCTGGAGGCGACCGTCACCGGGGCGCCGAATCTGTTCGCCTATCGTGGACTCGGCGTCCTGCCCTCACCGCTCTGGACTGCCTTTGCCCGCGAAGGGGCGGAAGTCTGGGACGGACACAGCGCAATCCGCCAGCGCATGATCCTCAAGGAAAAGCCGCTGCGTGGCATCCCCAACCGCTGTATGGTCTGCTCTGCCTACGAACTGGGCATCGACGACGACGCCGACGGCATCATCCTGCTGCACGAAAATCCCGGTTTTCCGCCAGGCACGCCGCTGCAGGATGTGTTTGGCGATGTGATCCTGGAGATCGAGTTCACCCCGAATCTGGCGCGGGCGATCAGTATCTACGGCGTCGCCCGCGAAGCCGCCGCGATTCTCGATGTCCCGCTCAAGCCGCCGTCGTTCGCGCTGACCGCGAGCGGTGCGCCGATCGCCGGAGCCGTCCAGATCGACATCCGCGAGCCGGAATACAACCCGCGCTTCACCCTGGCGCTGCTGCGCGGCTGCACGATCGCGCCGTCGCCGGAATGGATGCAGCGGCGCCTGCGCGCCGTCGGGCAGCGTCCGATCAACAACATCGTCGATGTCACCAACTACGTCAATTTCGAGATCGGGCAGCCGCTGCACGCTTTTGATTACGACAAGCTGGCAGCGCGCGCCGGGGGCAGCACGCCGACGATCATCACCCGCTTTCCAGAGCCGGGCGAGCGTCTGCGCACGCTCGATGAGGTCGATCGGGCGCTGGATGCGCACAATATCCTGGTGACCGACACGGTTGGCGCGCTCTCGATCGGCGGGATCATCGGCGGCGCCGACACCGAGATCGACGCCGGGACGACCAACGTCATGCTCGAAGCGGCGTCGTGGAACAATATCAACATCCGTCGCAGCATGAGCAGTCAAAAAGTATTCACCGACGCCAGCTACCGCTTCAGCCGGGGTGTGCATCCATCCCAGGCGATCCTGGGCGTGCAGCGCGGCATCAGCCTGATGCACCAGACGGGCGGCGGGGAAATCGCGTCCGGAATCCTCGATTCGTACCCGCGCCCGGCGCCCGTTGTCACGGTCGATCTGCACACCGACGAGATCGCGCGCATCCTGGGCGTGACGATTCCCGCTGGCGAAGCGGCGGCGATGCTGAAGCGCGCCGGCTTCACCGTCAGGCAGAGCGGCAATACGCTCAAAGTGACCGCCCCCGATACCCGTATGGACATCGACACCGATCCGGTCACCGGGCAAGCCGACCTGATCGAGGAGATCGGGCGTATCTACGGCTACGATCGTCTCCCCACTACCATGATCGCGGACGCCATGCCGCCGCAGCATCCCAATCCGGCGCTGGAGATCGAGGAAACGACGCGCGATTTGCTGGTCGGGTTGGGGTTCCGCGAGAATATCGCCTATCGCCTGACCACGCCCGCACGCGAGGCGGCGCTGGTGCCGCCCGGTGCCGAGTCGCCGCTGATCGGACAGGCACATGTGATGCTGGCGAATTTTATGACCGAGGACAAAACGGTCATGCGTCGGACACTGCTGGCGCACCTGCTGGAGACGGCAGCCGCCAACGCGCGTCACAGCGCCCGGCAAGCCGTCTTCGAGATCGGCGCGGTCTATCTGCCGGTCGCGGGCGCGGCGCTGCCCGACGAGCCGCGTCGTCTGGCGCTGCTGCTGACCGGGACGCGCGATCAGGCGCATTGGTCGGGCGGGCACGCGGTCGCCGCCACAGACGCGCGCGCGGTATTCGATTTTTACGACCTCAAGGGCGCGGTCGAGGGGCTGATCGCCGGGCTGCACATTGGGTCGGCACATTATACGCGCGCGCAGCACAGCAGTTTCCATCCGGGGCGATCGGCGGCACTGGTGATTGGCGAGCGGACGATCGGCGTCTTCGGTGAGCTGCACCCGCTGATCGCGGAACGCTTCGGCATGAGCGAGGCGCCGGTACTGATGGCGGAATTTGACCTCGATCTGCTGATCAGCGCCAATAAATTACGCGACTTTCCGGTGCGGGCGCTGCCACAAACGCCGCCTGTGTTACAGGATATGGCGCTGATCGTGCCAGACACGGTGACGGCGGAGCAGGTCGAGGCGGTCATCCGTCAGACAGGGGGGGCGATCGTCAAAGCGGTGCGTTTGTTCGATGTGTATACCGGGGAACCGATCGCGGCGGGCAGCAAATCGCTGGCGTTTGCGCTGACCTACCAGACCGACGAGCGCACTCTGAGCGATAAGGATGTGGCGCCGATCCACGCGGCGATCGCCAGGGCGTGCGCGACGCAATTGGGGGCGACGCTGCGGGGGTGAGTCAATTGCCTGCGACATATCTGATCAGCGATCATGCCCGCGAAGAGGCAGAGCGGCGTGAAATTCCACTTGAGATCGTTGATCAGGTGATGGTTTCACCTGGGCAAATCGTGCATGGTCACAGCGGTCGCATGATCTATCAATCCCAGATCGAAATTAGCGGTACACTATATCTTGTTCGTGCGATCGTAACAGATGCTGATCCGCGTATGGTCGTCATGGTTTATCGCACGAGCAAGATTGAAAAGTATTGGAGTCGGTTATGAAGATCGTCTACGATTCAGGTTTGGATGTGCTGCGCATTTTATTCAATGACCTGCCGATCTCCGAGAGTGATGAAGATAAGCCGGGGATGATTCTGGATTATGCTCAGGATGGCAGTATCGTCGGGATGGAAATTCTTGACGCATCGCGGCGCATCCAAAACCCGAGTCGTGTGGAACTGGCACTGGTGAATTCGCTGTAAGGTGCTGCGTGCTGCTGGCTGACTTATCCCAAACGTTGTGGAGTGTCGAGTGTGTCTCTCACAAGCTCGATCGGATCATGTGCCAAAATGCCATAAGTCAGGTCGAGGAATACAGCCCAGGGTAACTCTTTGAAATCGCCAACCGATAATTCAGCGCGCAGCAATTCGCGTAAATGCGCGAAAAGTTTGACACGTTCCTCCATTTCGATCTGATCGACCAGAGACAAGACCTGCTCAAAATTGCTCATGATGCACCTCTCCACTGACGGCTTCGACTGCGTCTTGTTCGGGTGGCGAAAATGGCGGACGCTCTTCCATTGGGTTATCCGCCACAAGTCCATAGCTCAGATCGAGAAAGTCGCCCCATGACAAATGTTTGAACTGATCTTGTGTCAGCTCCTTTTGGAGCGACTTTCTCAGATAGCCCAACATCAGCAGTTTGTCATCAACACTGATGCGGCGGATGATGTCGATTGCTTGATCCAGGTCACTCATCGCTCACCTCGATATGACTTTTCCTATAGATCATTATACTCTCCATTTCCCTCACCCCAGCCCCGCCTCCAGCCACGCCGCCAGCGTCTCAGCGTCGGCGCTTTTGAGCGGCATCTCGAAGATCACGCCGTCCGGTTCGCGCCAGATCGGACGCGGCGCCAGCGCCGCCAGCGCCGACTCGATCGCCGCGCGCGTCCCGCCGACCGTGACTACCGCGTCGCACTGCAAGTCCGCCGCACAGCCCACGACCGCCGCGTCCGCCCCGCGCCCGATCCCGGCGACCGCCAGATGACCGGGGTCGCTGGCGCCCCCCAGCGACGCCAGCAGCGCGGTGAAATCCGCGATCGTCGCGCCGACGGGGATAGTCGTCACCAGCGCGCTGATGCCGCGATCGCGCAATCGCATTGGCAGATCGCCCCACTGGAGCGGATCGTCCGCCAGCAGCAGCACGCCAGGGGTCAGGCTGCCTGACTCGCCCTGCGGGATGTAGAGATCGCCGGGGTGCGGTACGCCGCTGCTGAGAGCGATGGTGATCGCCTGGCGCAGCGTGCCGGATGCGCGTGTGCCCTGGGTCAGTGGGGGGAGTACGGCGTCGCGCGGCAGCGAGGCGGCGGTCAGATCGCCTTCTGCCATCTCGAAGGGCGGCAGGGTCGGCAGGTAGGGCAGGATGACCGGGCTGGCTGCCAGCGTGGGCGCGCTCAGGACGCGCGTCGGCGTCGGGGAGGGAGGCACCTGGTCGCACGCGGTCAGCACGGTCAGTGCCAGTATCACCAGCATTAAATGGAGGCAGTAACAGGTTGTCTTAAGCATTTCGATCCGCTTTCCAGATTCATTTTGCCGTACAATCATAATCGTGAAGTGCAAATAGCTCGATCATCAGGAATAAAATCGTGCGCCGACGTTCGCTCGTACTGCTAATCATCGCCTGTAACGTGATCTTAGGGTTGATCGCCTTTACCCAAGCCTCCCGCCCGATCGCCGCGCAGACGACCGGCACCGCTCCTGCGTTGTTCACCGATGCGCCCGACGCACCTGAACCGCCGCTCAACGACACCGCGACGCGCGCGCGGGCGGTGCGTCTGGAGATCGAGACGCTGCGCAGCGCCGCGCAAACGGGCGAGCGCCTGCTGCTGACGCCCTTCGACGACGTGCGCGTCACCGCGCTGTTCACCCCGGCACAGCCGCACCCGCTGATCGCGGGCGGGTCGGTATGGACAGGAGAGATCGACGGCGGCGGCGAGATCGTCATCGTCAGCGCCGGCGGCGATACGCGCGGCAGCTTCAAAATCGGGGCGCGCGTCTTCACGCTGCTCCCGGCGAGTGGCGGAACGTTCATCATCGAGGAACGCGGCGTCCTGATCGACGAGGGGGACGACATTCGCATTCCGCCGCCGCCGCCCCTGGGGATCGCGCCCGCGCCCGATCTGAGTCTCGACAGCCCGAACGCAGTGTCGCAGATCGACTGGATGGTCGCCTACACCGATGATTTTCGCGCGTTGCTCGGCGGCACGACGCAGGCGGTCAACCTGATCACCGCCGAGCTGGCGCTGATCAATCAGGCGTATACGAATAGCAGCATCAACATCAGCCTGCGCCTGGTGCATACCGTCGAGGTCGCCTATGACGAGAGCAACGACATGGAAAACGCACTCGACCACATTACCATCACGAACGATGGCAATCTCGACATGCTGCCCACGCTGCGCAATACCTATAGTGCCGATCTGGTCACCCTGGCGATGAGCAATGGCAGTTATGGCGGTATCGCCTGGCTCATGTCGTCCGGCTATATCGGCAATCCGCTGGCATTCGCGCCGAATGGCTACAGCGTGATCAACCGCTCCGCGATGGGCGGCAATCATTCGACCGCGCACGAGCTGGGTCACAACATGGGGCTGATGCACGACCGCGCCAATTCCGGCAGTTCGGTGCCATTGCAGCCGTATGGCTATGGCTGGCAGTACCCGGCGGGCGGCTTTCGCACCATCATGGCGTATTCATGCGCCGGGGGGGCGTGCCCGCGCATCAACCGCTTTTCCAGCGCGACGCAGCTCTATAGCGGCAACCCTATGGGCAATGCCAACAACGATGCGGTCAGGACGCTCAATTTCAGCGCGCCTTATGTCGCGCAGTTCCGCGTGGCGCCTGTGGTCAATACGCCGACGCCGACGCCGACCCGCACGCCAACGCGCACAGTGACTCTCACGCCGACGCCGACCCGCACTCCCACCGTCGCCACGACAACGCTCACGATCGCCATGCAGTTGCAGGGACGACCAGTAGCCCCGCATAGTTCCTGGAATATCCCCGTGCGGGTGATCGTCGAGACGAGCGGCGGCGTGGTGCTGTTCGACGACACAGTGACGATCGAACCCAATGGCACGACGATCGTGAGCAATCTCGCTCCAGGCGCGATCACGGTGTGGGTGAAAGGGACGCACACCCTGGGCGTGACGAAACAGATCACGCTGGTTCCCGGCGCCAACACCCTGACCACCAGCGTGCTGCGCGAGGGCGACGCCAGCAACGACAATATCGTCAACATCACCGACTTCTCGATCCTGGCGGCGACTTTTGGCAAGACGATTAGCACGAGCGGATTCGACGGACGCGCCGACTTCAACGAGGACAATACCGTCAACATCAGCGACTTTTCGCTGCTGGCGGCGAACTTTGGACAATCGGGTGCCAGCGCGCCCTGAGACGGATATGTGATCGTCATATTAGGTGACTGCACTATAATGGAACAGGGACACATGGTGATGCGTCCCTGTTCATTGACCCTGAGCGCAAAGGAACGATATGGCTCGCAAACTCGGGATTGTCCTGGTGCTGCTGTGCGCACTGATCGGGCTGGCATCGCCCAGTGCCGCGCAAGACGCGGGTATCCTCTCGCATTACATCGTGTTCGAGCAGGACGCCAATGGCGCCGCGCAGCCCGTCTTTTATAGGCAGGTGGTGACGCATGCCCGCTTTTACGATGAAGCGGCGGCAGCGATCACGCCCGATCGCATCTCCGAGTTGATCGGCGTCCGCCTGATCGATGCCGACGGTACGACACGCTACAGTGGACAGACCAGCTTACCCGTGTGGATACGCGGAGAATTTCACGGCGAAGGTGGCACGATCGACGAACATCGGTTTCTCGATCCCAAGCCCTCGTTCGTAGTGCGCGCGCCGCTGATCACCGGGACGCGCCTGGTGCTGGAAAACAGCGCCGCGTCCGCGATGCAGGTATTCGACCCCGCCGCGATCGCCGTCGATGACACACTGGCGCTGGCGGACTATGCGGTCGCGGCAGATGCAGCCTTCGACGCGCCTCAGGATACCGGGTCGAGCGCCAATCGGGTCGATCTGCTGGTGATGGGCGATGGCTACACCAGCGCGCAGCAGACGTTGTTCGAGACTCATTTTGCGGAATTCGACGCCCAGTTTTTCGGCATCTTTCCCCACGATGAATACCGTTCTTATATGAAGGTCGAGCGCATCTTCACCGCTTCGGCTGGATCGGGTGCCGACCACCCTCCCTACAACGCAGCGTGCGTACAGGGCGATCCCTACGCGCCGACGTGCTGCCTTGATACGTCCTCGATCAGCGATCCGCTCTCTGGAACATTTGTCGCCACTGCCTTTGACGCGACATTTTGCAGCTTCAACATTCAACGGCTGCTGGTGGTCAATTCCACCAAGCTGTACGCCGCCGCTGCCGCCTATCCCAACTGGGATCAACTGATGGTGATGGTCAACGATAGCACCTACGGCGGCGCGGGAGGACGTTTTTCGACTTTCTCCCGTCACAGTCTGGCAGTCCAGATCGCCCAGCACGAGCTCGGTCACTCGTTCGCGCGCCTGGCAGATGAATACAGCAGCGCCTATCCTGGTTTTCCAAGGTGTACCGATGTGCCAGGGACAGTCCCTCCAGGCTACACGCGCTGCGAGCCAAATGTCACCGATCTGACCGCGCGCGCCAGCATCAAATGGCTGCGCTGGATCGACGATGACACCCCGACCATCACACCGCCGAACAGTCCCTACACCAATTCGAGCGTCTCCGGGCTGTTCGACGGTGCGCGCTACGACGATACCCCTGGCTATCCCACCTACTATCGCCCTGGGTTTAGCTGCATCATGCGCTTTCTGGGCGTGCCGTACTGCGAAGCCGCAGCCGAGGCGTTCGCACTGCGCTTCTATCAGGGTCAGTTCGGGCAGGGATCGCAGCCTGCGATCCGCCCGATCGAGCCGGGCACGGCATCCCCATCCAACACCAACGTGACGATGCAGGTGTGCGCTGTGCAGGATTTCAGCGCGCAGCTTCTGGCACCGTTGAGCGGGTCTCAGGTGCGCTGGTCGATCGACGGCGTCAGTCAGGAAGACTACACCGCTGTCAGCGGTCTGACGTTGTACTTTGCCGTGAGCGGAAACGGACTCGGAATCGGCACCCATAGCGTCGCCTTGACCGTGACCGACGGCGCGTCGGTCATTCACCCGACCCAGATGGCGCTGGCGACCGAGACGCGCACCTGGACGGTGAATGTGATCAATACCGCCTGTTCCAGTGCCAATGTGCAGCCACAGTACCAGGGTCGCCCGACCGCGCCCAATGCCGCTTACGTGTCCAATGTGCGCGCGGTGCTGATGCAGGGCGGCGGGGTGGTGACCGATACAGCGCTGACCACCGACCAGTACGGACGGCTGACATTGAGCTACTACCAGCCTGGGTCGTATACCCTATGGGTCAAAGGCTCTCATACGCTGGCGAGCAGTATCCCGGTCACGCTCGCCGTCGGGGACAACATAGTTGGCGGACTGACGTTGCGTGAAGGCGACGCCAACAACGACAACGTGGTCAATATCACCGACTTCTCGATCCTTGCTGGCACCTTCGGCAAAACGTCGGTCACAGTCGGGTTCGACGCCCGCGCCGACTTCAACAACGACGGCGTGGTCAATATTAGCGACTTTTCGCTGCTGGCGGGCAGCTTTGGCATGACAGGCGCCCTGCTGCCATAAGCTAAGCTGACCGATGACAGGGGCTTGGCACGTCCAAGCCCCATGCGCACCCACTTAAGCGGGTTGTCGCCTGGCACACCCGAAAAGCCCCCTCCCCGACCCCCGACCCCCAAGAGGGTGAAGTATCCAGCGCTGCGCCTCATTGTGCATAAAAGAGGCGCACGCCTGGTTTTTCTCCTCTTTGGGGGGTTATTCCGCACCGACCAGCACCGGACGATCGACAGCAGCGGGTGTCCCCGGCACGCGCGGCGCTATCAGCATCCAGGCGATCGCCGCGCTGATCCACGCCAGCACCGCCGCGATGATCGACACCAACCGCTGCGCATCCAGGAACGACAGCTTGATCGCGTCGGTCACCTCGGTCTGCATCGCCGCGTCGATGCCGTCGGGCGGCTGCGTGGCGCCCAGGTCGTCGCTGTTCGCCATCATCTCGGCGCGCTGCTCGGCGCTCATGGCGATGTCATCGGCGCGGACGCCCAGCGTACTCTGGAAATTACCGAGCGCGAACCCGCCGATCAGTGTCAGCGCCAGCACCGCCGCCACCCGCGAGACGGCGTTGTTGATCCCGCTCGCCGCGCCCGCGTTTTCGCGTGGTGCCGACCCCATCACCGTCGTGGTCAGCGGCGCGACCGTCAGCCCCAAGCCGATCCCTAAGACCAGGATGCCGGGAAAGTAGCTCGTCCAGTAATCAGCGGGCCCGGCGGTCAGTCCCGGCAAGCCGAGCAGGAAAAAGCCGACTCCCGCCAGCGCCGGTCCCACCGTCAGCAGGATCCGTGCCCCGATGCGCGTCACCCATCCGCCCGCAAAGCGTGACATTGCGATCAGGCACAGCGCCAGCGGCAAAAAGGCGAATCCGGCAACATCCGCCGGGTAGCCCTGCACCTGTTGCAGCGTCAGCCCGACGAAAAAGGGACACACGCGCAGCGCGCCGTACAAAAACAGCGTCAGCAGGTTGGTGCCAGTGAAGGTGCGATCCCGAAACAGACTGAGCGGCACCATCGGATGCGCGGCACGCGACTCGACGAAAATGAAGGCGATCAGCGCGACCACCGCCCCGACGATGGTCAGCATGGGCAGGATGCCCTCCCCGCCCTGGATGACCGTGAAGCCGATGGTAAAGAGCGCCAGACTGAGCGTGATCAGGATCGCGCCCACGATGTCCAACTGGCGCGATCCGGTCTCGTCGCGGCTTTCAGCGACGCGCGTCGCCAGCAGGTAGAGCGCGATCAACCCAAAGGGCACATTGATCAGAAAGACAGCGCGCCACAGTCCGCGTTCTGCCAGCCACCCGCCCAGGAGCGGACCGAGCAGGGTGGTCAGGGTGGCAAAGGTGGACCAGGTGCCGATCGCGGTGCCGCGCTTGTCTGCGGAAAAGGTGGCGGAGATCAGCGCCAGGCTGCCCGGCACCATCAGCGCCCCGCCGATACCCTGGGCGGCGCGGGCGACGATCAGCAGGTCGGCAGTGGGCGCGAGTCCGCACGCGATCGACGCCGCTGTAAAAATGCCGATGCCGATCATGAACACGCGCTTGCGTCCGTACAGGTCACCGAGCGCGCCGCCGACCAGCAGCAGCGACGCCAGCATCAGCGCGTAGGCGGTCGAGACCCAGAAAAGCTGGGTGCCGCTCATGCCCAGGTCGGCTTGCAGACGCGGTGAGGCGACATCGAGCGCCGATTGATCGATGAACGCCATCGCGGATGCCAGGATCGCGGCGATCAGCACCCAGCGTTCGGCGCTGGATTGGGTGGGGGAGTTGTTTTGCGCGCTCATTGTAGTGCACGTCCCAAGAGAATCACTGCCATGCTGATGCCTTCATCGAGATCGTGCCAGTGGATGATCGGACCCATCACCTTGAAATTCGCGCGTTGTTCCAGAGTCGCGCTCGTCAGCCAGGGAGACCAGGCTATCGGCGTCTGAATGACGCGCCCATCGCGCGTGGTGATGCTGAGTGTGTCATCGCATACCTGCGCGCTCACGGCGTCGTTGTGCGGCGCATACACCTGTTCGGGCATGTTTTTGGTTCCTCACTGATTTAGCAGCGGACGCAGCAAAATTATTGCGCGCCGTGAAGACTTGTCCAGGCTTGCAGCAGTTTGCCCAGATTCGCCAGCACGACTTCACGCGCTTTCCTGATCTCGGATTGCGTGGCGTCGCTCGCTCTTACCAGAGTGGCTGTTTCGTCCAGCGTAATGACGACCACTCCATCCCCGACAAGCACATGCACATGCGGCGGCGGATGCTCATTTGTGTAGATGTAGACTTTATACCCTTTTTCCTCGTGGACTCTGGGTATGTCGATCGTCATCGAAGGCAGAGCGCCCAGACTTTAGCTCAATTCGTGAACCGGAACCGCGCCACCCCGACCGCGAACAGTGCCGCTGTCGCCGCTGTCAGCACCGCGATCGAGACGCCAAAATCGATGTATCTGATTATCAATCGGTCTCCCGATCTTCTACTTGTAGTCCCACCACACGCCGAAACTCACTCACATTGTGGGTGACCACGATTAAACTGTGTACCAATGCAATCGCCGCAATTTGCAGATCATACGGACTAATGGGCGTACCAGCAGCTTGCAACACGGCGCGGATATGCCCGAACTCATATGCAGCGGCGTCGTCATAGGGCAGCGTGTGATACGGCTCAAGAAACCGCGCGCGTTTTACGAAAGACTGCTGTGGTGTCGAGCCTTTCGCTGATCCGAACGCCAATTCACCGCGCACGACGCTGCAAACAACAATATCAGCAGGAGGCATGGTCGGCAGTTTATGGACGATCGCTTCGGATTGTCCATTCGTAACTGCTCAGGTATCCCTCATCCCCCGACCCCTTCTCCCACAAGGGGAGAAGGGGAGAAACGCAGTAGCAAGTCCCTCTCCTCTTATGGGAGAGGGACTTAGGGTGAGGGCTGTGTAGTTACGTCCATTCAAATAGCGAATACATACGTTTGTGTCGAGTGAGTAGATCATCCGTGATCATCCACGACATCCGGCGGCGGCGGCTGATCGCGCGTGAGCGGCTCATCGGCAAAGCTGCCATAGGTCTGCTCAAAATATCCGATCGGATACCCCATCGCATCGACCGGCTGCGGGAATGCTGACTGCATCACCAATACGATTTCGACTTCCGTATCGGGCTGCTGGTCTGGAATTTCCAGCTTGACCACGCCAGCATGGTCGGCACGCACTCTCAGCGTCAGAGTCACCATCGTCATCGCTCCTCGTCCTACTCTCTCATTTCAATTCGTGAACCGGAAGCGCGCCACCCCGACCACGAACAGCGCCGCCGTCGCCGCCGCCAGCACCGCGATCGGCAGCAGCACCTCGCCCAAGCCGCCATTGAAGAAAATGACCTCGCGGTAGCCGTCCATCGCCCACGCCACCGGCGACAGGTGCCCGACCGTGCGCATCCACCCAGGGACGATCTCCAGCGGCCACCACGCCCCACCGAGCGGCGCCAGCGTCAGCGAGACGAACAGCACGATCCCCTGCGCCTGGGCATCGGTGGTGAGGAAGGTCGTCAGCGCCAGCGACAGCGCCGTCACACAGGCGGTATACGCGATCATGACCGGGACGATCGCCAGCGGCTGCGCGCCATAATCGACGCCCAGCACCAATGCCCCGAACCCGAACAGCACCGCGTACTGAATCAGTCCGAGCGTGAAACGCGCCAGCAGCTTGCCGCCCAGGATTTGCGCGCGGGTGATCGGCAGGGTGGCGAGCCGCTGCAATGTCCAGTTCTTGCGTTCCAGCAGGATGACATTGGCGGCGGGCAGCACCAGAAACAGCACGTACATGGTCGCCATGCCGGGGATCGACTGGGCGAACCCGCCCTGCGTGCCGTCCGCGTCCTGTTCTGTGACCTCGACCGAGACCACCTCGATGCCGATCGGCTGTGTTGCCAATTGCGCCGCCGCGTCGTCGCGCACCGCGCTCACAAAAGCGGCGCGGTCAGCGTCATCGTCGAATTCAAGAAATGACAGATCGTCCGCGACCGTCGCGCCCACCTGTGCCGCGACCTGCGCGCCGCCGATCCGGGTCACCGCCGCGTTGACCGCCTGCAGGATGATGCTCGGCGCGGTCGCGCTCTCGTTGGAACGATAAACCAGCCGCGCCGGGTCGCCGTTTTGCAGTGCGGCGCCGAAGCCCGCTGCAATCTCCAGCGTCGCCAGCGCGGTCTTGTCTTCCAGGCGAGCCGTCGCCAGCACCGGCGTGAGCGGCTGGTCGCCGTACTGACACAGATCATCGGCGGTCTGGTCGATCGGGCACAACACCAGGTTGGCGTTGGAGGCGCGCACCGCCTCCAGCAACCGGGCAGACTCGGCGCTGTTGTCGGCATCGAACACATCGACGCGAATCTGAACAGTGCTCACGGTTGTGCTGACTCCAGCGCCGTTGGCAAAGCCGACCGCGACCGCGACGACGATTGGGATCACGATCAGATTGAGCCAGATCGTCCGATCTTTGAAGACGATTCGCAGATCGTTCAGGGCAATATCGAGTGTGGTTCGCATGGCTTTCCTCCAGTGTGTGACGGCGGGATCATCGATCTATGGCGCGGGTCACGGTATCGTTCTGCAAGTCCCATCGGCTGTCCAGATGTCTCTACACATTCAGACGGCGGTCGAACACGAACAGCCCGACGGCGAAAAAGACCCCGCCCAATATCACCAGCACCAGCAGGTTCAGACCGATATCGGTCTGTCCCTGTGCCAGCCTGGTGAACGCCTCCACGCCCCAGTAATTGACGGTGAGGCGGCTGAGGATGTCCGCGCCGGGGATCGCGTCCAGGCTGAAGAAGGCGCCGCTGAACAAGCCGAACAGCAGCGCGATCACGCTGCCGACGATATTGCCCTGTTCTGGCGTGCGCACGATCGCCGCCACCAGCGCGCCGACTCCGCCCGCCGCCAGCGATGCCAGCAGAATCACCAGGACGATCAGGAAAATGTTGTTCCCCCAGATGAATTGCAGTTCTCCGGCGATCAGGCTGCCGACCAGCGTCAGCGCCAGGATCAGCAGCGTCACCTGCACCACACATGTCACCCAGGTGCCCAGCATCTTGCCCAGCAGGATCGCCATACGCGGCGTCGGCGAGACGAGCTGACGCTGGAGCGTGCCGCCGCGCTTTTCTTCCATCAGGCTGTTGGCACTGCCCAACGCCGTGAACATCATGAAAAACAGCGCCTGCGCCGACCCGAACGACACCAGCGGGTTGAAGCCTGCCACCGCGCCCGTCACCGTTTGCTGTTCGATCGTGATCGGTGCGCTGGCGGGCGCGAACGCCGCTGAGAAGTCCGGCGCGAACGCCCCCGACGACGATGCCGCCGCGAATTGCAGCCCGAACGCCGGGTTTGAAAAGGCGCGCTCGGTCAAAGCGCCGATCGTGGATGCCACCGCCACGCTGCCGACGGCGATCTGATCCGCGATCCCGCCCGCGATGCTGGAGGCGATATTGCCACTGACCGGGGCTGCCGGGCTGGTGACGACCTCCAGCGCGACTGGCTGCAGCTCCGGCTGTGCCTGGCTGACGGTGATGCGCTGGGTGAAGTCCGCCGGGATGATGATCGCCGCCGCATACGTCCCGTCCGCCACACCCGCGCGTGCGCTGGCTGCATCAGGCAGCGCTGCCGCATCAGTGAGTGTGTGCAGCGCATTATCGGGATCGTCGGCGCCATCCGGCACCAGCAGATCGATGAAAATCTGACCCTGATTGAGTGTCTGATCGCCTGTCGTCATCCCCTGATCGAGATTGACGATCGCCAGCGTGATATCGCTGACACTGACATCGCTGCCCTGTCCGCCGATGAAGCCGCTGAAGGCAAAGCCGATGATCGACGCCAGCGCCAGCGGCGTGGCGAGCATGATCAGCAGCAGGCTGCGGTCGGTGAAGGTGAGATAGACTTCTTTGTAGGCGATCGCCCAGATTTTAGCCAGCATAGTCGATGGAGTCCTTCCGTCAGTCGCGCAGCGCGCGTCCGGTCAACTGCAAAAAGACAGCTTCAAGGTCGGGTTCGCGCACCTCGACGGAAAAGACTTCGAGCGCGGCTTCGTTGGTGATGCGGATGATGTCGGGCAGGGCACGGCGTCCGCGCGTAGCATAGATACTGATCACGCCTTCGCGGTCGGTCAGGCTGTCCGATTGATCGCCGCCGAGGGCTTGCTGCTCGAAGACAGCGCGGGTCACCGTCGGTACGCTGCTTTCGATCTGGCGCAGCAGCGCGTCGGGCACGGTCTGCGGTCCGACCTTGAAGACCAGCCGATCCTCTTCGCCGAGCTTCTGAATCAGCTCCCCGACTGTGCCGAGCGCGATCATCTGTCCGTGATCGATGATGCCGACGCGATCGCTGATCTCCTGAATCTCCTCCATCAGATGCGAGGTGTACAGCACGGTCATTTTCATCTCGTCGCGCAGACGCAGCACCGTGTCGAGGATGCGGCGGCGGTTTTGCGGGTCGATACCGACCGTCGGCTCGTCCATGTAGATCAACTGCGGCTTGTGCAGCATCCCGACACCGATATTGACGCGCCGCTTCATGCCGCCGCTGAACTTATCGACTTTATCGTGCTGGCGATCCTTCAGATCGATCAGGTCGAGTACCTCATCGACCGCATGGGCGAGTGCCGTGCCATTCATGCCGTACATCCTGCCGAAAAAGGTCAGGTTTTGACGGGCGGTCAGCGCTGGATAGAGCGCGATCTCCTGTGGCACCATGCCGATCAGCCGTTTGGCTGCCAGTGGGGCGCGGGTGATCGAGTGCCCACCGATGGTGGCGTCGCCGCTGGTGGGGGTCAGCAGTCCGCTGATCATCGAGATCGTGGTGGTCTTGCCCGCGCCGTTAGGACCCAGCAGGCTGAAAATTTCGCCGCGATAAATGTCGAGATCCACCTCCCTGACCGCGTAGAAGGTCTCGCCGTTGTCGCGCCTGAACGTTTTGGAGAGCTGGCGCACCTGCACGAGTGGCGTGAGTGTGACATGGGGAGGATGTGCCATTACCTTTTCCTTTGTTGGCAGTACACCATAAAGAGAGCCAGGCGAAATCAGGTCGTGCAGCCAGCTTGCTGTCCTGATGGACTCACAGTGGATGGTTACGTGCATGGGGACGTTGCGTTATGCTATCAGGCGCACACTAAGGATTATCACCTTCATGATCGACCAACCCATCGCGCCGACGGCGCCCACACTCGCCAACGTCTGGCGCAATCTGCGCGATCTCCCATCATCACTGACCATCAGCGGAATCACCGCCGGGTTCATCATCGTCCTGATCAATTATACGGGGCCGCTGCTGATCGTGTTGCAAGCCGCCGCCGCCGCCCAGCTGACGCCCGCGCAAACCTCGTCCTGGGTGTGGGCGCTGGTGATCGGCAATGGCGTGATCACGATCGTCATGTCATTGTTGTTTCGTATGCCGATCACCGCGCCCTACACGACCGCTGGCGCGGCGCTGCTGGTGGTCAGCCTGGGCAATTACACCCTCAACGAAGCCATCGGCGCCTACATGCTGGCGAACGGTGCCGTTATGCTGCTGGGCTTGAGCGGTTTGTTCGGACGGGTGATGAAGCTGATCCCGGCGCCAGTCATCCTGGCGGTGCTGGCTGGCGTGCTGCTGCGCTTTGGGCTGAACATCTTCAACGCGATCGATGATGCCCCTGGTAATGCCATCCTGATCACGGCGATGGTGATCGTGTTTTTCACGCTCAAGCGGCTGAAATTCCGCGCGCCGACGCTGGGGGCGATCGCGGTCGGCGCGGTGATCGCCGCGCTGCAGGGCACCCTCGACTTTCCGCCGTTGTCGCTGGCGATCGCGCTGCCACAATTCTATCTGCCGACCTTCACACTCGACGCCGCGCTCGGCTTGGCGCTGCCGCTGTTCGTGATGTCGGTCAGCAGCCAGTACGCGCCGGGGCAGGCTGTCCTGGTCGCCAACGGCTACGACGCGCCGATCGACCGCATCCTGACGATCAGCGGCGGCTGGTCGGTGCTGATGGCATTTTTCGGCGGACACGGCACGACGCTGGGCGCGCTGTCGGCGGCGGTGGTGGTCGGACCGGACGCACAGCCCGACCCAACCAAACGCTATGCGTCGGCGATCGCGGGCGGGGCGTGGCATGTCGTCTTCGGCTTATTCGGCGCGGCAGTGATCGACCTGTTCGGCGGCTTTCCGGGGGTGTTCGTCTCCACGATCGCGGGGTTGTCCCTGAGCGGGGTGATCGCATCGTCGCTGGCGGGGGCGATGGACCAGCCGGAGACGCGCGATGCGGCGCTGGTGGCGTTCTTATGCACGGCGGGCGATTTTGCCCTGTTAGGGATAGGCGCACCCTTCTGGGGGCTGCTGGCAGGGGTGGGTGTGCATGTGCTGATGACCTGGCGCCGGAATTGAGGAAGGTTATCCCGTGAAGGTTAGTGACGAGCAGGGGAGTGGCGGACAACAGTGTTGGCGCTCGGTTTCCTTTAATCAGAAGTCTTGCGTCTTTTACGCCCTGACTGCATAACCGCCCATGCTGCGTCAGCCAGTCGGCGGACGCGCGCCGCGCCGGGTGATGCTAAAATAGGCTCATCTTGGATCCGATGACCTACGAGGCACCTATGCCCGACGCGAACAAGCTCCCGCACGATCCCAACGTCACCACCGACTCGCCGCCGACCGAGCCGAACACCGCCCCCGTTCCTCAGGATGCGACCAATCCGGCGGGCGATCTGCACGATCTGCCCACGCTCTCGCTGGACGACTCACGTCAGACCGACGACCTGTCGGCGCTCACCCTGCCCGGCACCGGCGGACTCGATCCCAACCCCGACTTCATCCCGACCGCGCAGACACGGCTGGAACGTCAGCCCGGCGCCGACCTGGACGACGACGAGACACCGCCGTCTTTTGAAGCCGGACACACGGTGCCGCACGTCGTGCCCTTTGAGCATACGCTGGTGCATGTGCCCGAACAGGGGCGATCGACCGTCGATCCGGCATCCCCGTTCGCCCGTCCCGCCGCGCCCACCATTCCGCCGCCCCCCGCCTGGGCACAGACCACGCAGCCCAATCCATATACGCCCTACACGCCCAATGCCGCCCCCGTCGGCGCGGCGGGGACTCCCGGCGGCGCGGGGACACTGCCGCCGCGCCTGCCCCGGCGTCGGCGTATTCTGGGCTGCACGCCCGGCTGTCTGATGGTGCTGATCGGCGTGCTGGTGACATTTTGCGGCGGGACGCTGCTGATCACGCTGATCCTGACCGCCACGCTCGGCGCCGAGTTGGAAAATCGCTGGGATGAGCAGCTCACGTCGGTCAATACCTACGAGGGCTTTCAGACCACCTATTTCTACGACCGCGACGAGCAGCTGTTGACCGAGGCGTTCAGCGAAGGACGGCGGACTCCGATCACCTACGCCGATCTGCCACAGCATTTCGTGTTTGCCACCGTCGCCATCGAGGACGACTCGTTCTTCACCAATCCCGGCTTCGAGATTCAGGCAACCACACGCGCGCTGCTCCAGTACGCTGGCTTGCAGGAAGGCAGCAGCGGCGGCAGCACGATCACGCAGCAGGTGGTGCGCAACATCCTGTTCGATCAGGAATACGCCACCGAACGCAGCATCCGCCGCAAAGCGGAAGAGATCATCCTGGCATGGCAGTTGTCACAGCGCTTCACCAAAGAAGAAGTCCTGACTCTGTACCTGAACGAAATCTACTACGGCAACTTTGCCTACGGCGCTGAAGCCGCCGCGCAGACATTTTTCGACAAGTCGATCAGGGACGTGACGCTGGGTGAGGCGGCGCTGCTGGCGGCGCTGCCCCAGGCGCCTGCCGAACTCGACCCGCTCAACCCCGATCCGGATGTACAGGCAGCCGTGAATGCGCGCTGGCGTCTGGTGCTGGAGCGGATGGTGATCGAGGGCTTCGTCACCGACGCCGAGCGCACCGCCGCACTCAGCGTTGGATTGGTCTTTTTCGAGCCGCGCATCGACCTGCAGGCGCCGCATTTCACCCTGTACGCGCAGCGCCAGTTCGAGGCGCTGATGACCGAGCTTGGCTATTCGGACGCGCAGGTCGCGCAGGGCGGGTTCCAAGTCTACACCACCGTCGATCTCGACATTCAGAATATGGCGCAAGCCGCCGCGCGCGGACAGATAGCGACGCTCACCGCCAACAATGCCAGCAACGCCGCCGTCCTGGTGCTGAAGCCGGTCACGGGCGAGGTGCTGGCAATGGTGGGCAGCGTCGATTACCGCGACGACTCGATCGACGGGCGCGTCAATGTCGTGGTCGCGCCACGTCAGCCGGGCAGCACGATGAAGGCGCTCACCTACGCCAGCGCGCTCGAACAGGGCATTACAGCCGGAGATATCCTCTGGGACACGCCGACCAATATCGCGGGCTACGAGCCGCGCAATTACGACGGCACCTTTCATGGTCCGGTGCGGATGCGCGCCGCGCTCGCCAATTCGTACAATATCCCGGCGGTGCAGACGCTGCGTCAGGTGGGCGTGCCGAGCCTGCTGGAGATCGCGGCGCGCTTTGGCGTGCGCTCGCTGGGCAGCGACGCCAGCGCGTATGGTCTCTCGCTCACGTTGGGCGGCGGTGAGATCACGCTGTTGGAGCTGACGCGCGCCTACAGCGTCTTTGCCAACGGCGGCTCACTGGTGCCGACGACCGCGATCCTGTGTGTGCTGGACAACAAGCGCGCGATCGTGTTTCAGTACGAAAATGCCTGTCCGCGCGGCGAAGCCAACGATCGCACCGTCAACCGGGGTGGCTTCGGTCAGCAGGTACTCGACGCGCGTATCGCCTTCATCCTCTCGGATATTCTGGCGGACAATGCCGCACGCTCATCCGCGATGGGCAGCAACAGCCCCCTGAACACGGGCGCGCTGCAAACCTCGGTCAAGACGGGCACGACCGATAACTTCAAGGACAACTGGACCGTCGGATACACGCGCGGCGCCGCTGTCGGAGTGTGGGTGGGCAACAGCGATGGGGCGCCGATGAGCAACGTGTCCGGTCTGACCGGGGCGGCGCCGTTGTGGAATGCCGTCATGACCGCGCTCTACGCCAACGGCGATTTTCTGACCGAGATGCAGGTGGATGGCACCCTGCCAGCCGAACGTCTCGATCAGCCGTCAGGGCTGGCGCTGCGACGCCTGTGCAGTCTGAGCGCGCTGCGTGAGCCTGCCCAGGAATGCACTGCCTCGGTCAACGAGTGGTTCCTGGACGGCGCTGCCGCTGTGCCCGACGGCAATGGCGGCTTGACCTATCGCGCGGTGCAGCCGCCGCCGCCCGATCAGCCGCCCGCTGCGGGTCCGTGGCTGCGCGAGGTCGAGCCGGATATCTTCCGGGTGCTGGTCAATCCGATCGCGCCGGACATCGCCGCTCAGATCAGCTTCAGCGCGCCGGTCGGACAGCAGCCACCCCCGCCGCCGTTGTACTGTCAGGTGCCGATCGAGCTTGCCGGCAGTTCGCCGGGCGCGCGCGAACAGCTTTTCATCGCCCCGCCACCGATCCCGGAAGATGCCGCTCGTGCAGAACGCTATGCGCGTGACAACGGCTATGCTTTCCTGCCGACGGTGGCGTGCAATACACAGATTTTGTCGGCAGTTGGATCGCCGATGGTGATCACGGCGCTGATCACCACGCCGACCAACGGTGAGGTTGTCGGCGCCAACATGCCGATCCTGGGGACGGCGCAGTTTTCGCCGGGACAGGCACAGTATTACAAAATCGAGATCAGCGGCGGACAGTTCGGCAGCGCCTGGCTGACGCTGGGCGATGTACACTACAACAGCGTGGTCAACGGACAGCTCGAATTCCTGCAGGCGGAAGGGTTGTCACCGGGGACCTATATGCTACAGCTGATCGTCGTCGGCAACGACGGCAATTACGTGCAGTCGCCCTACCAGGTCAGCTTCACCAAACCGTAAACTATGTGGGCATGGCGTGCCATGCCCGCGTCCATCCCATGCCGATGCTCATTAAAGGAACGTGCCATGACCCAACACAAAGGCGCGGACGACCATCGTGCCTTCGCCGGACGCGATCCGGTCAGGCTGGCGATCGTCACCGTCAGCGACTCGCGCACGCCGGAGACCGATAGCAACAGGCAATACCTGGAGCGCCGCCTGAGCGAAACCGGACACATCGCGGCGGGCTACCGTCTGATCAAAGACGAGCCGGATCAGGTGGCGGACGCGCTCGATCAGTTCGCGGCGCTGCCCGATGTGCGCCTGATCCTGTTCAACGGCGGCACGGGCATTTCGCCGCGCGACACCACCTTCGATGTGATCAGCCGCCTGCTGGAAAAGACGCTGCCCGGCTTTGGCGAGCTGTTCCGCATGTTGAGCTATCAGGAGGTGGGCGCGGCGGCGATGTTGAGCCGCGCGACCGCCGGAGTCTATAAAGGCACATTCGTCGCGTCGGTGCCGGGCAGCCCCAACGCGGTACAGGTGGCATTTGAAAAGCTGATCCTGCCAGAGATCAATCATCTGGCATGGGAGGTCGTGCGCAAGTGACCCGTTCGCCGTTCGAGCGCCTGGTCGAGGCGGTCACGGCGCTGGTATGGGTCGTGTGCGGGGTCGGCGGATTCCTGGGATTGCGGGCGCTGGCATGGGGACAGGATCACCTGGTGGGCGCGATGCTGATCAGCGGGGGGTTGGTCGGCGGTGCGGTGATGAGCGCGGCTGGTCTGGCTTACCTGCTGTTCGGACGGCGGCTGCTGCGCTGGGTGGCGATCGACTGGTTGGGCGTGCGCCTGGGGATGGTGATCGGCGCCGTCGTTTACAGCCTGTATCACGTACTGGTGCCGCTGACGACCGCGGAAATGGCGCAGCCGATCGGAGTGCGCGCGCTGCAAGGGGCGCTCGACGGGGCGCTGATTGGCGCCGTCATCGGGCTGGTCACGTCATTCGTCAGTGGGCGGCGGCTGACCTTCGACCGGACGGGTCTGCTGCGCTACGGCTTGCTGTATCTGGTGCTGCTGCTGATCGCCGGAGTCATCGTGCTGGTCGATTCATGGGTCAGGCTGCCGGATGCAGCGTTCGTGGTGCTGGCGCCGCCAGCGGTCGTGGTGCTGAGGGTGGCGGTGCGCGGGCTGGATCGGCGCGCGGACGTGCAGCGGGCGGGGTGACGCCGCGTGAAAAGGCAGTTTTAATGTTACACCGGCAGTCTGAAAGAATGAGTCAGGCAAACCAACTATGATCCCTGTTTCTCCCACCCAAACCATCCCGTTGCGCACCGATGCGCATGGCGCTGTCCGTATCGGTAGTACGCGAGTACTGTTGGAACTGGTGATCCATGCGTACTATCCTGGTGAGACGCCGGAAAGCATCGTGGAGAGCTGTTCAAGCCTGACGACTGCGGATGTGTATATGGTCATCGGCTACTACCTCGCCAACCGTGAAGCCATCGATGCCTACGTGCGTGTGCGCGATGCACAGGCAGATGCGGTCATAGCCCGTTTGGAACAGGAACGCACGCCAAATGCGCGCGCGCGTTTCGGGAGCGTCTGCGCACGTATAAGCTGCATACGGCGCGCGATAAGTGATCCGGTTTTTGCTCGACGAGAATTTTAATGGCAAGATCGCGCGCGGACTGCGTGCCCGTCAAGCGGATATCGACCTGGTGCGCGTTCAGGACACCGAATTGTATGGTGCCGATGATCCAACAGAGTTGGCGTGGGCGGCGGAACAGGGAAAGATACCACTAACACATGACCTGGATACGATGACAAAATTCGCTTAAGAGCGTATGGCACGCGGGTTGCCGCTGGCAGGCGTGATATTCGTGCAAGATACTGTGCCTGTTGCTATCGTTATCGAAGATTTACGGGCGGTGCTTGGAGCAAGCGAAGCGGAGGAATGGCAGAATCGTATCGAGTTCCTGCCCCTTTAAGCCCTCCTTTGAATACACATGAATACACAGGATATTATAGCAATAGGGCGTAAAACCCACCCGCTTTAGCGGTGGGATATAAGCCCTTCACTTGCTGCTTTAGCCATTTTTGATCATTGCTGTTCACTTTCATATGCGATATTCTCTGCGCAACTTACGCGCGACGTAAAGTCCGGTGAGGGAGCGCATTTTGCAGTTGAAGGTGTGGAA
>DAOTUN010000096.1:0-3103 GCA_034437395.1 Anaerolineae bacterium | reverse complement strand
GAGCGTTACCCGATCGGGCGAACCGCTGTGCGCGGGCGCGTTCGCGGTCGATCCAGCATCCGCGTGGCACGATGCGGCGGTCTGGTTGGTCGGCGGTCGGCTGACGGTCGTCATGAACGGCGTGACGCTGGCGCGCATCGACGATCCCGCGCCGCTGCCGCCGGGATGGTTCGCGCTGGTGGCGGACTCGTTCAGCCAGGCGGCGTTCGACGATGTGAGGGTGAGCGCCGTCGGGTACGCGCCGACGATGACCGCGAGCGCCAGCGTGACGCTGACGGCGAGCGCGGTCGGCTACGCGCCGACAATGACCGCGAGCGCCAGCGTGACCATGCTTGCGTTGGAAGTAACCGTCCCCCCTGATCCTGATGCCTCGGCTTATGTCGTTACCGAGCATATGATCACATTCGATGCGGACAGCGCCCCTTATACAAGCAGCGATTGTGCCATTGGCACAGGTCAACCCGATCCCGTCAATGGGAATCCCACGAATGGATGGGTCTGCGAACGTCCGACCGAGGCGGGTTCGAGCAGCGCCAGCACTTTTAACCTTTACTTCACACCAAACTGTCCGGTGGACAAAGTTGCATTCAATGTTGCGACTTCTGTTCTTGCTTACTCACCTGGAAATTTTTACCCTCATGTCGGAATCAACATGGGTGACGTAGGTCCTCCCGGACGGGAATGGTATGGAAACCCGGGCTACGGCTCAAGCAGTGGTTGGAGTCCAATCATTCGTATGCTTCCGACCGCCGAACAGGTAGCGCAGTTCACGCTCCGGGTGGATTTCAACAAAGACAACGGGTATGGCGCGATCAGGGTGGACAATATCTCCTATCGCTGTTTTTACGTCTCCACGCCGACACCGACGCCGACCGTTACGCCGACTCCCATATTCCTCACCTTCACGCCAGACACCTTCATCATCACCGACAGCGCCTTCCCGGATTTTGCACCCGGTTGGACGGCTGAACTTGTCCCTGAAGATCCGGCGACGCCTAATCCCGATCCGCCTGTTTTCGACATGCCTCAGCGCGACTCGCTGCCTTGCACCAACGCAGGCACTGACGAGAACCGCCGAACCTGCGCGCGTTATGGCATGGCGGCACTCCAGGCGGCATTTCAACGCCTCGGTGTGCCACTGACATTCTGGGACGTGCTTCTGATCGCCTATCACGGCGAGTTTGCCACAATGCGCAACATCGTTTTTGAAGGGGGTAATGAAGAACGCATCATCAATGAAGCGTTCGTCCGCAATTTCATGGATAGTCAGACCGGCGGCTGCCGCTACGACGCGGGAAGCATCACCTGTACCGAGGACAGCCTGGTGAACTGGTTGGGCACGGTTCACTCGTTCTACAACAATGTTGTACCGTACAGACAAGACCCGACTGACAGCAGCACTCCCACTCCCACTCCCCCTCCCTGGGTAGGTGTGCGGGTTAATGTGGCAACATTGTTGGGTCTAACTTTAGACCAATATAGCGTTTTGGAAACTCGGGCGAAACAACAGATTAACTTCCGAGAAAGTATGCCTGCCGTGGGTGTATTTCAATGGGAGGCTGACATAATCGAGCTGTTTCATCCCCAAAATCCAAACGCACTTTCCTGGTATACAGGACAAGGACCAAGTGTTCCCTCAAAATGGGGTAATACAAGGTTGACGACCAGCACAATCACTGTGCCACCCAACCCTAATCAGCCGGTACAGATTATTTTGCATCATTGGACTTCCTCTCCGAAGTTATCGAGAGATCTGGCATCCCATGCCGAAGCACCGTATTGCACACTGCTCTTCGTCATCAGCGAATCTGATGGCGGATTAGGTTCCTTAACTACGTGTACAGAGTAATACTGGCAAAGGATGAATAGATGTCTACGATGCGCATAGCACTCGCGAAAGTTTTCACACTCCTGGCGTGTATCTCTCTGATGAGCCTCACGGTTGCTGGTCGCGTCCATGCGGAATATGATCTCGATGAAGCAATCATCGTATTCAATTTTCAATTTTCATCTGGTACTAGCGTTGCCGAGACACCACAATTCGCAACCTACCGCACATTGAACTCTACCTTCACCATCCTGACAGACAGGGATTTCGTAAGGGAGTGCCCATCGATATCGCCCGATGGTAAACATATTGCCTTTAGAGGCTATATGCCAGGCGGGCGAAAGGAGATATTTACCATTGCAATAGATGGAACGAATCAAATACAACTTACCGACAATTTCCAGGACGACGGAAATGTAACCTGGTCACCAGACGGTCGCTATCTGTTGTTCGATCGGACATTTGAACCATACGATACTGACATCATAATCAAAGACCTGCAAACGGGCATAGAACAAAACCTCTCTCAGGATCCGCTGACAGACGATACACGACCCAGTTTTTCGCGCACAGGCAGCCAAATCGTATTCTCATCAAATCGAACTGGAACTGGCATCCTGACGCTGTTCAAAATGAACAGCGACGGCTCCGCACAGCAGCAAATACCTCTTCCCGCCGATCTCTCCGCTGGCGACGCACGTTGGTCCCCCGTTGACGACCGGATCATCTTCAAGGGAGGGCGGAATTATGACACAGCGCTGTACGTGGTCAACAGCGACGGGACAGGACTGCGTCAGATCATGGCTGATAGTGCCGTCCCTGATTTTGCCAGCTTCGTCTGGGCACCTGATGGCAGCGGGGTGTTTCTTAATCGAAGCGATTCGATTTATTGGCTCTCTGCCGATGCGACAGTGGGTGAGCCGACTTATCTGTTTCGGATGCGGGGCGACAGCGGTATTGGGCTGAGTGCCCCCTGTTTCGACATTCATTTCCCGCCCACATCGACCCTCAGCGCCAGCGCCACCCTCGCCCGCCCAACAGCCGGGCAGAATTTCCGCGCCATCCTCTCGCAGAGCGGGACGGTCACCCTGAACATGCTGATCGCGGCGAATACAGGCGGTGTCTTGCCGATCCCGAACGTGTATGACGGCGTCTACGCCCTGTGGGTCAAGCACGCGCAGCACCTCGCCGCATCCGTCCCGGTGACGGTCAGCGCGCCAACGATCCCCGTCGCGGTCGGCGCGCTGCGGGCTGGCGACGCCAACAACAGTAACC
>DAOTUN010000095.1:0-13379 GCA_034437395.1 Anaerolineae bacterium | reverse complement strand
CAACTCCCGTGCTATATTTATGGATGGGAGAGCCTGGGGGTTGTAACAATGCTGTATCATAACGCCGCTCTCTCCACTAATTCGATGATTTGAGTGGAAGGGAAGCGGAATGAGTAAATGGATTCGCATTCAAGCCGTGCTGCGCGTGTTGGCGTGCATCGCGGCTTTTTTGATCCTGGGGGTCAATGTGCCATTGTCGTGGGCACAGGATAATCCCACAGGCATGATCACTCAACGGGCACTCGTTGGGGAGATTTTTGAGGCTCCAAACGAAACCGGCTTCAATGTCGAGATCGTTCCTATTGAGTATTATCCCGAATTGGGCACTACATCGTCCGTGCGTGTGCGTATTGTAAACGGCACCCCATATACGTTTTCCAACTTAAGAGTTGCCGCCAGCGATTTTGGCTATTTCGATCTGCTCGTCAATCGCCTTGTTTCTGGAATGGGCATGGTGTTTGAAGTTCCGCTCAGTGAGCTATCTCTGCCGGGCTTTCGCACACTCACTCTGTCTATCGCAGGTGACAGCCCGTTCGTGACGACATTACAAGACAATATTCTCGGTGGATCTACTACCTGGATCAATGTGGGCGGAAACGCGGTCGATTCTGCTCAAGCAGTAAGTTGGCCTGACATCTATGCTTTGGAATACCCAATGTCATGCGAAAGTGAGACGTGGTATCTCACAGCCGGTACACGTAATGGCAATCACAACGATACCTATAACCAACATGCCATTGATATTGCGGTTTCCGGCGATAGTTCAAATCGAAGCGTTCATGCGATGAGCAGCGGTCGTATCCGCTCATACGTATGGGACAGTTCTGGGGGCGGCAATTCGCTTTCAGTCTGGGTAGGCGATCAGTATCAATTTTTTACAGTCTATCTTCATCTGACTTCAGCGTCGATCACTTCCGCAGGTACAGAGCTGCAAGCGGGATGGGAAATAGCGCGAACGGGTGGCACTGGCGGAGTTGCTCCGCATCTACACGCGTCGTTGATGGAAGATTTGGGTTCTTCCCGGCGCGGCATCGCTTTTTCGCGTATTGGACCGCGAAATTATGCTTTCTACGATGTCGATACGCTAGCATCTGGTCAGAAAACGGTCTGCGTTTCTGGTGATTACATCCCTAACCGTCCAGGTGTACCCACCATCACATCCCCAACCAATGGTCAAACGATCACGACGCCCACCTTTAACCTGGCGATCACGCGCGGCGCGCTGAACGGCACCGGACGTTTCAATTTCGAGTATCAGATCGCCAACAATCCCGGCTTCAGCCCGGCATTTACCCCCGTCAACAACTGGCAGCCAGAAAGCCAAACCTCGTTCACGATCAGCGGGCTGACTACAGGCACCTGGTATGTCAAAGCCCGTCAGGGGGACATGGCCAGCGCGGGGGACTGGAGCGGGAATACGCAGTTCACCGTCGCGCTCGGCGCTGACTTGGCGCTGACCCACACCGACTCGCCCGATCCGGTCAACGCCGGCGCCAACCTCACCTACACCATGACCGTCGGCAATCCGGCAGGTGGACAAAATGCCGCCGCTGTCACCCTGACCGACACCCTGCCGACGGGTGTGACCTTCGTCTCCGCCACCCCCTCACAGGGGACGTGCGGCACACCGTCCGGCGGCGCCTTCTCGTGCGCTCTGGGGACGATCAATGCGAACGCGAACGCCACCGTGACGCTGGTCGTCGCCACCAGCACCGCGACGCCCACTGCGATCACCAACACCGCCTCGGTCACGTCCAGCACATCCGACCCGAACGCGGCGAACAATACCAATATCGCCGCCACAACCACCGTCCGCATCAATGCCGTGACCGACCTCGCTGTCACGCTGGTGGACTCGCCCGATCCGGTGATCGCCGGAACGACGCTGTATCAAGCGATCCTGGTCGAAAACAAAGGGGCGATCACCGCGCTCAACGCCGAGGCACGCCTGACCATGCCCGCCAACGTCAGCGCCGGGACACTGCCGAGCGGCTGTACGGTGTCTGCACAGCTCGTCACCTGCACGATCGCCACGATCGCGCCTAATTCCATCGCCGCGCGATCGGTGCCGCTGCTCGTCGGCGGCGGTGTGCGCGGGACGATCACGCCGTCGGTGCAGGTGGTCGCCAGCGAGACCGATCCGGTCAGCGGCAACAATAGCGACAGCGAGACGACGACGGTCAACGCGCGTGCCGATGTGCGTGCTGGAATCGCCACCAATACCACCAATGGCGTCATCTATACAGGCGGTAATCTGACGATCGACGGCACGCTCACCAATGTGGGCGCATCGACCGCCACCAATGCGCAGATTATCATAAATGTGCCCTCAGGCACGAGCTTCAGCAGCGCGTCCGGCGGCTGTGCCTTGTCGGGCAGCACGGTCACCTGCACCGTCGGTAACGTGGCGGCGGGCGCGTCGGTGACCCGTCAGGTGGTGGCGTCGCTCCCCAGCCAGACCAGCACCAGCGCCACTGTGAACGTGTCCGCTGTCGAGACCGACCCGAATAGCGGCAACAATGCCGCCAGCACCGGCATCACCGTCACCAACGCGGCGACCGGGCCCGTTTTCCAGGACAATCTGTTTTTTGGCAGCGCGAATGTCCGTACCCGCAGCCTGGACGGAAACGGTCAGCATCAGTGGCGCTATTACCTCGACGCTACCTATCCGGTCCAGTGTATCGATATGAATCGCACGTCCGGCAATCTGCGCTATACCGTGATCTGGCGCCGCCTCAACGGGACTGTCCTTCAGCAGGCGCGCTCCGCCCCCGATGGACGCACCATCTTCGCGGTCGAAAGCAATCGCGGACAGGAATCTGACCAATACGAAGTGATCGTGATCGGTGAGACGGGCACCAGCGGCAGCTACAACATCGGCATTTTTAACAACTGCATCCCGCGCGTCGAGAATGGCTGGAATCAATCGAGCGCCACCAATATCACGCGCTGGCGCGTGATCAAGAACAACGGCAATCCGTTCTCGCTGCGCCTGTTCAGAGGAGAAGGCAGCTTCAGCTATACCTATGATCTGCGCCGCACCAATGGTGAGGTCTTGCAATCCGGCAGCAGCATCGATGGCAATATGTATATCTACGATACCAGCGGCTCCGGCACGTTCGATTTCGTGATGACTTCGTTCAGCGGCAGTGGCAGCTACAATATCGTGCTGCAGGAAGGGCGCTACGAGCCGTTCACCTCGACCATTACCTCGCCCACCAGCGCACAGCGCGTCACGGTGCCCTTCAACATCACCTTGCGCGAAGGCGCCTACAACGGTCTGGCGCAGTCCTACGTCATCCACATCGACGATAACGCCGACTTTGGCAGCCTGGCGCTCGATACCGGCTTCTTCACGGGCGTGACACGCGCCATCACGACGCTGGCGCCGGGGAACTATTATGCGCGGACGCAGCAGCGCGACTCGGAAGGGCGCGTGTCTGCCTGGTCGCCCGTCGTCCCCTTCACCGTCGCGGGTATCGATCTGGCGGCGGGCATCACCGACAACGTCGATCCGGTCAGCGCGGGCGGTCAGGCGATCTATCTCGTCTCGGCGTCGAATGTCGGCATGGCGAACGCGACTGGCGTCACCGCTACCCTGACGTGGACGAGCGGCTTGACCCCGATCAATGTCCTGCCCAGTCAGGGGACATGCGCCGCACCAATCGGGAGCAGCCTGGTGTGCAGCCTGGGAACGCTCAACGCGGGTGCCAGCGCGACGATCGCGCTGACGGCGAATGTGGCACCCGGCACGACCGCCGCGCAGCAGGTCACGGTGACCCTGGCAGGGGCGCCAAACGACGAGAACAACGCCAATAATATGGCGCAGCAGACCACGACGGTGCAGGCGCTCAACACGTCCACGCCCACCCCGACGCCGACCCCGACGCTGACGCCATCGTCCACCCCGACGCGCACCCCGTCCGCGACCCTGACTCCGTCGTCCACCCCGACGCGCACCCCGACCCCGACGCTGACGCCGTCGTCCACGCCGACCATCACACCCACAACGACGATCGGCGGAATCACCCTGTCGCTGCTCCCCGGATCGACGGCGACCTCGGTCGATGGGCTGTTCGACATCACCGTGCAAGCCAATACCGGGACGACGGCGGTCAACGCGGTCGCCGCCTTCATCAACTTTGACCCGGCGCTGCTGGCGGTCGAGTCGATCACCAACGGCACGACCTTAACCGGGTTTGTCAGCCGTTCATTCAATAACACGCTCGGCACGATCAATTACGAAGCGGGCAATCTGGAAGACTTCCCGTCGGGCACCTTCACGATCGCCACAATCCGCTTCCGCGCGCTGGCGACCACGCTCAGCACGCCGCTCACCTTCTCCAGCGTCAGCCCGCGTCAGAGCGGGATCTACATCAGCGGCACGCAGTTGTTGACCGGTGTGCAGGAAGCGACCGTCACGATCGCCAACGCCACGCTCACCGTCTCGGTCACGCTGCAAGGGCGCCCCGCCGCCCCGCACGCGCTCCTGAGCATCCCGGTGCGCGTGGTGGTCAAGCACAGCGTCACCAACGTCGTCGCGTTCGACCAGACCGTCACGACCACGACATCCGGGCAGTTGGTGGTGAGCGGACTCGCCAACGGCAGCTATCGGGTGTGGGTGAAGCACGCGCACATGCTGGCAGCCGCCCAGACGATCACGGTGACGGGCGGCGCGCAAACGCTCAACGTCGGCGTCATCCGCGCGGGTGATGCCAGCGGCGACAACGTCGTCAACATCGTCGATTTTTCGGTGCTGGCATCGTCGTTCGGCAAGACGCAGGGGCAGCCGGGCTTCGCGGCTGCCGCCGATTTCAATGCCGATCTCGCGGTCAACATCGTGGACTTTTCGCTGCTGGCGTCCAGCTTTGGTCAGGTCGGCGCGCCACAGTAAACGCACCCCATTCGCACCCCGGTCAGTACAGCGCTCCGTCAGAGCATCGCGATCACGCTCTGGCGGAGCGCTTTTGAAATGGGGTATATTTGCGGCATCGTTTCGGCACCAGCGCACGAACGAGCTGAGCGAAAAAATCGACTCAGCCAACCAGAGTTACCAATTATTTTGGAGTCCCCATGAACGTGCTCATCAACGGCACCTCCCACACCGCGCATTAGTGCAGTCCGCTTGTGGCTGTACATATTCTCGCCATGAAGCGCGTGAAATTATCGGTGCGCATCTACTCAATCTTCGAAAGAAACTGGGGATCGAACCGGAGACCACCCTGTACAGCGAGTCAGTGCGCGGGGCAGGCTGTCGCCTCATCCCGCACACGGAATGAATTCTGTCCAATACCCGATCTTTTGACACTATTTCGTGAGGAGACTATTCATGAAAATCTACGATGCTATTGTGATTGGGACCGGTCAGGCAGGACCGTCGATGGGGCATCAGCTCGTCAAGCAGGGGCAGCGGGTCGCCGTCGCCGAAGGCTATCGCTTTGGGGGTTCATGCGTCAATTATGGCTGCCGCCCGACAAAAACCCTGATTGCCAGCGCGCGGGCAGCGCACATGGCGCGGCGTGGCGCGGAGTTTGGGGTAGAGATCGATCATTTCAGCATCAACTGGAATCGCGTGCGGGAGCGGGTGGTCGGCATTATCGAAAACACGAGTACAGGTATCGAGTCGTGGCTGCGCGGCACGGATGGCATGGACGTTTATCACGCTTACGCGCACTTTGAGGGCAAAGCCGATGGACAGTATCAGGTACGGATGGGCGATGAGGTCGTTTCCGCCCCGACAGTCTTTATCAATACGGGAACACGCGCCAAGGTGCCTGCTGTTGATGGGATCGACTCGGTGAACTGGCTCGACAGCGAGAAAGTGCTGCGCCTCGATACGCTTCCAGAACATCTGATCATTCTGGGGGGCAGCTACATCGCCCTGGAGATGGGGCAGGCTTTTCGCCGTTTGGGGAGTCAGGTCACCATTGTCGAGACTTCGGAATGTTTGATCAACCGCGAAGACGATGACATTAAGGCGGAAGTCCACCGCATCTTTGCACAGGAAGGCATCAACGTTCACACTCTGAGCGAGCTCACAAAAGTTGAGCCAGCCGAAAATGGGGGTGTGCGCGTCCATATTCATCACGATGAAGATGGCAGTGAACACGTTATCGACGGGTCTCATTGGCTGAACGCCATCGGGCGTGTGCCAAACACCGATCAACTGAATCTTGCAGCAGTGGGTGTGGACATGAATGCGCGTGGCTTCATCGTCGTCAACGAATTTCTGGAAACGACTGCGCCGGGCATCTACGCCCTGGGAGATGTGAACGGGAAAGGCGCATTCACGCACACCTCCTATCAGGATTATGAAATCGTCCGCGACAACCTGCTGCACGGTCGCCAGCGCAAGTGGACAGACCGCGTCTCGACCTACGCGCTGTTCACGGATCCGCCGCTGGGACGGGTCGGCATGTCCGAAAAGGAAGCACGCCAGTCAGGACGCAAGGTGCTGATGGCGGTCAAGCCGATGTCGAAAATTGGACGGGCAGTTGAGCAGTCCGAAACCGACGGCTTGATCAAGCTGCTGGTGGATGCCGACACGGAGCAGTTTCTAGGGGCGGCGGTACTCGGCTTTCACGGCGATGAAGTGGTACAAGCGATTAGCTACTTCATGGCGACCGAGGCAAGTTATCGAGTCATGATGGAAGCGCTGCCTGTTCACCCGACCATCGCCGAATTCCTGCCAACCATTCTCGGTGAACTTTCGCCGCTGGAATGACACCCGGTCTCAAGGAATGTCGAGCATGACACGCAGCATTTAAGTGATCAGTTCGTGTTGCCGTGTTCTCCTGCTCGACATTTCCATGATGTGATTTTAGAGACGATAAGGACGGGTGAACAACTCCCTCGTCTTCCTTCCTGAACACCGTCCCCGCGACTGAATGTATCCTGGGGTTTCTATCTCAGATGGCTTCTGCCAGATCGTGTGATCTATGCGTGTTTACAGCATCAGCTCGCTGATGCTGCCCGGCTCGTTGAGGCGTACATCATCGCACTGCATGGCACGACCGACGACGCCGACATCACGCCTGCCGCATGACCGCGCTCGTGTTATCATCGGTGCAGTGCGCTGCATCAAGTAGAAAGAGTCTTCCCCCATGAACCTGCTCATCAACGGCACCTCCCACACCGCCGACGCCGATCCCGCCGACCCGCTGCTGTGGGTGCTGCGCGACACGCTCGGCATGACCGGCACCAAGTACGCCTGTGGCATCGGCATCTGTGGAACCTGCACTGTGCATATCGAGGGCGCGCCGCTGCGGGCGTGCATCACGCCCGTCGGCGCCGCTGAAGGCAAAGCGATCACCACCATCGAGGGACTCGCCAGCACCGACGCCGATGGCATCGAGACGCTGCATCCCGTCCAGCAGGCGTTCCTCGAGATTCAGGTGCCTCAGTGCAGCTGGTGCATGAGCGGACAGATGATGACCGCCGCCGCATTCCTGGCGAACAATCCCACACCGACCGACGACGACATCACCGCCGCCATGCGCAATAATTACTGTCGCTGTGGTTGCTATGCCCGTGTCCGTATCGCCGTCGCTCGCGCCGCGGTCATCGCTCAGGAGTCCGCATCGTGACCAAAAAACCACAGCCAGTGCTCACACTTGAAGAAGCGGCGAAGCGCGAACAGCGCAAAATCTCGCGGCGCCGCTTTTTGCTCGTCCTGGGCGGCGGAGTCGGCGTGGTCGCGGTGGGCGCGTACCTGGCGCGCGATACGATCGCTGTCGAGGCACGTCTGGCGTTCAATCAGGTCTTCCTGAACGCCGACACGCCCAGTACCGCGCCGCCGACACAGCCGCTGGTCTGGTTCCGCATCGACGCCGACAATACCGCCCACCTGATCATCCCCAAGATCGAGATGGGTCAGGGCATTCACACGGCGTTGGCGCAGATCGCCGCCGATGAAGCCGACCTCGCCTGGGAGACCGTGCGCGTGATCCAGGCGGATACGCACAGCGGCTTTGATCCGGAAATCCTGTTCACGTTTGGCAGTTCGTCGGTCACGTCGCTGTATGCGCCCATCCGTCAGGTGGCGGCGAGCCTGCGCGAGATGCTGCGCGCCGAAGCCGCACGTCAGACCGGGATCGACGCGGCGACGCTGGTGGCGTCCAACAGCGCCTTCACGGCGGGCGAGCGGGCGATCACCTATGGCGAAGTCGTCGCGGCAAAGCAGGGTGAGTGGTCGATCCCGTCGAACGCGCGTCTGAAAACGCCGTCCGAGCGCACGCTGATCGGCAAATCCGTGCCGCGTGTCGATCTCTATGCCAAGCTGACCGGACGCGCGGTCTACGGTGCCGATGCCCGTGTCGAGGGCATGGCATATGGCGCGGTGGCGCGTCCGCCACGCTACGAGGCGGTGCTGACGCGCGCGTCGGCGGGGACGGCGGAGTCATCGCCGGGGGTGATCGCGGTCGTGATCGAGCCAGGGTTCGCCGGGGTGGTGGCGGACAGCCGCGCCCACGCGCGGGCGGCGCTGGCACTGCTCGACCTGGAATGGACGGGCGGCACGACCATCAATCAGGCGGAGATCGACGCGCGCATGACCATCCCCCCTGAACGCGGTACGCTGATCCAGCGCGCTGGCAGTGTCGATGGCGCAGCCGGGACGCGCATCGAGGCGTCGTATTACACGCCGATGGCGGCGCACGCCCATCTCGAAGCGCAATCCGCCCTCGCTGAATTCAGCGCCGACGGCGTGACGATCACCACCTCGACTCAGGCGCCCAACCTGACGCAGAGCTATATCGCCAGCGCCATGCAGATCACACCCGTCGAAAATGTACGGGTGATCCCAGTCTATGTCGGCGGCGGTTTCGGACGCAAAGCCGGGTCGGATGTCGGTCTGGAGGCGGCGCTGCTGGCGCGCGGCGCGGGCGTGCCGGTGCACGTCGCCTGGACACGAGAGGAAGACATGCTGTACGGGTTCCGGCGTCCGCCCACGCGCAATGCGCTGTCCGGCACCGTCGAAAACGGACGCATCACCTCGATCCGCCACGAGCTGATCTCCAGCGATGTGCTGCTCAGTCCCGAAGTGCGCGCGACCTTTGGCACCAGCGGACCGAACTTCTTTGAGACGGTGCTGGGCAGCGATCCGCTGGCTGCCTACGGCTCGCAGATTCATTACAGCGTGCCCAACATCGCCGTGATCTATCATCACGAGCATCTGCCGATCCCGACCGCCTACTGGCGCGGACTCGGCTCGTTTGCCAATACCTTTGCGATCGAGAGCTTCATTGACGAGCTGGCGTTCGCGGCGGGCGCCGACCCGCTCGATTTTCGGCTGGCGCACCTGCCCGCTGGTGCGCTCGGCGCGCGCTTTGAGACGGCGCTCAACCGCGTGGCGGATGCCTCCGGCTGGCGTGACGGCGGCGCTCAGGAGGAGCGCGCATTCGGGATCGCGGCGTGCTACGATCGCAAGACCGTCGTGGCGCTGGTGATGGAGGTCAGTGTCACGGGTGGACGCATCCGCGCCCACCGTGCCTGGTGCGCGGTCGATCCTGGACTGGTGATCAACCCCGACGGCACGGCGAACCAGGTGCAGGGCAGCGTGGTCATGGGGCTGAGCTCGACCTTCAAAGAGCGCTGGACGGTCGAGAATGGACTTGGGACAGCGACCAATTTCAACGCCTATCCGCTGCTGACCTTCGACGAGGCGCCGACGATCGAGGTGATTCCGATCGACAGCAGCGACACCCCGACGGGCGGCATGGGCGAGCCAGTCCTGGGCGCAGTGCCTGCGGCGGTGGCGAACGCGGTCTTTGCGCTGACGGGGACGCGCGTCCGCGATCTGCCGCTGACGCTGGCTTAGGATGCGCCTTGCGCGGACGCATCACGATGCGTCCGCGCGCTCAGCTTGGAAAGAGGCTATCTGCAACATCATGTTCAATGAACCTGTGATCACCCCCGATCGTGATCCGCCGCGCGCGCGCCCCGTCCTGAAATGGGCGGGGGGCAAGGCGGCGCTCATTCCACAGTTTTTGCCCCATCTGCCCTCGCCGGATCACTATGCCCGCTATATCGAGCCCTTCATTGGCGGCGCGGCGCTCTTTTTTTATCTGCAACCTGAAAATGCACTGCTTTTCGATCTGAACCCTCATCTGGTCGAGCTGTATGTCACGGTGCGCGATCATGTGGACGATCTGATCGTCGCACTGAAAAAACACCATAATGACCATGATTATTTTTATGAGGTACGTGCACAGCAAACCGAGGCATTGACGCCGATCGAACGTGCCGCACGTTTTATCTTTCTGAATCGCACCTGTTATAACGGATTATATCGAGTCAACCGACAAGGCAAGTTCAACGTCCCGTTTGGAAAATACAAAAACCCGACCTTATGTGATGAGCCTGGACTGCGGGCGGCGAGCGCTGCATTACGGAATGCTTCAATCGAGACAGCCGATTTCGAGCGCCTCATCGATGTAGCACAGCGCGGGGATTTCATCTATTTCGACCCGCCTTATGAACCCCTCACTCCAACGTCGAGCTTCACGAGTTATACCAATGATGGCTTCACCAGCCAGGATCAGGCACGCCTGGCGGAGTTGTATCGGGCGCTCGACGCGCGCGGCTGTCTGCTGATGTTGAGTAATTCCAGCGCGCCGCTGATTTATACACTGTATCAGGACTTTCATATTCAACCCATTCAGGCGCGCCGCGCCATCAACAGTAAGGCTGAAGGACGCGGTGTCGTCACCGAGTTACTGGTCACAAATTATCAACACCTTTAAGAAAAGGGCTGCCATGAAAACGATCGTCCTCGTCGGCGCGCTCGACACCAAAGGCGAGGCATTTGCCTGCGTCAAAGCCCTGATCGAGCGCGCCGGGCACCGTGCCTATGTCGTCGATTTTGGCGTGATGGGCGCGCCCATGTTCACGCCCGACCTGACGCGCGCTGAAGTCGCGTCCGCCGTCGGCGCCGATCTCGATATGCTGAACGACGGATCACGCAAAGACGACGCCATGCGCATCATGGCGGACGGACTCGCCGTCGTGGTGCGCCGTCTGTACGACGCGGGCGACCTGGACGGCATTCTAGGGATGGGCGGCGGGGGCGGCACCTCGATCGCCTGCGCCGCCATGCGCACGCTGCCCGTCGGCGTGCCCAAGCTGATACTCTCGACGATGGTCGGGGACATCGCGCCGTTCGTCGGCACCAGCGACATCACCTTCATGCCGTCGGTGATCGATGTTGCCGGGCTGAACCGCATCAGCCGGCGCATCTACGCCAACGCCGCCGGCGCGATCATCGGCATGGTGAACGCGCCCCCCGTCGCCGCCGACGAGTCGCGCCCGCTGCTCGCCGCGTCGATGTTCGGCAATACCACTCAGGCGGTCATGCACGCGGCGGGCATTCTGGAGGCGGCGGGCTACGAAGTCCTGGTCTTTCATGCCACCGGGACGGGCGGACGCACGATGGAGGCGCTGATCACCGACGGTCAGGTGTCCGGCGTATTCGACCTGACCACCACCGAGATCGCGGACACGGTCTGCGGCGGGGTGCTGGACGCGGGCGCCGACCGCCTGTGGGCGGCGCCGCGCGCGGGTATCCCGACGATCCTGGCGCCGGGCTGCGTCGATATGGCGAATTTCGGCGCGATCGAGACGGTGCCCGCGCGCTACCAGCATCGAAATTTGTATCAGTGGAATCCCAACGTCACGCTGCTGCGCACCAACGCCGACGAAAATCGACGCATGGGTGCCATGATCGCCACCGCCGCCAATGCAGCACCAGACGGCACAGTCGCGGTGCTGCTGCCCTTAGGCGGGGTGTCGATGCTGGACAGCCCTGGCGGACGGTTTTGGGATGCCGACGCCGACGCTGCCTGTTTCGAAGCGATCCGGGCAACCCTGCGACCTGGTATCCCGCTGATCGAGATCGACGCCAATATCAACGATCCGGTATTTTCCGGGGCGTGTGCGCGGACGCTGCTGTCTCTGATGGAGAAAAAAATGGAGAAAAAATCGTCATGACCATCGCACGCGCCGAAATACTGCGTCGTTTGCACGTCCAGCGCGCCGCCCGTCAGCCGATCATCGGCACCGGGGCGGGCACCGGGATCAGCGCCAAGCTTGCCGAGTCTGGCGGCGCCGACATGATCATCCTGTACAACAGCGGGCGCTATCGCATGGCGGGACGCGGCTCGCTGGCGGGCTACCTGCCGTATGGCGACGCCAACGCGATCGTCATGGAGATGGCAGGCGAGGTGCTGCCGATCGTCAGGGACGTTCCCGTACTGGCTGGCGTGTGCGGCACCGACCCATTCCGGCTGATGCCCGTCTTTCTCAGGCAGATTCACGAGGCGGGCTTTTCCGGCGTGCAGAACTTCCCGACCGTCGGGCTGATCGATGGCAGGTTCCGCGCCAACCTGGAGGCGACGGGCATGGGCTACGACAAAGAAATCGACATGATCGCGCTGGCGCACGGGCGTGACCTGTTCACCTCGCCGTATGTGTTCACCCCCGACGAAGCGACCGCGATGGCACAGGCGGGCGCCGATCAACTGGTGGCGCATGTCGGCTTGACCACCGCCGGGACGATCGGCGCGGGCGTCGCCATGTCGCTGGACGAGGCGATCGCGGTCACGCTGGCGATCATGGAGGCGGGACGGCGCGTCCGACCTGATATTTTCGTGATCTGTCACGGCGGACCGTTCGACGAGCCAGAGGCGGTCGCGGAAGCGCTGACGCGGATGCCGGGGATCGACGGCTTTTTTGGCGCCAGCAGCATCGAGCGGCTGCCGACCGAGCGGGCGATCACGTCTCAGGTGCGGGCGTTCAAAGGGCTGGCGCTGGGCTAGGGCAGCAGGTCGGCGGCGGGAATCTGGGCGATCGTCACACCGTCCAGCGTGAACGGGATGGTGTCGGCGGCGGCGTAGACTGTCCGCGTTTGATAGCGCCCTGTAGCGTCGGTGTTCGTCGCCGGCTGGCTGTACACCTCGATCTCGTTTCTGTTCAGATTGACAATCCAATAGACGGGAATACCAGCGCGGGCATAGAGATCGAGTTTATCGCCCCGATCGCTGACCAAAGACGACTCTGCCGCTTCGACGATCAGACGGATGACCTCGTGCGGGATACGCTGGCTGATGTAAGCGCGCGCATCGCCTTTGACGACCATCCCGTCCGGCTCTGGCAGGCTGTTCAGGATGAGCGCGGGCTGCTTGGTCATGACGAACCAACCGCCTGGCAAGAGCGCGTTGATCACACGGTTGAATGCCCAGGTTGCGAAGGTGTGCCGCTGATTTTTGCTCATTTTCTCCACGATCCAGCCGTCGATCAGCTCTACGTCGTCGTCCTCAGCGATGATGCCGTGCTGGATCATCGCCTCGTACTGATCGACGGTCAGCCGATGCAGCCGTGACAGC
>DAOTUN010000094.1:0-11006 GCA_034437395.1 Anaerolineae bacterium | reverse complement strand
GACGACACGCTCGACGGCGGCGCGGTGCTGCCCGGCTTTAGCGTGGCGCTGGCACGCATCTTCCGTCCAGCGGTCGCGCCGTCCGCCGCCAGCGATCCCATCCAGCCGGAAACCAATGTCTGACACGCCACAGGAGTCCTGACCCATGACCACGCTGATCGCGCCCCCCGTCGATCGCCGCATGACCGCCGACGAATTCGACGTTTACGTCAGCCTGCCTGAAAATGCCGATCGCCGCCTGGAATGGCACGATGGGGAGAGTTTCGAGATGGTCGCTGCATTCGAGTCGAGCAATCCTTCGATAGCGTTACTGGCTGCGCTCGCCAACTATCTGCGACAAAATCGCATCGGTGTGCTGGCGTCCTCTGAGGCGGGCTTCATCGTCAACGGGGCACGCTATATGACGGATGGTGCGTTCATTCGTACCGAGCGCAAAATCGCGTCCACGACCATCAAAGGCTATACCTCGGTCGCTCCCGATCTGGCGATCGAGTCGATTTCACCGACCGATAAAACACGTAGTATATTGAAAAAGCTGAAAAATTATGAAGCAGCGGGTACGGTCGTCTGGCTGGTGGACTACGATACGTATACGATCGATGTCCACGTCCCCGGCGCAACCATACAATCGTTGACGATCGACGATTCCCTCGACGGTGGCGCACTCCTGCCTGGATTCAGCGTGCCAGTCAAAGAGGTATTCGATGCCCTGATCATGCTGGCTGAAGCGTCTAAAGCATCCGGTGAATGAGTCCAGTGAATGAGGTGACCAGAAGATGACGACTCTGACTCCATCCGTCCTCGTCAATGTGCCGACGCACATGACGATCGAGGAATTTGACCGCTACAGCACACTAGCGGAAAATGTCGATCGCCGCCTGGAATGGCACGACGGGGAGATAATCGAGATGGTCTCGACCGACAAATCTTCTAATGTCGCTTATCTGCTTGGCACCAGGCTCAATGACTTTATCAGCGAGCGGCGTCTTGGGTTCATGACGGGAGCCGACGGCGGCTATATCGTCAATGGCTCACGCTACATCCCCGATGGTGCCTATATCCGCACCGAGCGCAAAGTCGCAGCCAGGACGGTCAACGGCTACACATCGGTGGCACCCGATCTGGCGATCGAAGCCATCTCTCCGACCGATAAACCACGCCAGATCACGAAAAAACTGCAGAATTATATGGCAGCGGGTACGGTCGTGTGGCTGGTCGATCCTGAAGATTACACCATCGACGTGTACACGCCCGGCAGCGCGGTGCGTTCGCTGACGCTGGAAAATAACGATATGCTCGACGGCGGCGCGCTGCTGCCCGGCTTCAGCGTGGCGCTCACCGACATTTTCGCGCAGCTCATCCTGCTCGCGGAAGCGTCTGAATCATCCGGTGTGTCCAGTGCCGATGCGTCCAGTGAATGAGGTGACCAGAAGATGACGACTCTGACTCCATCCGTCCTCGTCAATGTGCCCACGCACATGACGATCGAAGAATTTGACCGCTACAGCACACTGCCGGAAAATGTCGATCGCCGCCTGGAATGGCACGAGGGAGAGGTGTGGGAATTGGTCTCGACAGATCGCTCGTCCAATGTGGGTGGTATGCTGTCAGGCTATCTCACTTTTTTTGTGAGTGCGCACAGGCTCGGTATCACGACGGGAGCCGACGGCGGCTACATCGTCAATGGCTCACGTTACATCCCCGACGGTGCCTACATCCGTATCGATCGTAAGGCGGCGGCTAAACTGGTCAGTGGCTACACATCGGTGGCGCCCGATCTGGCGATTGAGGCGATCTCACCGAGCGACAGGGTGACGCAGATCAAAAAGAAGATCAGGAATTATCTGGCAGCGGGTACGGTCGTGTGGCTGGTCGATCCTGAAGATTACACCATCGACGTGTACACGCCCGGCAGCGTGGTGCAATCGCTGACGCTGGAAAATAACGATACCCTCGACGGCGGCGCGCTGCTGCCCGGCTTCAGCGTGGCGCTCACCGACATTTTCGCGCAGCTCATCCTGCTCGCGGAAGCGCAGTCCGCCCACGACCCGCAATAGGCTGTTTTCGCCCTCACGAGAGAACTAAACCTCATGGCAACCACAACCTCCCAGATTCGTTACCGCCGCCAACTGCGCGGCTTTGTCGTCATCTGGAGCGGCATCACCTTCATCCTGGGCGCACTGGCGTTCGTCGCCATCTACATGAGCTACGGCGCGCTGTTTCCACCCGGATCGCAAAACGATCTGCGCGCCGCCGCCGCGCTGCCCAATCGCACCCAGGCGCCGACCGAGGCGCGCGCCACCCCGACCGCCTTCCCCACCCGACCGCCGCAGCCGACCAGTGCCGTCCAGGTGGTCGCGCAGGCGGGCACCGCCGCCATGACCGCGACACGCCTCCCCGTCGATGACCGCCGTTTTCATCTGGGCGCACAGGTGCAGGTGAGCTACGACAACATGGCGCAGTGGATGGACGTATCCGCCAACCAACTGAGTGTCAAATGGGTGAAACAACAGGTGCGTTGGCAGGATATCGAGACCGAACGCGGCGTCTACGACTGGTTTCTGACCGACACCTACCTGCTGGCGGCGCGCGATCGCGGTCTCAAGGTGCTGGTCTCGCTGGTGACGGCGCCAGCGTGGGCGCGCCCGGAAGGGGTCAATCTGGAACAACAGGGTCCGCCCGCGAATCCCGATGATTACGCCAGTTTCGCGGTCGCGCTGCTGCGCCGCTATCCCGGACTGATCCACGCGATAGAGGTCTGGAACGAGCAAAATCTCGACCGCGAATGGACGGCACCCGGCGGCTTGAAAGCCGAAGATTACATCGCGCTGTTACGCCCGGCGTATCAGGCGATCAAAAATGAAGACCCCGGCGTGATCGTGGTCAGCGGTGCCCTGGCGCCGACTGGACTGAGCGACGGCGTGCGCGCCTGGGACGATTTTGTCTACCTGGATCAATTGATCGCCGCCGGACTGCTGAACTATGCCGACTGTGTGGGCGCGCACCACAACGGCATCAACGTCAGCCCGGATTACACCTGGGATGCGGTGCCGAACGATCCGACGGCGAGCTATCGCGGTCCGTTCGACAATCCGCATCATTCGTGGAGCTTTCGCAGCACGCTCTCGACCTACGCCAGCAAGGTCGCGCTGGCGGGCGGCGATCAGAAATTGTGCGTGACCGAGTTCGGCTGGCCCTCCGCCGAGGGCTTGGACGGTATTCCACAGGGATTCGAGTTCGCAGCCGACAACACGCTCGAAGAACAGCGCGATTTTACCGTCAAGGCGATCGAATTCATGCGCGCGTCCGACGATGTGTGGCTGGCGTTCCTGTGGAATCTCAACTACGGACCCCAGGCGGGATGGGCGGCGGACAATGACAACGTTGCTTACTCGATCATCGGACCCAATTTCGTCTTTCGTCCGGTGTTCGACGCGGTGCGCGACTGGAATCGTGCCTATGAAGCCCAGGTCGCGGCGGGGTCGTGAGGCTGACGATCAGCGGCACAATGAAACGGATCGTCGGCACGCTGGTACTGGCACTGGGATGCGGCGCGCTGCTGACCGTGCCGGTCTCGACGAGCGATCCGTCGATGGGATGGGCGCTGGTCGATCCGCCCTTCGAGTCGGTGACCTACGGCATCCAGGCGTTCGCGTGGTGGGATCACGGCTTCGCCGGGCGCGATCTCGATTGGGTGCAGCGGATGGTGTTCAGCCATGTCAAGCAGACGTTCGCCTGGGAAGATATCCAGCCGACTCCCGGTGGTGAATTTCTGACCGGGCGCGGCTACGAGGTGCTGAACGAGCTGGAACGGCGCAATCTGAAAACGATCGTGCGCCTGACCGACGCGCCGCCCTGGTCGCATCCGTCGATCGGCGGGACGAAAGGAGGCGATTATGTCGACGCCCCGCCCGACGATCTGGCGCATTATGGCGCCTACTGCGGCGTGATCGCATCCAGCTTTGTCGGACGGGTGGCGGCGTATCAGGTCTGGAACGAGCCGAACCTGTCGCGTGAATGGGGGGGGCGTCCGCCCGACCCGGCGGGCTACGTCGGCTTGCTAAAAGTGTGCAGCGAGGCGATCCGTGCTGCCGATCCCGAAGCAATCATCATTTCAGCGGGACTTGCCCCGACCGGGACCCATGATGCCAGCGCCATGCCGGACGATCTGTATTTGCAGGGCATGTACGACGCGGGCTTTGCGCGCTATGTCGATGCCGTCGGCGTCCACGCGCCAGGCTATGGCGAGCCAGAACGCGATCCGGCGGACGCGCCCGGTGGCAATCGTTTTTTCAGCTTTCGCCGCGTCGAGGACATGCGCCGGATCATGGTGGTCAACGGCGACGCCGGACGGCAGATGGCGCTGTTAGAATTGGGCTGGACGACCGATCCCAACGATCCGGCGTATGCCTGGTTCGCCGTCGATGAAGCGACGCAGGCGGATTATCTGGTGCGCGCCTATGAATATGCCGCCTCGCACTGGGCGCCCTGGGTCGGGCTGATGTCGATGATTTATATCGCTGACCCCGACTGGACAGAAGCAAACGAACAATACTGGTGGGCGATCACCACACCGGGCGGGTATACTCGTCCGGCATACATCGCGCTGGCAAACGCGCCAAAATACTGTGGCGATCACATCATCCCGGCGCGCCCGCCCGACAGCCCGGAGGCACTTGGTCTTGTCCCCGTTCATCCTTGCCCTTAGTTACTACGCGCATCTGATCGCCACCGTCGTCTGGATCGGCGGTCTGGTGGTGATGCTGCTGCTGGTGCTGCCCGCCGCGCGCTCGACGCTGGCGGATCAGCAGACGCTGTACCGTCTGCTGGCGCGGCTGCGACGGCGGTTTGTGCCGATCGCCAACCTGAGCCTGGCGATGCTGATCGGGACCGGACTCATTCAGATGAGCGGCGATCCCAACTACGACGGGCTGCTTACTTTCGACAATGCCTGGTCACAGGCGATGCTGCTCAAACATCTGGCGATCGTCGGGATGGCGGCGTGCCTGATCGTCGGGCAGATCGGGCTCGCCCCGGCGCTGGATCGGGCACTGCTGCTGCTGGAAAAAGGCAAAGGCGATCCGGCACAACTGGCAAAACTGCACCGCGACGAGACACGCCTGACCGCCATCAGCGTCGGCTTGAGCGCGCTGGTGCTGCTGTTCACCGCGTGGGCGACCGCGCTCTAATCTGGAGATCAACGATGAACCGCATTCGCAGACACAGGAGTCGTTGAGTGTCCACCCGTCTCAGCTATGGTTTCGCCGTTCTGCTGCTTCTGGTCGCCGCGATCCTGCGCTTCACCTCGTTTGCCGATCTGCCGCTCGGCTTGAGCGACGCCGAGATCGACGATGTGCGCGTCACCGAAACCATCCGCCAGGGGCGGGTCGAGGTCTTTTACGATCTCGACGGGGAAGGGCGCGAAGGCTTGTACCAGACCATGCTGACCGGATTCACCGCCATCAGCGGCGCGGGTGCCTTTGATTACCGTCTGCCGTCGCTGCTGATCGGCATGATCGGACTGGCACTGGTGTACGCGCTGGCGACCCGGCTGTGCGGGCCGCTCGCCGGGATCGCGGCGATCGGGCTGCTGGCGGTCAATTTCGCGGCGATCGTGCTGGCGCGCACGGTCGCGCGCGACGCGATGCTGATGCCCTGGATCGCGGCGGTGATGCTGGCGCTGGCGCGCGCCTTTTTCGTGTACGGCGAACGCGCGCTGATGCGGGCGGACTCGGCGGCATTTGCTGCGCTGGGCGTGCTGCTCGGCTTCGGCTTTTACCTGCATCCGATCAGCCTGGTGGTGACGCTGTTCGCACTGACCTTCATCGTCTACCGCGTGTTCAGCGCACGCCCGTTTCCGCGCCGTGCGCTCAGTTTCACCTGGTTTTCGCTGGTGGTGGTGATCGTGATCGCGGTGCCCTACTTCCTGTCGTCGATCCAGCTTACCCCGCTGGCAGGCACCAGCCGCCTGGCGGACAACTTTCCTGGCAGCGTGACCGCGCTGATCCAGACGGTGGCGGCGGGCGTGAACAGCTTCCTGTTCGTCGGCGATAGCGATCCGACGCACAACCTGCCCGGTCGTCCGCTGTTCGATCTGATCAGCGGCGTGCTGATGGCGCTCGGTCTGCTGGTGGCACTGCGCGGCTGGCGCCAATCGGGGAATATGCTGGTGCTGCTGGCAGTACTGTTCCTGACGCCAGCCGCGCTGCTGGCGCCCGTCACGCCTAACTTTCAGGTGATGTCGATCCTGCTGCCGCCGCTGGCGCTGCTGTTCGGCATGGGCTTCTCGACGTTGTATTACAGCGCGAGTCGGCTGATGCGCGTGGCGATTGGCGCCGGGCTGGTGGTGCTGTTCGCCTTTAATCTGGTGTGGGTGGTGGACGATCTGTTCGTGGAATGGGCGACTCTACCCGCCGCCGCCGACGCCTATCACGCGCGTCTGGGATCGCTGGCACGCTTCCTCGACCGCGACGCTGACACGCCCGCGTTGATCTGCACGCCGATGCTGGCGCCCACTGATGGCGACACGCTCACCGACGCGCAGAAGCTGGCGTTGATGATGCACCGCGCCGACGTGCCGCTGCGCGTGGCGGACTGTGGCACTACGCTGATCCTGACCGACGGCGGCGAGACGCAGCATATCGTGCTGCTGGAAGCCGATGGTCTCGCGCTGATCAACCCGGAATTTACCCGCTGGATCGCCGCTGGCGAGCTGCTGTCACGCGCCGATCTGCCACCCGACTCGGTCATCCGTCTGACCGCCGCCGACCGGCTGGCAAATGCGATCGGCGCCTTCACCACCACCAGCCCGGTCTCGTTCGCCCCCGACGAACCCGGCGGTTTCGGAGTGACGCTGCCTCCCATCCGCCTCGAAGGGAACATCGCCTTTCTGGGCTACGATCGCGCCTGGATGGAGCAGGTCGCGCCCGGCGATCTGCTGACCGTCATCAGCTATTGGCGCGTCGATGGTGTCGTGCCGCCCGACCTGAGCTTCTTCACGCATATCCAGAACGATCCCGCTGCGCGTCCCGCCGCGCAGCGCGATACCATGACGGTGCTGCCCCGTCTGCTGGAGCCGCGTGACGTGCTGATCCAGGTGAGCTACATCGATCTGCCCTTCGCGCTGCCTGAAGGACCCTACAGCGTCTCGGTGGGGGCGTATGAAGGGGGGACAGGGCGGCGCCTGGTGGCATTTGTGGATGACGCGCCGCGTGGGACGCGGCTGTATCTGGGCGGGTTCACGGTGGCACGCTGAGAGATGGGCGGATGGAGCCATAGATCAGTGGGTTCGTTATGATGCGTCCGATTGCGGGTCATTTTCGGTCAATGGGGGCGGGGGGCACGGTGCTGTATTAAAACATCTGCGCTATAATCCCGGCATGATCCGACCTGCAAACAACCCAAGAGACCGCGCCATGTCGCTCACGATCACCAGCGCCCCGATCAAAGCCTACTATGCCCGCCGCGCCGCCTTCGACTCGCAGGGCGTCAGCGGGGAGCTGCACACCCGCCGCGCTTTCGAGGTGCTGCTGGAGCAGACGGCGGGGGCGCACGGCTGGACGCTGATCGCGGAGCAGCGGCTCGACGGATCGCGCGGGCGCGTCATCCCCGACGGCACGCTGCGCGACCCACTGACGCTGCCGCGCGGCTATTGGGAGGCGAAAGACAGCGCCGACGATCTCGACGCCGAGATCGAGAAAAAATTTGCGCGCGGCTATCCCCGCACCAACATCATCTTTGAAGATTCTCGCCGGGGCGTGCTGGTTCAGAGCGGCACGCGCGTCTACAGCGCCGACCTGGGCAAGCCCAACGAGCTGGCGGCGCTGCTGAACCAGTTTTTCGCGTACAGCGAGCCGAATATCGCCGGATTCGAGGCGGCGGTCGAGCGTTTCAAGCAGGACACCAAGCCACTCTCACAGGGACTCGCCACTCAGATCGTGGAGGCGCACCGGAGCAACAAAGCCTTTCAGAGCGCGTTCGCGGCGTTCATGGAGGTGTGCAGGGCGTCGCTGAATCCGAATATCCGCCGTGAAGCGGTGGACGAGATGCTGATCCAGCACTTGCTGACCGAGCGGCTGATGCGCACCGTCTTTCAGAATGACGCCTTCACCCGCCGCAATGTGATCGCGGCGGAAGTGGAAAAGGTGATCGACGCGCTGACCAGCAGAAGTTTCGACCGGGCGGCGTTCCTGGGTCAACTGAGCTACTTCTACGAAGCGATCGAGGCGGCGGCGCGCGATCTCAGCAGTTTTGCCGATCGACAGACCTTCATCAATTCGGTTTACGAAAATTTCTTTCAGGGCTACGCCGTCAAGGTGGCAGACACGCATGGCATCGTCTACACGCCACAGCCGATCGTCGATTTTATGTGCGCGGCGGTCGAGGAAGTGCTGCAAGACGAGTTCGATCAGCGCTTGGGCGATCCGGGCGTGTGCATCATCGACCCGTGTACCGGCACGGGCAATTTCATCGTCAACCTGCTCGGACGGATCGCGCGGCAGAATCCGGCGGCATTGGCAGACGCTTACACGCATCGCCTGTTCGCCAACGAGGTCATGCTGCTGCCCTATTATGTCGCCAGCCTCAATATCGAACACGCCTATTACGACCTGACCGGGCAGTATGCACCCTTCGAGGGCTTGTGCTTCGTGGATACGCTCGATCTGGCGGATGGCGAACAGGCGCGCATGGCGTTCATGACCGAGGCGAACACCGCGCGTGTACAGTGTCAGAAAGCTGCGCCGATCACCGTCATCATCGGCAATCCGCCCTACAACGTCGGACAGATCAACGAGAACGACAATAACAAGAATCGTCACTACGAAATCATGGATAAGCAGCTGCGCGATACCTATCTGCGTGATTCAAGGGCAGGACGCAAAGCACAGCTCTACGATCCCTATGTCCGTTTTTTCAGATGGGCGACTGACCGCCTGAATGGGGGGGATGGGATCGTCGCTTACGTGAGCAACAATAGTTTCGTCGATGGACTGGCATTTGATGGGATGCGCAAGCACCTGTTGCAGGACTTCACTACCGTGTATCACATCGACCTCAACGGTAACGTGCGGCAAAACAGGAAGATCAGCGGCACATCGCACAATGTTTTTGGAATTCAGATCGGGGTCGGGATCACAATCGCGGTCAGGCAAGGGGAGAGTCGGGGACGTTTGCTGTATCACCGCGTGCCGGAACTGTGGCGCAAAGAGGACAAGCTGAGTTACCTGGCATCGATGGTACGCGAAGATGGAAGACAGAATGCGTTGAACACGGTGTCATTCAGTCTGATCACACCCGACGCGCGCAACAGTTGGCGCGTCGCGGACAATGCCGATACCTTTGCGGCACTCCTGCCATTGGCAACAAAACAAGGCAAGCAAGGGAAAAACGGGGTCGCGCGCTCGATCTACAAAACTTATTCGCTGGGTTTAGTGACCAATCGAGACCCGATCGTCTATGACTTTGAACGCGATAGCCTGGACAAACGCATCCAGGTTTTCGCGGATGACTATAACGCGGAGGTCGATCGCTATCGACGCGCTGGCAGCCCAAAAGACGCAGACAACTTTGTCAGGACGGATCGCATCAAATGGAGCGGCGGGCTTAAGCTGGAACTCGTGGCGGGAAATGCGGCGGAGTACAAGCCGGAAAAGATTCGATTAGCCCTGTACCGCCCGTTCACCAGGAAACATTTATTTTTCGACAAAATTCTCAATCAGCGCCGGGCACGTCAGCATTTCTTCTTTCCAACTGCGGAAAGTGAAAGCGAAAATCGCCTGATCGTCACCAGCGATATGGGGTATCGCGCGCCTGTGTTCAACACGTTGATCAGCGCATCGCTGGTCGATCTGCATTTATGCGCATCGAGCGACGCGCACCAGTGTTTCCCCTTCTACGTCTATGACGCCGACGGCACCAATCGCCGCGAAAATATCACCGACTGGGCATTGGCACACTACCGCGCGCACTATCAGGACGAGTCGATCAGCAAGTGGGACATTTTCTATTACACCTACGGCGTGCTGCATCAGCCCGATTACCGCGTCCGCTATGCCGACAACCTCAAACGTGACCTGCCGCGTATCCCGTTCATGCCCAATTTCAACCAGTTCAATCAGGCTGGACGCCGACTCGCCGCGCTGCATCTCGATTACGAGACGGTCGAGCCGTACCCGCTGGAATTTGTCTGGGCGAAAAATAAGCCCGCGCTATACCGCGTCGAGAAAAAGATGGCGTTGAGCAAGGATAAGACCGCCGTCGTGGTCAATCCGGCGCTGACGCTGCGCGGCGTGCCGCCGGAAGCGCTGACCTACACGCTCGGCGGACGGTCGGCGCTGGAATGGGTCATCGACCAGTATCAGGTGCGGACGGACAAGCGCAGCGGCATCACCAGCGACCCAAACCAGTACAGCGAAGACGCGCGCTATATCGTCGATCTGGTGGGGCGGGTGGTGCGCGTCAGCGTGGAGACGGCGGCGATCACCGACGGGTTGTGAGGGGGACGCTGGTGATGCAGGCGAGTCGATCAGGTAAGTCAGGAAGCGCGCTGAATCATTGTCGTCCTCGTCAAGCGAGGGGAACGTTCTCTGCCAATTCAGAAACGACCCACTCGCTGACCATGGTTGTCTTGCCAAACCCGGCTGGAGCGCAGATAAGGGTGAGGGGGATAGCCAATGCAGTATTGAACTTTTCCGCCAGATGCGGGCGTGAGATTTGCTTGTATCGCATGGTGAAAACACTGGCATAGTAAGCCACTGTAAAAGTGGGTTTTCACTTTCTGTGACAGGGTGTCGTGATAAAGAGCCGCCCTCAAAACGAGGAACGGCTCTGCCCACGACTTCATCTTAAAATCCACGATCTGACGCTTGTTCAAATCAGCAGCGTGAGAGGCTTACCCTTCGCCCCTAGAACCCTTGCGCCGCGTAGCTCACGCCGGGAAACGCCGCCAAGTCGGGAGAGAGAGCGGCGGCGGCGTTCGTATCGCCTTTCAGTTCAGCCAGCAGGAA
>DAOTUN010000093.1:0-10851 GCA_034437395.1 Anaerolineae bacterium | reverse complement strand
GTTGAACAACCGGAACTGCGGTGCGCCGCTGCCGCGTTCGAGGATTGCGCCATTGCCGATAATCGTGATCGGCGTTGTGATTGACGGCAGAGCGATACTGTTGGCAGCGGTGCTGAACGTGTATGTGCTGTTGGTCAGGCAGATCGTATCAGGTGATGTACCGTTGGTGTTCGCGGCAGTGATGGCGTTGACGAGAGCGGAAGGATTCGTCGCTGTGGCTGTGCAGATGACGGCAGGGGGCGCACTTTGCGTTGGTGTAAAGGTAGCTGTAGGCGTACTTGTTGAGGTCGAGGTAGCGGTGAAGGTCAGCGTTGCGCTCGCTGTGAACGTCGCTGTCGGCGTAAACGTTGGAGTCACGGTCGGTGTGAACGTCGAAGTGGCTGTCAGAGTATAAGTCGCTGTGGGTGTAGCTGTACTCGTCGGTGTGAATGTTGGAGTATCAGTCGGTGTAGGCGTAAAAGTCGGTGTGGGTGGTAATACATCGCTGAGGAAAACCAGCGGCAGACCGGAAATGCCGCTTTCATCAATGACAGTTTGAGCGCCGCCGACGGCGAACATTTGCAACTGAGGATTCCATGCTAGGCTGTGCGCCTCGGTTACCCCAGTTTCAAACGTCGCCAGCACATTCGCTGCTGTATCCAGCACATAGAGCGTGCCTGTCTCAGTCAACGCCGCGATTCGGTTATTGCTGATAAAAACCACATCGCTGAACAAAGGACCTGTCGTGTTCAACACACCGATTCGTGCTCGTGTGGGGACATTCCAGATGCTCACGCGCGGGTCTAGTCGATCAGTGGTGGCTAAAAGCTGGCTGTCACTGCTCCAGCTAAGCTGCTCCGGGTTATCGCCTTCGCTCTCGATGACATCGTTTTCAAGGCTGTCTCTTGTCAATGTTTGACCATTGAAGAACGAAAGATAATAGATATCCGTGACAGCAAGCTGCGTTCCATCGGGACTCCACTCAGCATCATACAGTGTCCCACTTCGGGAGGGTTCCAAAGCTGTCCACGATGTTGTTTCCCAGAACTGAAACGTGTCAAACGAGATTGCAAGCAGGTATTCCTCGTCCGGACTCCATGCAAGATTAAAGACACCGTCGTAAAGTGCACCGATGCTTGATGGAATTTGATTGATCAGTGTTCCTGTTGAGGAATTCCAGAGGTTAACGAACCGGTCGTCAGCGCCGCCCGTAGCCAAAATTCCACCATCGGGATTCCATTCAACCGACACTGCTCGTCTGGAATGTCCACTCAACGTATGCTGAAGCGTGCCTGAAGCATCTAAAACGTAAACTAGGCTGTTCCAGTCAGCCATCGCCAGCTGCTCGCCATCCGGACTCCATTTCATTTGCCATATACCGGTAGGCGTCGCTTGAGCTGAACCCCCCCATGGTAAACAACTCAAGCAGAAAATTGTGACAACCAGCCACGCCCATTTTATGATATGCATCCGTTACCATCCCTGTGTACTAAAAATATCGTTCAGAATGTCGCGCATCAAGGCATGACGGATGTCCCCGGATAAGGACCAGTCGAAGGATGCGGCAGTGATCGCCTGATTGTCATTGGGAGCGCGATTATAAAACCCACCGCCCGCCCATGTCTCGACAATTTGACCATTTAGCGTCTGATTTGCTAACGGCACACAGCCATTTGAGGGAGCAGTTTCGCCATTTGTGAAGTAGCCAACAATTGGTGTCACGCCGTTCCTGTTAGTCCGATACACCCAGTTCAGAAACATATCAGCAGCAGCTTCTAATGGTATCAAGTGCTCTGGGCTTCCTGGGGTGTTGTATACCCATCCGCGTCCATTTCGATTCCAATATAACCCATCGACGTACCCATTTTGTCCGGTTTGGCAATTAGCCTCGCCATAAAAACGCACACGATAATATTTGTCAGCTTTTGTTGACAAGGCATGTGATTGAGCAGATGTGATTGGAATACTAAGAATGGTCATCATATTTCCCCCAACAAATGCTTATAAATCAATCATAATGCAGTTTTTTACATATCAATAAAGAGCTGACTTTTACAGACAAACCTTAAAATGCAAGGAGCAGTCGGCTCAATTTTCGAGACGAGCGTGCCACGCCCGCACAGATACCAGCCCCGTCGCCACTCGTATACAAATTCCCGAACGGGTCGAAATGCCGATGTTCCAGCACGCTGCTGCTGCCGGATCACCACACCGCCTCGTGATCCGGTATCGGCGTTTCTACCACGTCCGCCCGCGCTGCATGGAACCAATCCGCCCCCATCGTCGTCTATCTCGTTGACATGCGCTCACCAGAAGCGCGTACAATCGACTCGACTCAGGAGGATCAGGCTCATGATCAGATTTATGTGGAAGAAGCTCACGATCACCGCGCTGGCGGCGCTGCTGCTGGCTGGCAGTGCATCCGCTCAGGACGCACCCACAACGGAGGAAGCTGTGCGCAACGGCGTTTCGCTCGCCATTTACAATCAGGGGACGGCGCTGGTGCAGGATCGGCGCACGTTCACGTTCGAGGAAGGGCGCAATACCCTCAATTTCACCGATGTCGCGTCCGGCATCGACCCGACCTCGGTCACCTTCGTCTCGATGACCGATCCGGCGCGCACGGTCGTGCTGGAACAGAATTACGTCTTCGATCTGGTCGATAGCAGCGCGCTGCTGCAACGCTATCTCGACGAGATGATCGAGGTGACCACCGACGACGGCACCCAATACACGGGACAGCTTCTCAGCGGACGCGGCGGCGAGGTCATTCTGCGCACCGCCGAGGGACAGGTGGTCGTCATTTCACTGGCTCAGGTGCGCGACCTGCGTTTTCCGTCGCTGCCCGGCGGTTTGATCACCCGTCCGACCCTGCGCTGGCTGGTGCAGGCGGCTGCCGCCGGTGAACAGGAGGTCAAGCTGACCTACCTGACCAGCGGCTTGAACTGGACTGCCGATTACAACCTGCTGCTGGCGAACGACGAGCGTTCGCTCGACCTGAACGGCTGGGTGACGCTGACCAACTACAGCGGCGCCGCCTACATCGACGCCCAGGTCAAGCTGATCGCGGGTGATGTCAATCGTCTGCCCGAACCGCAGATGTTCGACCGCATGTCTGATGGTATGGTGGCGATGGCGGCTGCCGCCCCGGAGCAGGTCGATCAGCGCGATTTCAGTCAGTACAAGCTGTACGAGATCACCCGTCCGGTGACCGTCGGCGTCAACGAGACCAAGCAGGTCGAGTTCGTCACCGGGGCGGATGTGCCGTCCAACACGGTTTTCGTGTATGACGCCAGCCAGAGCTTCTACAGCTATGGCAGCCCGATGATCGACCAGTATTACGGACAGACCGGGATCACCGATGTCGGCTTTTACCTGGAGTTCTCGACCGGCGCCGACGGCGGACTCGATGCCGCGCTGCCCGCCGGACGAGTGCGCGTCTACCAGGAGGACACCGATGGCGCCGCGCTGTTGATCGGGGAGAACAGCATCGATCACACCGCCAAGGGTGAAGATATTCGGATTTACCTGGGCAACGCCTTTGATCTGGTGGGCGCACGCACGCAGACCAGTTTCAACCTGATCGCGCGCAACGTGCTTGAGGAAACTTACGAGATTCGCGTGCGCAACCGCAAAGAAAACCAAGCGGTCGAGGTGCGCGTGCCAGAGCATCTGTTCCGCTGGACGAACTGGGAGATTCTCAATGCGTCGGCGACCTATGAGCAGACCGACTCGAATACGATCGAGTTTCGCCCGACGATCGAGGCGGGCGGCGAAGCGGTGATCACCTACACCGTGCGCTATACCTTCCCGCAGTAAGCAGCTTGCAGGGTGCAAGGATGCTCGTTTCAGTGAAGCGCGGTTTTCTCCAGGGACGCATTGTTATGCGTCCCTGCTGAGTTTGGGAGAGGCATCCCTGCACGTGCTGAACGTGGGAGAGTCGCGCTCTGATCGCAACGTTTTGGGGTTGAAGAGCATGGCGGTCAGGGTATAATTATCAGCAGTGGCCCCGTAACTCAGCGGTAGAGTACCCGCCTTTTAAGCGGAGTGTCGAAGGTTCGAATCCCTCCGGGGTCACTTTGTAGGATCACAGTCGAACATGCTTTTTGAGAGAAGGCGGCGGGCGTTTTTAACGCTCTTCCGCCTTTTTTCTTTCCCGCCCTGTGCGTGCCTGCAGGTCGCTCATGCGGTTTGCATCCGGCGGACGTGGGCAATCTCATCCTGTTCCAGGCGACGAACCTGTGCCGGGTGAAGCGCCACCAATCCCACCAGCGCGCCGTTCACGGTGACAAATTCCACGCCCAGTTCCTGCAGGTATGCCGCCATGCGCGCCCGCACATCGCCTAACTGGGTTTCGAGCGTGTCGATCGCGCGCTGACGTTCCATGACTTTAACGCCACCGTTATCGCACATTCTTTCTCGTTCGTAGTTCACCTGGCGACCTTCACTTTCTTCTCGTTCATCTTCACCACGTAATCGGATACATCGTCCGCCAGCAGCAGCCAGATCATCTCAGTGCGGCGCAGAAAAGGTGGACATCGATCCCCCTTTTTTTGCCTACCGAGTCCGCATTCGTTAAAAATCTCTGTGCTATGCACGCTCTGTTTCTATTGTTCGCCTACAATTTTGACATCATAAAAAAATATCAATCAGCATAGTTCGCATATTTCGTCATTACCTTATAAAATCAAGTTTTAGTCAGACCGTGTTTTAGCTTATCATAATCTAAATTCGTGATAGGGGGATCCATGAAGCCGCCCGCTCGTGCCGCTCACGTCATCCACTTCGGCAGATTGTTTTTAGTGCTGTTCGTCGCGCTGACGATCAGCCCGCGCGTCCTGGCACAAAATACGCCATACCAACCTGCCTCGGTATTCGGCTCCGCCATCCTGGTCACGACGCTGACCGACTCCGCCGCCGTCGATGGCGCCTGTTCGCTGCGCGAGGCGATCGTCGCCGCCAATACCGACACCGCCGTCGATAGCTGCGGCACCGGCGCAGGCAGCGATACGATCGTGCTGACCGGGCTGACCGGAGAGATCGTGTTGTCCAGCGCGCTCCCGACGCTCACCACGCCGATCACGCTGCAAGGGCGCGGCGCCACGACGATGACGATACGGCGTCTCGCGTCGGCGCCAGCGTTTCCAGTGCTGACGATCACCAACGCCAACGTCGTCATCCTGGGTGTGACCCTGAGCGGTGGCGCGGGCATATCCGGCGGCGGCATCGTCGCCACAGGCTCGACAATCGACATCCTCGACAGCGCGATCACCGCCAGCACCGCCAGCAGCAGCGGCGGTGGCATCTACAGCACGGGTGGCTCGCTGGTGCTGACGCGCGTCACGGTCGCGGGCAACAGCGCGGCAGGGTCGGGCGGCGGCGTCTTCAACAGCGGCGCGCTCCAGATTATCACCAGCACGCTGAGTGGCAACACGGCAGGCAGCAGCGGCGGCGGCATCTATCATGCCGCTGGCGCCGCGACTCTGCGCAATATCACCGTGAGCGGCAATACGGCGAGCAGCAGCGGTGGCGGCGTGTTCAGCGCGTCTGGCACGCTCTTGACCAGCGGTAGTACCATCGCCGCCAACAGCGCCGGGTCGGTCGGCGGCGGTGTCACCCGCATCGACGGGACATTCACGCTCAGATACACCCTGATCGCGGACAACGGCGCCAACGACTGTTTCGGCGCGCTGACCTCGCAGGGACGCAATCTGATCCGCAATGTCACCTGCACCGTCAGCGGCGATACCGCCACCAATATCACCGGTGCCAACCCGCTGCTGGCAGCGCTGGCGGACAACGGCGGACCGACGCGCACACACGCGCTCAACGGGGGCAGTCCCGCCGCCAATCCCAGCGGCGCGATCGACTGCGAACCCGCCGACCAGCGCGGCACAGTGCGCCCGCAGAATGGCACCTGTGACATTGGCGCATTCGAGGTCAGCGGCGAGCCGCCGCCGCCACCGATCGTCCCGGTCGATGCGCCGCTGGAGGGCACGGTCGTGCGCGGGCTGGTGATGAACCGTGACCGAGTGCCGCTGCCCAACGTGACGATCAGCGTCCTGAATCGCCCCGACATCACGCCGATCCTGACCCATGCCGACGGCAGTTTCAGCCTGCGCGTGACCGGCACGGGCGCGCTCACCATCAACTATGCCAAGACCGGTTATCTGGTGTCGCAGCGCCATCTCGACGCGCGTCACGAGGATTATGCCTGGATCGAGGATGTGGTGCTGGTACAGCTTGACGCCCGCGCGACCACCATCGACACCAGTAATCCGGCTGCCTTCCAGGTGGCACAGGGCAGCGTGGTCACCGACGAGGATGGCACCCGTCAGGCGACGCTGATCATTCCGCCCGGCACCAATGCCGAGGTCCGGCTGCCCAACGGCGGCACCCAGCTCATGCCGTCGCTGACCGTGCGCGCCACCGAGTACACGGTCGGTGACACGGGCAATGACGCCATGCCCGGCGAACTGCCGCCGACGATCGGCTACACCTATGCCGTCGAATACAGCGCCGACGAAGCGATCGCGCTCGGCGCCACCAGCGTCGAATTCGACCGCCCGATCTTCCACTACGTCGAGAATTTTATCGACATGCCGATCGGCACCCAGGTGCCAATGGGCTTTTACGATCGGCGCATCGGTGCCTGGGTCGGCAGCGAAAACGGACGAGTGATCCGCGTCATCGGGATTACGAATGGGCTGGCGGATGTCGATGTCAATGGCGACGGCATCGCCGACAACGCCGATCTCGGTCTCACCCCTGGCGAACGCGGAACGATCGGCGATCTCTACGATCTGGGTGACGAGATGTTCCGCGTCCCGATCCGCCACTTCACCCCCTGGGACGCCAATTTCCCATTCGGACCGCCCCCCGGTGCCGCGCCGCCCAATGTCCCGACTCCCCCGCCCAATCCGCTGCTCGACAATACATGCCAGCAGACCGGCTCGATCATCGGCTGCGAAAATCAGACATTGAGCGAGTCGGTCGCGGTGACCGGATCGCCGTTCCGTCTGGTCTACAGCAGCGACCGCGTGCCGGGTCGCAGCGCGGCGTACACGCTCGACATTCCGCTGTCCGGCGCCACACTGCCGCCCAGTGTGCAGGCGATGCGCGTGCAGATCGACATTGCCGGGCGCCAGTTCGTGCAGGATTACGCGCCCGCGCCCAACCAGACCACCCGCTTCACCTGGGACGGACTCGATGCCTACGGACGCGCGGTCACCGAAGCGCGCCCGCTGCGCCTGCGCGTCGGCTATGTGTATCAGATGGTCTATTACGCGCCGGGGACGTTCGGGATCGCGTGGGGACGTTTCTCCGGGACTCCGCTCAGCGCCCGACGCCAGAGCCTGGAGATCGTGCTGTGGCAGGACAGCGAACAGATCCTGACCTATCCGCGCCTCGATCAAACGACGGTCGCGGGCTGGAGCCTGGACGCGCATCATCGCTATGATCCGGTCGAAGGGACGCTCTATCTCGGTGACGGATCGCGCCGCAGCGCCGATGCTTTCATCTATGGCATCATCACGCCGCTGGCGGGCAACGGCTCGTCTGGCTTCAGCGGCGATGGCGGCGCGGCGCGGGCCGCTACCCTCAATCTGCCGTCCGGCATCGCCTCCGCCGCCGACGGCGCGATCATTTTCGCTGACTACAACAACCATCGCGTGCGTCGGATCGCGCCGGACGGCATCATCACTACCATCGCCGGGACGGGGGTCACCGGCTACAACGGCGATGGCATCCAGGCGACGACCGCGCACCTGAACGGACCCAACGGCGTGGCGGTCGCGCCCGACGGCAGCATCATCATCACCGAGGCGCTCGGTCAGCGCGTCCGTCGAATTGCCGCAGATGGCATCATCACCACCATCGCGGGCACGGGAGTCGCTGGCTCCAGCGGCGATGAAGGTCTCGCCACCGCCGCCCGCGTCAACAACCCCAACGCCCCGATCGCCGCGCCGGACGGCACGATCTACTTTGCCGACACGGGTAATCACCGCGTGCGCGCCATCACACCGGACGATCCGCGCACGCCGATTGTGGACTCGCGCATCATCCCGATCGCGGGCACCGGAACAGCCGGATCGAGCGGCGACGGTGGCCTCGCGGACGCGGCGCAGCTCAATCTGCCGCGCGACGTGGCGATCGCGTCCGACGGGGCGATCTACATCGCGGACGGCGGCAATCACCGCGTGCGCCGGATCGCGCCCGACGGCATCATCACGACGATCGCAGGCACGGGCACAGCCGGGTTCAGCGGCGACGGCAGCGCGGCGACGACGGCACAGCTCAACGCGCCCGAAGGAGTCGCCGTCACCGCCGAAGGCACGATCGCCATCGCGGACACCGCCAATGCCCGCCTGCGTTTCATCGATCCCTCCGGCATCATCACCACCTTCGCCGGGACAGGATCGAACGGCTACAGCGGCACCCCGCAGCCAGCCGGACGCGCGATGCTCAATCAGCCCAACGAGATCGTCATCGCCGCCGACGGTGCGTTCGTGTTTGCCGACGCCAACAACAACGCCATTCGCCGGATCGAGCCGGGGCTACCGGGCACCTCGCCCACCGATATTCTGCTTCCCGACAGCGCCGGGGATGTGGTCTACCGCTTTTCCGCCGCCGGACGGCACCTGACCACGCTGGATGAGCTGACGGGTGCGGTGCTGCTGACCTTCGCTTACGATGGCGCCGGGCGTCTGATCACCATCACCGACGCCGACGCCAATGTCACGACGATCGCACGCAATGGATCGGGCGTGCCGACGGCGATCACGGCGCCGTATGGTCAGGTGACCAACCTGATCGTCAACGCGGGCGGCGTCCTGCAGCGCATCACCGACCCGACAGGCGCCTTTGTCGAGATGGGCTACGCCGCTGGCGCGCTGCTGACCAGCTACCGCGACGCCCGCGCCAACGTGTCGGCGTTCGCCTACGACTCGCGCGGACGGTTGATCCGCCACCAGAACGCTGCCAACGGCGTGACCACGCTCACCCGCAGCGGATCGGGGGCGCCGAACGCGCTGTTCACGCTGACCACGCCCGGCACCCGCGTCACCACCTACAACGTCACCGAGACGGCGGCGGCGCAGACGCGCGTCAACACCTTCCCGACTGGATTGGCGACGACGCTCACGCGCTCCATCAGCGGCACGACGACGCTGCTGCTGCCCGACGGCACGATCAGCAGCTATGCCGACATCGGCGATCCGCGCTGGGGGATGCTGCAGCCCTTCACCGCCACCGAGACGATCACCACCCTCGGCGGGCGGACGCGCACCGTCACCGAGACGCGCGCCGCCAGTCTGAGCAACCCGCTCAATCCGTTCTCGATCACCAGCATGAGCCAGACGGTCGCGCTCAACGGGCGCAATTACACCACCAGTTATAACCCCAATACACGCACATTCACGCTGACGACCCCGGTCGGACGCACCGCGACCGTCATCCTCGACACGCGCGGACGGCGGGTGTCCGAGCAGAATACCGGGCTGGCGCTGACCAGCATCACCTACGACTCGCGCGGGCGTCTCGCCACGATCAGCGAAGGGACGCGCGTCACCACCCTCGCCTACAACGCGGCGGGCTATATCGCCAGCATCACCGACCCACTGTCGCGCGTCACGACCTATGCCTATGACCTGGCGGGGCGTCTGACACAGGAGACGCTGCCCGGCGGACGCACGATCGCCTATGCCTACGACGCCAATGGCAACCTGACCAGCCTCACCCCGCCGGGGCGCACCGCCCACACCATGACCTACAACGTCCTCGACCGCATGACGGCGGTCACCCCGCCCGATGTGGTCGCCGGGACGGACGCCACCACCTATACCTACAACCCTGATCGCCAGTTGACCGGGATCGCGCTGCCCGACGGACGCACGATCGCCATGAGCTACGACACGGGCGCCCGCGTCGCCAGCATGACGATCGCGCGCGGGGCGTTCACTTACGGCTACAGCCCGACCAGCGGACACCTCACCAGCCTGACCGCGCCGGGCGGCATCACCCACACCTTCACCTACGATGGACTGCTGCTGTTGAGCGAGGCGCTGTCCGGGACGGTGGTCGGCACGGTCAGCCGGACGTTCGACAACGACTTTCGTCCAGCCACCCTCAGCGTCAACGGCGCCAATCCGATCACCATGACCTATGACGGTGACAGCCGGCTCACTGGGGCGGGCGCGCTCACCCTGACCTATCATCCGCAGCACGGCTTACTGACGGGCACCAGCATCGGCACCCCGCCTAACGCCGTCGTCGAGGCATTCACCTACAACACCTTTGGCGAGGTGACCGGGTACAACGCCGTGCGCAACGCCGTCGCGCTGTTCAATGTCGCCAGCACGTATGACGCGCTCGGACGCCGGACGCAGCGCATCGAGACCATTGGCGGGATCGCGTCCACCTATGTTTACAGCTACGACGCCGCCGGACGCCTGAGCGGAGTCACTAAAGACAGCACGGCGGTCGAGGCGTACACCTACGATCTCAATGGCAACCGCCTGACCAGCACGGTCTACGGTGCCTCTGCGAGCGGGACATACGATGCACAGGATCGCATCCTCACCTACGGCGCCGCGACCTTCACGCACAGCGCCGACGGCGCGCGTCTCACCCGCACCGACGGTGGCGGCACGACGACTTACGCTTACGATGAACTGAGCAATCTGCTCTCGGTCGCGCTGCCCGGCGGGACCAATGTCGTCTACACCATCGATGGCAACGGACGGCGCATCGGGCGGACGCAGGGCGCGGACGTGCGCCGTTATCTGTGGCAGGACAATTTACGCATCGCCGCACAGCTCGACGGTGCCAACGCGGTCGTGAGCCGCTTTGTGTATGCCGACGGCATCAATGTCC
>DAOTUN010000092.1:0-11656 GCA_034437395.1 Anaerolineae bacterium | reverse complement strand
ACAGCCCTCACCCTAAATCCCTCTCCCACAAGAGGAGAGGGACTTGCTACTGCGTTTCTCCCCTTCTCCCCTTGTGGGAGAAGGGGTCGGGGGATGAGGGATACCTGCGTAGTTATTCTTCATCATAGGATAAATAAACGAAAAGCGGGCAGAGAAGCTTTCTTCTCCTGCCCACTTTGCACTGAACGATAGAGTGTTGATTACGCAGCGGCGGTCGCCATCATGCGGCAGGACTCGGCGCATTGGCGGCAAATCGCGGCGCAGGCGAGCATCTGCTGATCGCCATTGGCCAGCCGTTCGCAGTCCTGAGCGCAGCGTTCACAGGCTTCGGCGCATACGCCGCACGTGCGTCCGTGCATCTCCGAACCGCGCAGCATGAAGTCGGCGGAAGTGGCGCAGGTTGCCGCGCAGTCCAGCAGAATGTTGATATGCGATGACGACGCATGTTCGCCGCCCATTTTCAGACAATGACTCACCGTCGCCAGGCAACTCGCATGACATGACTGACATAAGTCGACACAATGCTGTATTTCGGGACTGGTATAGTGCATTTTTCACGCTCCTCTATGCTCATTTTTGACGGATATGCATTCCTGTTGGTGTCGTCAGCGCAGCGTAACGACATAATCGCTGCGGATTGGAGGACACAACAGTGATTGCCAACAAGACCAGAAAGGAGCGGCAGTCATAGGGTTAGACTGTCGCTCCCGTAAAGAATTACCCCGCGCTCATGGTCGTGAGCATGTCCTCATAGCGGGCGATTTCTTCGGTCTGTGCATCGATGATCTGCTGCGCGAGGTCACGCAGTTCGGCGTGTGCGGCGCTGTCCGCATCACGTTCCAGCAGCCGTTCGGACATATGGATTGCGTCGTCGTGGTGATCGGTCATCGATTCCAGCCAGGCGACTTCGTAATCCGTCCCTTCCAGACGGTTAAAGCCTGCGAACATGCCCATCATCATCGCGGGGTCAGTCGCGGGCATTCCTTCCATGCCTTCCATCCCTGCCATGTCGTCACCCATCATGCCCATCATATCGGACATCGGCATCGGCGCGTAATCGACGTTGTACCACGCCAGCAGCCACCCCTGCATCTGCTCGATCTCTGGCTGCTGCGAGTCGATGACCGCCTGACACTCGGTGCGGAGTGTGTCGGAAACATCTTCACGCGCCAGGCAGTCGAGCGCCATATCGATTGCCATTTGATGATGGTCGATCATGCCTTCCATGAAACGCAGTTCAGCACGACCGATCCGCCCTTCGACAGGTGCATCCGCCATCGCCGCTGGAACAGCCGCCACAACTACCAGAAGTGCCAAAAGTGCTAAAACGCCGCGAAACATCTTCATGTTTGTCCTTTTTATATTGTTCGACTTGCCTTCAATGAGTGACTCATGCCAGGCATACTTTGTGGCATGGATGTTGGAGCCATATCGCTCATCCCTGGCATTGACGATACGCTTGAGCCTACGGTAGCGATGATTCTCAAAACCTTAACCCGCTAAATCGCCTATCTTTTGCCCCGTTTTACCCCGCCAAATGGCGTATGCAGATGCTCTCTTGAACTGCCATAATCTTGAATCGTTATAAGAGTGGAGAAGTGCCGTGAGCCGTATCGATAATTTCTTGTGGTTTGTGGGTCGATTGTGATGGTTGTGGTCGTCGCGGCGTGCAGTCCGACAACGCCGGATGCACCTACTGCTGTCGTCGAACCCGGCTGTATGTCGATCCGACACCGTAATCGACATGCCTGGAGCGCCACACGATGAGAATCGGTTGGCTCGTGCTGATTGCACTTTCGGGATTGATCCTCGTCGGCTGTGGCAATCAGCCCACAGTGATCATCGTGAGTGGGATCACATTTGACAACGAAGAAATCGCGCAAGGGCAGCAGCTCTACGCGCAAAACTGCGCATCCTGTCATGGAGCGAATGGCGAAGGGCAGTTCCCGAATGCGCCCAATCAGCCTGACGCAACAGGTCGCGTAGGCGCGCCACCCCATAATGAAACGGGACACACCTGGCATCATACCGACGATTTCCTGATCCGATATACCCGTGAGGGCGGTGTCAGTCTGACCGACCCGGCAAATTTCTATCCGATGCCGGCTTTTGGCGATCAGTTGTCCGACGCGCAAATTGCATTGGTGACTGCCTATATCAAAACGATGTGGAACGACGAGCAGCGGACGAGTCAACAGCGGGCAGTCGCCGCTACTCGACAAAATCCGCTGATGATTCAACCGCCGGGAAACTAAACCCCTTGAGCACGCTGTATGGCGCATGTGTGATGTGCGGCAGTTGGTCACAAGCTGTAAGGGTAAATGAAACGTCAGATTGCTTGAACAGGGGTAACGGATTATGACAAATTCTCCAGACGAAGCGCGGTCACGTGCGGATCATCACGACCATCATGCGATGAACGTCTCACCCGATCCTGTGCACAGCCACGCCGACGGGATGCACACCGCTGCGGACGCGCCCGCCTCACCGCTTGAACATGCTGCCGACCACGCTGCCCACAGCACTGACTATCGCGCCAATGAACTCGTCAAGCCGGAACCCGCTCAGACAGCGCATATGATTCACGACGCTCACGCTACACATGCCGGACATGGCGTGATGCACGAAGGTCACGCGACGATGATGCGCAATCGCTTCTTCGTCGTCCTGCCGCTGACCGTCCTCGTCGTGCTGTATTCGCCAATGGTGCAGTCGCTGCTCGGCTTCACGATGCCACAGTTTCCCGGCAGCGCCCTGATCGAGCCGGTATTGGGGACGTTCATCTTCTTCTACGGCGGCTTACCGTTCCTCAGCATGGCGCGGCAGGAACTGGCGCTGCGGCAGCCGGGTATGATGACCCTGATCTCGCTCGCCATCACGACGGCGTTCCTCTATAGCATCGCGATCTTTTTCTTTCCGCCAATCGAAACACCGGGTATGACCGGTGCGATGCCCGCGATGGATTTCTTCTGGGAACTGGCGACGCTGATCGCGGTAATGCTGCTCGGTCACTGGATCGAACTGCGCAGCGTGAGTCAGGCGCAAGGCGCGCTGCGCGAGCTGGCGAAGCTGCTGCCCGATACTGCTGAACGCCTGCTCGCGTCGGGCGAGACTGAAAAAGTCGAAGTCAGCCAGCTTAAAGCAGGGGACCGCGTGCTGATCCGTCCCGGCGCGAGCATCCCTGCCGATGGCGTGGTCACGGAAGGCGAGAGCAGCGTCGATGAGGCAATGATCACCGGGGAAAGCCGTCCGCTGGACAAGAAATCCGGCGATGCGGTCATTGGCGGCACGGTCAACGGATCGGGGTCACTGCGCGTCGAAATCCAGCAGATTGGCGAGAAAACGGCGCTGGCGGGCATCATGCGCCTGGTCGATGAGGCGCAGAAAAGCCAATCGAAGGCACAAACGCTGGCACAGCGTGCGGCGTTTTACCTGACGATTATTGCTGTGGTCGCAGCGATTTTAGCGTTGGTCGGCTGGTTGGTGTTCACGGGCGATGTCTCCAACGCGGTGAAAGCGCTGGTCACGGTGCTGGTGATCGCCTGCCCGCACGCGCTCGGTCTGGCAGTGCCGCTGGTGGTGGCAATTTCGACCACACTGGCGGCGCGGAGTGGCTTGCTCATCCGCAAACGGCTTGCGCTGGAAAGCGCAAAAGACCTGAATGTCATCATCTTCGACAAAACTGGCACGCTCACCAAAGGCGAACAGGGCGTCGTGCAGGTCGCAGTTGACACCATAAGTGAAGCGGACGCATTGCGCATCGCCGCCGGGCTGGAAGGCGACAGCGAACATATGACGGCACAGGCGATTCGTCAGTATGTGCAGGGACGCGGCACAGCACCCGCTCCCGTGACCGGATTCGAGAGCCTGGCGGGTCGCGGCGTGAAAGCGGTCGTAGACGGCACGACCTATTTCATGGGCGGACCGCGCCTGCTCGAACAACTCGCTTTGCCTGTTCCTGCATCGTTGGAACCCGCGAAGCAGAGTGCGGAACGAGCGGGACAATCGGTGATCTACCTGACCAACGAGAAAGCCATTCTCGCCTTGTTCGCTATCGCCGATGTCATCCGCGAAGAGAGCCGAGCCGCTGTTCAGCAGTTGCACGATCTCGGCTTAAAAGTGGCGATGCTCACCGGAGACAGCGAAGCGGTCGCGGCGGCGGTCGCAAAGGAATTGGGCATCGACATGTTTTTCGCGCAGGTGCTGCCCGAACACAAGGCGGACAAGGTGCGCGAACTGCAACAGGGTGGCAATAAAGTGGCAATGGTCGGTGACGGTGTGAACGACGCGCCCGCGCTCCTGACTGCTGACGTGGGCATCGCCATCGGCGCGGGGACAGATGTTGCCATCGAAAGCGCGGGCATCATCCTGATGCGCTCGAACCCATTGGACATCGTGAAGATCATTCGCCTCAGCCGCGTCACCTACAACAAGATGATCCAGAACCTGATCTGGGCGACGGGCTACAACGTCGTAGCGATTCCGCTGGCGATGGGCGTACTCGCGCCTTTCGGGTTCACGCTCGACCCGGCGATTGGCGCGGTCTTCATGTCGGTCAGCACAGTCGTGGTCGCTTTCAATGCGCAGTTGTTGCGCCGTCTTGATCTGGCTGCTGCCTGAACTCATTCTCAACCGAAAGCTGTATTAAGGAGGCACTCTTGGCGCGTTTCGCTAGCAACTATAACAATGTTAACCCTGCTCGAAAGTTCCCTTCCATCTTCGCTGCCACTTTTCTGTTGGGCATGGTTGTCGGCGGCATCATCGGGGGCGTGGGTGGGATATTCATCTTCATTCGCCTCACGGGCGCGAACGACCAACCCAGCGCCCCCATCAGCGCGCCCACGTTATCACTGGACAGTCTGACCGCAGCGCCGACGGCTGCTGCGGCTGTGCCGACGCTTCAAGTAGCGGCCATACCGACCGCCACGAGCATCGCTCCCAACCCGACGCACAACATGGCTGCCATGTCGAGCGCCGCAGTGCCAACAGGAGTGCCGACCACAGTATCAACGGCAGTACCAACGACGATGCCTGCACAGCTCTTTCGTATCTCGACCAGCGAGTCGGTGGTTCGGTTCGCAGTCGATGAAACTATCCCAGCAGGAACGGCGGTTGGTACAACCAACCAAATCGCTGGTGACTTCATCATCAATTTTGCGAACCCGGCAAATTCTCAGTTAGGGGTAATCCGAATCAATCTGCGCACCCTAAGGACGGATGATCCTGAGCGCGACAATTCGATCCGCTGCTGTGTTCTGCTGACCGCTCAGGATGCCTATGAGTTCACGGAGTTCGTCCCCACTTCGCTCACAGGACTGCCCAATCAGGTTGCGCTCGGTCAGACAGTTGATTTGCAGGTGACGGGCAATCTGTCGCTGCGCGGGGTGACACGCCCGGTGACATTCAGCATTCGGCTGACGCTGGGGAGCCTTGAGGAGATACGCGGCGAGGCAACCGCGTTGGTTAACCGTAGTGACTTCGGCATCCTTAACGATGACATGCTCGCGTATCACGGCGTTGCAGAGCAGGTACGGTTGGAGTTCGATTTCGTAGCCCGCGCAGTACCAGAATGAAGCCAGTGTTCGCAGAACTGCTGCAAAGGGTGAGCATGACACACTTTGAGCGGATGATGTCTGGTCTGGTCATGATTGCATTGCTTGCAGGCTGCCAGACCAGCACTGAACCGCCGATCATTGCGGTTCGTCCAACCGACTCACCCGAACGTGCGGCGATCATTGCCGCTGATCCTAATCTACAAGCAGGTGAAAGGGTATACAACCTGCGCTGCGCGCACTGTCATGGCTATGCAGGCGAGGGGCAGCTCGCATCGACCGTTCCAAACACACAGCAACTAGGGTTGCACACCGTGCCGCCCCACGATGCGACTGGGCATACTTGGGAACACCCCAGCCAGCTTATTCGCCAAGTGATCCTGAACGGCATCCAGAACCCACTCAACCATTATCAGATGGGCGCGTTCGAGGGAACAGTTATGGATGAGGAAATCGAGCAGCTCATCGCGTATATGTCCATATGGTGGACGGACGAACAGCGTGCGTGGCAAGCTCAGGTGACGCAGCGTCGCGCCGAACTCGACGCGGGGTATGCTATCCCTGAAGAATTGCCATAAACAGTCGGATATTCGGTGAGACTCTTCACGCCATTTAGCGCATACCCTTTTGCTGCTCACCCTATACTATAGTGTGATGGAAAGTAGCGGAGTACTGGCATGACAGAAGTATTGAACCGACAAATTGAACTTCCCATCACAGGCATGACCTGTGCGAGCTGTGTACGCAATGTTGAACGCGCGTTGACGAAAACCGATGGCGTAGAGACCGCGACGGTGAACCTGGCGACCGAGCGTGCCAGCATCCAATTTGATCCGCAAGCGGTCGCGCTGCCGCAGTTGATCGAGCGCGTCAGGAATGCGGGCTACGGCGTGGCGACGACTTCTATCGAACTGCCGATCACCGGGATGACCTGTGCTAGCTGCGTGCGCAACGTCGAGCGCGCAGTCGCTAAAAAGCCGGGCGTGCTGGAAGTCAGCGTCAACCTGGCGACCGAGAAAGCGACAGTTCAGTATTTGCCGAACGTGGTGCGGCGCGGTGACCTGATCAAAGCGATCGAAGGCGCAGGTTACGGCGTACTCGACTTGTCCAATGCCGAAGCGCCGGAAGATGCCGAACGCGCTGCACGGCAGGCAGAGATCGACCGTCAGCAGCGGATGGTGTTGATCGGGGCGGCGTTTACGATCCCCCTGTTCCTGCTCAGCATGGCGCGTGACCTGTACATGGCGAGCTTTGCCGGAGCGGACATGAGCGGGATGGTCATGTCAGGCGGCGCTGCTGGTCCCACTCCGGCGCTGAATTGGCTGCTCTGGACGGGCTGGCCCTTTGTGTTCTTCCTGCTGGCGACCCCGGTACAGCTCATCGTCGGGCGGCAGTACACCGTCGGTGCGTGGAAAGCGGCGCGCAATGGCACGACCGGCATGGACACGCTGATTGCGCTCGGCTCGTGGGCAGCCTACCTGTACAGCATCGTCGTGCTGCTCGGCATCGTCTTCAACGTCGGAGAGGTGGGCGCGCATGTCTATTTCGAGACGGCGGCGGTCATTCTGACCTTGATCACGCTCGGCAAACTGCTCGAAGCCCGCGCCAAAGGACGGACCAGCGAAGCGATCAAAAAGCTGATGGGTCTTGCACCCAATACCGCGACGCTGCTTCAGGCGGGAGAGGAAGTCGAGGTCGCCATCGATGATGTGGTGATCGGCGATCTGCTGCTCGTGCGTCCGGGCGAACGCTTTCCGGTCGATGGCATTGTCACCGAGGGGCGCTCGTCGGTCGATGAGTCGATGCTCACGGGCGAGAGCCTGCCCGTCAGCAAAGAGACGGGCAGCGAGGTGATCGGTGCGACTATCAATAAGCAGGGGCGGCTGGTCGTCGAAGCGCGGCGCGTCGGTGCGGAGACGGCATTGGCGCAAATCGTGCGTCTTGTCGAACAGGCACAAGGCTCGAAAGCGCCGATCCAGCGCGTCGCCGATCAGGTGTCGGGGGTGTTCGTCCCGGTCGTGCTTGGACTGGCGGCACTGACCTTCCTGGGGTGGCTGCTGATCGGTCAGGTCGGCTTCACGGTAGCGCTGGTGAACGCGGTCGCGGTGCTGGTGATCGCCTGCCCGTGTGCATTGGGTCTCGCCACACCGACCGCGATCATGGTCGGGACAGGGCGGGGTGCGGAAATGGGCATCCTGTTCAAGAACAGCGAAGCGCTCGAAAGTGCCAAGCGTCTGCAGGTGGTGGCGCTCGATAAGACGGGCACGATCACACGCGGCGAACCGAGCGTGACCGATGTCATCGCACTTGACGGCATAAGCGAAAGCGATCTGCTGCGTCTGACCGCAATTGCCGAGCGCGGAAGCGAGCATCCGTTGGGACAGGCGGTCGTCGCAGCGGCACAGGCGCGCAATCTGGCGCTAACGCAGCCGCAGAGCTTCGAGGCGGAGTCGGGTCGTGGGGTACGCGCAACCGTCGATGGACACGCCGTCTGGGTTGGCAGTCCGCGCTTCATCCGCGAGCAGGGGCATGACCTGAATGAATTGAATGACCAGATCGAGGCGCTGCAATCACGCGGGCGCACGGTCGTCCTCACGCTGGTCGATGGGGCGCTATCGGGTATTCTGGGCATCGCGGATACGGTCAAAGAAGGATCGCGGGAAGCGGTCGCTGCGCTGCGGGCGCAAGGGCTGGAAGTCGTCATGATTACCGGCGATAACGAGCGCACCGCGCAGGCGATTGCGCGCGAGGTCGGGATCGACCGTGTGTTGGCAGAAGTGCTGCCGAGCCAGAAAGTGGAAATGGTCAAAAAGCTGCAAGGCGAAGGAAAACGGGTCGCGATGGTCGGTGATGGCATCAACGATGCGCCCGCGCTGGCACAGGCGGATGTCGGCATCGCCATCGGCACGGGGACAGACATCGCCATTGAAGCGTCGGATGTGACGCTGGTCAGCGGTGATCTGCGCGGTGTGGCGCGTGCGATTAGCCTGAGCCGCTCAACGATGCGGACGATCTACCAGAACTTGTTCTGGGCGTTCATCTACAACATCATCCTGATTCCGGTGGCGATGGCAGGTGCGCTCATCCCGATGCTTGCCGCTGGAGCGATGGCGACCAGCTCCATCTTCGTTGTCAGCAACAGTCTCCGCCTGCGCGGACGCAAGGTCGAGGCTGAAACTGCACAGCAACCACAACTCAAGCCTGCGGCTGCGGTAGGAGATTAGACCCATACGAGGGGCGCTCCTGCGAAAGTGAGCGCCTTTCACACCCAGACATTACCCGTAAAATGGAAAACAAAAAGCCCTTGTAGTGAACAAGGGCTTCTTTTGAAACTAAGACACTGGCAAATTTACGCTTCCGTTGGCGCGTACTCGATCTCGGTCAGCGCATGTTCAATCGAGTTCCACGACGCGGGTTGATTCCACTGCACGGTCACGAGCTGTGCGACTTTGTTGATGTCCAGCACTTCCACGCCGGGAATGCCTTCCAGCTCGCCTCGAACGGTGCTGACGCAGCCGTTGCAGGTCATATTCAGGACTTTGAACGTTTTGGTTTCCATCGTTTGTTCTCCTCAAAAGTGATCTTCATGCACAGTCTAATCAAAGAACGGGTTTTTCATACGCGCCATTTGGCGGTATTTGTGCATTCGGCAAAATCCTATAATGAAATGATGCAATGTAAATGGAAAACAGCCATGCGGGTACTGCTTGCGGAAGATCACAAAATGGTGCGTCAAGGGACGCGCGTGTTTCTGGAAAGTATGGGCATCGACATTGTAGGCGAAGCCACGACCGGACTGGAAGCGGTCAAACTGGCGCACGACCTTCAACCGGATGTCGTTCTCATGGATATTCACCTACCGGAACTCACCGGAGTTGAGGCAACGCGACGTATCCGTCATGATAATGCCGATGTACGGGTGCTGGTCTTGACCGCTTACGACGATCCCACTTACGTTCACGCACTTTTAGAGGCGGGCGCGGACGGCTACGTGCTGAAAACCGCCGATTTTTCGCAGTTGTATCGCGCGCTGCACGAAGTCGCGGTGGGGCGTTCGGCGTTCGATGTCGCGGTGATGGCAAAGGCAGCACAGCATGAGCAGGACATGCCGAAACTGGTCGAAGGCTTGACGGATCGAGAGTTGGAGATTCTCGGTTTCGCCGCTCGCGGCTTGACGAACAAAGAGATCGGGAAACTGTTGTTCATCTCGGATCGCACGGTGCAGGGGCATTTGCAGAACGTCTATCAAAAACTAGGGGTAGGGACGCGCACCGAAGCAGTGACCGCAGGGTTGACGCGCGGGGTGATTACGCTTTCCGATGGAGTATCGTCATGAAAACGGCATTCGTTGTGCTATGCGGACTGCTGGTCAGCTCCATATTGCGAAACATGTGGTCGTTCTGGCGCGTGCTGCGCCCTGTCAAAAAGCTGGCGGCGCGTGCCACACAACTGGCACAGGGCGACATGAACGCACTGCAACAGCCATGTGGCGGCATCGGCGAAATCGAGGACCTGCGCCATACGATGGCAAGCATGGCGGAGCATGTTCAGCGCGCTCAACGAGAAGGCTTGACCTTTCGCCACTCCCTGACCGACGGACAAGAAGCCGAACGCGCGCGTATCGCCCGCGAGCTCCACGACGACACGGTACAGTCACTCGTTGCCATCGCGCAAAGTATCGAACTCAGCCTGAGCTGGATCGAAACTGATTCTACCCGTGCAAAAGTGATGCTGAACATGGCGCGCACACAAGCCATTGAAAGCGTGGACAACGTGCGTCGCTTGATCGCCGATTTGCGTCCGCCTGCACTGGAGGAGCTCGGAGTCGCGGCGGCGTTAAAGATGTTGGCGCAGCAGGAACAGGACATTCAGGTAGAGGTAAGTGTATGCGGCATCGAAAGAAGGATAACTGAACCTCACGAGCTGGCGTTGTTTCGTGTCGCCCAGGAGGCGCTGCGCAATGCTCAGCGGCACGGTCAGCCCAAGCATATCAGGCTCGAGCTGAGTTTTTATCCGAACGAGATTCGTCTTGTCATCAGCGATGATGGGGTCGGTTTTCGTCCTCCGCAGCCGATCAACTGTTTGGCACAAGAAGCACATTACGGATTGATCGGGATGCAGGAACGGGTGCAACAGTTGCACGGTACGTTTCGAGTATCGAGCCAGCCAGGTGGAGGCACCAGCATTGGAGTGGTGTTGCCTTTGGATAATGTGGTTCAACCGACCGAGAGCGTCCGGGATCCCGTATGCGGTGCGATCATCCTGCCACAGCAGGCTTACGGGAGTACGCTGTACGATGGAGAGCGCTGCTATTTTTGTTGTCCAGTTTGCCAGGGCGCATTTCAACAAAATCCAGCTTCATACTTCGTCCGAAGCACGCCACAATTAGAGCATGATCAGAATATTGGATCACAGAGCTTGCGTCGTTAGACGTTAAATGGGGGTTAATTGCCTACACGCCGTTTGGCGTGTTTTATGTTAGCGGAAGACGCGCGAACAGGCGTAGACGATACATTGTGAGGTGTCCAGATACCACAGCCGCAGCGTCTTGTCACCTGACCAGGAGAGGAAGCGCCCATCCGCCAGCGCCAGCGCGCCGAAGACAGAGTCCGTATGCCCGGTCAATGCCGCTTGCCCGTAGCAGGGGCGATCCACGCTGGACTGCAACAGGTCTCGCCCCTGCTGGTGCTGTGCCACGCGCAGTGCGCGAATACCCAGCAGCGTGGCGGTTTCGTCACTGCCATCGGACTGTGCCAGCAGCGTTTCACCGCGCCCCGACAGCCGCAGCGAGTCGACCCCGTTTAACTGTGTTTCACTTGTGGCGATCTGTCCCGCGCCGTAAGTGAGCGTGACCGCGATCGGCATCAGGGTGGCGTTGGCGACCTGTACGCCCGCCGCGCTCACCTGTCCCGCTGCAACCACGCCGACGATCAACGCGATGACCATGATCAGCCTGGCAGCAGCAATCGCCGGGCGCACCCGGATGCGCTACGAGTGGCGGATGGCGTCGGTGTTTGCGGCATTTGTGAGTCGATGATCAGCGTATACGCGCCGCCGGACCGGTCATCCCAACTACGGACTTCGATGCGATAGGTGCCATCAGC
>DAOTUN010000091.1:0-2453 GCA_034437395.1 Anaerolineae bacterium | reverse complement strand
ACGTCGAGGGCGACATCGGGGTCACTGAATTTTGTGGTCAAGTGGAAGTCCTTAAGGATGGGTGACGGAAGATGCGAATCATTCTACACCACGCACTCACGGATTTCTCATATGGCGGGATGGGATGTTTAACGGATGTTTGCACATTACCGGTCAGCGTGATTACACTATGTGGGTGTTGATGTGGGCGCCACGCTGGACGGGGAAGTGAACTATGACTCTGGAAATCTTCATCAGTTATTCGCGCTCCAACCGTCCACAGGTGGAACGGCTGGAGCAAATACTGCGCGCGACGGGCAGCGATGCATGGTTTGACCGCGAGATCACCGCTGGCGATGAGTGGTGGCAAACAATCACCGACCGCATCCGATCGTGCCATATTTTTGTATTCGTACTCACGCCACAGTCGTCTACCTCGCCCTACTGTATTCAGGAATTCAATTACGCCAGTGCGCTGAATAAGCCAATCCTTCCAATCATGCTGGCACACGCGCAATTGCCCGTCGGCAATCTGGCAGAGATTCACTATGTTGATGCGCGTGACCTCGGCAGCCAGGAGACCGCGCTGGCAATTTCGCGTGCGCTGCTGCGGCTGCAACAGCGCATTAGTAACGGCGATTTTCACCTGCCCGATCTACTGCCAGCTGTCCCACCCACGCCAGAGCGCCCCGATCCGCTCAAAGAGATTCGCAAACAGGTCAGCAATATCCGCGATACGTCGCAGCAGCAGTTGATCGGGTCGATCTTCGAAATCCGGCAGATTGTGCAAAACGAACCTAAGGCGCGCAGCGAAGCAGGTCAAATCTTGCGCAGCATCGTCGCCAGCGACCACGTAGCGCAGGGGGTCGCGCGCGAAGCCCGCGAAGCGCTGCGCGATCTGCACCCGCCGCGCCGCAGTACACACTTGTTGTGGATCGGCGTGCTGGCAATTCTAGCGCTGCTTGCGTTTGCGGTGGCGTTCGCCCTCAACCAGAGCGGCGCCGGCGAAAGCACGCCGACCGCACTGGCGCTGGCACAGGACGAGACTTCCTCCACGATACGCGGTTTTGGAGCTGCCGTAAACACGATTGTCCCGACTGGCACCGACACGCCGACGCGTACCGCACGCCCTACCGCGACGGGCACAACTCTCCCTACCCAGACCCGCACCGCTCTCCCTACCGCGACGGGCACGGCTCTCCCTACCCAGACCCGCACCGCTCTCCCTACCCAGACCCGCACCGCTCTCCCTACCCAGACCCGCACACTACGCCCGTCGCGCACTCCCATCGCGCCGACGATCGCTCCCACGTCGGTCGCGGGAAGACTCCCTTCCGGCTTTACCGCCGACAATCTTGGCGCGATCACGCAACTGCCACTTTCCCCGCTGATCGGACACCGAGCTGACAGCTTCATCACGGCGCTGGCATTTTCACTGGATGGGAACGCGCTGGCGTCCGGCGGGCAGGACCAGACTGTACGCCTATGGTCGCTGGAGAGCGGCGAGGGGAACATCATACTCACCTCGGATCAGACGGGCGCAACAGTGACCGCGCTGGCGTTCAGTCCGATCGGCACGATACTCGCTGCGAGCATGTACAACGGTGATGTTCAGGTAATCGACACGAGCAGCCGCGAAACCCTGTTCGAGACGACCCGATCGCTCAATGTGAACGACATGAAATTCAGCCCCGACGGATCACTATTGGCGGTTGCAGCATCGGACGGCACCGTCACGGTGTGGGATACTGACTCATGGTCTCTGCGCATCACCTTGATTCTTAGCGATGAGAAGGGGGCGTGGCGCGTAGTGTTTTCGCCCGATGGCAGCCGCATAGCGGCGTCGGGCACGTCAGGTATCGTGCGTGTATGGGATGTACGCACGTTTGTCGAGCTGGACAATCTCATCGTCAATGATACCGTCGATGCAGACACGACCGCCGTCCAGTGGCGTATCCTGGGACTGACATTCCACCCGGATAATCGCACCATCGCCATCGCGCCATCAGGCGACTTAAGCAGCGGTCTGATCCAATTATGGGATGTAAGGACCGATTCCGTGCAAGAACAGCGCGGTGGACGTGGAGATAACCTTTATCAAAGTCTTACCTACACGGCTGATGGAACCTACTTGCTCTCAACCAGTCTCAACGGGCTGCTCAGGTTTTGGGACAACAATCTTGCCAGCGCGTTCCGCATCGATCTGCGTGAGCCACCTTATGAGATCGATCCGTTCATAGCATCCATTCAGGCGCACGCATTGCACCCTACCCTGCCGATCGCAGCGCTCGGTCTGCGCAGTGGGCGGGTTGTGCTGCTCGGTGTCCCGGTCAGCGGGTAACAAGCTGGTTGCGCCGACGCGCGGATCGCGCTTTAATAGGGGTATGTCCAGACACGGAATAATCCGCACATGACCGACAGCGCCGCCTTACCCCCGCCCAAACCAGCCGCCGCGCCGACCTTCATCGACGACA
>DAOTUN010000090.1:0-33646 GCA_034437395.1 Anaerolineae bacterium | reverse complement strand
CGCGTCGGCATACCAGTTGCCACTCGACGCCGACCCCGCCGACCCAAACACCTCGACGCGCTGATCGTAGCCGTAGACCGCCTTGCGACTGTTGTCGATCGTGCCGATCGCGCCGCTGGCGAATCGGAGCGTGATCACAGCGGTATCGATGTCGCCCGCCTCCCCGATCGCTGCATCGACCATGACGCCACCTGCCGCGTACACCTCGACCACCTCACCCAACAAAAAGCGCGCCATATCGAAATCGTGGATGGTCATGTCGAAAAACATGCCGCCCGACACCTTGATATAGGACACGGGCGGCGGCGCCGGATCGCGGCTGACGATATGCAGCAGGTGCGGCGATCCGATCTCACCCGATTCGATCGCTCGTTTGATACGCTGGTGATTGGGGTCAAAGCGGCGGTTGAAGCCGATCATCAGCGTCACGCCCGCCCGCTCGACCGCCGCCAGCGCGCTGTCGATGGCGTCGAGATCGGCGGCGATCGGTTTCTCGCAGAAAATATGCTTGCCAGCAGCGGCGGCTTGCGCGATCAGCGCGGCGTGGGTGTCAGTCGCGGAGCAGATCGCCACCGCGTCGATGGTGTCGTCCGCCAGCAGCGCCGTCGCGTCGGGATAGATCGCCGCGCCGAGCGAATCGGCGAGCGCGCTCGCCGCGTTCGTGTCGATGTCGGTCACCCCAGCCAGCCGCGCGTCGGGGATGCGCCGCGCGATCGTATCGGCATGGACGCGCCCGATCCGACCCGCGCCGATCACGCCGAGGGTCAATTGTGATTTTGTCGTCATGGTTATGCGTCCCTACAGCCCAATCCGCAGCAGATACGCCCGGTTTGCCGTCGCGTAGCGCTTCGGCGCGTCGAGATCGTCAGTCAGGATGTCCTGCTCGACGATCGCCCAGCCGTCATAGAGGTTGGCGCGCATCGCCCCGATCACACCCGGAAAATCGACATCGCCCTCCCCCAACGGGCAAAACACCCCCGCCATGACCGCCTGAAAATAATCAGAGTTCGCCTCACTGCAGCGCGCCGCCACCGTCGGATTGTGATCTTTCAGATGCAGATAGGTGATCCGATCCCCAAACTCGCGTACAGCATCCAGCGCATCGCCGCCGGCGTACTGCCAGTGTCCGGTGTCGAGACACAAGCCGACCTGCGCCGGATCGGTGCGATCGAGCAGCATCCGCGTCTCGTCTGGTGTCTCGACATAGCCTCCGCAGTGATGATGGAATGCCACCCGCAAGCCGTAAGCATCATGCACGCGCGACGCGATCGCGTTGACGCCGCGCGCATACACGTCCCATTGATCAGAGGTCAGCACACTGTCGGTGCGCCGTCCCGCACGCGCGACCAGATCGGGCACGGCACCGTTGTCATCGGCTAAGACCAGTGTGTCGGCACCGAGCGCGTGCAGCAGCTTGCCCACCTTCAACGCCTCGTCGATACCCGCGGCGTGCGCGCTGGCATCCGCCAGATTGACCGGGACGAACGCCGACAGCAGTCGCAGCCCGCGCGCGTCCAGCTCCGCGCGCAGCACCTGGGGGTTGGTCGGCAGATAGCCATATGGACCGAGCTCTGTCCCGGCGTAGCCCGCCGCGTGCATTTCGTCCAGCACACGGGTGTAGGCGAACATCGGCATCATGTCTTCAAATTCGTAGATTCCCCATGACACCGGGGCGGAGGCGAGACGGATCGTCATGGTGAATGGTTCCTTGCCTGAGAATGAATACGCTCTATCCTACCCCATTTTGGCGCTGACGGACTGATTCGTCTGTGAACGACCACCGCGCCGCTGCACCCATTTGCGTATCTCCAACACGACGTGCAGCACAAAGAAGATTTGCAGTGCGATCGCCATCGGAAACCGAAAAGCAGTCCCTTTCTCAATGGAGCTACACGACCTGAAGCCGCATAATCACACTCTCCAGATCAGCGCCTGCCTCACGAGTGTATACGCCTGCTGCTCTCCACAGGATCTGTCCGGCACGATCGACCAGCAGCGTGTAAATCGTCTCCATCCCTGGCAGACCCGCCGCATTGCAAAATTCAGCCTGATCGACGTATAGCGTAATCGTCGCCTTGCGCGTCGCCGTATCGGTGATGAAGGCGCGCATGATGCCATCCAGGAACATCCGCTGCGCCAGACCGTAGTCCGGCACCACAGGCAGCTCATAGGCAACCAATTGGGGATAGCGCACCGCCAGACCCTTTACGGCGGGCAGCCACGTATCGGCGGACCGCTGCTGATAGTCGGTGAAAACGATCAGGGCAATATTCAGATCGCCCTCAAAATCGTGCGGCAGCCTGAACGAACGTCCAGTCAGATCGCTTCCTTGCACATTGGGAAACATCGGCATTGCTCCTTAGATGACCTGATCGATGCAGGAAAACTAAAAATTGTTAGGTTGTGCTGACAAAAAAAACTCATCCTGCCAGCAGCCCCTTGATCAGCAGTGACAGCACCCCGTCGGCGGCTGCGGTCTTGCGAGCCGGATCGCTCCCCAGTGGCGACAGATTCATGCCGTTGATGATCGCCAGCAGCGTACCCGCCAGCACACCCGGATGCACCACCGATCGACCGACCTGGTCTTGTGCCGCGCTGAACACAGCTTCGATTGGCTGCATCACCCAATACATGCTCATAGTGATCTGGTCGGCGTTGGCTTTGCCCAGCGCGTGCAGGTCGGTGCGCATCATCCGCGCGGCGTCCAGGGGTGGCTGTGACAACAGCCAATGGGTGATCGCAACCAACTGCGCCTGCCAATCGTCCCCTTGTTCCGCGATCAGGCGATGCAGCGCCTCCTGGTGCCGCCGCATCATCCGCTCGATCACCGCAACGAACAATTCTTCCTTGCCGTGCGGGGCGTGATAGTACAGCGACGCCGCTTTCATATCGAGACGCGCGGCGATGTCGCGCAGCGTCACGGTGGTATATCCGTGTTCGCTGAACAGCGCCTCCGCCACATCCAGCACACGCTCACGCGCGGCGTTCTTCTCGATTTTGCTCACGTCACTGATGCCTAACATTTGTTAGGTGAACGATACAACGGATCAGCCACGCTGTCAAGCACGAGCAAGTCTTGTACCAGACCACCTCACTCACTGAGGGTGTCCACCAAGAAAACAGTTGAAGATAATCCGATCTTCATTTTTTCCTTTTATCTTCATCTTCGCGTCTTCCTGTTCAATCTTTTGTCTTTCCTATTCTCTTCTCCTCGCTGCCCTCCTGTTCAAAAGTCTCTTTCTTTTCATTCCTGACGGACTGCTACAAACGAAAATCCTGGATCGCCGCGATCACGTCACCCTGTTCGTCGGCGGTCAGCATATTGTGGAAGGGCAGCCGCAGCAGCCGATCACTGACCGATTCGGTCACCGGGCAGTCCCCTGCCTTGCCGCCAAATTTTCGTCCGAACTCGGACAGGTTGAGCGGCAAATAATGAAAGACCGCGCTGATCGCGCGTTCGCGCAGATGCGCGATCAGCGCGGTGCGCGCCTCCAGCGTGGGCAGCAGCAGGTAGAACATGTGGTACGCCTGATCACAGTGAGACGGGATGGTGGGCAGTGTGACGCTGTTGGCGCCAGCCCACCCCATCAGCGTCTCATCGTAGCGCTCCCATAGATTTTTGCGATGTGCCTGGATGGTGTCGCGCGCCTCGATCTGCGCATACAGATAAGCAGCCAGCACATCCGACGGCAGATAGCTGCTGCCCAGATCGACCCAGGTGTACTTATCGATCTGTCCGCGAAAGAAGCGGCTGCGATTCGTCCCTTTTTCGCGGATGATCTCCGCCCGCTCGATCATCGCCGCGTCGTTGATCACCAGCGCCCCGCCCTCGCCGCAGGTGATATTCTTGGTCTCGTGAAAGCTCTGCGTCGCCAGCACGCCGAAGGTTCCCAGCGCCCTGCCGCGATAGCTGCCAAACAACCCGTGCGCGTTATCCTCGACCACGGGGATACTGTGACGAGCGGCGATCGCCATGATCGCGTCCATCTCACAGCCGACGCCTGCGTAATGCACTGGAACGATCGCCCGCGTGCGCGGGCTGATCAGCGCTTCGAGCTGTGTCTCGTCCATGTTGAGCGTGTCCGGGCGGATGTCGGCAAACACCGGCACCGCGCCACGCAGCACAAAGGCGTTGATCGTCGAGACGAATGTAAAAGCGGGCACGATCACCTCGTCGCCCGGCTGAATGTCCAGCATCAGCGCCGCCATTTCCAGCGCATGGGTGCAGGAGGTTGTCAGCAGCACTTTGGGGACGCCCAGCAGCGCCTCCAGCGCGGCATGACATTTTTTGGTGTAGGCACCATCGCCGGATACGTGTCCTTTTTGCACCGCATCGACGATGTACGATATTTCGCTGCCCATCAGCGCGGGCTTATTGAAGGGGATACGAATCGTGGGAGCGCTCATGGCGTCTCTTTCTCGTCTAACCACAGATGAAAGGTATAACTGGCGTGATGAAAGGCAAAGCCGAGCCGCGCCATCATCGTTTGCGCAGCGATATTGGTGATCTGGGTCGAGTACAACATCGTCGCGGCACCGCGCTCGACGCACCAGGCGATCGCGCCCGTCAGCAGCATATGATATAGCCCGCGTCCCTGAAAGCCAGGCGCGACCCCGAACAACACCCCTTCGCCCTCGTCCGGCGTATTCAGGCGCACGGTGGCAAATCCGGCGATCTGTCCGTTCATGATCGTGACTAGCATCACCGCGTCCGGCGTTGGCGCGCGACACGCTTTCACCGCCCACTCGACATAGCCCTCATCGCACAGCGCCGGGTCGAGTCGTGGGTCAGCGTGATAGTGTCCGTGATAATGGGTGAAGGCGGCGCGTGCTGCTGTTTCGACTCCAGGGGCGTCGGCGTCATCGGCAGGGCGCAGCGTCACGCCGTCAGCGACATGAACGGCGGAAGCCGCATCGAGATCACGCGCGAAATAGATCAGCGTGTCCATCAGCCGGGCACCGTGCCGCTCCAGCGCGTGAACCGCCGTGATCGACTCGACCGAACAGCGGGCGATCAGCATGGCGATCGACTCGTCCGCGCACCAGTTCAGCACCTCGGACAGCGCCGCCGGCTCGTCCAGATGCGTCCGCGCGATACGGATGCCAAAACGCGCTTCATCGATCGGGGAGCGCGCCGCGTTCATGACTCGTCCCCGATCCGCTCGCGCACGGTATAGCTGGGCTTGTCCATCAGGCGGTAGTGCATCCGCGCCAGATATTCCCCCATGATCCCCAGGGCGAACAACTGCACACCGGAAAAGATCGCCACAATCGACGCCAGGAAAGGAAAGCCCGGCACGCTCCCCCCCTCGATCAGATAACGAAAGACCACGAACAAAAATACGACCACGCCGAAGCCCGCCAGCGAAAAACCGAGATAGCTCGCCAGCTGCAGCGGCAGCACGCTGAAGCCGGTCAGCATGTTGAAGGTATGTACCACCAGCTTACGGAAGGTGTATTGGCTGGTGCCATAGCGGCGGGGATCATGCTGCACGGGCAGCGAGTCGAAGCGGGTGGTCGCCCAGGTCAGCAGCACGTCGATCGAGACATACGGGCTGCGATAGGTGGCAAACGCATCGCGTAACTGCGTCCGAAAGACGCGAAAGGCGCTCACCTTGCGCGCAGTGTCCACGCCCATGCTGCTCTGTAAGACCATCTTGGTGAGCTGTGATGCCAGATCACGGAAGAATCCGTGTTGTTCGTTGCGCGGTGTGCCGTACACCACGTCGAGATCGCCCGCGTGCAGCCGCTCCAGCAAATGCGATATCTCTTCCGGCGGGTGCTGTAAATCGTCGTCCATCGTCACGATCACCGTCATGCGCGCGGCGCGAATGCCGCACAACAGCGCGTTGTGCTGTCCATAGTTGCGCATCAGCAAAATGCCACGCACCCAGGGATGCGCGGCAGCCAGCGCCGCGATCACCGTCCCGCTGCGATCGCGGCTGCCGTCGTTGACCAGGATCAGCTCGTAATCCATTGTCAGCGTCGGCAGGATCGGCGCCAGACGCGCGACCAGTACAGGCAGCGACTCCTCACTGTTGTAGACGGGAACGATGATTGAAAGGGTGTATGGGATCGACATGAATGGAGTTTGCTCTGGTGTCAGTGAAGGCGTACGATGATCGTAATCAATTGTGGTGGCATTGAGAAGATTCAACCGCCACCTGGCACGGGTCACAGGCACCCTGGCGGTGGGTTCGACTGACTCGTCCGTGTGCTACAATAGTGTCAATCACACCATATACACCCTGCTGATCGCATATTCTCCCATTACACAAACGAGGATGATCCCTTATGACCGACGAGCGCGATTATCTGGTACGCGGGGCACTCGCGGACATCGACCCCGACATCACCGACCTGATCCGCCACGAGACCGCCCGACAAGCCCGTTTCCTGATCCTGATCCCCTCTGAAAGCACCGTCCCGCAGGCGGTGCGCGAAGCGCTGATGTCGCCCTTCCACAACCTCTATGCCGAGGGCTATCCGCTCGACGAGACGCGCACCATGTCGCAGGAACAAATTCTCGATTACGGGCTGCGCCTGCCTGAATACCGCCGCAAAGCCGACAAGCGCTATTACAAGGGCACTGAATACGCCAACATCGTGGAGGCGCTGGCACGCCGCCGCGCCGCCGAGCTGTTCGCCACGCCGTCCGCGCCCGCCGACTCGCTGTACGTCAATGTGCAGCCTCTCAGCGGTGCCCCCGCCAACAGCGCCATTTTCAGCGGACTCCTGAACGTGGGCGACACCTTCATGGGGATGGACTTGCTGGTTGGAGGACATCTCACACACGGCAGCCCGGTCGCGCGCAGCGGCAAGCAGTATCACGCGGTCGGCTACACCATCGACCCGGTGACCGAGCGGCTCGATTACGATCAGATCATGGCACAGGCGCAGGAAGTGCGTCCTAAGCTGATCATCGCCGGCTATACCAGCTATCCCTGGGCGCCCGACTGGGCGAAATTCCGCGCGATCGCGGACTCGGTCGGCGCGATCCTCATGGCGGACGTGTCGCACGTCGCCGGAATGATCGCGGTTGGCGCGTATCCATCGCCGATCGGGATCGCCGATGTGGTCAGCTTCACCACCCACAAGACGCTGAACGGTCCGCGTGGCGCGGTGATCGTGACCCATCGCGCCGACATCGCCGGGAAAGTCGATCGCGCCGTCTTTCCAGGTGAACAGGGCGGACCGCATGTCAACCAGATCGCGGCGCTGGCGGTCGCGCTCAAGCTGGCGACCACCGAGAAATTCCGCGCACTGCAATATCAGACCGTCGCCAACGCCGCGCGACTGGCAGACGCACTGTCAGCGCGCGGCTTGCGCATCGCCTACGGCGGCACCGACACCCATATGCTGCTGGTCGATTGCAAGAGCATCATCGGGCGCGACGGCACTACCCTCAGCGGCGACATGGCGGCGCGTATCCTCGACCTCGCTGGAATCGTCCTCAATCGCAACACCATCCCCGGCGATCCGTCGGCACTGCGATCGAGTGGTATCCGCATCGGTACGCCCTGGATCACGCAGCGTGGGTTTGGCGACGCCGAGATCGACACCCTGGCGGGCTTGATCGCGGATCTGCTTCAGGCGTGTGAACCCTTCAGCTATGCGGGCAAGCGCCGCCCCGAGCCGCGCGCCAAAGTCGATTACACAACGTTGGAGCGCGTCAAGATGGCAGTGCGCGATCTGGCAGCCAGCGTCGGCATCGATACCAACGCGGGGCGTTCCGATTATCCGCATGTCAGCTATCTCGATACCAACGCCACCGAAGCGCGCACCCTGATTATCCGCGCCGCAGACCCCGAAACAGCGCGCCAGTTTTTGAACGTCGCCACGACTGGCGATGTCACCACACTCGCCGAAGGACAGCAGACTCCAGCGCTGGTGCTGAACAAAGATGGATCACGGCTGTCACACGGCATTATCGAGCTACTCAAGGGACAGTGGATGCTGCACCTGGCGGTCAACGCCGGCAATACCGCCGACTGGCTGCGCGCGCTCAGTGACGGTTTTGTCAGTTTTGACGACTCCGATCCGTATGGCAAGCTGCCGGGTCCGGTCGAGGTGACCGTGCGCACGCTCAACGACCCAGCGCGCTTCGCCGGATTCGACGAGAATGCCGCTGTCGCGTCCAAGCCCTATGCGGTCGGGATGCGCGCGGCATATGCTGCCAATTCCAGCGGTTCACATCCGACGCTGCGCCTGTTCACCTGGCACGATCCAACCGACACGCCGATCAAGACCACTCCGCTCACGGACTGGCATCGCGCACATGGCGCGAAAATGGCGCCGTTCGCAGGCTATGACATGCCACTGTGGTACGACTCGGTGACCGCCGAACACCGGGCAGTCCGATCGGGCGCGGGCGCCTTTGACGTGACGCACATGGGCGTCTTTGATGTGCGCGGCGCGGGCGCGGCTGCCTTTCTGGACGCTGTGACCACCAACGATGTGGCGACGCTGGCGGTCGGGGAATCGCACTATACTTATCTGCTCGACACTGAGGGCGTCCCGCTGGACGACCTGATGATCTATCGTCTGGAACACGATCATTATCTGATCGTGGTCAACGCCTCGAACAACGACAAAAACTGGAAATGGTTGAATGGCATTCTGGCGGGCGATCTGGTGATCGATGCGGCACATCCGCCCGCGCAGTTCGGCTTGAGCGCCCACGTCCTGCTGCGCGATCTGCGTAACCCGACACATGGTGCCGACTGCCGCGTCGATGTCGCGCTCCAGGGCGCGCAAAGTAAGGACATCCTCAAGGCGCTCGGCGGGTCGGATGAGGACATCACGCGCGTGACCGGGCTGGCGTGGGCGGGCGTGACTCGTGCGTTGCTCGGTGGCTTTGACCTGATTGTGTCGCGCACCGGGTATACAGGTGAGCGGGTGGCATACGAGCTGTTCGTCCACCCCGATCTGGCAGTGGCGCTGTTCGATCGCCTGATCGCCCTGGGCGCCGTCCCGTGCGGACTGGCGGCACGCGACAGCCTGCGCACCGAGGCGGGACTGCCGCTGTATGGGCACGAACTGGCTGGCGATCGCCATCTGGCACCGGGTGACGCGGGCTTTGGCACCTATGTCAAATTGTGGAAACCGTTCTTTGTCGGCAAACAAGGCTATGCTGACCATGAGGCAGCGCGCGAACGTGAGATCGTGCGTTTCCGCCTCGATGAAAAGGGCGCGCGTCCTCCCCACAGCGGTGATCCGGTGACCGTGACCGATGGTGCGGTGATCGGCATGGTCACCTCGTGCAGCATCGACAGCGAAGGCTATCAGTCTGGTCAGGCGTGGATCGATCAGACTGCCAGCGATCCAGAGACGGCGATTCACGTCCTGTGCGGCGCCGAGCGCGCTCAGGCAGCCGGACGCACAGCGACAGCCGTGCCCGCCCGTGTCCTGACTCGCTTCCCGGCAAAGAAGAAATAGCGACGCACGATGATGCGTCCGATTTTTGGCAGGTAGGGACGGCTAACGTGCGTCCGCACATCTGAAAGCAGGGACATGGCATATCATGTCCCTGCTTTCGCCATATTGTACAAACGAAACGTTCTTTTTTAATGCAAACTGTACAAGACCCTTCACATTGATTTCTTTTTACATTAACATTGCCGAGGTAAGATCAGAATAGGTTGCAACGTTCTAATCTTTGTGAACGCTGAACCTTGCACAAATGCTGAACAAATAGCGAAAGAAGCAAAGCTTATGAATTGGTATGCCAACGAACTGCTCATCCGCGATTCCATCAACGACCTGCACAACGCGCGTGAGATGGAACGCCTCGCCCGCACTGCCCAGGGCGAAGACGCTGGCATCGGTCTCGAAGATTTCCTGTCGGCGCGTGCGCTGGTCGCCCGCATCACGGTGCGCGCATCCCGTCCCGATCATGCCCCCCGCATGAATTTCATCCCGGTACGCGCCGATCGCTAAATGGGTTGTAAATCACCAAAGTCGTGCGAACGGTCACCAGTGCCCGGTACAGACTTTGCCCGCATCTCGAATGCAGTCAGCCCGTCTCTCCCCGTTTGCGTAGGAGAGGCGGGCTGACTGCATCTTCCCCCCTACCCCATCTGGCACCGCATCTGATGAGCAGCACGCCTTGTCGTGAATCGCTGATTTTTCTTCGCCGCGCATGACCTGCGCTGTCCATTGGCGGCGACCATCCTGGTGGCTATACTCTCACTTTATCCCACCTCGCTGCCAGGAACTTATATAATCCACATGCCGAAACTGGGGATTCCCATCTGGCGCTATCTGCTTGAAATTGCCCTGGTCGTCGTGATCGCGCTATTTGCCACGCGCATCTATCTGGATGACAGAGCGACGACCGTATTTTCAGCCAGTGAATTCGAGTGGCTGACCAGCTCCGCCACCTCGTCCGCCCAGTTTCTACGCGAACACGGACGTATTCCCTTATGGCAGCCAGACCTGGCGCGCGGTGAACCTGCCGTCGAGAATGCCTTCGCGTTCGTCTTCAATCCGTTCAGCATGGTGCCGAGCCTGCTTTTCGACAGCGAAGTCGGCACACGTTACAGCGTCGTCCTGGCAGCAGTCATTGCCGGAGTCGGTGGCTGGGCGATCGGGTACGCGCTCGGACTGAGTACCGTCGGGCGCGTGCTGCTCGGTGTGCTGATGGTGGCGAAAGGCAGTATGCCGAGCGTCATCGGCGCGGGCTACTTTCAACTGGGCACCACGCAAGCTTATCTGCCCTGGGTGCTGGCAGGAACGCTCGCCATTGCCCGGTGGCGGGAGGCGCGCGCGCCAGTCGTGCTGCTGGCGCTGGCACTGGCGCTGATGTGGTTTGGGGGCAACGTCTATTATATCCTGCCCGCTGGGCTGCTGGTCGTCGCGGTCGGCGGCGCCTTCGTGATCCGCCGACCACGCGGACAGCCATTCACACTCGATCTGGCGTTACTGCGCCGCTATGCGCTGGCATTATGCGTGGCGGGCGCGCTGATGAGCGTCACGGCGATCCCGATCGTCGCCAGCTATGATCGGGTCGCCAATCATCCCGACGAAAAACCTGATAGTTTCTATGAACATCCCCTGACTGCTGCCGCACAGCTTTTCACCGCCCAGCCTTATTTTGAACCTGGCACCTGGACCGACAATTACGACCTCTTTGTGATCCCGGTGCTGTATGCCGCGCTGCTGTTCGTCGTCTTTCCGCCGTTCATCCCGCAGTTTTCGCGCCCGGCACAGCCGCGCGTCGCGTGGCGAATCGTAACCGTCGGGCTGATCTTCGCGTTGTTCTTCCTGCTTTGGGGGACGGGCACCAATCCGCTCATGCGTTGGGCGATCACCAACGTGCCTGGGATCGGACAGTGGCGCGTGCTGTCACGGATGCTGACGCTGGTCTCGCTGTGGCTGGCAGTGATCGTGGCGCTGCGCTTTGACAGTCTGTGGCGCGCGCTCGTCCTGCCCCTGGATCGCCGCTGGCTGCGCCGGACGATCGGTATCGCGCTGCTCGCCTTCACGGTCGTGATGGTGCGTGAACCGTTGGACAGCTACAGGATTGGCGCGCAGACCGTCAACGTGTCTCGTTCGTTTGTCTCGGAGTGCATCCGCTGGCTGCGCGACAGCTATCCGCGCGGCGAACTGGACATCTTTGTCCGCGACTATCGGACGATCACGGTCTACCTGCGCGAACATATCGGCTTCACCCACATCAATGCCGATTACCATCTGGTCGGCCGGGCGCCAACGATCTTTCCCTACGATCTGCGGCGGCATTACGCCCGCTACTTCTTTGGTATCGACGCCGGAGATCGCGCTTATTGGCAGGAGCGCGGCTATGTGCCGATGCTGTCCAGCCCACCACTGCCGACGGGTGAGCCATGTCTGATGGAATACCCCAATGCACTCCCCTACGCTTTTGCGGCGCCGCGCAGCTTCCTGGAGCGCTATGTCGCGCCCGATGATCCGGTGCCGTCGGTGCAGTTTCGCGGTCTGACCGGGGATCAGGTGTTCAGCCTGCCGTATTATGTGCATCAAGGCGACTGGATCGCGCTGCGCGTGCAGTCACTTCCCTATCAGGAAGTGGTGGTCGTGCTGGGTGAACTCGCCTGGCAGGGCTGGACGGTCACCGTGGATGGAAAAGACGCGCCCGTCGAGTCGGTCGGTCAGTTGATCGGAGTAATCCTCCCCGACGACAACGCCGTACACGACATCCTGTTCCGCTATGATCCGCCGCTGTTCCGCAGCAGCGCGGCGATCACGATCGCTGTAGCAGGAGTGCTGGTGCTGTGGCTGCTGGGCGTCAATCGGCGGCTGTCGAGAGTCGCCACGATACTGACAGGTCGATCAGCGTTCCCCCTGGGTATAGGATGATGACTCAGCCACGTACACGAATTCTGCTTGAGATCGGGCTAATCGTAATCGTAGCGGTCGTGGCAGCGCGCATCTATCTCGATGCCGATCCGCTGACCACGCTGGGCGGTGCCGAAGGGGAATGGCTGACCAGCTCGGCACATCATGCCTCTACCAGTCTGCGCACACATGGACGAATTCCCTTGTGGCAGCCCTATCTGGCACGCGGCGAACCGTCTGTAGAGGGTGCGTTTTCGTTCATCCTCAACCCGTTCAGCATGGTTCCCAGCCTGATCCGGGGCGACGCGATCGGCGTGCGTGTCAGTGTGGTATTACATGTCATCCTGGCGGGAATAGGCGGGTGGGCGATCGGCTGGACACTTGGGCTGAATACTCCCGCGCGGCTGCTGCTGGGTGTGTTGATGCTGGCAAAAGGCAATATGCCCACCCTCGTAGGGGTAGGTTACTTTCAACTGGGCGTGACTCAGGCTTATCTGCCCTGGCTGATCGCCGCGACGCTGGCGATCGCCCGCTGGCGCAATGCCCGCACGCCGGTCGCACTACTGGCGATCACGATCGCCCTGCTGTGGTTTGGCGGCAACATTTACTATATTCTACCTGGCGCGATTGTCTGCATTGTCCTGGGTGCAGCGCTGGCCATAAAGCGACTGCCAGGGCGCCGATTCCTGACACTGCGACTCGATCTTCACCTGCTTGGACGCTTTGCGCTCGGCGCGGGGATCGGCGCAGCGCTGATGGCGGCGACGGCGATCCCGATCGTCATCAACTACAACAGAATGGAATCACACCCGGACGAACTGCTGACCAACCGTTACGAACAGCCGCTCGTGGTCGCTGTACAACTCTTGCGCGACGATCGGACATTTGCCTCCATTACTTGGAACGAAAATTATCATCTTCAGGTCGTGCCGACCTGGTACGCGGCGATCTTGTTCATCGTTTTTCCACCCTTCATGCGCTTATTTTCGCGTCTGCCCACGCGCGTCGATCTGCGGTGGACAATCTGGCGTACACTGGTCGTGGTGCTGCTGCTGGCGCCGTTTTTCCTGCTGTGGGGGACGGGCACCAATCCGCTCATGCGCTGGGCGATCACCAACCTACCGGGGATCGGTCAATGGCGCACCTTGTCGCGCTTACTGACGATCGTCTCGCTGTGTCTCGCCCTGATAATCGGAATCCGTTTCGACAGTCTGTGGCGCGCTTTGGTTGAGAAACCCCGTTTTGCCGTTGGGTTACGTGTGCTGATCGGACTGGTACTGGCTGGCATCACCCTCGCGGCGCTGTCCGAGCCGCTGACGAGTTATAGTCGGGTGGCATATCTGCGGCGCACAGAGTCGCTCACCCTGACCTGCCTTCGTGATCTGCGCGCCCATAATCCAACCGCTGTCCTGGACAGCTTCACGCGCGATTATCACAACGTGCGCGATTTTCTGACCCAACAAGTACGCTTCACCCATATCACCGCCGATTATCGACTCGCTGGACAGCCGAGTACGCTGTTCGACTACGATTTGCGGCGCAACTATGCGCGTTTTCTGCACAGCGTCTACGAGCCAGAACGCGATTACTGGCGCGAGCGCGGATATATCGACGTGCAGGACAGCGTCCACACGCCAGAGGGGACGCCCTGCCTGATGGAATATCCCGACGCGCTCCCTTATGCCTTTGCCGCGTCGCGCGACTTTTTGGCAGGCTATGTCGCGCCCGATGATGCGCTCGGCGGACCTCAGTTTCGTGGCTTGAAAGGCAGCCAGGTGATCGCGCTGCCACACTACGTCAAAGACTTCGATCAGATTGGGCTGCGCGTCACCTCGTTACCCGATGACGACACTGTCGTGGTGGTCGGCGATCTCGCCTGGACAGGCTGGACTGTCACGGTCGATGGCGCACCCGCGCGCCTCCAGTCGGTCGGACAATTACTCGGGGTGGTGCTGCCGGCGGGTGGCGCCGTCTACAACGTGTATTTCCGCTATGACCCGCCGCTGTTCAAAATCGGCGCTGCGATCACACTGGTGACGGCGGCAATGCTGGCGCTGTGGCTGCTGGGCGTCGATCGGCACTTGCCCTGGATGACTGGTCGTGGCGTTAATCCCTAATTCCAGACTATCCATTCGACCCAACCAGAATAAGCCTAATCGCGCTGCACTTTCTTTGTCTCCATCATTAATATAAACCATGAGAACTGCCCAATGGCAGCATCGCACTCCCCCCAAAACCCCTTCTTGATCCACCTTTTTACAAGGAGTTTCATATGCTTTCATTCGTCACGCGCTGGACACGGCGCACGGTGATCCTGGGATCGCTGGCGCTGCTGTTGGTCTCGTCGGCTGTTTCAACGCAGGAATCGACGCCAGAAGCAGTTCCCTCCACCGCTTATTCAGTGACCGTGCTGGACACGCGCCCGTTCACCGAGGCGCTGCTGTCCGAGTTACAGGTGCCGCAGGGTTTCGAGGTCAGTGTTTTTGCGCAAGGGCTGGATAACCCGCGCTGGATGATTTTTGGTGAGGACGGCACGCTGTACGTATCGCAGCGCGCGATGGGTACGGTGGTGGCGCTGACAGACACGGACGCCGACGGCGCAGCCGATGGTGCGGCGCGCGTGGTGGTCAGTGGAATGCCGCTGGCGCACGGCTTGGAAATCCGCGACGGGCATCTGTATGTCTTCGCAGATAAAGTGATCACCCGTGCCCCGATCCAGCCGAACGGCGATATCGGCACACCGGAAACCCTGATCGATAACCTGCCGGACTCCGGTCAGCATTCGGCGCGCACGCTGGCTTTTGGTCCTGATGGGCAGCTTTACGCCAATATCGGCAGCCCGTGCAATGCCTGTGGCAATTCGACGCCGGAATACGCGGCGATGCTGCGCGGCACCGCCGATTTCAGCACCCACAACGTGTTTGCCAGCGGTCTGCGCAATACCATTGGCTTCGACTGGCACCCGGTGACGGAGCAAATGTGGGGATTCGATCACGGCATCGACGCCATCGGTGATGATACCCCGCCGGAAGAATTGAATCTGCTGGAGCGCGGCAACAACTATGGCTGGCCCTATTGCTATGGTGACAGTGTCGTCAACGACTTCATCCCCGGCAATCCGCCCGGCACGACTAAAGCGGCATTCTGCGCCGCCGCGACCAGTCCGACACTGCCCTACCAGGCGCACAGCGCGCCGATCGGGTTCACCTTCTACACCGGATCGAGCTTTCCCGACGAGTATGTCAACGATGCGTTCGTCGTCATGCGAGGGTCGTGGAATCGCAGCGTAGCGACTGGTTACAAGGTCGTGCGCGTGCTGTTCGACGATGCGGGACAGCCGACCGGCTTCGAAGACTTCATGAGCGACTTTCTGATCGAAGACGGGACAGCAGAGTTCGGACGCCCTGCCGGGATCGTGGTCGCGCCCGATGGGTCGCTGCTGGTCTCGGAAGACAGCAATGGCATCATCTATCGCATCGCGTTTGTAGGCTAGGAATCACAGATGATGACTCGACGACTGCAATTGCTGTGCTGCGGCGCGCTGCTGGCGATCGGCGCGATCGCATTATCCGTATCCGCGCAGGAAGCAGCACCGAGCGGCGCGGCGGCAAGCGTGATCAACGCCGATGGCGACTCGATCGGGACGGTGACTTTCACCGCCGTCAATGGTCAGACGGTGGTGACCGCTGAACTGCTGGGACTGCCGCAGGGTTTTCATGGATTCCATGTCCATACGACTGGATCATGTGAGGATACCAATCAGGGACGGTTCACAGCGGCGGGCGGACACGTCGGCGCCAACACGACCAGCCATGCCTCACATCCCGCCGATCTGCCGTCGCTGTACGTCACCGAAAATGGCAGCGCTTACCTGAGTGTCGTGACCGACCTGTTCACGGTCGATCAGATTTTAGATGCCGACGGCAGCGCGATCATGATTCACGCCAACCCGGACAATTTTGCCAACATCCCACCGCGCTACGGCGGACCCGATCTGGAGACGCTCAATACGGGTGACTCTGGCGCGCGAATCGCGTGTGGGGTGATCGTGGGGGCGCTGAACGCCGAGGCGACTCCCGAAGCGACGCCTGCGAGTTAAGACAAATCATCCAATACCGGACGCATAACAATGCGTCCCTACATCGACTTTCAACCACCGGATTAGAACAATTGGGGGCATGGTATGTTTATCATGCCCCCAATTGTTGTATGAATTTCGTCATGCCTTTAGAAACACTTAAGCAAAACGCACCAATAAACGTCCCACTGTTCTGTATACTGAAAATGTGGTTTCGGTGAGATAATCGATTCAGTGGTATCTTGCTGATTGTCACAGTCACGGCATTTGTTATAATCAGTACAAGGGCACTGGCTCGCTACTTAGTCGCGGATGACGCGCTTTATGTTGAGGACTTACCCCCTGGGGCGTGCCGCCCACATTTTTTTTGCGTCGAGCGACCCATTCTTCTCTCATTGGGATCGCAACTGATTGTAGGTAGGATAAATGGCAGCTTATTTAATTGTTGATGTCGATAACTTGCTCGAACATTTCCGCAGCCTCGGTATACAGATCGACTTGCAGGAGTTGGCGGTCGGCTTGCGCGCAGGTGCGGCGCTGGCAGCGGGTTTGATGAGCAAAGAGCAGTTGAAGGCGGTGGCGGTGGCAGATTGGGACGGCACCATACCCAAGCCGCGCCCCGATCCGCAGTATGTCTTCAAGGCGGCCGGTTACGAGACCTTCGCCGTGCACGATCGCGCCAACATCGCCGACGCCTTAGCCCTGCAATACTTTCAATTCGATCCCGATCCAGTGGATGAGCTGATCCTGGCGACCACCGACTCGCAGTTGATGCCGCTGATCCGCCAGGTCAAGTTGAGCCGCAGCGCCCGTATCCGCATGTGGGGCAGCCGCGACATCCTGGGGGGGACGGAATTTGCCGATCAGGTGATCTTCCAACCCCTGGAGACCTTGCTCGGTATCCAGCAGACCAAGAACGTCGCGCTCTACATCGACTTCGAAAACATCTCGATCAGCCTTGCCGAACAGGGCTATGTCGTCAACCTCGATCAACTGATCGATTCATTTTTGCGTCAGGGACGCGCGCACGGCAATGTCGTCAAGATGGCTGCCTATGCCCCCTGGGGGACGCGCGGCAGTCTGCCGCCGATGGTGGACGACAACGGACGCGAGGTCACAGAAGACGCGCCCAACCGTCTGATGCAGCGCAACATCGACCCGGTTTACAGTCTCGCCGGCAAGAACAGCGCCGACATGCGCATCGCCCGCGATATCATCACCGACAGCGGACACACCGACGCTGGCGACATTTACATCGTCGCCAGCGGGGACCGCGACTTCAAGGATGTGATCAACACGCTGCGCAGTCGTAACAAGAGCGTGATCCTATGGTCGGTGCAGGGGACACTCAGCCGTCAATTGGGCAACAATCCCGATCTGTTGATCGAGTACGTCGAGAATTTTGCCAATTTACAGACGCACCAATCCCTGAGTCTGGCGGCACTCCAGACAGCGACCGACGACACCGACACGACCGGATTCACGCCGTCGCAGTGGTCGAGCGTGATCCTCCAGCTCGATCGCCATATTCAGGAAAACGAGGTCGAGGCGCTGACGCGCAAGAAGCTGATCGATCTGCTGGTCGAGGTCGGCGCGGTCGTCAGTCGTCCACGCGGGGAAGATTTGGTCGCGCAGGCGGTCTCGATCGGCATTTTGCGGCGCATGAGCGGACGTGACCGTCTGGCGTTGAGCCTGGCGCATCCGATCGTCGAAAAGACGCTGCTGATCCGCGATCGAATCGTCATGCGCGTGCAAAACACGCTGGCGGTGCGCAGCTGGGAATACGTCAACTACGGCTTCCTGCTCAAGGGGCTGGCGATGGATCGGGAGCTGGAACGCGGCGGCATGAATTACAGCGACCAGTGGCGTTCCGACTGGATCGACTGTCTGGTGCGCGAGCAGGTGTTGGTGCGCGAGATCGTCCCGCATCGACACAACCCGGAAGATGTCGTCCCGGTGATCAAGCTCAACCCGGATTACAAGCTGCCCGCGAGCAAGACGACCGCTGTCCCAGCGACCGACGAAGAGATGAACTGGGAGGGCATCACCCTGCCCGAACTCGAACGGGGTGAGCCGGAAACTGCCGACATGTGCCGCCGGATCATCGTCAGCGTCGAGCAATTCACCAGCTTTCGCAACTTCACCTGGTGCCCGCTCGGCAGCCTGCACAAGCGGCTGCGTCAGTACGACGGCAATATGAATTTTCAGCGCGGTGTCGAGTATCTGCTGGAAAATGGCGCGTCGCAGGTGCGCGAGTATCCGAATCCGCAGAACGAATTTTTTACCAAAGGCATCTCGCTCACCGTCGAGTCTCCGATCGTGCGCACGGTGCTGGCAGAGCGCAACGGCTTTATCCAGATTTTGCTGAGTCTGTACGAGCGCAATATCGCCATCATGGATCAGAGCCTGCGCGGGCAAGACCCCGGTGAGCGCTATGATCTGCCGTTGTGGGTGTCGATCATGGAGACGGAAAATGTGCTGAACGCGGTGCCTGGGCGCCCCGGTCAGTACGGCTTGTTCCGCACCCATCATACGGTGACGCTGGTCGCGGACGGCGAACGCAGCCAGTAGCAGATGCGCTGCTGCGCCTTTCACAGCTCAGGCGTGTGGCATCACCAAGGACAATCTATCGTGGCAGGCATGATCTTCAACGTGTTCACCGTCGTGGTCGGCACCGCGTTTGGGCTGCTAATCGGCAACCGCCTCTCGACAAAAATGCAGGAATCGGTCATCACGGGTCTTGGATTGACGACACTGTTCCTGGGCGTGAGCAACGCTGGGGCGAGTGGCAATATCATCATCCCGGTGCTGGCGCTGGTGTTCGGGACGATCATCGGCGAGCTGCTCGACCTGGACGGCACGCTGACGCGCTTTGGCGGCTGGCTGCAAGCGCGCTTCGCGGGCGGTGGCAATGGGGATGCCACCAGCGAGTCCGACGCGCGCCGCGCCCGGTTCATCGACGGCTTCGTCACGACCAGCCTGATCTACTGTATTGGTCCGCTGGCGTTCGCTGGGTCGATTCTGGACGGGATGGGTGTCCCGGCGGGGTTCCAGCAGATCGCTATCAAGAGCGTGCTGGACGGGTTTGGCTCGGTCGCCTTTGCGTCCAGCCTGGGGATCGGCGTCGGCTTCAGCGCGATCCCGATTTTTTTCGTGCAGGGCGGTTTGTCGCTGCTCGGCATGGTGGCAGGCAGCGTGATGACCGAGCCGATGATCGCGGAAATGACCGGGGTGGGCGGGTTGATCCTGATGGGGCTGTCGCTGGTGCTGCTCGACATCAAGCGTCCGCGCGTGGCGAACTTTCTGCCCGCGCTGGTGATCGCGCCGCTGATCGTGGCGGTGGCTGCGGCGTTGGGCGTGAATATCTATCCGCTGTGATGGCGCCTATCATGGCTGGACGCGCACCTATTTAGGCTGCCGACGGATCGTTGGGCGTGATGGGCGGGAACAGTTTCCCGACCGCGACGCTGAAGCCCGGCAGCAGGTCGGGAAAGGTCAGGGTATCGACAGCGGTGAGAATCTCGTCCTCGCCCTCCTGTCGATAAATCTCGATCAGCCGCTTGGCGGGCAGCACCACCAGCGCAGCGCGTGCGCCCCGTGCGCCAGGTAGAAAGCGGCTTTTCTGCGCAAATCTTTCAATCTCTCGCTTGGCGACTTGATCTCGACGCAGATGTCAGGCACAAAATTGGCGGCGCTGGATCGCACCAGTGAGCGTCCACCCAGAATGACCGTGACATCAGGTAATCGCTGATTGAGCTGATTATCGGTCGGGCGATAGCGACCCTCGACCGTCGTTCTGCCGCGCAGTTCGGGATGTTCTCTCAGGTATATGAAAAACAGAGCGGTAATCGTGCTGGCAACGCTGCCGTGTTCATCGTTTGGCATGGCTTTTTCGATGATCTCCCCGTCGATCAGTTCAAAACGGCGCGACTCATTCTCCGGGCGCGCGATGAAGGCGTCGAATGCCTCACTGGTGACGAACTCACGGGTGACCATGTAGAATTCCCTCGATTAACGTCAACCTGATTATAAAGCGAAATAATGCCAAACAGCGCCTCGCCCGATCACACCACCAATACCACCTTGCCCGCAGACGCCCCCGACTCCAACAGGGTGTGCGCGCGCCCTACCTCTGCGAGTGGCACGCGCGCGGCGATCGTCGGCGTGATCGACCCGTCGCGCAGCAGCATCAGCAAGTGCGCGATCTGAGCGCGATTCTTGGCATCGTCGTCGGGAACGTGATAAAAGACCGCGCGCCGACCGCGCAGCCGCGCCGCTCCTAAGCCCGCGAACGTGATCGGCACATTCAGGGGCGACTCGCGCGCCGACAGCAGCCCAAAGCTGACCAGCACCCCGCCGTGCCGCAGCGCCGCGAGCGAGCGCCACAGCGTGATACCGCCGATCGGATCGAAACACGCATCGACTCCGGCGTCCGACGCCAGCAGCACGCGCGCGACAAAATCATCGCTGCGGTAGTCGATCGGCACCGCGCCCAACGCGCGGATCAGGGAATGTTTTTTGGCGGACGCGGTGCCGTAAGCACTCACGCCGTGCAGTCGCGCCAGGTCGAGGATGGCGCTGCCGACGCCGCCAGCTGCCGCGTGAACCAGAATATGCTGACCCGGCGCTGCTGCTGCCGCATCGTGCAGCAGTTGATAGGCGGTCAGATAATTGAACGTCATCGCGGCGACCGTGACGGCATCGAGTCCGTCCGGCACCATAACGAGCTTGCTGGCGGGCAGATTGAGCGCGGTGCAGTGTCCACCCCGGATCGGGACGCTGGTCACGCGCTGACCGGGCGCGAGTGTCGTCACGTCGGCGCCGACCTGCTCGATGATCCCGGTCACATCCAGCCCCATACCCGCCGGGTAACGGATGCCGAAAGCCTGTCCCTGCCGCGTGTAGATATCGCCAAACGCCACCCCTGCCGCCTCGACCCGTACCTGTACCGAGTCGGGAGCGGGATCAGGCAGCGCCTCGGTGACCTGTTCCAGTCGCTCGATCGTCCCAGCGCGACGGATGATGATTCGGGTGGTCTGCATCAAGGGCTGCCTTTGATTCTCCAGATGCAGGGTTTGGCATGCCAGACCGGTGCTGAAACTGCCTTTATCGTGTGTCTTTATTTCTGTACGGGCTGCGCCAGGATGTCCGCTACCGTCGTATTCTCCAGGATACGCAGCATACAGTCGCGCACCTCGGCAAACACGCTCACCAGCGCCGACTCTTTTTCGATCGGCGTCGATCGGTAAAAATGCAGGCTGACCGAGTCGGTTGGCGCCAGCGCACCGTCCAGCAGCCGAATGACATCCGCCAGGGTGATCTTGTCGGGCGGCATCGCCAGGCGATAGCCGCCATTGTGCCCTTTCAGGCTCGACACAAAACGTCCGCGCTTCATCACCAATAAAATTTGTTCCAGGAATTTTGGCGGAATCCCCTGTTGTGCCGCGATCGTCTCAACGCGAATGTAGATATCGCTCGGCTGCCGTGCCAGATAGACGATCGCCAGCAGCGCATATTCACTCTTCGAGGTCAGTTTCATCATTGTTTACCTTAGATCGTGTAGCCGTTTACAAAAATTTTTGTAACTATTTATTTCACCCCTCACCCCGCCCCCTCTCTCAAAATGGCAGAGGGGGCACGGCAGATTGCGCATTGCGCAATCTGCCTTACTGCACACGCGGTCACGACAGCGGCGGCGTCCCCGTCTGACCGAACGATCCAGCCAGCAGCGAGAAATCGGTGATGTTGATCGCCAGATCGCCGTTGAAGTCGGCGCGGGCGTCGTAGTTGACATCGAGCGATGTCGTGCCGAATGCCGCCGCCAGGATCGAGAAGTCGGTGATGTTGACGTTGTTGTCGTCGTTCGCGTCACCTTCCGTGAGCGTACCGACCGCGACGGTCTGATCGGCGGTCAGGGTGAACGTGACGGTTGTCGCCAGCGCGTGCGCCTGCTTGACGCGCAGGGTGTACTCGCCGGGTCGCAGATTGGCGAGCGTAAAGACGCCGCTCAGGTCGGTGGTGCTGGTGCCATTGACGAGCGCATCGGTGCCGCGCTTGAGTTGATAACTGATCGGCACTGCCCAACGCGGGTCGGGCGGGGTAGGACGCCCCTGCAGCGTCACATTTGCCGTCACGGTGAAGCGCGGTTCCGGCGTCGGGGTTGAGACGTTGAAGGCGACGACGGCGGGATCGAAGGCGCCGATCGGATCGGTGAAGCTGGTCAGGTCGCCGATCATGAACCAGTAGGTCGCCCCCAGTGTGGCGCTGAAGGTGATCGCAGACTGGGTGATGCCACCGTTGAAGTCCTGGTTGCACGCCAGCTCGATCAGGGCGTTGTTATACACCGCCAGCACGGTATTGTTGTTGCTGCCAAAGGTGTTGGCATTGACGGTCATGGTGTAGGCGGGCACAAACTTGTACCAGATGGTATTGCTGACCGTCTGCGCGCTGCCGTCGCAGCTCATCTCCGGATCGGTGCGGCTGGTGAAGGCGCCATGAATATTCTGATTGGTGTTGAACGGCAGCGCTGCGATCGTCTGTGCGCTCAGGCGATAATCGTTGGGCGTGCCGGTATTGGTGATGGTGTTCAACAGCGCTTTTTGCGCGTTCAGCCGTCCCCAACCGGACGCGCGATCGAAGCCAGCGGTGTAGAGCGGATCGGTGGTCTGCATCAGCCGATCGCGCACCTGGTCGCTGCTGAGCGTCGGCACATGCGAGAGCAGCAGTCCTGCCACGCCCGCGACAATTGGCGCCGAGCCGCTGGTGCCGCCAAAATTGGCGACGTAATCGCCGGTGATGTAGCCATCCGTCCCAGTCAGGTCGGTGGTGGGCAGATAATGTCCCGGCGCAGCCAGGTTGTTCTCGGTGCCCCAGTTGTTGCCCCAGGTCGGCTCTTCAGAACAGTCAGCGGGGTCGGACGTACCGGCGCTGTTGACCTTGATGGTGTCGCAGTAGGTGCTGGCTGCGACCGAGATCACGCCCGGCACCGCCGAGGAGATATGTGCCGGATACGCCACAGGCGATTGATATTCGTTGCCCGCAGCCACCACCACCACCGCGCCCAAGCCACCGCGTCCGTTCAGTGCCGCGTCACGCAGCGCTGCGGTGATGGTGCTGGAGGGCGCATCGCCCCAACTGTTGTTGATCACCGCCGCGCCATTGGTGCGCGCGTGGTTGATGCCATCGACCGTATCCCCAATCGAGCCGACAAGATCGAGCGTAACCTGGTCGGTGGCAAAGATGCGGATCGGCATGATCTTACACAGGTGGCACACACCGACGATGCCCTGACTGTTATTCGACTCGGCGGCAGCTAACCCGGCGACCGCCGTTCCATGCGCATCCAGATCACGGGTAACAGCGTTGTCGTAGGGCTGCGGATCGTTGTCGTTGCCGAATGAGTCGAAGGGAAAGACCATCTTTGAGTCGAGGTCGGGGTGCGATGTCTGCACGCCATCGTCCAGGACGGCGATGATCACTGTGTCCGATCCGCGCGTGGTATCCCAGGCTTCGCGTCCGTCGATGTCGGCATCGGGGGTCTCCCCGTTCCGGGGCGGCGCAAACTGCCCGTAATTGTGGATGTGCCAGGCATTCAGGTGAAAGGTGTCGTTGGGGATGAAGGCAGGCGCGTCCACGTCGCTGAAAGCGGAGTCGGCGCTGTCCGGCCCGACCAGCTCGCGGGCGGGCTGTTCGCCACCGTCACGCGGGAACAGCACCCACCAGTTCGGCTCGCTGTAGCGTGCGACGCCGCCAGTCTGGTAGCGATTCGCCAGCATCAGGGCATCGACTCCGGGCAGCGCGCGCAGCAGATAGGTGTCCGCCGACAGCACGCGGATCACGGCGGCACCATTGGCATCGTTGTAGGCTTCCACAGCGGCACGGTCTGTCCCGGTCGGAAAGGCGGCGATAAATTCGTCGGTCAGGATCAGCGTGCTGGTGCCAAAGGTGAACACGGGATTGACCCACGCCCCGGCGGACGCTGCCGCCGCGCCCTCGACCGCCCGCAGCGACTCGACCTGTGCCAGCGCCTCGGCGCCGCTGGCGGCGTCGATCGGCTTGAGCATCCAGCTTTCCTGGGCGAGATAGGCAGGCTGCCATGCGCCATCATTCGCCAGCATCGTCTCCAGGGTGGTATCGGCATCGACCGCGAACGGTTCGAGCGCGACATACTCGGTAGAAAGCGCCAGCGGAATACGATCGCCATTAGCATAATAAAAATACACGGAGTCGGGTGTCGGGATCGACGATTCCTGCGCGGAAGCACCGCTCAGAGTGAGCGCGATCGCCATTACAACGATCATCACGGAGCGGATAGAGTTTTTCATAAAGTGCATTGCACAGTTCCTCGGAAATGTGTAAGCGAATGTACAGACGGCGCCGATAAGCGCACCTATTGCATTGTACGTCAATTCGGGCGCGGCGCGGTGAAATCGTAGGGGATTGGCGTGCCAAGCCCGCGTAGTTACCAGGCAGACGCGGACGCATCGTCGTGCAGTCCCTACGTCCTCCATTGACGCTGATCGCAGGGAATTGGCGTGCCAGATCCGTTACGTGATGCGTCCCTACTCGCCCGTCAGCATCAGCGCCGCATACATCATCCCGGCGAACAGCAGCGCCAGCAGCGCCCACCCGCCCTGACCGCCGGTGAACAGGATCGCCGCCGTGATCAGCCCACTGCCGAACAGGATGGCGCGGGTGGTGCGCCGTTCCTGCATTTCCAGCCGGACGAACTGCTTTTCAAAAGCGGTGGTCGGCTCGATACGAACTTTGAGATCGCCACGTTCCAGCTTGTTGACCAGCTCGCGGGCATCACCCTGCGGCACCAGCCCGCCGATCCCGCCGATAATCGTCTGCCCGATGTTCAGCAGCGCCTTGGCGCCGTCGCCGTTGAACAGGCTTTGCAGCACCGACGACCCGAACAGGCTCGACACCACACTGCCGCCGTCCGACCCGCGCAGCGACAGCAGGCGCGTCGTATAGGGCTGCATCTCGCTCCAGGGGTTGAACTTCGGATCGAGATTGGTGGCGAGACCGCTCAGGATGCCCATCGTCCGTCCCAGGTAGATGAAGTCCTGTGGCACCTGAAAGGGCATAGCGAACAGCAGATCGTTGAACTGTTCGCCGATCTCCGCCATGCTGTCAAAGCTCATGTCGCGCATCTGCGTCATCGACATGCCCCACACCTGCTCGAATACCAGCCGGGTCGCCTCTTCCAGGCGTTCTTTGTCAGCACCGGGCAGCAGCAGACCCAGCTCGCTGTAGCTGGCGATCAGCTTTTTGGAGTCACGGGTGACCACCGCCGCCATCGTCCCGATCAGCCCGTCCACGATTTGCGTCGTCAGCGTGCCGATCATGCCAAAGTCGATGAAGATCAGATAGAAGGGACGCCCCTCGATCCTGCTCACCTGTGCCTGATATGCCGCGCTGTCTTCCGGGAGAGGGTAGATGAACAGATTGCCGGGGTGCGGGTCGGCATGGAAGAAGCGATCCTCGAAAATCTGGGTCAGATAGGTGTCCATCAGACGGCGCGCCACCTCTCGACGGCTGACCCCGACGCGCTCCAGCGCGGCAAAGTCGTCCAGCTTGATCGAGGTCACATCTTCCATGACCAGCACGCAGTCGGTCGAGTGATCGGCGTAGATGCTTGGCACATAGACCCCAAGATTGTCCGCGAACAACGTCGAAAAGCGGCGGGCATTTTCCGCCTCCTGCGTGTACGACAGTTCTTCTAACAGGGTGCGCCCGAATTCGTCGATCAGCGCCACTGCGTCCATGCGCCGCCGGATGAACCGGAAGCGGTTCGCCACCGCCGCGACCACGAACATGGCGGCTAAATCCGTCTGGCAGATCGCCGCGATACCGGGGCGCTGCACCTTGACCACCACTTTATCGCCGTTGTGCAGCCGAGCGCGATGCACCTGCCCCAATGACGCCGCCGCGATCGCCTCGTCATCAAAGCGGCTAAAACGCGACGCCAGATCGCCCAATTCGCGCGCCAGGATCGTCTTGATCTGACGCAGCGGCACGCCGGGCACCTCGTCACGCAGCGAAACCAGCTCGTTGGTGACCTCTTCGGGCAGGATGTCGTTGCGTGTCGAGACGAACTGTCCGGCTTTGATCATCACGCCGCCGAGCCGGATGGCAAACCCGCGAAAGCCGCGCGCGTAGCCTTTCCAGCGTGCGATATTGCCGCGCTCGACCGCTTCGGGAAAGTAGCGCGCGACTCCCAGATGCCAGAAGATCAACTGTACGAACAGCCACGCGAAATAGACCACCACGTAGGCGAAACGCAGTCCGAGCCGCAGCGAACGCGGACGTGCGGCGATCGCCGCGCGCACGTTGATCGGGGTCTTCTGGCTGAATGGACGCAGCGGCGCGGGCGGCTGCAAGACCGGAAACACAGCCCCTTCCGTCCCCTCGGACGCGGGTGAAAAAGCCGCGCGTCCTCCATTTATGGGCGCATTTATGGGCGCATTTATGGGCGATTGAGGGGGGTGCGCTGCGCCATCTGTTCCTGCATCGACCAGCACAGCGGGCGAGCCGCTTCCGTTCAGGCGCCCGCCTGGCTGTTCGGCGGCATCGTTATTTCGCGGATCGGGCGAAGGCGATATTGAGCGTGTCGTGTTCAAACTTTGCATGTGCGATTTCCAAGTCCCATAAGCTGAAGGGCAGCACGATATTGCGACGGTAGGGTCCGACGCGCAGCGTCAGTTCATCGCGGGAGCGGTACATGTCGAGATCGCGCTTGTCTGCGAACGGCAGCGGCACGCTGAGTACATAACCGCCGTCCTGTTCGTGAATCCGATGGGTGGTGCCGCTGAACTGCTTTTTGGACGGATCGACCCCTGTCCACAGCGCGCCGCCGAGCTTGTGCAGCCCATCCAGCCCGCTCACCTCCTGTCCGAACATCGGCGCGCTGAACATCGGCAGCTCACCGAACGCCTCCTTGATGAAGGCAATGTTGTCACGCTGATTGCGTTTCCACATCTCGAAATACGGATCGGTCACTTCATCGGGGATGATACGATTGCAGATGATCGAATCGACGGCATACCCATACAGATTGAGATAGGTGTAGGTGCGCTGCGTCTCTTTGATCACCATCCGTTCCGGGTTGACTACCAGCCGGATGCTGGAGACCTCCGGGTCGGTCAGCAGTAGGCGCACCTTGTCGAGCGTGTCGAACAGCGCGTTGACCTGTTCCCAGGCGTTGTCGTCGGGCAGCGACTCGCCGCCGCGTCCGAGAATCTTATTGATCGGGCGCATGATCTTCGCCGCGCCGCGTGTGATCGTCAGGATGCGCTCGAACCACCAGCGCGTCACATCGGGCAGACTGAGCAGGCGCAGCGTCTCGGCAGTGGGGGCGGCATCGACGATTAGCACGTCGTATTTGTTTTCCGTCACATACTGATTGATCCACAGCAGATGCGCGCCTTCTTCCAAGCCGGGGAGAATGGTCACCTCTTCCGCCACGATGTCATCGACCCCCTGGCGGGTGAACAACGCGGAGAGGTATTTTTGAATCTTGCCCCAGTATTTATCCATCGAGTAACGGGTATCGACTTCCTGCGCCCACAGGTTGTCGCGGACGAGCGTGGGTTCGGGCCCGATCTGCGCTTCCAGCGAGTCCCCCAGGCTGTGCGCGGTGTCGGTGCTGATGACGATGGTCTTGAGTCCCTGTTCCGCACAGTGGAGCGCGGTGGCGGCGGAAACGCTGGTCTTGCCTACCCCGCCTTTACCTGTATGCACGATCACGCGCATGATATTGTTCCTCGATTACTGCTGATCATTGTACACGCATGAACCGGATGGTTCGTGTAACACTCATGTACGTTTCAGGGATCGGCGGGGTTGCGTATCGTTCGTTCGTCGCAGCGACGAGGCAATGACTTGACAATTCCGCCGTTCCGTCGTATACATGACATGTCATGTAATGACATGTCATGTATATGGAGATTGTCACGCATGAAAGTTCACGCCATCACGACTGGAACCGTCCGCATCACCCTGAGCTGGCAGCATGGACACGGCGCCTATCTGCCCCGTCTCGTCCGCTCGCTGACCGATCCGCGCCTGACCGATCCGCTGCCGATCTGGTGCTACCTGATCGAGCATCCCGAAGGCTTGATCCTGATCGACACTGGCATTCCGGCGAACGCCAACGACCCGGTATGGTTTCCGCCTTTCATGCCGCTGGTGCAGCGCGCCGCGACCTTCCAGATCGAGGGCGCCGAACAGGAGATCGCCCCGCAAATGCGCGCGCTCGGCTTTTCTCCCGGCGATGTGCGCTGGGTCATCCTGACGCATCTGCACCAGGATCATGACGGTGGGCTGCATCACTTTCCGAACGCCGAATTTCTGGTCGCGTGTGCCGAATGGGATGTGGCGCAGGGGATCAGTGGACGCATGGCGGGCTACCTCAATCAACGCTGGTCACCTGATTTTGCGCCCACGCCGATCAGCTATGAGGCATCGGACGCCACCTTTGGCGGGCGCCACCTGGTCACCCAGGCTGGCGATGTCAGCCTGGTGCCGACACCAGGACACAGCGCGGGTCACCAGTGCGTCATCGTCGAGGAAGGCGACCATGTGCTGATGTTCGGCGGCGACAGTGCCTATTCACAGGCGCTGCTGCAAGCCGATGCGCTGGATGGAGTCGGTCAAAGCGCGGCGGCTGCACACGAGACGCACCGATGCATTCTGACATTCGCACGGGAGACACCGACGGTCTTCCTGCCAAGTCACGAATGGGATGCGGCGCGGCGTCTGGAAACACGCATTTTATTGTGGGACAATGCGTGACATATCATGCAATCGCGGAGGCAGACTATGGATCGAGGACAAGAACTGCGCTATCTGGTGCTGGCGCTGCAGCGCGAGGGCAATCGACAGCTCATGGAAACGCTGCGTCCGCTCAAACTGACGCCCGCGCAAGCCGAGGTCATGCAGGTGCTGGCGCAGTATCAACCGATGACACTGCTGCAGGTCGGTGAGCGGCTGGTGTGCGAGACGGGCAGCCCCAGTCGCCTGGTCAACAGCATGGTGGAGGCAGGCTGGGTCAAAAAATCGCCCAATCCCGCCGATGGACGCGCGGTGCTGCTGCGCCTCACCGCCGCTGCCGAGTCGATGCAGCCCGCGCTGAATGCCATCGATGCACAGTTCAATGAAGGTGTGGCGAGCGCCTTCAGCGACGAGGTGCTGACCGCGCTGCTGGATTATTTGTGGAGTGCAGCGATCGACACGCCGAGCGGACAGGCGCTGCAGCGGCGCAAACACAACGAATAGCGTGCTCATCGAAAAACGGGTTAAACCCAGTGGATATCCTGTTTTCGTCGATCTTCTTCGCTGTTTTTGACCGACATTTATGACGTATAATTCGTGCGAGTGCTGCACGATTACACTCGATCCACCTTTTCCAGGCAATCGATCTTCAGGCGATTGAAAGGCGGTTCCGTTCCTAAATGTGGCAGATCGAACACACGCTCACCATCGCCGCGCCGCCTGCAACAGTGTGGGCTGTCCTGACCGACCTGGACAGTTATCCCGCCTGGAACCGCTACTCGCCGTCCGCAAGTGGCGATCTGGTTGTCGGCGGCACCGTGACGATCACTGCCCACATCGGCAAGACCACGCAGCGCGTCGCCAATCGCGTGCTGACGCTGCGACCGGATGCTGAATTATGCTGGCGCTCGATGTCGGGGTACAGTTGGCTGGTGCGCGGCACCCGCTGCCGCACACTGACACCCCTGCTCGATGAGGGCACGCGCTTTTTCCAGCAGGAGGTATTCACCGGGGTGATCGCCGGGATGGTACAGCGCCAGTTGGGGAACGCCATTCTCGACGGAATGCGACTCGACTGCATCTGTATCCAGCGCGAAGCCGAACGCCGCCATACGATCTTCTCTGAATCTCTGAAGCGCTAGTTGTTTTTTTGTCCTTGCTCTCTGATGATACTCTCAGGACGACCACCCATGACCACCCTCACCGCTCCCACCACCGTCATCGCCCCGCCTGCCGTCCCCCATCAGCGCCGCGCTCAGTGGAGTAATTGGGGTAAGATCGCCCACTGCCAACCGGATTATCTGTTCGCGCCCCGCGCCATCGACGAGGTGAGTGCAGTCGTGCGTTTCGCTCATGAGACGGGTCGGCGGGTGCGAGCGGTCACCACCGGACACGCCTGGTCTGCGCTGGTGCCGACCGACGACATCCTGATCGATGTGACCCGCATTGACGCCATCGCCCTGGATTTGACCGACCCCCGGCAGCCGCGCGTGCGCGTCGAGTGCGGCGCGACCGTCGCACAGGTCAACGCGGTGTTGGAGGACGCGGGCTATGCGCTGCCGTACAATGTGGTGCTGGAGGGCGTGCGTTTCGGCGGGCTGATCGCTACAGGCAGTCATGGGTCAGGGTGGAATCACGCCACACTGTCCGAGCTGGTCTATGCGATCGATCTGATCGATGCGCGCGGCGAGCTGCGTCATTTTCAGTCCGACATCGACTCCGCCGAGGTGATGAATGCGGTTCGCCTCCACCTCGGTATGTTCGGCGTGATGGTGCGCATCACCCTCGACATTCAGCCGACCTGGACGGTGCGCGCCCGCGACCGCCGCGTCCCGATCGCGGAAGCGCTCGATCGGCTGCCGGAGCTGGTCATGAACAATGACAACTGCGACTTTTTCTGGTGGCCTTTCACCGATCGGCTGTGGGTGAAGACCTGGACTCGTGAAGACTCGCCCGTCACCGCCCGCCCGCGACATAATCGTTTCGAGCGCGTGCGTTCGATGATGGAGGTGCGGGTGTATCAGCAGGTGTTGGAGGCGATGTCGCGCTCGCCGGGGCTGACGCCGCGCGTGATCCCGCTGACCTTCCCGTTCACCCCGTCCAATCGCGAGGCGGTGCTGCCGATCGTCGAGGCAGTTCACTATCGACGTGGGATCGAGCTGACCACGATGGGTTGTGTCGAGATCGCCTTCAAAGTCGATGCCGGATTCACGCTCGTGCGTGACGCGATGCAGGTCGTCTTCGATCGCACCCGCTTCCACGCCGCGCGCGGACATTACCCGCTCAACGTCACGATGAATGTGCGCTTCATCGATCACAGCGACGCGCTGCTCTCACCCGCCTATGGCGCCGGGCACACCTGTTACATCGAGATTTTGAGCCGAGCCCACCAACCTGCCTGGGAAGGATTTGCCAGCGAGGTGGCGGCAGAATGGCTGAAACTGCCCGCCGCGATGCCGCACTGGGCGAAAGAATTTGCCTTCATACCCGGTATCACCGATCACATTCACGGTGCTATCGGCGATCGGATCGCGCGCTTCAACGCGGTCAAAGAATCGCTGGCGCTCGATCCCGATCACCAGTTCGTCAATGATCTGCTGCGCCCGATTTTTTTGCCGACCCCGTAATGTTTAGCGACGGTTTGCGTGGGGGTTGAGGCGCGAGGGTGGCGTTATCCCCCGGTCAGCAGCCGTCCGACGATCAGGATCGCCATCAGCGCGACGGCGAACAAGACGATATCGCGGTAATGTCGGCGCAGCGGATTGACATCTTCCGCCAGGATGTGATCGGGCTGATCGGGGTGTGTGCGCAGCACGAAGAAAGGCGCGATCGCCCACGCCAGTGCCGCCCCCCCTAATGCCCCACCCAGATGCGCCCAGTTATCGATGCGCCCCAATGCGCTGCCGAACGTCGATACCAACCCGAACACCAGATTGATTCCGAGCAGGTAGGTCACCCGTCCGATCTCCGCCCGTCCATTGGCGCCGAACAGCTTGCGATGTTTGTACAGGAAGACCAGTCGCGCTCCCAGCACCGCGAACACCGCCCCCGACGCGCCCAGGGAATAGGTTTCCGGCGGCAGGTTGAAGCTGGCGCTCAGGACTGACCCCGCCAGTCCACCCAGAAGGTAGATCACCGCGAACCGCGCATGTCCGAACATGCTTTCGGTGCGCGATCCCTCGGCGTATAAGATGAACATGTTGAAGATCAGATGCAGCGCGTTGACGAAAGCGAATCCTTCGCCAGGCGCATAAATACTGGCGTGCAGAAACATCGATGTGAACAGACGGTAGGCTTCACCGTCCTGCAGCACGGCGATCGGCTGATTGGCTCCCCAGATCAACAGGTCAAAGTCGATCTGACGACTGAGCGTACGCAGGATGAAGATCGCGACGTTGACCGCGATGATGACGTAAGTCACGGTCGGACGCACCGTCGGGATGTGCAGCGTGGCGCGGCGCGGCTGCTTTTCGCCCGCTGCGCCCGGCGAAGGCGGCGGCGCGGGTTCGCGTTCCAGCGGGTGGCGCGGACGCGCGTTAGGCGGTGGATCGTTGTGCATCGTGGGTGACTTTCGTACAATGACGATAGGGACGTGCGGCTGCGCGTCCGCACAGGAGATGCGATTATGCCAGTTTACGAGGTGCGCTGCAATGTGTGCGGGCGCGAGTCGGCGCTGACCTATAAGTCGATCGCGGCGTATGCGGCGGCGCTGGAAGCGGTCGAGGTGCTGTGTCCGCACTGTGGCGCGCACGACCTGACGCGGCTGATCCGCTCAGTGCGGGTGGCGGGCGTGAGCGCGACCGACTACTCAGGCATGAGCGCCGAACAGATGAAAGGCGTGTTAGAAAGCGGCGACGCCACGCAGGTCAACGCGATGGTCAGGCAGGTGAGTGATACCGCCAAAAAGTAGCCTACACTCGGAATCAGTCATACCGTTTGGTCAGATTCGGTCAGGTTCAGTCTAACGAGGACAGCCAATGACTCTGCTACTTGAGAAACGCGCGACCGTCAGCGTCGAGGACTTTGACGCTTTTCTCGCGCTGCCCGAAAACAGCGAACGCCGATTTGAATTGATCAACGGGGAGATCGTCGAAGTGTCATCAAACGCTTTTGTATCGAACATCTCTGCTCGCATTGTCCACGCCTTGATGAAATATCTCGACAAGCACGATATAGGGCAGGTGACCAGTGAAGCGGGTGGGTATCTGGTGAGCGGTGAACGGTTTGCCCCGGATGTGGCATATATTTCGTATGCGCGTCAGCCGACGCTCGATCGTCAGGGCTACAACCATTTGCCGCCTGAGCTGGCAGCCGAAGTCCTGAGCGACCCCGCCAACCCCAAAGAAGCCGAAGCACTGCGGCGTAAGCTGGCGAGCTATCTGGCGGCGGGAACGGTGGTGTGGGTGGTCAATCCGTTCGATCGCGTGGTCGAGGTCTATCAGCCGGGCAAGATGCCGATCGTGCTGGACG
>DAOTUN010000089.1:0-76495 GCA_034437395.1 Anaerolineae bacterium | reverse complement strand
TCAATATCCTGCACTGGAATCTCGATCCACGAAAATACTTTGTTCACGATAGCTATACTCCTTGGGTTGAATCATTCGACACCATCAGCATAGAATGGTTCTGGTGACATCTACTGTCACCAGAAAATCGAGTTAGAAAGTCAGGTGGTAAAGATGCGCGCCGATCGTTTGCTGTCCATCATGCTCATCCTTCAGGCTCAGGGGAAAACGACGACTCTGGCGCTGGCGGAAACGCTGGAAGTGTCGCGGCGCACCATCCTGCGCGACATTGAAGCGCTGAGTATTGCCGGCGTTCCTGTCCATGCAGAGGCGGGACATGGCGGCGGCGTGTACCTGGATGAACACTACCGGGTCTCGCTGACCGGATTGAAGGAAGCCGAGGTTCGCGCTCTGTTTGTCTCTACCCACCCTGGTCCCTTACAGGATGTGGGTCTGGGTCATGCCGCCGAAGCGACACTGCTCAAACTATTCGCTGCACTGCCATCGCTGCACCGTCAGGAAGCGGAACGGATGCAGCAGCGCATCCATCTTGACCCGGCGTGGTGGTGGCACAGAGGCGAAGCGCTGCCCTATCTGGAAACGCTCAAAGCGGCGGTGTTTGACGATTATCGCGTTCAAGTGCGCTATGAACGCGGTGATGGGGAAGTCGTCGAGCGGATTCTGGAACCCTACAGCCTCGTCGCCAAATCGAGTGTATGGTACGTCATCGCCCGACGCGATGAAGAACTGCGCACCTATCGCGTGTCACGGTTTATTGCAGTCGAGACGATGCAGGAGCATTTTGAACGTGACGCAGCATTCCATCTGGCGCAGTATTGGCACACTCACGCCAGCGAGTTCGTCGCCAATATGCCCTACTTCGCCTTCACGCTGCGGCTCACCGCCGCCAGCCTGCAATTCCTGAAGTTGTATGCATCAGGGCGATACACGATCCGTGACACCAGTCCCGATGGGGCACACCTGGTGATCGATGTACGACTCAGTTCTCTTGAGGAAGCACGGATGCTGGTGTTGGGACTGGGGACGGATGCGGAGATCATCGAGCCGGACGCATTGCGCGAAACGGTGCTTCTACAAGCTCAGCAGATCGTGGCAAAGTTTTCGCCTGAGTAAATCGGATTGCACAAAACCGCCATCTCTCTAGACTGAAATTTTTATCAACAGGATTTCTGATGATTGAGTTCGTTGGACATTTACGCTCTGAATCTGTCACACCTGATCTCGATCTGTAAACATACAGACCGGCAGTCCACTGGGCTATTACTAAATCGCCTCAAGGTAAGTACACAGCCCTCACCCTAAATCCCTCTCCCACAAGAGGAGAGGGACTTTCTACTGTGTTTCTCCCCTTCTCCCCTTGTGGGAGAAGGGGTCGGGGGATGAGGGATACCTGAGCAGTTACGCCTCAAGTTTGTGGTATGCTCGTATGTTCCCGTTTACACGCGCCCTGTTTTCCTAACAAAAGGTTCTTCAGATGGACTTCTTGCCTCCTCTCACACAATTGTTGTTGTTTGTTCCTGCGGCAATCCTGTTAGCCATTACTCCGGGTCCGGCGGTGACATACATCATCGCCCGCAGTATCGATCAGGGGCGTAAAGCAGGGCTGGTTTCGGTACTAGCTGTTGCTTCAGGCAACTTCGTCCACGCCATCGGGGCATCACTTGGGCTGTCTGCAATTTTGGCTTCATCGGCACTCGCGTTCGACATCGTAAAATATTTGGGTGCAGCCTATCTGATTTACCTCGGCATTCGCGCGCTGGTTAGCAAAACACAAGTCGAGACAATGCAGAGTGTTGAAAGCAAAAAACTGTCGAAGATTTATCGTGATGGTGTTGTGGTTGGTATTCTCAACCCGAAGACGGCACTGTTCTTCCTTTCGTTCCTGCCACAATTTGTTGATAGCACCCGTGCAGTGTCGGGACAGATGTTATTTCTGGGACTGCTGTTCGTCACGCTGGCGGCTCTCACGGATAGTTTGTATGCGGTTGCTGCCAGTACGGCGGGGCGCTGGTTGCGCGGAAATATCCGCTTTCGGCAAGCGCAGCGTTATGTTACCGGCACGGTCTACATTGGGCTTGGTGTGACAGCGGCTCTTTCCGGAGGGCGCAGAAGCTCATGATTTTATCCACATGCGCAAAGTGACAGGATAACGAACCATCTTCAATCGCTCTTTCGGCGACTTACTGCCCGCACGCTGACCTGTCAAAACCGTCGTGTGGACAGCAGACGATGGGCGGCGCGCTCAATCGTCTGCACGTCGATCACGATGAAGTTTTCATTTCTCCTCAGCTTGCGAAAAGACCATGACCTTGACAATCCCGACTCTGCCCGACCCGCTGCCTGACGACGTGCTGGCACGCATCGACCGCCTGCCGGTCAAGCCCGCGATGGTGACGCTGAACGGGCGGTTCGTCACCCTGCGCCCGCTCGATGCCAGCCGAATCAGCTCACATCGCTGCGTGAGTCTTGTAAACCGCGAATACGCGCTGCCAGCAAGCGGTGTTCGCGGTCGGTCATGTCGGGATCGACCTGGTAAACCGTGCGTGCTTCGCGCTGTGCCTCTTCGACGAAAGTGATGTCGATTCCTTCGAGCAGCTCCAGCGATCCTTTGCCGCTCTGCTGTGTGCCTAACAGGTCGCCTGCACCGCGCAGTTCAAAGTCTTTTTGCGCCAGCACAAAGCCGTCGTGGGTCTTTTCGAGGATCATCAGGCGGGCGACGGCGTCGGGGAGTTCGCTGTCGCACACCAGTAGACAGTACGATTGAAACCCGCCGCGCCCGACACGCCCACGAAACTGATGCAGCTGCGACAAGCCAAAACGATTGGCGCCCTCGATCACCATGACGCTGGCGTTGGGAATATCGACGCCGACCTCCGCCACCGAGGTCGTGACCATGATGTCGAAAGCATGATCGCGGAATGCCGCCATGATGCTGTCTTTTTCGTCGGGCGACATGCGCCCGTGCAGCAGACCGACGCGCGCTCGGTGAAAGACCTGCCTGAGCGCAGCAAAGCCCTCGACCGCTGACTCAGCGTCGATGCGATCGGATGCCTCGACCAGCGGATAGACGATGAACGCCTGACGACCGAGCGCGACTTGTTCTTCGATCAGATCATAGGCTTTTACGCGCTGTGTCGGGTCGATTACGCGGGTGCGCACCGGGGTGCGACCAGGCGGCATCTCGTCGATGATCGACAGGTCGAGGTCGGCATGGACGGTCAGCGCAAAGGTGCGCGGGATCGGGGTGGCGGTCATCACCAGCAGATGCGGATTAGTCCCTTTGCCGCGCAGCGCGCCGCGCTGTTCGACGCCAAAGCGGTGCTGTTCGTCGATGATAGTCAGCGTGAGATTGCTGAATTCGACCCCGCTCTGAATGACGGCTTGCGTGCCGATCAGCACATCTACGCCACCCGATCGCAGCCCGTCCAGGATCGCCTCGCGTTCGGCGCCGCGCACCGATCCAGTCAGCAGCCGCACGACCGGACGCCGCCCATTGCCGTCGGCGTCGAAGAGCATTTCGTCGGGGATGCGCGCAAAAGCTGCGCCGATCCCGTGATAATGCTGTTCCGCCAGGATGCTGGTCGGCGCCATGATCGCCGCCTGTCCGCCCGCGAATGCCGCCACCGCCAGCGCCGCCGCCGCGACCGCGGTCTTGCCCGACCCGACATCCCCTTGCAGCAGGCGATTCATCGGCACCGGGCGCTCGATGTCGGCGCGGATCGCCTCGATCGACCGCCGCTGTGCGCCCGTGAGCGGATAGGGAAACATCGTCCCGATCAGCGCATCCAGCAGGCTGTCCTCGATGGGCAGTGGGATCGCCGGAATTGCCTGCCACTGCCGCCGATTTGCCATGATCGTCAATTGCAGCATCAGCAGTTGATCGAATACCAGCCGATGTTTGGCGTGCTGTTGATGATCCCATCCCGCCGGGAAATGCATCTGACGCAGCGCCCAGCCCAGGTCTGCCAGATCAAGACGCTCCAGCGTGGCTTCGGGGATGAAATCGGGGATGCGATCTTCCCAGTAGTCGAGCGCTTTTTCAATGATGCGGCGCAGTTGGCGGTTGTTCAGCCCTTCGGTGAGACGATACACCGGCACGATCCGCGCCGCTTGCAGGTCTTCCAGGTCGAGCGGTTGAATTTCCGGGTTGGTCAGTTGAATCTGATTTTGAAACAGGCTCGTCTGTCCACGCAGCACCACCTGTTGACCGATCGGGAGCGTGCGTTGCAGATAGGGTTGACCGAAACAGCTTACGCCGATCGTTCCGCTGCCGTCATCGACCCGCATGAAAAAATCACGCCGTCCGGTGCGCCCGACGCGCACCTCGGTATGGCGCACCGTGCCGATCACCGTCGCCAGCGTTTTGGCTGTCAGGCGGGCGATCGGGTTCATCTGCGTGTAGTCGTCGTAGCGCGTCGGGAAGGTGAACAGCAGATCGTTGATCGAGCGGATACCCACTTTTTCCAGCAGTTCCTGCTGTTTGGGTCCGACGCCTTTAACCCGCTCGACCGAGTTGTGCAATCCGTACAGCAGGTCGAGCGATGCCGCCTCATCGATCTCAGCGCGTGGCTGCCGAGGCGGACGCGCCAGTTTCGGCGGCAGCGGCAGATCGCGCTTGCTCGGCTTGGACGAAAAATCGATGTAGTCATCCAGGCGGCTGCTCTCGCTGTTGAAGCCACCCGGTCGCTCGAACGCCGACTCGTCGTCCTCGTTGGCGCCGGGGCGCCCCGGCGCGCGGCGATTGGATGTATTCGCTTGTGGCGCCGGGGCGCCCCGACTTTTTTCCGCCCGCGTCGGGGGTTCAGTGCGCTGATCGGGAGCTGCCCGTTCTTCTTTTTTGCGCGACTTTTCTTTCTTGCGGCGCGGCTGCTCGCCTTCTGCCTCGACGTTTACGGGTGTTTCCGTCGTCTCCACCCCAGGCGGCGCTGGCGGGGGAGAGGGTGTGTCCTCGATGTACTGGCTCAGACGGCTGAGATAGCGCTCCGGGGCGGGCGTGCGTCCCGTAATGCGTTCCAGCATGTAGCCGACGCGCGCGTGCCGCTCGTCGGTCGACTCGATACGATCGTATGCGTGCAGCAGATCGATCATCTCATCGACGAGAATGTGATGTTCCGGTCGCCGTGCCTGGGTGTGCGCGTCACGCTGCCAGTGATCGGCAAAGGCGCTCATGCCGCCTATCACTGCGCTGTTTCGGTATCCTTGCTCGCGTTCGAGCTTGAGGATTTTTGCCAGAGTTTCCAATGCCGTTGGCATGAATTCAGTTTCTCCACGCGCTGCTCAATGCCACCGCGCCGACGCTGTAGGCGCCGAGATGCACGCCGATCGTCGGCGTGACGCGGATGGTCATGACATCTTTCGGTAAAATTTCCGACAGGCGATCGCGCAGGCTGTCGGCAAGGGATTCATCGCCCGCGTACAGCAGCGTCAGACGTTCGAGCGGCAGATGCGACTCGACGCGGCTGACGAGTTTATCGATCACACGCGCGAACGTCCGCACCCGTACCACTGCCTCCGCCTCGCCACCATGCACGTACAACAGCGGGCTGATCTTGAGCAATCCCCCGATTCCGGCGGTCGCCCATTTTACCCGTCCACTGCGACGCAGATATTCCAGCGTGCTGAGTGCCGCATACACATGCTGGTGTTCACGCACACGCGCGATCGCCGCTGCCACCTGTGCCACATCTCCCGTCGCTTCGGCGACCTCCGCCCCGATCAAGACCTGGTAACCCAGTCCCATCGTGGTTGTCTCGCTGTCGATCAGGGTATAGCTGTCCGCTGGCAGCGCGCGGGCGCCCAGTCGCATGACATTATATACCCCGCTCAACGTCGATGCGACCGAGACTATGAATACATGGTCGGCGTCATGTGCGACGCGCGCGATCGCCTCCTCCGCCATTCCTGGCGACATCGCCGCTGTGGTCGGGTAGGGCGGGCGCATCGTCTCCATCGTGCCATAAAATTGTTCGCGGTTGAACCCAACCCCATCGTCCGAGAGGCTTTCGTCGTTGTAGTTGATGAAACAGGGCACCACAGTGATCTGGTAACGATCGATCAGGGCTTGTGGCAGATCGCAGGTGCTGTCGGTGACAAAACGGATTTTTTTAGTAATCATCATGATCGATTCTGGTATTGGGATTTTCCATGACTGTCAGCCCGATCGCGTCCAAGCCAATGAAGGCAGCCAGCGACGCCCCGTAGCGCGTGTGGATGAAGCTCATCCCTGGAAAATCGACGAGTAAGCGCTCCTGCAGCAGCTTGCCCTGCTCGGTCAAGCCCGTGGTCGGCTGCATGATCGCCGCGTCGATGACCTCGGTAAACTCCATGACGAATTCGACCAGTCGTTCGATCGCCTGAGCACGGGTGCGCACTTTTTCGATGGCGATCAGACGCCCGTGTTCCATGCTCAACACCGGCTTGATGTTGAGCATGGCGCCGAGGATCGACTGGGATGGCGGCAGAATACGGTGGTGCATGACGTATTCGACTGAATCGACGGTGAATACGGTATAGAGTTGATCGACCGCGCCACGCGCGATCCGCACCAGATCATCCAGAGTCGGCTGCTGCGCCGCCGCCTGTGCCGTCAGCCGTACCAGCATCGCCTGCGCCGTCGAGAGATTTTGCGAATCGATCGGGATCACACGGCAGCGCCCGGTGTAGGGCTGTGCCGCGACCTGGGCATGACTCCAGCTGTCGAACATTTCGCGTGAAGCGTGAATCGAGATGATGCCGTCACAATCGCGCGCCAGCCGCTCATAGACCGCCGCATAATCACTGACGCTGGGCGACAGCACCGTCGGCACATCGGGCACCGCCGCCATCAGCGCGCACGCGCCCTCGTCGGAAATATCGACTCCTTCACGGTAAGAGTGACCTCCGATGATCAACGTATTGGGCACGACGGTCACATTGTCTGGCACAATGCCGGCGCCGAAATGTGCGCAGCTATCCGTGACGATCTGAAAATTCGGCATTTATTCCAGACCGATGATATACGGGTAGAGCGCTTGCCCACCATTGACGATCTCGTAGCCCAATTTTGGGAAATGCCCGCTCAGGTGATCGACCAGCAGCCGCGCTTCGCCTTCGCTCACGCCTTCGCCGTAATAAATCGTCACCAATTCATGACGCGCGGCGCTGGCACGATGCAGCAGCTTTTCAGCCAGCGCGAACGCATCGTCGTCGGCGGCGACCAGTACATCGTCGATCAAGCCGATACGCTGTCCGGCGCGCACCTCGATGCCGTCAAAATCGATGCTGCGGGTGGCGGTGGTGATCTCGCAGGTGATGACCGAGGCGAGATTTGCCTTCATCGCGTCAGCGATGGTGCTGAGATCGTGTTCCGGGGTGAAATTATTGTATTCGCACAGCGCCGCCACACCCTGAGGCACAGTGATGCTAGGCACGACGCGCACAGTTTTGCCGATGGCTTCTTTCGCCGCCTGCTGTGCGCTCAGGAGGATATTCTTGTTGTTGGGGAGCAGCACGATCGTCTGGTTGGGCAGCTTGCCGATCATCTCCAGAAAATCGCCGGTGCTGGGATTCATCGTCTGCCCGCCGCCGATCACCGCCGCCGCGCCAAAATCGTAGCAGATTTGCTGCATCCCTTGCCCACTGGCGACCGCGATCACCGCTGTACCGTCGATGTCGGTGCGCACGCGCGGCTCGTGGGTGCCGTGATGTACGAGATAGGTCTCGTACTGCTTTTGCATATTCTCGACCACGATGTCATCGAGGGTCGCGCCGCTGCTGATGGCATAGGCGAGCGGTTCGCCGGGGTTGTGGACATGGACATGCACCTTGAGCAGGTCAGCGCCGCCGACCACCAGCGTAGACCAGCCGCCCATGTCGGTGAGCGCCTGACGCACTTTGGCGGCGTCGAGCTGATCGCCGCGCATCAGGAACTGCACGTCGTAGCCATAACCCAGCTCGTCTTCCGGTGCCAATGCCTCTTCCCAGGAGGTGGAGGCAGCGCTGGCGTCCAGCGCATAGATCGCCTCGACCGGGCGCCCACACAAGGCGCGCATCATCCCTTCAAAAATGATCAGCAGTCCTTGCCCACCAGAATCGACTACACCCGCTTTTTTCAGGATCGGCAGCAGGTCGGGCGTGCGCCGCAGCGACTCGCGCCCGGCGAACAGCATCCGCCGCAGCAGCGCGATCAGGTCGGGGGTGGTCTGATACCGATCCTGCACGATCTCCATCATCTGGCGCGAGACGGTCAGAATCGTCCCTTCGACGGGTTTATCGACCGCTTTATATGCTTTATCGACGGCGTTGCGGGTGGCGTGTGCCAACAGCGTCGCGTCGAGTTTTTCGTGTCCCTCCAGCACCTCTGCGACGCCCTGCCACAGCTGGCTGAGGATGGTGCCGGAATTACCGCGCGACCCCATCAGCGCGCCGCGTGCCAGCGCCGTCATCATGCGCCCGACATGCGGATCGTCCAGATGCGCGATCGCGGCGTAGGCGCTGCGCATGGTCAGGAACATATTCGTCCCGGTGTCGCCATCCGGTACCGGAAAGACATTCAGTTGATTGACGCGATCCTTGTTGTGTTCGAGCCAGGTGACGCCTGCGCTGAACAGCCGCTTGAGCAGATAGCCATCGACTACCCGATTATCACTCTGGCGAAAACGTGCTTGTGTGATCATGATTGAACCTTTATTTCGATTGAGTGCGTTAGTCGATGCCGACACGATCCGACGTGTCCCTGAGGGTACATTTCAAACAGTCTGGCTGTGTAATTACGCCACCCGTGAGCGCCCTTGTCCCTCACCAGGCTTTGTGATAGCATAAAATTTATTCATTGACTGTATATGGCAGTAAAGGCGATTCCAATGGCGGTCTGCGAAAATTGCGGTAAAAAGCCGATGTTCGGCAATACCCGCAGCTTCTCCCTGCGCGCGTCGCGGCGCAAGTTCAATCCGAACATTCAAGCGGTGCATGTGTTTGAAAACGGGGTGTCGGTGCGGAAAAAGCTCTGCACCAAGTGCATCAAGACTTTGGCGAAGGCATAACAGCGGCACAGTTATCGTCTCGATCATCAACTCGTAAACCCTCGCTCGACGCCACTCGGTAACCCAGGCACGCGAGCCGAACCAAAAGAATGTAAGCCGGTGCATACCGGCTTTTTTATTGCCTCAACGCCACTCGCAGCCGGCTCAGATTATCCTGCACGGATGCCTGATCGTTGAAGATCAGGCTGCCGACGACCAACCCGCTCGCCCCGGACGCGATCACCTGACGCCCCGTATCAGCGTTGATGCCACCATCGACGCCAATCTGTACTGCCCGGTCTGCGATCATCGTGCGCAGCGCCGCGATCTTTGGCAGGGTCTCTGGTAGAAATGCCTGTCCGCCGAAGCCGGGATTGACGGTCATGACCATCACCGCATCGATCAGATGCAGCACCTCGCTCAACAGCAGGGCGGGGGTGTGCGGGTTGATCGCCACGCCGGGGCTGGCGCCGAGCGCGCGGATCGCTGTCAGGGTGCGATGCAGGTTGGGGCAGGTCTCCCAATGCACATAAATGCGCGATGCCCCCGCCTGGACGAAGGCGGGCAGCAGATGATCCGGCTCGACGATCATCAGATGCACATCCAGAGGGATGGTAGTGCAGCGGCGCACTGCCTCGACCACCAGCGCCCCCATCGTCAGATTGGGTACAAAGCGCCCATCCATGACATCGATATGCAGTCGATCGGCGCCCGCTGCCTCCGCGTCACGAACCTGATCGCCCAGTCGGGTGAAGTCGGCTGCCAGAATGGAGGGCGCAATTTCAATTTGCCGCATCGATATAAAGCACCTTTAGCAAAAATGCCTAGTTGCAATAGTGTACCTATTATAAAAGATGACCGTGCATTGTGCTAACCGTAATTTTGGGGCTTGCAGGGGCATGAACCAATCATGCCCCCAACAGCCGTGTCTATGTTATGCGGCGGCGGCAGCGACGCCACGCGGACGCATGACCAGTTTTTCAATCTCGATCGCCACCAGTACCAGCGATGCGATCAGCACTGACAGCGCCAGCTCGACGATGCCGATGGGATAGGTCTCGAAGATCGTCTGCATGAACGGCAGATAGATGACCGCCAATTGCAGCAGCAGGGTCAGCACGACCGCGAACAGCAGGAATTGATTGCTCGTGAAGCCGACCTGGAAGAACGAGCGCGTATCGCCCGCGTGGATCGCCAGCACATGAAAGAGTTGTCCGAGCGCCAGCACCGTGAACGCGATCGTGCGCGGGATACGCTCGGCGGCGCCGACCAGTTCATTGTTGCTGCCTTCCCCTTCGCCTGCGGGTGCGCCTTCAGATGTTGTGGCGTTCATCAGCAGCGCCCGTCGCTCTTCAACGGTGAGCGTATCCCAATCCTCCGGCGCCATATCGACGCCAACCACGCTGGCGAGCGCGGAGCGATCGAGCGCTTCCAGGTTGAGCGTCGGGTTGAACGGATCGAGCTTGTGCCAGGCGAACCCGATCACGAAGGCAATCAGCGTCAGCGTCGCCAACAGAATCGAGCGGACAACGATCTTGCGTCCGACACCCTGTGCAAAAATGCTTTCATCTTTGGAACGTGGCGGACGCTTCATCGTGCCTGGCTCGCTCGGCTCGAAACCGAGCGCGATCGCCGGCAGCCCGTCGGTGACCAGATTGATCCACAAGATCTGGATCGCCAGCATCGGTATAGGCAGCCCGATCAGAATACCGACGAACATCACCAGAATTTCGCCAATGTTGGAACTGAGCAGAAACAGCACGAATTTACGCAGGTTGTCGTAGATCGTGCGCCCTTCCTCGACCGCCGCCACGATCGAGGCGAAGTTGTCGTCGGTCAGCACCATATCCGACGCGCCCTTGCTCACCTCGGTTCCCGTGATACCCATCGCTACGCCAATGTCCGCCTGCTTAAGCGCGGGAGCGTCGTTGACGCCATCGCCCGTCATGGCGACGATCTGCCCCTGTTTTTGCAATACCTGCACCAGACGCATTTTGTGTTCTGGTGAGACACGCGCAAAGGCGTTGGTTCGTCTGACCAGCGCATCCAGCTCGGTCTCGTTCATGGCGTCGAGGTCGGCGCCCGTCATGACCCGATCGCCCTGATTGATGATTCCCAGGTCGGTGGCGATCGCACCAGCGGTTAGCGCGTGATCGCCCGTGATCATGATCGCGCGAATGCCTGCCTCGCGCGCGGTCTGCACTGCCAGACGCGCTTCGGGACGGGCAGGGTCGAGGATGCCGATCAAGCCAAGCAGGATCAGATTGCGTTCATCTTCCGGCTTCATGCTCTTGGGCACGCTCTCCAGTGGGCGGTAGGCGACACCCAGGATGCGCAAGCCTTTCGACGCCAGCTCATCGACTTCTTTTTGCCAGATGGCGCGCCGGGCGTCGGAGAGCGGACGCGCGCCGTCCGGGACGTGTTCCTGTGACGCCCACTCGATCAAGCGGTCAGGGGCGCCTTTGGTGATCATGATCGTGGTGGCGCCGCCAAACTGCGCGCGTATGTCCGCCGCTGCCACTGTATGCACAGTGGACATGGCTTTGCGCTCGCTGCTGAAGGGAAGCTCCGCCACGCGCGGCATCGACTGTTCCAGCATTTCGCGCGTCCAGCCGACTTTTTGCGCCGCGACCACCAGCGCGCCCTCGGTGGTGTCGCCGACGACCTCGACTGTACCGTCGTCTTTGGTGTTCAGATGGGCGTCGGTCGCCAGTGCCATCGCTTTCAGAAAGCGTCCCAGCGACGGATCGGTCATTGGGTCGATAGGGGTCTTATCGGTGCCGTCATCCTGAGTCGAGATGAATTCGCCTGTCGGGGAATAGCCGACGCCCGTCACTTTCACGTCGTCATGTCCCGGCAGCGAAAACAGGGTCGCTGTCATCTGATTCTTGGTCAGCGTACCTGTCTTGTCGGAGCAGATGACCGTGACCGATCCCAGCGTCTCGACGGCGGGCAGCCGCCGAATCAGCGCGTTGCGGTTGACCATACGCGCTGCGCCCAGAGACAGGCTGATGGTGATGACGGCGGGCAATCCTTCCGGGACTGCCGCGACCGCCAGGCTGATGGAGGTGATCAGCATTTCTTCAACCGCGTTGCCGCGCAGTACGCCGACGATGAAGACGATCACCACCACCACGATCGCCGCACGCACCAGCGTCAGGCTCAATTGGTCGAGTCGGCGCTGGAGCGGCGTCTGCGATTCTTCCACGCCCATCAGCAGCGAGGCAATCTTGCCGATCTCGGTCTTCAACCCGGTTCCGGTGACCAGCATCTCGCCGCGCCCATAGGTGATCGAGGTGCCCATGAACGCCATGTTGAGCCGATCGCCGAGCGCGACGCTGCCCGTCCCGGCGATCGGATCGACGATCTTCTCGACCGCCTGCGACTCGCCCGTGAGCGCTGCTTCCTCGATTTGCAGATTGGCGACGATGATCAGCCGTCCATCGGCGGGCACGCGATCGCCTTCACCGAGCAGTACGATGTCACCGGGGACAAGATCGTTGGCGCTCGCCGTGCCGACCTCACCATCGCGGCGCACCCGCACCTGTGGCACCTGCATCGCACCGAGCGCTGCCAGTGCCTGCTCGGCACGGAATTCCTGATACGCGCCCAGCAGCGCGTTGGCGATCACGATCGCCAGGATCACCAGCACATCCTTGAGGTCGCCCAGAAAGAACGAGATGACTGCGGCGACGATCAGAATGATCACCATGATGTTCTTGAATTGCGCGAGGATTAATGCAAAGACGCTGACCTCCTCGCCGACAGGCAGGCTGTTGGCACCTACGTCGGCGCGGCGCCGGGTGATCTCGTCTTCTGACAATCCACGCTTGGGATCGGTCTTCAACTCGCTCAACGCCGTCTCGGCGTCGAGGCGGTAAAAATCAGGCATCGCCATGCTCCTCACATGAAGGGAATGTCGCATTGAATAGCGTATTTATGGCGCTAATTAGGGGTTATGGCAAGGGAGAGGTGGGGGAGTCTGAGTAGGGATCGATGCACGCGCGCATGATGTGCTATGCGCGCGTGCATCTTTACAGATTGTGACAGGATGACTCAGGCGTACTTCTGCATCAGGCTGGCGAGCGTGTCCGCGGACGGACGCAGCCTGCTGTCGTCCAGGTGCGCCAGCGGTGTCGCCGTCAGATTGAGCGTCTCACCCAGTGTCGGGCGCGGCTCCTCGTAGTAGATCAACCCCGTCAGCAGCAGATTCTCGCGTCCGGCTTTGTCCAGCACGGTCATCGCTTCGCTGCGGCTGCGCGGATCGTGACCGGCTTCCAGCTTCTTGAGGCGCACAAAGGTGCCGTCGTGCATCTCGACCTCGATCACCTGTCCGTCGTCGTAGTCTCCGACCGTGATCTCCGGCTTGGGCGCGACATAGCCCGGCGCCAGAATCTCGATGTCGTGCAGTCGGATTTCGTGATCCTGTCCGTAGGGATAGCTCTTGGTCGATTCAGGAGCATTGTTGAAGGTGACGCACGGACTCACGATGTCCAGCACTGCCGTGCCGCGATGCGCGACTGCCGCCTTCAGCAGCGCCTGTACCTGCTTGGCGTCACCGGAGAAACTGCGTCCGACGAAGGTCGCGCCGCCGATGACCGCTTCCAGGCACAGATCGATCGGGGGCAGGTCGTTCTTGCCGTAATATTTCAGGAACTGACCTTCGTCTGCCGTCGCGGAGAACTGACCTTTGGTCAAGCCGTACACACCGTTGTTCTCGATAATGTAGACGACAGGCACGTTGCGGCGGATCAGATGCTTGTACTGTCCCAGACCGATGCTGCCCGTATCGCCGTCGCCGCTGACCGCGATGGCGATCAGATCGTGATTCGCCAGCGTCGCGCCCGTCGCCACCGACGGCATACGCCCGTGTACCGAGTTGAAGCCGTGCGACCCCTTGAGGAAGTATGCCGGGGTCTTGCTGGAGCAGCCGATGCCACTCAGCTTGATCACCTTCCACATCGGCAGATTGAGATCGTATGCCATGCTGATGATCTGATTGCTGATCGAGTCGTGTCCGCAGCCGGGGCAGAGCGTACTCTTGCCGCCGCGATAATCTGCTCTTTCGAGTCCGAGTGCGTTCGCCATTAGAGAGCCTCCTCATGTTCTACGATTTTGCCGTGCAGCCAGCGGGCGGTCATCGGCAGAGTATCTCCCAACGCCAGCGCGATCAGGTTGCTTTGCGCAAAGGGGGATTCCATGCGCAGAATTTGCCACAATTGTCCGTCGAAGTTGTTCTCAACCACGTAGACGCGATCATGCTGATCGATAAAGTCCCAGACTTCCTGATTGAGCGGCAGGGCGCGCACACGCAGATAGTTGGTCTCGATACCGCTGGCAGCCATGTGATCGCGAGCTTCCAGCACGGCGGGGTCGTTGGTGCCATACGAGATAATGCCGATTCGTTTAGCAGCATCGTAGTGCGTGATCGGCTTGGGGACGACCGTGCGCGCGGTCTCGAACTTGTGACGCAGACGGGTCATGTTCTCCATCCAGTCGTCAGCACGCTCGCTGTAGACCGCCATGTCGTTGTGTCCCGTCCCGCGTGTGAAATAGGCGGCGCGGGTGTGTTCGGTGCCGGGGGTGGTGCGGTAGGGGATGCCGTCACCGTCATAATCACGGTAGCGGAACCACTCGTTCTTTTCCTCGAAAAAGGCTTCCAGCTTGGCTTTGTCGAGCGTCTTGCCGTGATTGATCGGGGTTTCGGGGTAGGTGAAAGGATTGCTCAACCACAGATTCATCCCCAGGTCGAGGTCGCTCATGACGAACACCGGCGTCTGCATCTGTTCGGCGATGTCCAGCGAACGCCAGCCAAATTCAAAGCACTCTTCAGCATTGCCCGGCAGCAGCACGATGTGACGGGTGTCGCCGTGACTGAGCGTGTAGAGGAACAATAAGTCGCCCTGGCTGGTACGGGTCGGCAAGCCCGTACTGGGACCCATGCGCGTGATGTCCCAGATCACCGTCGGGATCTCAGCGAAGTAAGCCAGCCCAGTGAATTCCGCCATCAGGCTGATGCCGGGTCCGCTGGTGGCGGTCATCGAGCGCGCCCCTGCCCATCCCGCGCCGATGATCATGCCAATCGCGGCGAGTTCATCTTCCGCCTGCACGACCGCGACCGTACTCAAGCCCGTTTCCGGGTCTTTGCGCAGGTGCATGTGATTGAGGATGTTATCGACCAGGCTGGTCGATGGCGTGATCGGATACCACGCGACCACCGTCAGCCCGCCGAACAGCGCCCCGATAGCGCCGGCGTCGTTGCCCTCGATCAGGATTTTCCCGGCGGTTTCGTTCATCGGCTCGAAACGCAGCGAGTCCTGCTTGACCAGATTGACCTTCGCCCAGTCGTATGCCAGTTGCACGGCGGCAAAGTTCATTTTGGCAGGTTTTTCCTTGCCGTTGAACTGATCGAGCAGGGCGCTGTAGGCGATGTCGATGGGGATGTCGAACAACTGGCAGCACACGCCGACATAGACCATATTGGCAATGCGGTCGGCAAAATCCTTCGGGAATTCGCCCTGCGCCATGATCGCCTTGACGGGCAGCTCATACACAGTGACGTCCGCCCGATCGACGCGATATTTCAAATCTTTGTTGGTGATCAGCACGCCGCCGCTGGGCATGGTGGCGATGTCTTCAGTGATCGTGTCCTGATTGAAGGCGATCGCCACCTCGGTGGTGGCGCGGCGCGCGGTGTAGCCATCCTTGCTGGCGCGGATGGTGTACCAGGTCGGCAGTCCCTTGATATTCGACGGGAACAGGTTCTTGCCACTGACAGGGATACCCATCTTGAAGAGCGAGCGGATCAGCACGACGTTGGAAGTCTGGCTGCCCGATCCGTTTTCGGTCGCTACCATGAGTGCAAAATCGTTCACACCCGGCTGATAACGTTCCCAACGGGTTTCTACTGCGGGTTGCATATTGATTACCATGATTTTCCTTCAAACTCGATTGATTTCAACGACCTTAACAACAACGATTAACTGTACTATCCTGAAACGGGTGTCTATGCGATGGTTGTCAATTTCCCTGATTACTGGACGGTTTCGCTTCGGCGGCTGCATCGTGGTCGTAGCGGATCAGCCGGGTATGCTCGATGAACAGCCCTTTGGCGCGCTCGATCGCGCCGCTCTCCAGGGCATCGAGGATTTGCGCGTGATACTTCCATACCTCCTGCAGATATTGGTAGCTGGCATAGCGGGTCACTTCCACCGCTTCGTAGGCGTCCCAATACGATTCCAGAATCCCCATCACGAACGGGTTTTCCAGGCGCTTGAACTGCGTCAGATGAAAGGTGCGATGTTCCTCGTTGGGGATGCGGATGTGGGCACCGTCGAGCTTTTCGGTGGCGCGGGTGATACAGGTGCGCATCTGCTCGAAATCCTCAGGGAGCATCCGCGCGACCGCCTCGTTCCAGAATGCCACCTCCAGATGATTGCGCACCTCACCGAAGAGTTCGAAATTGCGCGCGCTCTGTGCCAGCGCAAAGAACAGGCTCAGACGTACAGCGGGCTTGAAATTGTATGGCTTCAGGCGCATCCCCGTCTTGGAGCGGATCTCGACGAATCCGAGCGCGCGCGCCACCTCCAGCTGTTCGCGGACTTTGCTGATGCCGATGTTCAGATGCGCTTCATCTTGCAGCGTATTGAGTGTCGGCAGGCGATCGTTCGGCTGAAAGCCCGCATTGATGATGTAATCCAGTAAATCTGAGTCGAGTTGAATCCGCGACATTATCGCCCACCCGTAATGATCGGATTAATCAGAACAATCGAGTTTATAGACTCTATCATGAGTCGGAAAATTTGTCTATAAGACCTGGGATTCCAGAATACAGATCGCCGTCAGATGGCGATCTCGCTGAATAATTCGCGGATGGGGTCGATGATGCGCGCAATATCTTCAGGATGAGCTACATAATCTATCTCGGCGGCAGGGATGATACGAATAGGGCAGGTGTGCCATCCTGTGATCCAGTCTTCGTACAGATCATTGAGCCGCGCCAGATAATCCGGCGCGATCGTGCGCTCATACTCATTGCCACGCTGCCGAATCCGCTGTAACAGTGTGTCAACATCGGCGCGCAGGTAGATGATCAGGTCGGGTGCAGGCAGGAAACTGCTGACTGCATGATAGAGGCGGCGATAGGAGTCGTAATCGCGCGCGCTCATCAAGCCTTGATCGTAGAGATTGTGCGCGAAAATTTCGGCATCCTCATACACGGTGCGATCCTGCAGCACGCTGCCCGGATGATCGACCAGACGGCGATGATGTTCGAGGCGCTTGCCCAGATAGAATACCTGCGAATGGAAACTCCAGCGGTTCATGTCGCGGTAAAAGTCGGGCAGATAGGGATTATCGGCGGCGGACTCGAAAAAAGGTTCCCACTGGAAAGCCGAGGCGATCAATCGGGTGAGGGTACTCTTGCCGACGCCGATGTTACCAGCGATGGCAATAAATCGTTTAGGTGTGGGGATGATCATGTAGGGATAAAAGCTCGCAGTCGAGGAATAAGCGGTTCAAGTCGTTTATACTGTTCACAGGGGTGTTTCTCAATCCCGGATTGTGGGGTGTCGGGGTAGACTTTTCAAACCAACGCGACTCTATTCCGAGGGGTGATGTGAAATGCAGCCAGAGTCAGACCTTTTACAACGCGGTATCACCGCATTTCAGGCGGGCGATCGGGACAACGCGCGCAAGTTGTTGAGCGAATTCGTCTTGTCAGCGCCGGACAACGAACAGGGTTGGTATTTTCTAGCCGCCGTCGAAAACGACCCGGCAATGCGCAAAGCGCATCTGGAGCGTGTACTGGTGCTCAATCCGAGCAACGCGAAGGCGCGTGAGGTGCTGGAACGGATTAAAGCGCGCGAAGTCGAGGTCAATCCAGTCGCAAGCGCGTCTCCCGCTGCGGCGAGCGCGCCCAAGTCCACACGCCCAAAAATCTATACACTCGATCCCAATGATGCGGCGCGCGAGGGTGCGGCATCCGCTGGGGAGGGGATACGTCTGCCATTCCGCATCCCCGGTGCCCCGCAGACGATCGCGCCCGCCGAGGTCGTCAGTGCGGGGTGGACGCTGCTCAAGGAGGGCTGGCAGGCGCTGCTGCGGCGTCCCGGCACTTACGAATTTCAAGTCGATAGCGCGACCTGGTGGCGTTTCTGGCTGGTGGTCGTATCGGGTGCTTTGATCAGCTCGGCGCTCAGTCTGCTGCTGGCGCTGTTGTTCGTGCTGCAATCAGACGCGACCCTGTTCAGCTTTGTCAGTATCCTGCTCACGCCGCTGCTGACCATCCCGATCACGGTCGGGGCGCTGTTCGCCGGGATTTACGCAGCACACCATTATGCCCGGTCGAAAGGCTGGAACGCGCCGCTGGTCAGGCACGCGATGGCAGCCGGGATCGTCTGGGCGCCGACAGTGGTCTTTTCGAGTGTGCTGACCTTCATCCTGAGTTTGCTGGGCTTGGGTGGCGGATTGTCTGGCGTGTTCATGCTGGTGCTGGCAGGCTACATCATGGGGGAGGGCTACGGACGGCTCTACGTCATCAGCGAGCCGCGCGACAAATATGCCGTGCCCGCCATCACACTGCTGACCATGCTGGTGGTGATCGTCATCATCAGTGTGCTGTTGAGCGGGCTGATCATCGGACGGGCGCTGCCGTTTGCGATCGGGTGAGATCTGGACTAAGCAGGGACGCACTGCTGTGCGTCCCTGCATCCCTGCACTGTTTCATCTCACCGCGCCAGCAGCGCCAGGCGATCACCGACCTCACGCAGCATCGCGTCACTCTTGCAAAAGGCGAAGCGTGCCTGTGTGCTCGCCATATGCGCGTGATCCTGACTGTAAAAGAAGGTCGGCGGGATGCAGGCGACACCGATCTCGCTGGTCAGGTAGCGGGCGAATTCCAGATCGTCGCCGTCGAACACCGATGCGAAGTCTGCCATGACGAAATAGGTGCCTTGGGGCTGCTGCGCTTTCAGCCCCGTGTGGGTGAGCGCGCTCATGAGCAGGTCGCGCTTGACGCTGTACATGGCGCGAAACTCGGTGTAGTAGGTTTCCGGTAGATTGAGGGCGTAGGCAGCCGCGATCTGCGCTGGGTGGTTGGCGGCAAAGGTGACGAACTGGTGCGCCTGACTCACGCCTTTGACCAGATCGGGGGCACCATACACCCAGCCGATCTTCCAACCCGTGACGCTGAACGTCTTGCCTAAGCTGCTGACCGTGACTGTGCGCTCCGCCATGCCGGGCAGTGAGGCGATCGGGATGTGGCAGGCGCCGTCAAAGACCAGATGCTCGTATACCTCGTCGGAAATGACCGTCACATCGTGCTCGATGCACAGCTCCGCGATCATCGTCAATTCTTCGCGGGTAAAGACTCGCCCGGTCGGATTGTGCGGAGTGTTGAGTATAAGGGCGCGAGTCTTGCTGTTGAAGGCGCGACGCAGCTCAGCCGGATCGAATGTCCAGGCAGGGGGATGCAGCGGGACATAGACCGGAGTCGCGCCCGCCATGACCAGATTGGGAACATAGCTGTCGAAATACGGCTCGATGACGATCACTTCATCGCCGCGATCGACCAGCCCCAGTACCGATGCGAAGATTGCCTCGGTCGCGCCCGCCGTAATCACGACTCCGGCGTCGGCGTCGATGTCGAGCGCGTAATGTCGGCGCGCGTGATCCGCGACCGCCTGACGCAGCACCGCCGCCCCGACTCCCGGCGCATACTGATTGTATGTTCCTGATTGCAGCGCCGTTACCATTGCATCGACCAGTGCGGGCGGGCTGTCAAAATCAGGACGCCCCTGTCCCAGATTGAGCGCGTTGTGCTGTTGTGCCAGTTGATTGATCTCGGTGAAGATCGTGGTGCCGAATCCCGCGACACGCTCGGATAATTTCGCCATGCGTCCGCTGTGCTGCCTTTCTATGCAAAAAACATGAACGAGAACGGACGCATCGTCATGCGTCTCTACACCATGCGTTGTGTCCTTAGCGCCGCCGCTTGATCGCCTCACGCGCTGCCGTCGCCAGTTGATCGACGCGCTCATTGTGGATATTGCCTGCGTGACCCTTGGTCCAGCGCCAGCTAATGCGGTGTTTGGCGTTCAGAATGTCGAGCTGCATCCACAAATCCTGGTTCATCACGGGCTGCTTACTCGATGTGCGCCAGTTGTTTTTCTTCCAGCTCTTGATCCACTCGGTGATCCCCTTGCGCAGATACTCCGAGTCGGTGACAAATTCGACGCTGCACGCCCGATTGAGCGTTTCCAGTGCCTTGATCGCCGCCGTCAGCTCCATGCGATTGTTGGTGGTGCTGGGTTCGCCGCCGCTGATCTCTTTGCGGTGTTCGCCGTAGAGCAGCAGGGCAGCCCATCCACCGGGTCCGTCGGGATTCGGCTTGGCGCCGCCGTCGGAATAGATAGTCACGGTCAGTTGTTCTTCGTTCATGTTCCCCCGATTTAAAGAACCGTTGGCGTTAGCGATAGAAAAAATCAGGAGTGCATGGTTCTGCACTCCTGATGGAGATCATGCGGACAATGCACGCATTGTCTCTACAGACTGCACGGTGCTTAATTCAGGAACTTGCGCAGCACTGTTTGCAGGATGCCACCATTGCGATAATACTCCACCTCGACCGGGGTATCGACGCGGGCGATCACCGTGAAACGCTTTTCCGTGCCATCCTCGGCGCGGGCAACGACCGTCAATTCCTGCTTTGGCAGCAGCTGGTCGCTGATGCCCAGAATGTCGAACTTTTCGCGCCCGGTCAAGCCGAGCATATCGATGCTGTCGGCATTCTTGAATTGCAGCGGCAGCACACCCATCATCGCCAGATTGCTGCGATGGATACGCTCAAACGAACGAGCGATGACCGCTTTGACACCCAGCAGCAGCGTGCCTTTGGCAGCCCAGTCGCGGCTCGATCCAGTGCCGTACTCGCTGCCCGCCAGCACCACCAACGGCGTATTCGACGCCAGATAACGTTCCGACGCCTCGTAGATACTGGTCACCTCACCGGTCGGCAGGTGTTCGGTGATCGGACCTTCGCTGCCCGGCACCAGCTTGTTACGCAGACGGATATTGGCGAATGTGCCCCGGATCATGACCTCGTGATTGCCACGTCGGGTGCCGTAGGTGTTGAAGTCGGCTTTATCGATGCCATTGAGGACGAGATACTGTCCGGCAGGGCTGTTCAGGGCGATGTCGCCAGCCGGGGAGATGTGATCGGTGGTAATCGTGTCGCCTAACACCACCAGCGTCCGCGCGCCCAGAATATCATGAATGCTTTCGGGGTGGCTGGCAAAGTGGAAGAAGTAGGGCGGTTCCTGAATGTAGGTGCTGTGCTTGTCCCAGGTGTAGACTTCACCGACCTTGCCCTCGATCGCGTTCCAGGTCGAGTTGCCGTCGAAGACGTTGCCGTACTGGGTGGTGAACATGTCCGGGGTGATGGTGTTGGTCACCATCTCTAACACTTCGGTATTGCTGGGCCAGATGTCCTTGAGGAACACGGGTTCGTTGGCGTCGTTGTAGCCGATCGGATCGTTGACCAGATCGATATCGACAGTGCCCGCCAGCGCATACGCCACCACCAGCGGCGGTGACGCCAGATAGTTCGCCTTGACCAGCGGATTGATCCGCCCCTCGAAATTGCGATTGCCGCTCAGGACTGCCGCCGCGACCAGATCGCCGCTCTGCACCGCTTCCGCGACCTTTTGCGGCAGCGGACCGCTGTTGCCGATGCAGGTCATGCAGCCGTAGCCGACGGTGTGGAAACCGAGCTGTTCCAGATAGGGGGTCAGCCCTGCACGATCCAGGTACTCGGTGACGACACGCGAGCCGGGCGCCAGGCTGGTCTTGACATATGGCTTGCTGTGCAGACCATGTTCGACGGCTTTCTTCGCCACCAGCCCGGCTGCGACCATGACCATCGGGTTACTGGTATTGGTGCAGCTCGTGATCGACGCCAGCACGACCACGCCATGTCCGATCTCGGCGCTGCGTCCGTTGTCCACCACCAGTGAACGCTTGAGGCTGCTGGTCTCGTCCAGGGCAAACCCGCGCTGATCGACCGGCGCACGCAGCGCCTTGCTGAAATTGTCTTTCATGTCACGCAGCAGCACGCGGTCTTGTGGGCGCTTTGGACCTGCCAGACTGGGCAGCACCGTACTCAGATCGAGCTCGACCGAATCGGTGAAGATCGGATCGGCGGTGTCGTCGGTGCGGAACAAGCCCTGTTCTTTCATATAGCGCTCGACCAGCATCACCAGATCGGCAGGGCGTCCGGTGCGGCGCAGGAAGCTGAGCGTCTCGTCGTCGATCGGGAAGAAGCCCATCGTCGCGCCGTATTCCGGCGCCATGTTGGCGATCGTCGCCCGGTCGGGCAGGCTGAGGCGTCCACAGCCAGCGCCGTAGAATTCGACGAACTTATCGACCACGCCTTTTTTGCGCAAAATCTGGGTGATGGTCAGCACCAGATCGGTCGCGGTCGTGCCTTCGGGCAGGCTGCCCGTCAGCTTGACACCAACGACCTGGGGCATCAGCATGTAGATCGGCTGTCCGAGCATGGCGGCTTCGGCTTCAATCCCGCCGACGCCCCATCCCAGCACGCCCAGACCATTGATCATGGTTGTATGGCTGTCGGTGCCGACGAGCGTATCGGGCAGCGCGACCGTTTCGCCATTTTCCTCGAACAACTGCACACCGCGCGCCAGATATTCCAGGTTGACCTGATGCACGATACCCATCGCCGGGGGCACCACGCGGAAATTTTTCAGCGATTTTTGTCCCCAGTGCAGAAATTCGTAGCGCTCACGATTGCGCTCGAACTCACGCTCACCGTTGATCAGGATAGCGTCGGATGAACCGAAGGCATCGACCTGCACCGAATGGTCGATCACCAGATCGACCGGGATGTTGGGATTGATGCGGCTGGGATCGGCATTCTGGCGCGCCATCGCACTGCGCAGCGCTGCCAGATCGACCGCGACCGCGATGCCGGTGAAGTCCTGCAGGATGACACGCGCGGGCTTGAATGGAATCTCGGTCTCACCGGGCGCGGGGGCATTCCAATTGGCGAGGGCGGTCACCGCCTCTGCCATCACCTCGTAATTGTCGAGATTGCGCAAGGCATTCTCAAGCAGAATTTTGATGCTGAATGGCAGTCGGTCGATATGACCAATGCCCTGATCGCGCAGCGCGTTGAGACGATAGATGACCGCCTGTCCGCTGCCAGTGTCGAATGTGCCGCGTGTGCCGAACGAATCGACCTTCATAGGATGTGTCCTCGCATCGTGTCTACGTCGCCCCCTTCAGCAGGGACGCCCGTGTAACCGACATATGAAATTGTGGGGCGGAGGAAATAGTTGGCGATTACAGCGTCAACGATTCACATTGTAGCGCAATCCGATCTGATTGGGCAGATATTGATCAGACCAATATGAGTTCTGGTTTGCTTTCGCTTGACGTTTGAAACGCGCGTTGTACACTGATCGCGGTTTTATCGACGAGAAATGAGGCGTCATGGCACAGCAAGGTAGAAATCGCAAGACGGATAAATCGGACGACAAAGCGGCGGCGAGCCGGGCGACCCCTGCCAAATCGAGCGCGGCACCGTCGGTGCGGGCATCGGCATCGTCACGCGCCGCGGAACGGCTGAAGGAACGCGAAGCGGAGCGCATCCGCCGGCGCCGCATCACGATCGCCATCGTGATTGGATCGATCGCGGCGATCCTGGTCGTGCTGTTGATCCTGGTCAATGTGCCGCAGGAAGCGCCAGTCCCGCCGGAAACAGCAGCGCGTTACGAAGGTCTCACGCTGTCGCGCACTGAAGACGGCTACCCGCTGCTCGGCGAGTCGAGCGCGCGCGTCAAGGTGAGTATTTTTTCCAGCTTCGACTGTCCGAACTGTCGCAGCTTCCATGTCGATACAATCGACGCGCTGGTCGAGCGCGTCCGCGACGAGCGCATCGCTCTAAGCTATGTGCCGCTCTATGGCTATGGCGCGGTGCCCAACGGACAGGGCGCGGCGATCGCTGCGCTGTGCGCCGCCGATCAGCGCGCGTTCTGGCAGTTCCACGATATGCTGTTCGACTGGCAGGGTCGCTATGGCAATCAGTCGTTCGCCAATAATCGTATCAGCGCGGGGGTGGACACGCTCGGACTCGATGCTGCACAGCAGCGCGGCTGCGTGGCGAGCGGAAGCGCGCAGGAGCTGTTGACGCGCGCGACGGCGACAGTACGGGGGCTATTGAACTTCAATGGCACGCCGACCGTGACGATCAACGGCGTGGTGCCGGTCGATGCCGAGCAGGTGCCGATTGCCGGAGCGGAAAATATCCTGGCAGCAATCGACCGTGAGATCGAGCGCGTCAGCAGAGGTGGCGCGGAATCGACTCCCGAAGTGACACCTGAGGCGACAGACGAGCGCGCGGCGCCGTCGCTCGCGGTGACGACCGAGCCAACGGCGCAGGTCACGCCGGAGATGACACCAGAGGCGACCCTCGCTGCGCCCGAAACTACGCCAGAAGCAACTGCGAGACCGTAATCACATCAACGAAAGCGAGAACGGACGCGCCGCGGCGCGTCCGCTGAAGGTCACAGATATTCTGGTGTCCACACGATTGGCGTGCTCAGCTCAGCATTGCACTCGATGTCGCTGGGATGGCATTGTCCGCCCTCGGTGTTCCAGGGCATCATGAACGGCGCAGCCCAATCGATGTTACGGGCATAGGCGGTGCCAATTTCTTCCATCAGGGTAATGTCGGCTGACTGGAACGAAGCCAGACTCAGTTGGGTGGGATTAGGCTTGCCGATGAGGTCGATCCCCAGCCTGTGCTGCACCGAGTCGGCTGTAAGCAGCGGGTTGTAGCGCCGAAAATCCATGCGCGCCGTCCCATAGATGGCGCGCGTGGTAAACACCTGCTGCGTGGTCGATTCGTCCATTCCCTCGCTGACGAGATATTTCAGCCAATCGAAGATGCCGTATTTCCTGACCTTTTCTGCGGCGGGCTGATTGAGGACATAGCCTGTGCCAATCGAGAGGTGGACAACATTGCCATCCCGATAACCGGGATCGTCCTGACTGAGATATTCCATCGCCTCGATAGCGGCGGCTAAACAGGGATTGCCGTACACCCCGACCGCGCCGTCTACCAGCCTGCCCAATGCAGGCGGAAAGAAGATCGGTGCAGCCCCGCTCGCCGCGACCACGCCCGAAAGCGGCCAGTCTTTGACTTTGGCGCGTCCCTTTCCCACGCTGACGATGTAGATGATCTCGCCAGACAGGACATCTTTGGTGGTGACGAACAACGCTGGTGAGCTGCCTAAATCGCTGATCCGTTTTTGTCCGACCAAAGGCTTGAGATTGTCGAGGAATCCCTCGCGCGCGAAGGCAAAGCGCAAATTGTTGGAGAGGAGACGGATAAAAAGGTCGGCATTTGCGGGGGACAAAATTCCGAGCGCGCTGGCTGCGCCGCGCATGAACCTGGGGAACCACGCGATCGGCGCATCCCTGAAGGCTGCGGGGAGACGGTTCCGATAGACCTCCTGCAAAATTTCACTCGCTGGAATCCCCAAAGCGATGCCGACCGCGATGATCGATCCGGTGCTGGTGCCCGCGATCATATCGAAGAGTTCATGGCACTTTGAACCCGTGATCCGTTCCAGCTCTGACAGCATGGCGGCGGAGATTGTGCCGCGCATCCCGCCCCCATCGATCGACAGGATTACTTTTTTGGTGCCATCGGGATTGAATGGTGATTTTACGGACACTGGTGATCTCCCCGTTTTCTGAGCGGACACATCGTTAGGCATCCATACATCTTGAGCTTCTTATCGCACCTACTGTCAGGGTGCCTCGATGGGAAACACTTCAACCACCCGCACTGCATCCCCGACAGACAACATCCCTGTGCCGCGATGCACGACATTTTGCCCGAACATTACCCCGCGTTCACGCTTGCGAAAGGTCGCCAGCGTCGCAGTCGGCTCGGTCACATCGGGGCGCGTCCCGGTCTCTTGATCGACCGTCGTCACCGCGCAACGGGCGCACAGCTTGACCCCCTCGAAGCGGATTCCAGCGATCTCGAACTGTGACCAGGCGTCTTCTGCCCAGGCGTCTGCATCCGCGATCACCACGTTGGGGCGAAAGCGCGTCATCGGCAGCGCATCTTTGTCGCGCTCCAGCAGCCGATCGTTGAGGTCATCCAGGGACGATTCGTTGGTCACCAGGATCGGGTAAGCGTCGGCAAACCCGACCTGTGCCGTTTGCTGGCTGTAGGTCGGATCGACTCGCCGGTAATGCGCCTGCGCCATCCGCACCAGCCGCACGGGTGTACCCAGGTAGGCGGATGCCCACGCAGCCGCGCGGTCGCCCTCGTCGTGCGCGTCGGCGGTATCGCGCCAGATTACCACCGATCGGGTCGGCGTGTCGGCGGCGATCATCAGCGGCACGCTAATCGATCCGTGACCAGGCGCCTCGATGTGGAGATCGTCCGCCACGAACGAAGGTTGGATCACCGCCAGAGGGGGCAGCTCACGCTGCGTCAGGAAGCGACCGCGCGTCTCGTCGGAGTCACTGACGAACATCCAGTGGCGATCGTGCGCCAGCCCGTATGCCTCCAGCGCTGCCGATTGATGCTCCAGACGCCCACAGGCTTTGATCGGATAACTATAAAGGGCAGTGATGCGAACAGGCATTATATTATTGCTTAGGGCGCGCCATCATCGTGCCCAGGTTGCCCCCGCCGATGAGGTGCATGTGCAGGTGATAGACCTCTTGCCCGCCGTCACGCTTGCAGTTGACGATCAATCGATAGCCGCTCTCCCCGATGCCAAAATCGCGCGCCACCCGCTGCGCGACCGTGAACATCCGCCCCAGGGTGGGTTCATCGTCGGCGGTCACATCATCGACGGTGGCGATCTCCTTGTTTGGGCAGATCAGGATATGTACAGGTGCCGCCGGATTGATGTCCTTGAAGGCGGTGACGAGATCGTCCTGATACACGATCTCCGACGGTATTTCACGGGCGATGATCTTCGAAAATATCGTGGGCATGTCGGGTGCATCCTCTTCGTGTAGTCAAACAATCACATTGCCATACCGCCATCGACTGTCAGGACGTGTCCGGTGATACAGGCGGCTTCATCGGAGGCGAGAAAGGCGGTGGCATAGGCAATATCTTCGACGGTCGCCCAGCGTCCGAGCGGGATATTGTCGTTCAGCTTCTTCAACATCTCTTCAGGCAGACTAGAGGTGAGATCGGTCTGTACAAAGCCAGGCGCGATGGCGTTGACGGTGATCGAGCGCGACCCGACCTCCCGTGCCAGCGCTTTGGTGAGTCCGATGATGCCCGCTTTGCTGGCGCTGTAATTGGTCTGGCCGCCGTTGCCCATGATGCCGCTGATGCTGGTGATATTGATGATGCGTCCGTAGCGTTTGCGCATCATCGAGCGCACCGCGGCTTTCGACACCAGCCAGGTGCTGCGCAGATTGGTGTCCAGCACTGTATCAAAGTCGTCGGCGCTCATCAGCATGATCACGTTGTCGCGGGTCGTGCCGGCATTGTTGATCAGAATATCGAGCCTGCCATAAGCGTCGATTGCAGCCTTGACGAGCGCGTTGGCGCCCGCCTCCTGGCTCACATCGGCTTGCACAGTCAGCGCCGTCCCGCCGCCCTCGATGATCGCTGCCGCGACTTCATCGGCGGCACTCGCATTTTGGTTGTAGTTGACGACGACGGTCGCGCCCCGCCGTGCCAGTTCCAGCGCGATCCCGCGTCCAATGCCGCGACTGCCACCGGTGACAATAGCGATTTTATCGGTCAATGCTGCCATGATCCTGCTCCAGAGGTGAAAGGGTAGAGCGTAACGCACGTTTCCCGATCTTACCGACAACCGCGCCGCACCGCTATCCCGTGCCCCCTACCCAGCCGATCAGATCGATGTTACCGAGCAGGCTTCCGGTCAGGTTGACCGCGCCGAAGCCATTGTTGCCTGCGGCGTAAATATCGACGCGCCCATCGCGGCTGGCGATCACACCTGTGAAAGCGAGCCAGCGTCCATCGGGCGAAAATGTCGGCTCGCACATCGACGGCGGCGGATTACCACGCGCGATCGACTCCAGGGCGCTGTCGGTGACGATCACCCCATACGGGCACTGACCCGCCACACCGCCGATAGCGATGCGCGTCCCGTCCGGTGACCAGGCAGCCGCCATGCCATAACGCGAGAAGGTCAGGTCGGAGATGCGTGCGATCTCGGCTCCGCTGCTCTGTGCCAGCACGATCGCAGTGGTGTCGGACGCGGCTTGAAAGATCACCTGCTGACCGTTCGGTGACCACGACTCCGCCAGCTTGAGCGGCATGTCGCCAGTATTGAGACGCACAGTGCGCACCTCGCCGCTGAAGATGTCAGCTATGTAGAGGGCGCGTTCCGGGTCACCAAACAACGGGTCTCCGATCACGTAGGCGATCTGCCGCGGCGTCACCCAGCGCGGCGGCTCAAACACCGCTGCATCGCTGATCTGGCTGATGCGCCCGGTCGCAGTCTCCAGCACGAACACATGCCCGCCTGAAGGAGGCGGCGCGCCCGTCCCATCACAGGTGGCCGCTTCGCCAGGGCGCCAGCTCGGACAGGTGAGGCGATCCGAGACGAACGCCAGATAATTGCCGTCGGGCGACCAGCGTGCCCAAAAATCATACGAACCGCCATTGATCAGCGACGCCCACGCCCCTTCGCGCGAAATGGTGTAAATGTCGAGGTCATAGCCCGTCGCCAGCGCGATCGCCAGCGCCGATCCGTCGCGCTTCCAATGCGGTTCGTTGAAGATGCCACGCTGAGTCAGTGACGCGATCGGCAGCACACGCACCGTTACGCCGACATTGAAATCCGCGATGTACAGCCCATTGGCGCTGGTGCCAGCGTCCAGGCGCATGTAGGCAAAGGCATTCCCCGATGGAGCGATGTAAATCTGATTGTTGGTTGATGAGTCGAACGCCTTGATCGCCACCCGCCCGGCAGAGTTGGTCGGGGAGACGTAGTAGAGCGTCTCGATGTCGTTGCCCGGCTGCGGCGTCCCACCGGTCACCGTGCGGTTGTTGGTGTTCATAAAGGCGATGAGCGGATTGTTGAGACGGGCGTTCATGTCACCGGGCAGATCGAGGAATTCCCAATTGTCATTGGTGAACAGCACGGTCTCTTGTGGTGCGGTCGTCGGCGGCAGCGTCGGCGCGGTCGTCGGGGTCGCGCTCGGTATGAGTGTAGGCGCCGGAGTCTCGGTGGGGATAGGCGTCGGCGGGACGGCGGTCGCGGTCAGCGTCGGTACGGGCGATGATGTAAGCGTGGGTGTGCTGGTCGGCGTCGGCGTTGCAGGGGGAGGCGCGACCACGCTGCACGCGGACAATACCAGCGCACTCAACCCAATGACGATGATGACGATGCGCAAAACGAAATTTCGATCGAGCCGCATGGATCATCCTGTTTTTTAATCGATGAAAAGTGGGCGTCCACGCGCTGACGCAGACGCCCAGACGCGATCGTCAACCGATCTGGTAGCAATCTATCGGACAGGTGGTGGCATTTTCACCAGCTTCGCAGACGTAGTTGCCGCAGGTGGTCTCGACATAAATCGTGATCGGGAAATCCTGAGTCACATTGTCGAGCCGCAGCACGCGCAGCGTGTAGGTTTGCGTGATGCTCGGACACACCTGGCGACCTTCGCTGCCAATAGCGGGCGTGCCATTGAAGTAGACCTCTCTGATGTTGGAGACATCCCAACGGATGACGGTGCAGGAACCCTGGAAGATCGGGTTGGCATCCGCGCGCAGATTCGGTCCGACGATACCCGCGTTGGTGGTAGCGGTCGGGGTGATGCTGGCGACCGGACGCACGGTCGTCACGGTCGCCGTCGGCAGCCGGGGGATCGCTATTGCGATCGGGGAATTCAACGTCTGCCCGGCGAGCAGCCGCGCGGCGTTGACGATGCAGTTGCCCGCCATGAAGTCTTCCAGGCGCACGCCTGCGCGCGCAGCGATGGCGGACAGGGTGTCTCCCGGCTGGACGACATAACGCGCTGTCCAATCGGTGCGCGGCAGGCAGGTCGCTGGTGAGCTGGTGGCAGCGCCGACTGGAGCGGTCGTGGGCGTGACCGTGCCCATCGCCCCGGCGATATTGAGCGGGGGCGGCAGCGCTAACTCGGAGTCGAGCAGATCAAGCGGCAGGAACGGTAATTCTATCTGGGTGAACCCGCGCAGCGGGGCGGGCGGGCCGATGGGTTCGAGTCCATCGAGACCGCCGAGCAGCACGCCTGTTTCACCGCCTTCGGGGACGATGCGCGTCTCGCCCATCGATGTGATCACCGCCAAGCCCTCGATCGTGCTGAGTTTCATGCTGACGTTCGGCTTGGCGCTCAGGAAGACGGTCGAGCCGAGCGTAAGATCGGCGCCATTGATATTCATGGTCACCTGCTGTCCGGCGGGGGATTGGATCAGCACCCCGGATGGCGCCTCGTCGCATTCCGTGCCGGTAATGCCGCTCGTGAGCTTGACAGCGCGCATATCCGAGGTGACATTCTCCAGCGTCGCATCCCCAAACAAAAGAAATGTGACATTTTCGCCGGGCAGCGCGTCTGGAAGATTGGCTTGTGCTTTGAGAAATGCCACACCCCAATCGCCCGTCACCGAGTCGAACGGAAAGGTGCTCAGCGTGCGCAGTTCCAGCAGATCGACGCGATCGCCCGACCGATTGAAGGTCAGGGTGCTGTTGGGAATGAATTCGACATCGATCTGGCGATTGCCGTAACAGACCTGGTTGCGCCCCAGTCCGTCACATGCCAGACCGACGGTCGTCGTCGCCAGGATGACCAGTTCATCGCATGTCAGTTGTTGATGGGGCACAGCGCGCGGGGCGCTCGATGCCGGAGATGCGCTCAGGACGAGCAGGATCATCAGGAAAGGAACGAGATGCTGGAGCTTCAGATGCACGATTATTGCCCTCGCTGAAAAGCTGTCGGAAAACCAGGCGCCGCGCAATTACCCTCTTCACTATATGCGATGCGACACCCCCTCGCAAGCAGCGTTTGGGCGTCTAGCCTATTCAGAGCGATTTTAATACATAATACGAACCGCGTTTTTCGCCGCGTTTTTCGAGAATATCTTTCGTCACCAGGTCGGACAGGTCACGGCGGATCGTCTCGGCGTGAACGTCCGGGAACAGTAATTGCAGGCTGCTGTTGGTGATGCGGGGATGTCCTTCGCGCGTCAGATAGAGCAGCGCCGCCTCCTGACGGGGGTTGAGCGGGACACCTCGATAATGTTTATCGACCACCTCGTCGGGAGGCAACAGCGGCGCATCGGGCATGGTCGCGCCGCGATGCAGCTTAACGTGAAAGCCGCCGACATGCTCGGAAAATTCTGGCGCGGGCAGGTGGGTCTCTTCCATCAACATGATGACGCGATCGACCCCGTAACCGAGTCGCTCGATGAAGCCCATATCCGACAGCACCTGCACGATCACCGGATTGCGCGAGAACCGCGCTTCACGGATATTTTCGATCGTCACAGGTCCGGGCAGCATCCCCGGACTGCTCACTTCCAGACGATTGGCGAACAGATACAGGCGAATGCCATCCCCGGCGATGCTGTAATCGCGGTGCGCGACTGCATTGACCACCAGCTCGCGTGCCGCCTCAAAAGGGTATTCCAGATATTCGCGCCGAGCCATGCTCTTGCCCAGCGCGACATCTTTGCGCAGGTGATCGAGCAGGAAAGTCTCGGCGCGGCGAATCTGATCCGGCAGCGTGCCGCCGATATCGGCGCGTGTGAAACGATCGCTCATGATCTCGCCTGCGAAACGTACAGCGGTGATGTCGGCACTGCGCACGAACGCCTGCGGCTCATTGCCGAACAGCAGGATACCCGCATGGGTGGGGCGCAGCGTGCCGTTGACGCGCGTCAGACAGCCGCGTCGCAGCAGCACCTTTTCGGCATCGCCCTCGTTCGACTTGATCAGGGCGGCATAGGCACGCGCTTTGCCCCAGTCGATGTCGCTCAATGCCGCGTCGTCGGCTGGCTCCGTCTCGAACTGCATGGCGCCGCGCTCGAACGACAATCGGCGCATATCGGTGAGGGTCAGTGGGATATTGTCCGACTCGCCGCGTTTCAGGAACCTTCCGTCGAACGCATATACGCCCGGCAGTCCTTCGGGCACCTGCACGATCACGACCGGTTTCTCTTTAATCGCCACGATTTGCGGCAGGGGCAGCACCAACTGCGGGTGGATCGCCATCGACGCCTGGATCACGCGATCGATCGTCAGCGCGCTGTCACGCACGCCGACGATCGTGCCTGCCGGACCCGCCACGCCGATCAACAGCCGTCCGCCAGCGCCGTTCGCCAGAGCGGTCAGCATTTGCGCGATCGACTCGACCGGAGCGCTGTCCGCCAGCCAGTCGAGCCGCTGCGATCGCCCTGTTTTGATCCATGTCTGTATCTGGTCGCCATTCATGATCGATACGCACTCAGGGCGCGATCGCCCTCCGACTCACTCGTCATCCTCGCGCTGCCCATCTTTATCGCGTTCACGGCGCAGCCGGTCGAGCCGACGCTCGCCGCTCGGTGCCTCCAGCAGCATCCACTCGATCACCTGTCCCATCGTCTCGACGAGGTGAATCTCGAAGTCCTGGCGGGCTTCGCGCGGGATGTCGCGCAGATCGTGTTCGTTTTGTTTCGGGATCAGAATATGCTTGATCCGTGCCCGCCGCGCTGCCAGCAGCTTTTCCTTGATACCGCCCACAGGAAGGATTTTGCCGCGCAGTGTGATCTCACCCGTCATAGCGGTGTCGCTGCGCACCGGGCGTTCGGTGAATGCCGAAATGATGGCGATCGCCAGAGTGATGCCTGCGGAGGGTCCGTCTTTGGGGACAGCCCCTTCAGGCAGGTGAACGTGAATGTCGAAGTAATCGAGATCGTCGTAGGGCAGCTTCAACTCTTCCCAACGCGCACGCATGTAGCTCAGTGCCGTCTGTGCCGACTCCTGCATCACGTCACCGAGCGAGCCGGTCAGCATCAACGTGCCCTTACCGGGTAGGGCGCTCACCTCGATCGTCAGAATTTCGCCGCCGTAGGGCGTCCACGCCATGCCTGTCGCAATGCCGATGGCATCCTGATCGTTGGCGCGGGTATCGAGAAAGGGCGGCGGTCCCAGAAAACGCTCGACGTGCGCGGCGGTGATGGCGCGAGGATATCGTTTTTCCTCGGCGATCAGCCGCGCGACCTTGCGGCTCACGTTGGCGAGTTCCCGGCTGAGATTGCGCACGCCCGCCTCATAGGTGTATTCGCGGATCAGCTTGAACAGCGCCGCCGCCTCGAAGGTCACCGGATGCGCGCTCAAACCGTTGGCTTCGATCTGCTTGGGGATCAGAAACTGCCGGGCGATCGCGCTCTTCTCTTCCTCGGTATAGCCGCTGAACTCGATCACTTCCAGCCGATCGAGCAGCGCCGGCGGGATCGGATCGAGATCGTTGGCGGTGGTGATGAAGAGAATCTTCGACAGGTCATAAGGCAGGTCGAGATAATGATCGCTGAAAGCATGATTCTGTTCGGGATCGAGGATTTCCAGCAGCGCCGCCGCCGGATCGCCGCGAAAGTCGGCGCCCAGCTTGTCGATCTCGTCGAGCATGAAGACCGGATTGATCGTCCCGGCACGGCGCATGGTCTGAAGGATACGACCGGGTAACGCGCCGATATAGGTGCGGCGGTGACCGCGTATCTCGGCTTCATCACGCACCCCGCCCAGGCTGACGCGGACGAATTCGCGTCCGAGTGCTGCCGCGATCGACTTGCCCAACGAGGTCTTGCCGACGCCCGGCGGTCCGACGAAGCACAGGATCGGGCTGGTGGCGCGATCCGGTGCCAGCTTTCGCACGGCGATGTATTCCAGGATGCGATCCTTGATTTTGGGCAGCCCAAAATGCTCACGGTCGAGCGTCTGCTGTGCCACCTGCACATCGAGCTGATCCGGGCTGGTGCGCGACCAGGGCAGTGCCGTCATCCAGTCGATGTATGTCCGTACCATCCCCACTTCCGGGGCGAGCGGTGCCATGATCGACAGCCGGGCGAATTCTTTCATCGCCTTTTCGTGAATGTCGGGCGGCATCTCGGCGGCGGCGATCTGATCGCGGACTTCGTTCAATTCCTGCTGGAAAATATCCTCTTCACCGAGCTCGCCCTGGATCACGCGCATCTGTTCGCGCAGATACATCTCGCGCTGGCTGCGATCCATCTCGTTGTTGACCTGGCTGGTGATCTCGTCCTTGAGTTCCAGCATGGTCAATTCCTGATTGAGCAAATCGACGATCTGATTGAGCCGCTGTTCGACATCGATCTCTTCCAACAGAGCCTGACGTTCTTCGACGGCGAGCGTCAGCGTGCTGGCGACCAGATCGCTCAGGACACTGGCTTGCTGCGCGTTCAACACATACAACAGCACATCTTCCGGGATATTCTCGTTCAGCTCGACCACGCGGCGAAACAGATTGGTGATCACCTGCATGAGGGCGCTGGTGCGTGCCGATACGGTGTTCTTTTCGATGACGATGCGCGCCTGGGCGATCACGTAAGGCGTTTTTTGCGTGATGCGCAGGATTTGCACACGGCGTCGTCCCTGCATCAGGGCGCCGCGCGAATCATCGGGCATCCGCATCACGCGCCCTAGCGCGATCTCGGTGCCGACGAGGACGCGCCCCTCAATTTCGAGATCGCTGGCTTCGTCCTGCCAGATGACGATCGCTGTCCGGCGCTGGTCATAGGCGGCTTCAGCCGCAGCGATGGCGCGCTTACTCTGCAGCGCGATCGGTGAGACGACGTTGGGAAAGACGACCTGCTCACGCAGGGGAATGACGGGGCATTCGATCACGCCGTCATCATCGGTCGCTGCGCTGCCGATGTCGAAAAACTCGCTGACGGCATTTAGATCGGTCAAGTTCGTACCTCAGATGGTGTCCGTTCGTGGAATAGACGAACGATTGTACCATGATCGAGGATGGGGATCGAATGAGAGCGGCGGTCATGAGGTCGGCTTCGTGGACGGTGATGCGGTTGGGGTCACCCCACGCACCCAAGCGGGCGCTGGCAAAACCCCAGACGCTGGGCTACACTCGTCGTCGGATGCACTGATGTCAAAAGAGGCAGGTCGAGTACGACAATGCGACTTTCCGGTTATTTGATCCTGATCGGCGTGGTGATCGGGGCGGCTGTGGTCTATGTCGCCGCACAATCGCTGTTGGCGGTAAACCAACCGCTGATCGTCTCGGCGGGCTTTTCACACACCGTCATCACCCCCAACGCCGATGGCAGCGATGATGTTGCCATATTCAGCTACGAATTATCCGCCACAGCGACGGTATCGCTGGTATTGGACGGCTCGCGCGGACAGAGTTTCGCCTTTCGCCAGGATGTCTTGCGGACTTCAGACCGCTATCAGGTCGCATTCAGCGGCGTGGTAGACGGGTTCGTGCTGCCTGACGACGAGCTGTATGGTCAGCAGGTGGTTCGCCGCCTGATCCCGGATGATAGCTATACCTGGCGTCTGTCAGCGGTCAGCGAAACGGGCGAGTCGGTCGAGTCGACCGGACAGATCGTCGTCAGCGAGGGGGACGCGCCGCTGCCGCTCCTGCCCGAATTCAGCGTGTTCCCGACTCTGTTCACGCCCAATCAGGATGGCATCAGTGACCGCACGCGCATCAATGTTTTTCTGGAAAAAGAATCGCGCCTGAGCGTCTATCTGCTTCCTGAAGCGGGAGGCGAGCCGATTTATCTGGCGGAACGACTGGAAAATGTGATGTCCGACGAGCGCGGACGCCACTTATTCGACTATGACGGCGGCGTCGATAACAACGCCGATCCGCCTCCCAATGGCACCTATACGCTGGTGGCAGAGGCGCGTGATGCCGTCGGTCAGGAAGTGCGCCACAGCGCGACGGTGACTATTGCACAGGGTGGCAAGCCATTCGCGGAGATTGTCCCGCAGTCGATCGGCGTCACAGTGGTGTTTGAGCAGCGCCCCTGGGAAGACCGCTTTTTCAGCACCCGCGAGCAGCTCGGAGAGACGATCGATCCTCCCGCCGATGCTGACTCGCTCACTCGCACCACTATCAGCATACCGGTGGGGGATGTGCTGGTGTTTGCGCTGACCGTCGAAAATTACAGCGATGTCCCCATCCGCACACACGGACCGGCGCCGGGCACAGTCTATACCTGGGATCAGCGCGCCTCGACGTTTGGCGCCACCGACGAATCTGGCGCGTGGCGCGTCGGTCTGGATTGCACGACCGCCGTCACCGACTATCCCTGGCGTTGGGCGCTGGGTAATCGAGAGTCGCTCGATGTCGTCGTCGATCCCGAGACCGGGAACGACTATTTCTACCTGCCGCCGGGGGAACGTGTCGTCGTGTGGGGCGCCGTTCGCATGACCGATATCGAAGTGCGCAATCCACAGACCTGTTGGGCTGGACTGATCCATGAAGATGTCGAAGTCGCAGAAGTCAATCGTAATGTCGGCGCGCGCGAAATTCGTCTGATTCCGCCAGGGGCGTAACCTACTCATGACTCATCTCCGCTACCGCTGGTTCGCTTTACTCGTCGTCGTGCTGCTATTGGTGGGGTGCCGCCGTGGTGCCGAAGATCAGGTCGCTGCTCGTCCGACGACGGCTGTGACTCCGCGCTCGACCCATCTGCCGCCCGTGCCGACCGCCGTTCCCGTCGGTTCGGAAGATAATCCTTTGCAAGTAATGCTGCTGCCCAGCGAGTCGGGGCGATCACAGCGCGCGATCACCCAGGCGGCGGACGACCTTCAGCCCGCCCTCGCCGCCGCCAGCGGCTTGACGATCGAGCTTACCCTGGCTGACAGCGATGCTGACGTGCTGGCTGCCTTATGCGCTTCGACGCCAGAATCGGTCACGGTGGGCTGGATGAGTGGGGTAGGCTATGCGGCAGCAGCGGCGGCAGACTGTGGCACGGCGGCGCTGCAAGTCGCGCGCGGCGCGGCGGACGGCGCTCGCACGGGTGACGATGTGACGCTCGTCGTCAATCGGGATGCGGATATTGCGGCGATCGCCGACATCGACGGCAAGACATTCTGCCGTCTCGACGCCGCCGACCTGCAAACAAACCTGATCCCCTCGGTGATGCTGCGCGCATCGAGTGGGGAAACCCCGGTAACGCCGCTTGAAACCACCGATTACGACGATCTCGATACCCTGATCGACGCGCTGGTCGCGGGAGAGTGTGACGCCGCCGGGATGTCCGCCGCCGCTTACGACGAACGGGCAAACGCGGCGGTGCGCGCTGCCACCGTTGCGCTCACCCCACGCTCGGCTGAAATTCCGTTCGCGGTGCTGATGATCCCGTCATTCCTGCCGCTGGCGCAGCGCGCATCGCTGATCGACGCCTTCGTCACCATCGGCAACGGCGCGCAAGCCGATTCGCTGCGTCCGATCCTGGCGCACGACGAGATTGTGCGTGCGGAGGACGCCGACTTTGTGCGTCTGCGCACATTCTTTTCGCAAGCCGGGATCGATCTGGCAGCGTTGGGGACATGACCCGCGATTTAGCTGTGTTGATCGTCACCTGGAATGTGCGTGACCTGGTGCTGGAGGCGCTGCGCACACTGACCGTCGATCTGGTGAGCAGCGGTCTTGATGCGACGGTGCATGTGCTGGATTGTGCTTCGAGCGACGATACCGTCGCGGCGATCGCCGCGCACTTTCCCCAGGTCGATCTGGTCACCAGCGCCGACAATCTCGGCTTTGCGGGGGGCAACAATACGCTGCTGCGGCGCATCGGCTTTGAGGATCGGGATGCACTGGCAGATAGCAATCCGCTCCCGCGCGCGGTCTATCTGCTCAACCCCGATACGGCTGTACAGCCTGGCGCTGTCCGTGCGCAGTTCGACGCGCTGATGGCAGACCCGCTCAACGGGATCACCGGGGCACAGTTGGTGTATGGCGATGGGACATTTCAACATGGCGCCTTCGCGTTTCCTGGTTTACGCCAGTTGTGGGCGGAATTTTTCCCGACGCCCGGACGCTGGATCGAAGGCGGCTTCAACGGACGCTATCGACGCGCTGATTACGAGGTGGGACGCCCGTTTCTGGTGGACTGTGTGCTGGGCGCATCAATGATGATCCGCCGCGAAGCGATCCTCGACACCGGCATATTCGATCCTGCCTTTTTCATGTACTGCGAAGAGATCGATTGGGCGTGGCGTATTCACAACGCCGGCTACCGCGCGCTGTGCGTGCCAGCGGCGCGCGTCACCCATTATGTCGGCAAAAGCACCGCACAGGTGCGCCCACGCAGCATCGTCAATTTGTGGGCGAGTCGGCTGTATTTTTACGACAAGCATTATCGCCCCTGGAAACGGCGCACGGCACGTGGGTTGATCGCGGCGGGGATGGTGCTGCGGATCGCCCGCACCGACGATGCCGATCTTTGCGCCGCTTATGGCACGGTCCGCACGATGGCGCTCAACGCCGATCGACCGATCGCGCGATGACCGCCGTCGCGCTCCCGCACACGCTGACCGCTATCGTCCTGACCTATAACGAAGCGCGTCATATTGCCGACTGTCTCGCTTCATTGCGCTTTGCCGATCGAGTCATCGTGTTCGACTCCGGCAGCACCGATGATACGGTGACGCTGGCGCGCGAGGCTGGCGCCGAGGTGATGACGCGCCCCTTCGATCATTACGCGGGACAGCGCAATGCTGCGTTGGAAGCGCTGATGCACTCCACGAAGTGGGTGTTATTCGTCGATGCCGATGAACAGGTGACACTTACACTCGCAGACGAGATCAGATCCAGCCTGGACAGCACTGCTTATGCGGGCTTTCGCATACCGCGTCACAATATGATCTTTGGACGCCTGACCCTGGGGGCGGGCTGGTATCCCGATTATCAGACGCGGCTGCTGCGCGTCGGCGCTGCGCGTTATGATCCAGCGTATCAGGTGCATGAAGTGGTGCTACTCGACGGCGATACCGGGACGCTGCATCAACCGCTGCTTCACGAGAATTACAGTACCGTAGAGGAGTTTTTCGCCAAACAGCGCCGTTATGCCCAGCTCGATGCGCGGATGGCGCACGAACGCGGCGAGCGTCCGCGTCGGCGTCACTTCGTCGGCGCGCCGCTGCGCCAGTTCTGGTGGCGCTTTGTCACGCTGCGCGGGTTCAGCGACGGGCTGCATGGGCTGCGCCTGAGCGCATTGATGGCGTGGTACGTGCTCTACAAGCTGATCGTTCTGCGACGGCTGTGGGTCGCCCACGACCGCACACCCTCTGCAACCTGAACAAAGGGTCGAACAGGTCTGTGCGGACGCATAACGATGCATCCATTGTTGGATCATTTACCGTCGATGGCTGAGATATGGGGCGTGTGTATGCCCGCCCCATATCTCAGTGTGGAAACTTCATGGAACCCCCATGGAAACCCCGCCTCAGGTCAGCTGTGGCACCAGGATGCCATAGCCTCCCGCGCGGCGCTTATAGGCGACATTGATCCCACCCGATCTTTCATCGTAGTAAATGAAAAAATCGTGTCCGAGCAGCTCCATCTGTTCGATCGCCTCGTCTTCGTGCATGGCGGCGACCTGTACCACCTTGCGGCGCAGCACCGTCACCACGGTTTCGTCGTCCGTTTCTGGGTCGATCATGCCAGGCACGGGAATCGCGCCCAGAAGTTCTTCAGCGTTGGCGGTGAAGCGTTCACGTCCTTTGGGACTGCGTTTGCCTTTGAAGCGCTCAATCTGGCGGTGCATCCGCTCGATCGCTTCATTGAGCGCGCTCTCGATATCGCCCTGGGTCGATTCCTGCGCGCGCAGAATGGCTCCACGTCGATGGCGCAGCGTGATTTGTGCGGTCATCACGTCGTCGCCGCGCCGAGTATGTTCATGCGACAGCTCGACGCGCGCCTCGGAGAGATTGGGCAGATAATGATCGAAGCGTTCCAGTTTTTTGCGGGCGTATTCGTGCAGCGCCGCGCTGACTTTCATATTGTGTCCCAGAATTTCAATATTCATGTGATGGCTCCTTAAGGTGTCATAGGCGCGCCTCGGTGACCGTCAACGACAAGACAGCGCGCGCCCCGGCTGCGCGCAATGACAACGCGCATTCCTGTAGGGTGGCACCGCTGGTCATGACATCATCGAGGAGTAGGATCACGGCACCAGAAACGTGTTTCGCATCCGCCTGAAACGCGGCGCGCACATTGGCACGGCGTCCGGCATGGTCACGCCCAAGTTGTGTAGGGGTTTCACGGAGACGTACCAACGACTCAGGGGGTGCGATCGGCTTTTGAATGATCTCTGCCATACACGATCCGATGACTTGACACTGATTATACCCCCTTTCGCGCAGTCGTGATCGTGCCAGCGGCACCGCGACGATTCGATCGCATTGCCAGCCGCACGCACTGACCGCTGCCGCCATGCGCGCCCCCAATGGCAGTGCCACGTCGATGGCGCCGTTGTACTTCAGCGCGTGGACAGCGTGCTGCAACAGCCCGCTGTGGCGTCCGGTCGCGGCGGATGCGTCGATATGGGGAATAGTGCGTCGCGTCAGGTCGAGGGGGAAGGTGTGCAGCGCCGCCGCACAGGTCGGGCACCAGCGCCAGTCTACCCGTCCGCAGTGGGCACAGCGCGGCGGATAGACCAGATCAAGCAGCGTTTCGCTGACGCGCTTGATCTGGTTAAGCAGGGGAGACATGCGAACGAGTGGCTAAAATACCGCGCCGACTTCATTCGAGCCAAACAGGATGATGGCTGAGGGTCCAAGCAGCACGATCCAGATGGACGGGAATATCAGGAACACCATCGGGAAGATCATCTTGACTGGCGCCTGATGCGCTTTTTCCTGCGCACGCTGGCGCCGCTTGACACGCATCTGATCCGCCTGAATGCGGAGGATTTTCGACATGCTGACACCGAGCTGGTCGGCTTGAATGATGGCGGCGACAAACGCGGTCACGTCGGGAACGCCCATCCGATTCGCCATATCACGCAGCGAGTCGCGGCGAATCTTGCCGAGCTGAATCTCGCGCAGGATACGTCCAAAGGCGATCGACAGTTCGTTGTCCCACTTTTCGTAGACCTTGCCCATCGCCATGTCGAAGCCCAGACCGGCCTCGACGCAGATGACCAGCAGGTCGAGCGCGTCGGGGAGCGCCCGCCAGATATTTTCCTGACGACGTTTGATCTTGCTCTGAATCCACATCAACGGAAAGACATAGCCCAGCGCGGTGGCGCCCAGGGTGTAGAGCAGCGAGGTGCCGGGAGCCGTCGAGGTCGATCCGACAAAAAATACGAAAAACGCACCGAGTGCAAAGGCGATCGTCACCATGATACGCACGGCGAAAAAGGTTCCGGGATCTAAACTCATGCCCGCCAGCTCGATCTGGTGACGCGCATCCTCAAGCTGCTTCTGCGGTGTGAAGCGCGTGCTTAAATTGGCGACATTGCGCATGACCGGCAGAATTACGCGATCGCGGAAGGAGAGCGATAATTCGATCTCTTCCAACGACTGCGGAATCTCTTTATCCTCGAACTGTGCCAGGCGTTCTTGCAGCGGGTCGAGTCCTTTGTCGTCACGCATTCCGACATAGACCAACCCACCGAATACGATCGTGCCGACCACGATAACTGCCAGAATGATGATTGACTGATCCATAACATCTGCCTCGAAATTATCCCAGCGTAACACTAAAAACACAGTAGGGACGAGATAGTGCCTCTGTCCCCACTCAACCCGCGTTAGATGTCGATGTCTACGATCTTCTGTACTACTGCAAAGCCGATGCCGATGAACGCCAGCGCGACTCCCAGAAGAGGCCAGCCGCACATGCGGTTTTCAAAAAGATTGCCCATGTACTGCGGATTGATCGTGTAAAGGAACAGCGCCAGGGTGATGGGGAGGAAGCTGATCACATAGCCCGTGATCCGTCCCTGCGCGGTCAGCACGCGAATCTCACCCTTGAGCTTGATACGCTCACGGATGGTGTGGCTGATTACGTCGAGAATTTCAGCCAGATTGCCGCCGACCTCACGCTGAATATTGACGGCGGTGATCACCAGGTCGAGGTCTTCACTCTCGACGCGGTTGAGCAGATGCTCCAGACCGTCTTCCATGTCGATACCGATCTGCACTTCCTGCACCACGCGCTTGAATTCGGTCGCGGTGGGTTCCGGTGCATCACGGGCGATCGCTTCCATCGATTGCAGCACACTATACCCGGAACGCAGCGCATTGACCCACAAGCCGAGGGTATCGGGAAGCTGGTTTTCGAACCTGATGAGACGAGTCGACGTCAGACGCGACACGTAAATGCGCGGCGCGAAAAAGCCGATAAATGCTGCCAGCAGGGCGGGAGGAAGCTGTCCACCGAAGACGATGAAATAGCCCGCGCCAAAAAAGCCAAAGGTGGTGACGACATGCAGCGCGGCATATTCCGAGACGGTCAGCTTGAGGTCCGCACGTGAAAGCTGCTGGCGCCAGCGCTTACCAAAGGTGCGTTCTGCGAAAATGTTGTCGAGTCGGTCGCGCAGCGCGTTGTCTTTGGAGGCATTTTCGTCCGGGGACTCACCGACGATCTCGTCGAGCTGCAGGAAGGACGCGTTTTGCTCGTCATATCGTCCGAGACGTTCTTCGATAATGTCTTTGGTGCCGCGCACACTGATGATGCCATAAATGATGACACCGAGGGCTGCGACACCACTGATGATGAGGATGATGACCGGATTCAGCTCCATCGCCTGACTTTCCACTCTTTACCACGTTCGATCATGCGGGTGTTGTGTTGCAGATGCGTTACAAGCGCATACCACGAAAAGCGCGGGCGCACGCCTGGCGTGCGCCCGGAAAAACCTGTCAGTACGACTTGCCCAGACCAAAGACCGACGGGGGCAGATAGATACCAGCCGCCTCGATCCGATCGGTGAACTTGGGACGGATGCCCGTAGGGCGGATACGCCCAACGATGCGCCCGGCTTCGACGCCGATTTGCTCGAATTCAAAAATGTCGGACATGGTGATCATATCGCCTTCCATGCCCTGCACTTCGGTGATCTTGACGATTTTACGCGAGCCGTCACGCATACGCTCCTGATGCACGATCAGGTCGATGGCGCTGGCGACCTGTTCGCGGATAGCGCGGACAGGTAAGTCCATGCCTGCCATCAGGCACATCACCTCAAGGCGCGCGAGGGTGTCGCGCGGGCTGTTGGAGTGGGCGCTGGTCATCGAGCCGTCATGACCGGTATTCATCGCCTGCAGCATGTCCAGGGCTTCTCCCGAACGGCATTCCCCGACGATGATGCGGTCGGGGCGCATACGCAGCGAGTTGACCACCAGGTCCTGAATGGAAATGGCGCCACGCCCTTCGATATTGGCGGGGCGGCTCTCCAGCGTCACGACATGCTCCTGGCGCAGTTGCAATTCCGCTGCATTTTCAATGGTGACGATGCGTTCGTTGTTGGGGATGAAGCTGGACAGCACGTTGAGCAGGGTAGTCTTGCCCGATCCGGTGCCACCGCTGACGATGATATTGAGGCGCCCGATGATGCACGCGCGCATGAATTCGACGATCTCTTTAGTGACCGAGCCGAATTTGATCAGGTCTTCAAATGTCAGCGGTTTCTTGGAAAATTTACGGATGGTGATCGTGGGACCACCAAGCGCGACTGGACGGATGACCGCGTTCACGCGCGATCCGTCCTGCAGGCGGGCGTCCACCATCGGCGAGCTTTCGTCGATGCGCCGACCGAGCGGGGCGACAATACGGTCGAGGATGCGCAGGACGTGATCATCATCCTCGAAGGTGATATTGGCGCGGGTGATCGTGCCTTTACGTTCGACGAAGATATTTTTCGGTCCGTTGACCATGATCTCGGTGATCGTCTCGTCCGCCAGCAGGGGTTCGAGCGGACCTAAGCCCATGATCTCCGCGACGATGGTCTCGAATAGTCGCTGACGCTCCTGGCGCGCCAGTACCATGCTCTCCTCAGCGAGGATCGCGTTGAACAATTCCTCGATGTGGGCGCGCACTTCGTTCTTGCGCGTGACATCGGTCGATTGATCCAGCTCGGACAGCAGACGGGTCTGCACGCGCGTCTTGAGATCGACGTAGGAATTTTCGCGGTTTGCCGGACGCCCGGCGACCGACTGATTACGATTGCGCATGGCGGACAGGCGTGAGGACTCTTCAGGCGTACCTTCCTGAGGAGGCGCCTGATCGTAGGTATTGTTGGAGGAAGAGGGAGGTGGTTGCTCCCCGCCGGCAGGTGCGCCGCCTTTTCCCTCGATACGTTTCAGCAAAGACATCGCGGTCTCTCCGATCTGATACTCATGACGTTATATGATACACAGTACACGTAATTCGATATGAACGTCAATCGGTCAATTGCCGCCGCGTCCACGCAGTCCCATCCCGCCCGCCTTTTTGACCGCCTTGACATTGTCTTCGTGTTCGCCGTCATCGCTGGCGGGACTGAGCATGGCGCTGATATGATCCGCCATTTCCATCAATTCTTTGACCGGAGATTTACTGCGATCGCGCGATGCGACGATCGGAACGCCCTTCATCACCGCGCCCAATACCTCGCGCTCGGCATCCGGGATTTTGGCAAACGCCTGTTTCTTCAGGAAACGCTCGATCTGTTCGGTGGTGATGGTCACACGCTGACGCGCGCGCTCGTCTTCGACTTTATTCAGCACCAGCATCGATTTTTCGGGCGCGTAGTTCAGCCGATCGAACAGATCGAGGATGAATTTGGTGTTTTTGATACCTGCCAGTGTGGGATTGGCGACCAGAATCACGCGCGTGGCAATATCGGTGAGCGAGAGCAGATGTTCATCGAGGCGGCGGCTGGTGTCCACAATGATATAGTCGTAACTATTGGCGATCTTCTCGATCATGCGCGAGACCGCCTGGGGCACCGACTCGACCTCTTCGGCAAATTCCGGTCGCAGCGGACCGAGCAGTACCTTGAGACCACTCTCATGGGTGGCGACCACGCTGTCGAAAAAGTCGGTATCCAGGTCTTCGATCTTGCTCACCAGGTCGAGCAGGGTGGATTGGGATTGCAGCTTGAGAAAGACGCCGACATCCCCGAATTGCAGGTCGGCATCGACCAGCAGTACTTTAGTGTTTTTCTTCATCAGACCGGACGCCAGATTGGTCGCCAGAGTGGTGACCCCGCTGCCGCCCTGGGCGCTGTACACGACGATCACATGCCCCGGACGTCCACCGGCTTCGCCGGGCATCACCTGCGGCTTGGTGACCTGTACAGGCATATCCATCATCGCCATCGCGGATCGACGGATCGGCTCGTAGCTCTTATAGACACCGCGAATGGTGCTGTAAAGCTCGTCTGGATCGATCGGCTTGCCGAGGAATTGACGCGCGCCCGCCTGCATCGCCTTGCGCATGTAGTCGGGATCGGTCTGCACCGACATCATGATGACAGCGGCGGTCGGCAGGCGTTTGGTGATCTCGCTCGTCGCCTGGATGCCATCCATGTCGGGCATATTGATGTCCATGATCACGATATCCGGCCGTGTCTCGATCGCCGCTTTGATGGCGTCGCGCCCTGTGCCAACCGAACCAACTACTTTGAATTCCTGTTCCTCGAAGGCGAGCAGCTTCTTGATGTTCTCGCGCGTTTCGGGGATGTCATCCACGATCAATACCTGGATGACACTGATGGGTCCTGCTTGTTTGTTCTGCATCGATCTATCCGATGTGCTATGACATGGTTTTCAGGCGATTCCAGCCGAGTCGCGTTGGAAGGGTATGCGAGTGCCTACCCTTCCATGTACGCTGTTCAGGGTAGCATTGGATCACTAGCCCGTGTTGGGTCCGAGGTCGATCTGCTGATCCGCGATGATCTGACGGATGCTGCGGATGGCTGGCTCGATCGAGTAGGGGCGCTTGCCAGGCAGGGTGATGCCGTACTGCGCCATCACGTAATCGAGCGTGACCTCGGTGGTGCTGGTGCGGGTGGTGTCCTGTGCCGAGCGCAGCGCCAGCGTGATCGGCACACGCGCCTCGATCAACCAGGTCAGCACGACCGCTTCCTGTGGCGTTACGCCCAGGCTGATGATGTCGGGACGCGGTGGCGTGGGTGTGGGCGGCGGCGGCGTGCCGTTTTCTTCTTCACCTTCGACGGGCGGAGGGGTAGGCGTCGGTGGTACGCCGATGAAACGACCGTCGGGCGGGAAGTTGCCGACATGCACGATCAACGCATCCTGAATGGTGCGCTGCGTCACCAGACGCGGACGCTGACGCTCGGACGGGCCAACGATGACGGGTCCGAGCTGTGTCGAGTCGACGCGCCCCTCGATGCCTGTGAGCAGCTCGATCCCATCGTCGCTGATGCGGAAGAGCGTGATCCGGTTCGGGGTGATCGATTGGAACGCTTCATCGACATCGACGTAGAGCAGCGAAATGATCAGATCGACGCGATCGCCATCCTGTGGGGCATATGCCACGCTGGTCAGGCGGTCGATCGGGATGGCGACTGCCACCAGACCTTCTGGCAGCACGGCAGCCGCGTCCGAGCCAACGCGCGCGGCGCTGGTCAGGTCTTCGACGACCATGTTGGAGAGGATCGGTTGTTCACGGAAAATATCGGTACGGGCACGCTTGCCGACAATATCTTCGGTGTTTCTGACGGCATTGAAGGGCGCAGCGCTCTCCGGCCACGGACGCAGTGCGACCGCGTTCGGCGGGATGATGATACCGCGCGGCAGTTCCTGCACCGCGATCACCAGTTCGATGAAGGCGATCGGTGTCGGCGTCGGCAGTGGGGTGGATTCAGGCTCGACCGGAACGGCTGTGCCGGCATCGACTTGCGCATTGGGATCAGGTGTTGGAGCGGGTGTGCCGGTCAAGCTGGGCAGGACCAGTATCAGCACAACCGCGACCGCGACGATCACGATGGCAATGATCAAAAAATTACGCAGACGTCCCATGAGTCCTCCTCGACGTGGCGGGCGTACAATAGCTTCTCAGTGTACGTTGCTTTCAGAAATTGCGAAACAGGGCGAATGTCCTGTTTCGCGCTGTTCGACATGTCAATCTTCCAACGGAAGCTCGACGCGCACCGATGTGCCTTCGGACTCTTTGCTCTCGACGACCACGCTGCCGCGCACCAGATCGAATTTCTCGCGCAGGGTGATCAGGGCAGACACGCGCGCATCGTGATTGCCTTCCTCGTTACTGAACGCGGACTCGGCGTCGAAGCCGCGTCCGTTGTCCTGCACCAGGATGCGCCCGGTATTGCCACTGAGGTCGAGCCGAATCGTGAGTTGTTCGGCATTGGCATAATCGCGCGCCATGCCCATCAATTCCTGAATACTGCGGAAGATCAGCACTTCACGATGCGATTCGAGACGGCGCTCATCGCCCATGATGTCCAGCTTGACCTTGATGTCGTTTTTATCTTTGAACGAATCGACATAGCGGCGCACCGTCGGCATGACGCCCAGGTCGTCGAGCATCATGGGGCGCAGGTCAAAGATGAATTCGCGGATTTTCTGGAAGGTGATGCTGGCGGTCGTCTTGAGGCTGTCCAGTTCTTCGGCGGCGCGTGCGGGATTGCGATCGAACAGCTTGTGACAGATTTCCGCCTGCAGGATGAAATTGCTCATCGATTGGGCGGGACCGTCGTGCATCTGTCGGGCGAGACGCTGGCGTTCTTCTTCCTGAGCCTGCACGATACGCACGATATTCATACCGGCGCCACGTCCGCTTTCAACCGATTCTTCCGATCCGGCAGAGGTGGTGGCGGGGAGCGCCTCGATCCCTTGCAGGCGACCGAGGACCTCGCGCAGCATGGTCAGCTCGCTGTCGAGCTGCTCGCGGATGCTGGCAAACTTTTCGAGCTGTCCGCGCATGGTCAGCAGGCGGTAGCGCCCTTCAAGGGCGTCATCGTAGCGCTGGCGAATATCCTGGCGCGGGACGGTCTCGATATTGTCCTGCACAGCACGCAGCTCGGACATGATATCGTTGTTGCGCGATTGTTCACGCTCGACCACGATCTGCGTCTGATCGACCTGAATTTTGATCTCGCTCAGTTTGTCGCGCACGCGCTTGGTTTCGGCGGAGAGCATGGTGATCAGTTCATCACGGGCGCGGGGGTCAGTTCGGAACTCTGCCATCTTACTTATCCCTTCGTATTCAAGCGTACCCAACCATGACGGATGGCGGTGACGGCTGCCTGTGTGCGATCCTCGACATTCAGCTTTCTCAAAATCGAGGTCATGTGATTTTTGACAGTTTGCTGGCTGATACCTAAATGATAGGCGATCTCTTTGTTGCTCATGCCATTGGTGACCGACTGCAGGATTTCCAGTTCACGCGGACTGAGCGGGATGAAATGTTCTTCCGCATCGACGGTATATGACCCACCCAATGCCGCCACTTCCGCCGTCAGCCACTCTGACAGTTCATGCACGTTCATCTTGCGTTGGTTGACGATGAAAAACCCGTCCGCGACCTGGCGTACCGCATCGACCAGTTCGTCCGCCTGGATATCTTTGGGACAGTATGCCGACGCCCCGGAACGCATGGCATGGACGACCTGCTGATTGTCATGATAGGCAGTCAGCACGACTATGGCAACATCGGTACGACTGCTGCGCAGTTGGCGCGCGACCTGCAAGCCATTCATCGATGGTAGATTGACATCGAGTACCACCACATCCGGGTTCAACTGTCGCGCCAGATTGAGTGCCGACTCGCCATCGCTGCATTCGCCAACGACCTCGATGTCGTCCTCGAAATTAAGCGTTTTGTGCAGACCATCCCGAAACAGGGGATGATCGTCCACGATCAGCACCCTGATTTTTTCCATCGCATCGCGCCCTCGTCTATCCACAAAAATACAAACGGTTTTGAGTCAAGTATAGTCTGTTCCTGCGCGCGTAGTATAGCGAGTCTCAACTATGCGCAACAACCCGACACACATAGGGTATAATGCGCGTAACGAGGTTGAACACAAACCCCATTTAACAGATTGACAGATTAACAGTTTAAGTGAAGGCTGTCCTTTGCAACGCATTCAGCATGGCGCATTGGCATACTACCGCTCGGAGTCCTTCGACGGACTGAGGCACGGTATTTTTACGCGCCTGGGCGGGACGAGCGCCACGCCGTTTGATTCGCTCAATGTCGGCGGCAATATTGGCGATGATCCTGCCAGCGTGCGTGCCAATCATCTGAGCATGTGGGACGCGCTCGCAGTCGATGACGCGCGCGTGTGTACCGTGTGGCAGGTACACGGCGCCGACGTGATCGCGGCAGTCACGCCCGACCCGGATCGGCGCTGGCTTGCCAAAGCGGACGCGCTCATCACCGATCAGCGCGATCTGCCACTGTCGATGCGCTTTGCCGACTGTACCCCGATCCTGCTGTACGACCCCCGCCGCAGGGCAATCGGGATCGTCCATGCGGGCTGGCGCGGGACGGTGCAGGGGGTGGCATCGGCGGCAGTGCAGGCGATGCAGACTCATTATGGTGTCGATCCTGCCGATCTGCGCGCGCTGATCGGACCGAGCATCAGCGTCGATCGCTATCAGGTCGGTCAGGAGGTGGTCGATGCGGTCTACGCCCAGTTTGCCACGCTGGATGGATTGGTTAAAATCGATCCCGACGACGGCAGCGCCTGGTTCGATTTGTGGGCGGCGAATCGACTCGACCTGGAGCGCGTCGGGGTACGTCAGATCGAGATCGCGGGCTTATGCACCGCTGCCCGCACCGATGAATTTTTCTCCCATCGCGCTGAAGGTGGGCGCACAGGGCGCTTTGGAGCAATGATATGTCTGTGACGATCGCCGACAACATCGCGCGCGTGCGCGACCAGATCGCCGCCGCGTGCGCGCGTGCCGGGCGCAGCCCCGACCAGGTGACCCTGATCGCCGTCAGCAAAACGCACCCGGCAGATGATTTGATGGCGGCGGCGGCGGCAGGGGTGCAACATTTTGGGGAGAACCGCGTAGAAGAGTCGAGTATCAAGATTCCACAGGTACAGGCGCGGCTCGACGCCCCCGTGACCTGGCACATGATCGGACACGTCCAGAGCCGCAAGGCAAAGGAAGTTGTCCCATTATTCGACACGGTGCATTCGATCGATACACTCAGGCTTGCCGAAAAACTGGCACGCGCCGCACTCGACGCCGATAAAACGCTGGCAGCATTTGTGGAGATCAATGTGTCTGGCGAGGCGAGTAAATCCGGCGTCGCAGCCTACAACTGGCAGGATGACGCCGAGGTGCGCGCCGCGTTGATCGAGACTCTCGGCGCGATCGTGGCGCTGCCTGGGTTGCAGGTGCGTGGTCTGATGACGATGGCACCGCTGACCGATGATGTAGAGGCGGCGCGACCTGTGTTTGCCAGCCTGGCAGCGCTGCGAGATTGGATCGCTGAACGGATCGGCGTTTCACTTCCAGAATTGAGCATGGGCATGTCGGATGATTTTCCGGTCGCCATCGAGCAAGGTGCGACACTGGTGCGCGTCGGACGCGCTATCTTTGGTGAGCGTGCTGTTCAGGAAAATTGGCGTCGCTGATGGGAATCCGATAGTTACATGACATGATACACAGTACGGCGCTGGCTTGTGCGCGCCCTCATAACGTATGCGGTTCTATCAGGAAAGGTTGAAAGCGACGCGCGTCACGCGCTCGCTGCCCACACATGAACGGTTTCGCAGTCATACTCAATCTGTTGGTATCGCTGTACATGCTCTTGATCCTGGCGCGCGTGCTGCTGAGTTGGATTCAACTCGACACCAGCAACCGTGCCATTGCCGGGTTTGTCAATTTTGTCTACACCGCGACCGAACCCGTTTTGCGCCCGATTCGCAATCTGCTTCCCCCGATGCCGTTCGATCTCAGCCCCATGATCGTCATCCTGGGGCTGTCGCTGCTTACGCGCCTGATCTGATCAGGGGACAAATTGTCCCGCGCCCCGGATCGTGCTAAGATTTTGCGATAGGGTAGCATCCCAATTCAATCAATCACGGACGCCGCGCGAAGAGAGGTTGTCAGCATGGGTATAAATCGGAAATTTGAGATCACCGACGCCAGAGGCGGAGCGGCATTGAATGTGCGTGTCGTCACACAGGCGGACAAGACCGAGCTGGTGGGCATACAGGAGGATGGCGCCGTCAAGATTCGCCTGATGGCGTCGCCCGCTGGCGACCCCGCCGCCAACCGCGAACTACTCGACTTTTTGGCGCAGATCCTCAATGTGCCGCTCGCCCGCATGGAGATCGTCGCGGGTGAGGGCGGACGTGAAAAAATCGTCAGCATCGAAGGCATCTCGATCGCGCAGGTCGAGCAAGCCCTGCAAGTTAATTAACCCAATGCCGGCGCGCGGTCGAATCGTGCTGCTGTGCGCTGTGCTGTGCGCATCGGCGTGCAGCGCGCCGATTGCGGACGTGCCGAACACGCCGATCGCTACTTCGACGTTGATTTTGCCGACTGTCACACCGACGATCGCCCCGCCGACGGTGACTGCGACTGTCTCAAACCTGCCCGCGCCGGACGAAGTGCGCACACAGCCGCCTCCGGTCACAGCCGACGCACCAGCCGACGACCTGATCGTGCGCGATCCGATCGCTGCCGAGCTGGTACGCCTGGCACGCGAACAGGTGGCGCGCACGAACAATCTTCCGTTAGCGCGTATTCGCCTGGTGGAGGTGCGCGCCGTCACCTGGACGGACAGCGCGCTCAACTGTCCGCTGCCCGATGCGGTAACGCTGCCGCTGACTCTCGACGGCTACCGGATAGTGCTGCGGGCTGGTGAGCGCGACTATCTGTTTCACGCCGATATCGATCGCGTCACGCTCTGCGATCCTGCCAATATCCGTCCGCTCGATGGTGACAGCACACCCGAAGCCACCGTCGAACAGACATAGGGACGAACACTGCACGGAGTGTTCGTCCCTATCGGCAACCAGATCAGGTTGGAGGTGCTCATTCACGCAGACGCATTGTTATGCGTCCCTGCTAGACAGGCGACGGTAGTGCCCGCCCAAGCTGTACCTGCATATCTGCCAACGCGCGATGTGCTGCTGTGCGCACCTCGTCGCGTCCGTCACGCAGTGCGTTGTAAAGCGGCTTGATCATGTCCACGCGCATCAGCTGACCGAGCGCCCGTGCCGCCAGCACACGCACTGTCGCATCACCTTCCTGCAGCGCACGCAGCAGCATTTGCCCGGCAGCATCACCCGCTGGTAGCGTCTCCCCGCGCTCGGTCGCCCAGGCTTTCAGCCATTCGATCTGGTCGGGTGGTGGATACGGGAGAGTCATGCTGATCGATCGTCCAAATTGGTGTTCCTGAAAGGCTTGCTGCGCCGCCGAGCGCACATACCACTGCTCGTCTTCCAGAAATGCCCGGTAAATCTCGATCAGTGCCCAGGTGGACTTGATACGACGCAAACCGAAGATCGCCGCCCGACGCAGCATCAGGTCGCTGTCGCGCACCGCGTCGTACAGCGTGGGAAAGCCTTCTTCGGGTAGGGCGGAGAACGCCTCCGCCATCGCCTGACGCAGCGGTTCAGAGCCGCTGGTGAGCGCTACCGCCATCGTTTGCAGCGCTTCATCGGTGCCGACCGCGCCCAGCGCCATGCCCGCCGCCAACTGCACGCGCGGGTCGCGGTCATCGATCAACGGTTTCAAGTCGCGCAGCCCTTCAGGATCACCGAGCGCCCCCATCGCCAGACACGCCAGACGCCGAATGTCCGCGTCCATATTGCGCACAGCGCGCCGGAAGACCAGCAGCACATTTTTGTCGCGGCTGTCGATCAGGGCGGCGGCGGTGCGTTCGCGCAGTGCCGGATATTGACTCGGTGCGACGAACTGCCCGCCGAGCGCATTCAGCACGGTGCCGCGCCACTTGACATCTTGCGGCGCGTAGGCGAGCCAGCGCGCCATGACGAGCAGCGGTTCGGTCAGCAAATCGGGCGGATTCTTGCTCAACGCCTTGACCAGATCATCCATCGGACGCACGAGCGCCGCATACGCGATCGCCGCATTCCAGGCGGGTTTGCCGGTGCGATCCTTGAGCGCGTCCAACGAGGCGTTCTTAAGATTGAGACTGGCAAGGTAAGACGACAGCATCGACGAGCGGAAGCGATAGCGATCGCCACGATAGCGCACCAGCAGACCGGCGCGACGCAGCACTCCTAACAGACGCCCTTGCGCGCTGGTCGTCTCGCTGTCCTTTTTATCGCTTGTTTCTGCTTCGATGGGCGTATCACCGGAGGCGCCCTCATCCTCGCCCTGTTGCAGCAGCGATCCGGCAGTGGGATCGATCGCCATTTCGATAGTCGATCCGAGCGATTGCAGGCGCGCCGCCGTAATAAAGCCTTCATCGATCTGCAATCCGGCGATCTGTGTCAGCGCCCCCTGCGATTCTTCCCATTTCGGCAGCATACGGGTCAGATAGGCGCGATACCAGCCCGCCACCCCGACACTGTCCGCATCGTCTGCGAATCCCGTCCAGATTTTCAGCACGATCTCCGAGGCGGACAGCGCGCGGTTGTTCGCTCTGGCGCGGTCGAGCATCTCATCGTTGAGATTCTTGCGCCCACGTCCCTTGTTGATCCTGCTCCACGATTCTTTGAAACGGGCGGCGAGCGCGTCGGCATCCAGGTCGCTCCAGGGACGCAGATACACCGGCGTCAGTCCGACTCCCGTCAGGCGTGCGAATCCCGCTGCGGGTGCGGCGACGATCACGAAATTTTGTTTGTAGAGGTCGAGAAACGCCCGCAACCAGTCGAGCGCCGCCATCTGCTCGGCTTCAAGCAGTTCGTCGAATCCATCTAACAGCAGCAGCACCTGTCCGCGCGTCAGACGGCTGTAAAAATTACGTGGGATGGTGCTGGCGGTGACGCGGCGCACCGTCGCCTGAATCGCGCGCACGATCGGTTCGGCGGGATCGACCGAGCCGTTGATCTCGCCGCTGGTCAGGGCTAAATCCGCAAAATGCACGTAAACAGGCATCAGTCGATTGAAGAGCGGCACCACTTCGGGGGTGTCAACCGCTTTATCGTCTTTGTTTTTGCTCGGTTTGCGCTCGGTATGCGCCTCGTAGGTGGTGCCCGTCTCGTTGGCGAGCTGCTCTTTGGCGCGTTGCTCCATCAGGACTCGTTCTTTCACGCGGACGGCGCGTTCTTTCTCCGCCAGCCTGGACTCTTCCGAGTCGAGCCGCTGTTGCACGCTGTCTGGTGTGGCACGGAAACGGACACGTCCTAGCCCGTGCAGGGCGATCGTCATCAGGGCGGTGGTGCGTCCGCTGCCTGGTAATCCGACCAGGGCAAGCGCGCGGCTGCCCGACGCCAGCTCCTCGATCGAGAGCGTCTCCAGGCTGAAAGGCGCCTGTAAATAGGGGTGATCGGGGATGTTTGGTACGATTTTATAAGGCGAGGCATACGGTTCGTCGTCGGGCGGCATAGCGAATACGTCGGGTGCCAGGAAGCGCGGCTCGACCACAATCTCGCTCAATTTTACCTGTCTGCCAGCGAGATGGGCGTACTCGCACTGCTCGACCAAATCATTGATATAGCGACTGTCGGCGCTGCGCGTCGCAGAATGCTGCACGCGCTGTGCCCCCTTGCCAAATTGAGTGACCGTCCCGCCGATGACATTGCGCGCGCGATACAGTCCGTATGCGGACGCCCATCCTACCACTAAGCCCAATCCAAAGTTTTGTGCGTCGAAGCCCATTCGATCGACTCCTCATTTTATGCTGCTGCTGCGGGTATGATGCAGTAACTGGCGCGGAAGCCGACACGCCTGCGTAACGGTATCCTACAGTGTTATTTTAAGCGTTCTGGTGAGAATTGCGCATCGATCTTGGCAGATTGATATAAATCTCGATCTCATCGAGCGTGCATCTGGCGTTACAATGGCGGTAGCGACCGCGTTGGTGATTGATCGAGGACGCAGCTATGTTAAAGTTACCACAACGCGACTTTGCAGCGACACTGCCTCTCAAGCCGGGAACGATCCAGTTGAGCGATACCACCTATATCACTCCCAAAGAATGGCGCTGGTTGATCACAGTCTCCTCGCTGCTGGCGCTGCTCGTCTTTGCACCGCTGATGTGGGTGGCGCTGCGCGGTACGGAAAACTGGCAGTTCATGGGCGCGCTGCACAACTATCGAGACGGCGCGACCTATCTTTCCAAGATTGAACTCGGCTATTCGGGAAGCTGGCTGGTCTATTTCCAGCATACACCCGAAGATCACGCTGGAGCGTTCATTCAGGTGCTGTATCTCGCCTTAGGACACCTGGCACGGGTGATCAGTGTCTCGCCGCTGATCGCATTTCACGTCGCCAGGCTGGGCGCCGCGCTGATCATGTATATTGCGCTGTATCAATTCGCGGCGGTGATGTGGTCGCGGATACGCACGCGACGGACATTCTTCGTGATAGCTTCGATCGGGTCTGGATTTGGCTGGCTGCTGGCGCCGCTCCTGCAGACCGAGACGTTTCCTGATTTCGCCCTGCTGCCAGAAGCCTATTCCTTTTTCAGCACGCTGGTCAACGTGCATTTTCCGCTCACCTTTGCGGTATTGGCGCTGCTGGCGGCGATGCTGATCCTGGCGCTGCGCCCTGGCTTGACCGCCACCACGTCGATCTTTATTTATCCGAGCATCATTATTTTCAGTCTGCTGCTGGCGCTGTTGTATCCTCAGGCGTTGGTGCCGATCGCCGCTGCGCTGACCGCATACACGGCGCTGCTGTTCTGGCGGCGTCATCCAGGCGCCCTGTACAGCCTGCGACTGCTGCTGACACTGACGCTGCCCGCGCTGCCATTCGCCGCCTATTATGCGCTCACGGTGCGTTATAACCCGATGATGGCGGCATGGAACGCGCAAAATCTCACCCCACCGCCCTCGCTGCCGGTGATGCTGCTCGGATTCGGCTTACCGCTGCTGCTGGCGATTCCGGCGATCTTTCGCGCCGCGCGCCGATTCGAGCTGGACGGCGATCGGCTGCTGCTGCTGTGGATCGCGGCTATACTGGTCGCGGTCTACCTGCCCACCACGACAGGGCGGCGTTACGCGGTCGGCATGATCATCCCGATCGCCTACTTTGCCACCCGCGCGATCGAGGATGTATGGCTGCGCTATGTCGCACGGCGCTGGCGCACCTTCATTTTCGTGCTTGTCTCGATGGTGATCGCGATTAGCCCGATGATCATGCTGTTTTTGCCGATCGTATCGGCGCTGGTCGGCTATCCACAGGCAGCGGTCGGAATCTTTCTGGAGCGCGACTATGCGGTGGCGTTCGGGTGGCTGCGCGACCGCACCGACGCCGCTGATGTGGTGCTGGCATCGCCAGTGGTCAGTACCTGGATTCCGGGCTGGGTGGGGTCGCGCGTGGTGGCAGGGCATCCCTATGAGACGCTGAACGCCGTCGAAAAAGAGGCATCGGTACGCGCCTGGTACGCCGGAACCGCCGAGTGCAGTGCCTTGATCGCGCCGTTCAACATCAAATATGTCATCGTCGGACCGCAGGAACGCGCGATCGGCACCACCGCCTGCATCGACACCATGCGGGTCGCCGCCGTGATCGATGATGTGACGATTTACACCCCCATCCTGCCAACTGCGCCGTGATTCGATCGCGCGCCGGCGTCATTACAGGGGTTATGGTTATGAGCGCTATCCTGCTGACAGCCTGGAGCATCGGCTTTCGGCTCGATGGGCTGCCATTTACGCCGGGCGCGCGCTATTCCGATGCAGTGACATCGCACTATCCGGCAGCACTGTATTTTCACCGCTCGCTGCGTGCGGGCGAATTCCCAATCTGGCGCGAGACCTTTTTCGCCGGGCAGCCGTTCGCCGCCAACCCTCTCAACAAGACCGCCTATCCGCCGCAGTGGGTCGCCGCGCTGCTCGAACCGCTGGCGCACCTCAACCTGATGATCATGGCGCACATCGGCATCGCATGCGCGGGCATGTGGACATGGGCGCGCGCCCTGGGATTGAGCCGCGCGGCGGCGGGGCTGGCTGCGCTGGCGTTTACGCTCAGTCCGCGCGTGATGGCGCACACAGGCGGCGGACATCTGGACGTATTGTACGCGCTGGCGTGGTTCCCCTGGCTGATGTGGGGCGTGCGCGATCTGGTGAGCGGGCAGGGGTGGGGCGCGACGCGCACGATACGTGCGGGGCTGATCGCCGCTGTGATCGTGCTGGCGGATGTGCGCGTCAGTCTGTTCGCGTTCGCTTTAGCGGGTGCCTACGGAGCAGCGCTGTTGCGTGGACAGCACGAACGGGTGGTGGCGCTGGTGCGCGTGATGTGCGCCGCGCTGCTGATCGGTTTGCTCACCCTGGTATTGACGGTGCCGCTCACATTGTGGACACCTTATCTCACGCGCGCGGCGCTCACGCGCGCCGATGCCGCCCTGTTCGCCATGCAGCCAGGGCAGCTTATCGGCGTGCTGTTCGCGCCGACGACGGGCAACCTGGAAACGCTGGCGTATGTCGGTGTGCCAGTAGTGCTGCTGGTGCTGATCGCCGTCTTTCGGGCGCCGCGTCGCCACGCGCTGTGGATAAGTGCGATCGCTTTTGCAGGTCTGTATGCGTTGGGTGAGGCGGGCGGGTTGTGGATTCTGCTGGTCGAGGCGATTCCGGCGCTGCTGTGGTTTCGCGTCCCGGCGCGTGCCTGGCTGATCGCCGCACTGCTGCTGCCGCTGCTGGCAGGGCATGGTTTGGACGCGCTGCTGACCGACGCGCGGCGCGGACGCGGCAATCTGATAGCGCTCATCGGCGCCGCGGGGTTGATCGCGGGAGGCGCGAGTGTGCTAATCGGCGGTTTCCTGGCAGTGGGGGCGGTGGTCGGACTGCTGACGGGGGGAGTGCTGCTGATCGTCGTCACCGTTTATCGCGCTGGACGGCTCGACAGTCGCATGTTGAGGAGCGCCGCAATCCTGCTGGTCGCGGTCGATCTGGTGCTGTTCGCGCGGCATTGGGTGGAGTGGCGCGGTGAATCACAATGGATGAAGCCGGCGCAAGTCGAGCTGGGTGAAACATTGTCTGCGCTCAACCCCGGACGCATCTATTCCCCTACCTACTCGCTGGAAACGCAGACCGCCGCGATCTACGATCTGCGTCTGTTCGGCGGAGTCGATCCGTTTCAGATCGCGGCGGTATCCAAGGCGATCCAGCGCGCAGGTGGCATCACGTTCGACGGCTACAGCGTGGTGCAGCCGCCGCTGATCGGCATAGTCGGGGATGCGGTCGAGACGGCGAACCGCGACGCGCGCCCTGATCCAGCGCTGTTGGGCGAGTGGGGCGTGACCCATGTCGTGTCGGCGTATCGTTTGGATGTTCCCGATCTAGCGCTGGTCGATCGGATCGATGCCTTCTATCTTTATGAAAACCGCGCGCCTGTGCTGCCCGTCGAAGACAACACGGGAGATAGGCTTCTCTATCGTGACTTTCCGAGTCACAGTGGCTTACAAACCGATATTTTTAATGGGCTCACAGCCTTTGCTGCGCTGATCGGTGGGGCGTCATTCGTTGGTCTGGGTATAATCATGCTCATATTGACTGCACATCGTGCCCGCACGAAAGACGCCCAACGCTGATCATGCGCCGTCCAACACTGTGGTTCATCTTTTTCGCGGCGCTGGCGCTGCTGTTTCACCGCGTGCTGCTCGGTGACGCGCTCTTCTGGGGGCTGCCATCGCTGCAATTCATCCCCTGGCGCACCGAAGCGGTCGAAATGCTGCGATCAGGCAGCCTTCCCCTGTGGAACACGCTCAACGGGGCGGGCGCGCCGCTGTTTGCCAATTACCAGTCATCGCTGCTGTATCCGTTCAGTTGGCTGACGCTGATCTTCCCGGTCGCGCCGACAATGAGCCTGACCGCAGTGGCGCATCTGGCGATCGCGGCGGTGGGGATGGCACGTTTGGGGGCAGCGATCGGCATGGCGCCGTTCGGTCGAATCGTGAGCGCGATCGCGTTTGCGCTCGGCGGCTATCTGGTCGGACGACTTGGCACTTTTCCGATTATTCAGGCTGCCGCCTGGCTGCCCTGGCTGCTGTGGGCGATCTGGCGCCTGATGGACGAGATTACCCCGCGCCGCGCCGCCGCGTGTGCGGCGATCGTGGCGCTGCTGCTGCTGGCAGGTCATGCGCAGACGGCGTGGTATACACTGCTGCTGGCGGGCTGCTTTACGGTCTTCACCTGGATCATGCGCACGGGGCGGCGATCGCTGGCGCTGTTGGTGATCGGCGGGACGGTGCTGTTGGGTGGCGGGGTGGCGGCGGTGCAGCTCGTGGCGACGGCGGAACTGCTGCGCGAGTCGGCGCGATCCGATGGCGTGGATCGGGATTTCGCGCTCAACTTCAGCTATGCTCCCGCGCGGACGCTGAATGTGATCGCGCCGCACGTATTCGGCACCCCCGCCAACGGCAGCTACATCACCGGCGGCGCCTACTTTGAGGATGCGATCTATATCGGCTTGATCCCGCTGGTGTCGGCGATTGGCGCGCTGATCGCGGCAGGGCGCGGTCGGGCGTCGCGCGGATGGGTGTCATTCTGGGGCGGGGTCGTCGTCGTCGGGTTTATCATGGCGCTCGGCTATCACAGCCCGATCTTTCTGTTCCTGTTCGACCAGGTGCCGACCTTCGATCTCTTTCAGGCGCCCGTGCGCTGGCACCTGTGGACGGTGACAGGCTTGAGCATCCTCGCCGGATTTGGTGTCGGCGCGTGGGGGCGCGACGTGCGCACCCGACGTTGGACGCGGCGCGCGCTGGTAGCGGCGGGGACAGCCGTCGCCCTGTCTCTGGGTGCGCTGGCACTGCTGACGATCACCGCGTCGGCGGTGGCGCTGCTGGCGTGGGCGGTCGTGTGGGTGGGAACAACCGCGATCGCTGCCTGTCTGCTGACACTGACACAACCCCCGCCGGAATCGCGCCGTCGCCCGCTGTGGGAGGGCGCGGTCGTGGTGGTGATCGCCGTCGATCTGGTGATCGCATCGTGGGGACTGAATCCGACCGTACCCGCCAGTTTTTACGATCCTCTGCCGATCGACGCTGCCGGACGCAGCTATTTCGACCAGACTGCCGAAAACGCGCGCTTCGACGATCTGCTGCGTTTCAACGATTACCGCGTCGCATTGTCACGGATCGGGGAGTATCGCACCGCGTTTCTGCCTAATCTGAATGTCCTCGATCGTATCGCACTGCTGAACAACTTCGATCCGCTGCAATCGGGCAGACACCTCGACTATCTGCGCTTGTTGCAAACCAGCGACTCTGACAGCGCGCTGCTGATCGGGGCAGGCGTGAGCGGCGAGATTACGGCGACCGGATTGGCGCTGCTGACCGCGCAACCCCGCGCGTGGCTGGTCGAGTCGGCGTGCTGGCACGAGGACGATGCCGCGTTACGCGCCGCGCTGCTCGATCCGACCTGGAATCCTGCCGTCCAGGTGCATCTGGCGGGCGATGCGGGCTGTCCGGCGCCGACCGCCGCCTCTGGCAGCGCCGCGATGATCATCCACGACAGTGAAAACGCGCTCGATATCGAGGTGCGCGCCGAGCGCGACTCGTGGCTGGTGCTGGCGGATAGCTGGTATCCCGGCTGGACGGCGACCGTGAATGCCGAACCCGCATCGATCTACACCGCGAATCGGGCATTTCGCGCCGTGCAGGTGCCGTCTGGCGTCAGCATCGTGGAAATGCGCTACGCGCCGTCATGGGCGATCCCCGGCGCGTTCATCAGCACGATCGCGCTGATCGGGCTGCTGCTGCTCGCTCGCCTGACGCGCCGCGTGTCGGCAGGAGAGACGGGCTGATGTTCTTTTCGCCACTGCCCCGCCGACGCCCACAGCTCCCGATCTCGGAACGGCGGCTGCTGCTGGCATTGGGCGATCTGGCTGCCGTATTCTTGTCGGTGGTGATCGCGCTGCGTATGTGGACATGGGTATCAGGCGATCCTTTCACGGTTGGCTTCGTGTTATCAGAAAGCGGCTGGTTCGTCGTGCTGGCGATCCTGTGGCTGCTGCTGGCGAGCGCGAACGACTTTTTTGAGCTGAAGATCGCCGCCAGCCGCATGAAAACGCTGCAACGGCTGCTGTTGATCACCGCGCAAACCTGGGTCGTATACGTGATCGTCTTTTTCCTGTCGCCGGTCGGCGCGCTGCCACGCCTGTTCATCCTGTACTACGGCATGGCATCGCTGATACTGATCGGTTTGTGGCGGCTGACCCGTCCGTTTCTGCTGGGATGGGTGAGCGAGCGGCGGCACACCCTGATCATCGGCGCGGGGCTGTCCGCCGGGTCGATGCTGGAGGCGATCGCGGCTGAAGCACAGGGGGAATACGATGTACGCGGAATCATCGGCGAGAGCGGTCAGGTGGGCAGCATCGTCGGCGATGTGCCTGTCATCGGTACGGGTGCCGATCTGATGAACTTCGTCTCGCGTGACCGCATCACGCAAATTATCATCACCGAATCGTCGCGTCTGGATGTCGAGACCTTTCAAGGCGTCATGGACGCCTATGAAGCCGGGATCATGCTGGTGCCGATGGCGCTGGAGTACGAACGCATCACCGGGCGTGTGCCGATCCACGACATCAGCGACGACTGGGCGGTCGTCTTCCTGACCATCAAGAACACCGACGGCGTATTCGACCCGTTTCCGCCGCTGAAACGGGCGATCGATGTGCTGCTGGCGTTGATCGGGCTGGCGATCTTTACCGCGATCATCCCGCTGGTGGCGGCAATCCTGTGGATCGACTCGCCGGGGCGTATCTTCTACGTGCAGGAACGGGTGGGACGCAATGGACGCTCATTCAAACTCTACAAACTGCGATCGATGATCCCCAATGCGGAAGCGGCGACTGGGGCGGTGTTCAGCAGACAGGGCGACGCGCGTGTCACCCGGTTTGGACGGCTGATGCGCAAGAGTCGTCTCGACGAGGTGCCGCAGTTGGTCAACGTGCTGCGCGGGGATATGAGCATCGTGGGACCGCGCCCGGAGCGCCCGGAGCATGTCGAGCGGCTGACGCAAAAAATCCCGTTTTACCGCACCCGCCTGATCGCGCGTCCGGGTCTGACGGGATGGGCACAGGTACGGTACGATTATGGCAGCACCGACGACGACGCCATCACCAAGCTGCAATACGATCTGTATTATCTGCGCCATCAATCGCTGCTGCTGGATGTGAACATCATGCTGCGCACCGTGCGTAAAATCATCTCGTTGAGCGGAGTTTAGCGGGTTCCAGATGAGGATGCTATGCTGCGCAGACTGACGATCGAACGGACGACTCTGCTGATTCTGCTGCTGCTGGTATTCGCATTGGCGGCGCGCGTGCCCGTCGATACCGATACCTGGTGGCATCTGCGCAGCGGTGAGACGATCGTGACCGATGGCTTTATCAGAGCTGATACGTTTTCGCACACACTCTACGGTGCGCCCTGGGTCAATCACAGTTGGGGGGCGCAGATCATCCTCAATACCGCCTGGCAGATCGGCGGTATGACCGGGCTGGTGATCTACATGGCGGGCTTGGCGACGGCGGGCATGGGCGTGATCTACGCCATGTGCGCGGGCAATACCTATGTGCGCGCCTTTGCGATCATCCTGGGCGCGGCGACGGCGGCGGTGTTCTGGTCGCCGCGCCCGCAGATGCTGTCGTTCTTTTTGAGCGCCGTCAGTCTGTATCTGCTGTTCTTATATAAATATCGCGCGACCGATCGGCTGTGGCTCTATCCGCCCTTGATGGCGCTGTGGGGTAATCTGCACGCCGGGTTTGCGATCGGCTTCATCTTTCTGGGCGCACTGGTCGTCGGTGAGACGCTCAATCGGCTGTTCAATCCGAGCAAAGCGGGGACGGGCTGGCGCGGGATCGGCAAAATGGCGCTCGTCGGCGTCGTCTCGGTCGCGGCATTGTTGATCAACCCGGTTGGGCTGCAGATATTGGCGGTGCCCTTTCAGACGGTGGGCATCGGCGCGCTGCGTAATTTCATCCAGGAGTGGAATTCGCCCAACTTTCAGGGACGCGAAACCTGGCCCTTTATCGCGCTGCTGCTCGGTGTGTTCGCGGCTTCCGGGATCAGCCGTCGGCGCCTGGACTGGACAGAATTTTTCCTGATCGGCGGCACCGCCTTTATGGGTCTGCTGGCGGGACGCAATATCGCCGTCTTTGCCGTGCCAGCCACCCCAATTCTGACATTTTTTGTGGACGACTTCCTGCGCGAGCGTGGTTGGGTGCTGCAAACCATCCGCCGCGTCAAACCGCGTATGGTCGTCGTGAACGTGATCCTACTGCTAGTGGTGTTGTTTGCGACCGTGATCAAGACGATCTCGGTCGTGCTGCCGCGCATCGTCGATCAGGCGATGACGGCGGCGCTGCCCGTCGAGGCGGTCGCATATCTTAAACGAGAAGGGGCGCCCGGCGCGCTTTTCAACAGTTACAACTGGGGCGGCTATCTGATCTACGCGCTGCGCGATGAACCCGTTTTTGTAGACGGGCGCACCGACTTGTACGGCGACACGCTGCTGACGCGCTACCTGACGACCGCGATCGGTGGCGATGGATGGCGTGAGACACTGGATGAGTATGCGATCGGCACTGTCCTGATCGAAACGCAGAGCGGCTTGGCGCGCCGGCTGCGTGATGAACCTGGCTGGACTCTGGATTACAGTGACGACCTCGCAGTGGTATTCACACGCACAGAAGGACAGTGACGTTGACACCTATCAGCAAAAGTGACCTGGGTTATCGCGCCGTCAATCTGATCCTCGATCGGCGCCTGCTGCTGATCCTGTTCATCGCCTTTCGACTGCTGATGGTGGTGGTCTATATTCCGTTCTTTCAGTCGGGCATCGAGCGCGGTATGAGCGCGGGCGGGGATTACTTCACTTACTTTCAACTGGGCGCGCTCTCCGACGACGGACTGCTGCCCTTTCGCAGTTGGTGGAGCGAGTTTCCGCCAATCCCATCTTTCCTGAACGTGGCGATGTTTCAGGCATTCGGACGTGATTACACCACTTTTGCGATGGCATTCGGCGTGTTGATGCTGGCATTCGACATCGGTAATCTGCTGCTGCTGCGGCGGATCGGGACAGCCCTGCACGGCGTCGGCGTCGGCGCGGTGCTGTCGTGGGTGTACGCGCTGCTGCTGGCGCCTGCAATTTTTATCTGGTGGAATTTCGAGCCGATGGTGGCATTTTTCCTGCTGTGGGGGCTGGCGGCGCTGATCGACAAGCGCGACATGCGATCGGCGGTGGTGGCGCTGATCGGCACGCTGGCTAAATTCACGCCCGCGCTGTTGGTCGGGGTGGTCTGGCGGTTTCGTCCAGTCGGTAAAGCGCTGCGCTACAGCGCGATCGTGTTAGGTGGATTCGCACTGGTGTATCTGCTGCTCTACAGCCGCTATCCCGCCAATACGCTGGCATCGCTGACCGCTCAATTCAACAAAGCATCCTACCAGACTGTCTGGGCGCTGCTGGATGGCAACTATCGCACCGGGAATTTTGGTCCGGTGATCGATCGACTCGACGCCAAAAATGCGACGCGACTGGAGGGTAATCCACCGGTCGTGCCCGGCGTCGTCCGCCTGGGTATGGCACTGGCGATCGGTCTGGTGGTCTTTCTCACCGCGCGACGGCGCGACGATCGGGGTCTGGTGGCGTTCATGACGCTGGCGCTGCTGCTGTTTTTTTTACAGGCGCAGGGGTGGAGTCCGCAGTGGCTGGCGCAGATCGCGCCGCTGCTGCTGCTGTGCTTTCCAACGCGCACCGGCATATTGGGGATTGTGCTGCTCACCGGGGCAGTCTTCATCGAATATCCATTCCTGTTCATTCGCACCGGTGATGCGGGTGGCGAGATCACTGGAGCATTGGTGACACCTTTCGCCGTGTTGATCGGTGTGCGTACCGCGCTGCTGATCGGCTTTTGCGTTGCACTCTATCTCGATCTGCGTCAGGTGCGATCGTCTGCGGAAATGGTCGTTGCAGTCGCCCCGTTGAAGCCATCCGATGAAACGCTCTGATCTGGTGTTCGCCGTCGTCGCGGCGGCGATCGCGGCTGCACTGGTGTTCGGGATCGTCGGCGCCCCCTCGTTCACCGACGCCTACTATCATTTCAACGCGGCGGCCCGCATGGCGTCGGGGCAGGGCTTGACCGACGCCTACGTCTGGACTTATATCGGTGCCGCCGACTCGCTGCCGATGCCGTCGCATCTGTACTGGATGCCGATGACCTCGTTTCTTTCCGGCGTTTCGATGATTCTGCTCGATGCGCCGGGCGACTATCGGGCGGCACAGGTGCCGCTGGCGCTGTGCGTGTGGGGCGCCGGGCTGATCGGCTATCATCTCGGTCGCAAATTGGGTGGCACGGTGCGTCACGCCTGGATCGCCGGACTGCTGACGCTGCTGTCGCCTTTTTTTGTGCGCTTCTGGGGCGCGACCGACACCTTCGCGCCCTATGCGTTTTTCGGCGCTGCCTGTCTGGTCATGATCGGCGCTGCCGTCGAACGTCCGCGCGCCTGGCGGTGGGCTGCTGCGGGTGGGTTCGCCGCCCTGGGGCACCTGACGCGCGCCGATGGGCTGCTGCTGCTGGGCGTGGCGGGATTGTTCGCGCTGCTATGCCGGGTCTCGCTCGCGCGCCGACTGACCTATGGCGTATGGGTCACGGTGGGATATGTGGTCGTCATGTCACCGTTTTTCGCGCGCAATCTGGATGCGCTCGGCGCGCCGCTGCCACTGGGTGGGGCGCAGGCGATCTGGTTCGACGAATACAACGATCTGTTCAACTTTCCGCCCGACTCGACGGCATCGACTCTGTTCACGGACGGGATCGGGCGCGCGCTGGAGTCGCGCCGTGACGCGCTGGTCACCAACATCGGGACGGTGGTCGCGGTCGAGGGTATGGTCGTGCTGCTACCATTCATGCTCTATGCAGGCTGGCGGCTGCGACGTGATCACTTTTTGCACCCCTTTTGGTTGTACGCGCTGCTGATGCACATCGCCATGACGTTCGTCTTTCCGTTCCCCGGCTATCGGGGTGGGCTGTTTCATTCGGCGGCGGCGCTGATCCCGTGTCTGAGCGCGCTCGCGGTTGTCGGGATCGACGCTGCCGTCGATGCGGTGGCGCGGCTGCGGCGGCGCTGGCGTCCGATCGGCGCGAAGCGGGTGTTCAGCGGTGCGGCGCTGGCACTGATCGCGCTGCTGGCGTTTAGCTATGCGCGCGCGGGACGGGTCGATGTAGTGACAAACCCTCCACCGTTGTACGCCGCCGTGCGCGACGCGCTGCCTGATGGTGCGCGGGTGCTGTTCGACGATCCACCCGCACTGTATTATTTCAGCAGCCTCGGCGGTAAGGACGGTTTTGGCGGCGCGACTCTGCCCAATGGCGATCCGGACATGCTGCGCGCCGTCGCGGAAGCATACCTGATCGATTATCTGCTGCTCAAGACCGATCGCGCGGCAGTGCCGGCTGGTCTGCATTCACTATTCGATGCTCCGCCTGATTTTCTGATCCCGATCGCACTCGACAGCGAAGAAGCGAGATTATATGCCATCCGCGCCGACCGCTAACCCCTGGTCCTGGATCGATGATCTCGTCATAGCAGCGGCGGCGATCGCACTGTGCCTGGTCTATCTGGCGACATCGCCCGGCGATTTTCCGCTGGATGACAGTTGGATTCACCAGACCTATGCGCGCAATCTGGCGCAGTACGGACAATGGTCATTCGTGCCAGGCGAATTGAGCGCCGCATCGACATCGCCGCTTTATACCGTCGTGTTGACGATCGGCTACTGGCTGAACGTGCCTTTCCGCGTCTGGACGCACGGCGTCGGCATCGTGGCGCTGGCGCTGACTGGTATCATCGGCGCGCGCCTGTCGAGACGACTGCTGCCAGGGTCGAAGATTTCGCATTATCTGGTCGGGCTGGCGCTGATCACGTCGTGGCACCTGATCTGGAGCGCGGTGTCGGGCATGGAGACCGTGCTGTTCAACCTGTTTACACTGCTGGCGATCGCCTGGGCATGGCGCGAACTGTTTCCGCCAACATCAGAAACACTGCGTGCGGTCGCGCTGCGCGGTGCAGTCTTTGGTCTCATTGGCGCGCTGACCGTGCTGACACGCGCGGAGGGCGTCGTTCTGATTGCGCTGCTCGGCATCGGCTTGATCCCGGCGCGTCCCGGTCGGTCATGGATGGGATTGGTGATCTACGGCAGCACGGCGCTGCTCGTCTTTGCGCTGACGCTGACTCCCTACGTCGTGTTAAATCTACAATTGACCGGTGGGCTGCTGCCAGACACTGCCGCCGCCAAGCGAGCCTATGCCGCACCGTTGTTCGCCACGCCTTACTTATATCGCGTCGGTCTGATGCTGGAGCCGTTGATCGCGGGCGGGCAATTGCTGCTGCTGCCCGGTCTGCTGTCCTACGTCGTTTTGTCGCTGCGCAGACGTGGCGCGCTGCTGATCTTCCTGAGTATCGCGTGGTCGGCGGCGCTGATCGTGGTCTATGCCGCAGTGCTGCCGCTCAATTTTCAGCACGGGCGCTACGTGATCCCGGCGCTTCCTGTGATCATCCTGTTCGGAACGATCGGGACGATCGGTCTGGTGCGGATAGGGCGCCATTGGCTGATTACGCGCGTGCTGACGCGCACGCTGGCGCTGACCGCCGCCGCCGTATTCACGCTGTTCGCCTTTGGACTCGGCTTGAATGCCTATCGCCAGGATGTCCAGATCATCGAGGAGGAGATGGTCGCAGCCGCTCTCTGGCTGCGCGATCATGTGCCGCCCACAGACCTGCTGGCGATCCACGATATTGGCGCGGTCGGGTATTTTGCCCCGCGTCCGCTGCTGGATGTCGCGGGTCTGATCAGCCCGGAAGTCGTGCCGTTTGTCGGCGACCCAGACGGATTGTGGCGTCTGATCGAGACGAGCGGCGCTCGTTATCTGATGGGACTTGAGGATCAGGTGCCAGGCGGCGATCGCTCCGATGCGCGCCTGTGTCTGGTCTACACCAGCGGTAAAGAGACCGCCCGCCGTGCTGGAGGCAGCAATATGAGCATTTATGCGCTCGATTTTGGTGACGGTTGTCGGCTGCTGCCACCGTAAATGATCGATGCTGCGCGCAAGATATAAAAATTGTATACTTGCGCTCATGGACGACTTGTTTAAGAAACTCACTGTTTTGATGCGGGCGCGACTGCGCACCCTGGTGCGACCAAAATCGGTCGTGCGTGAAGCGTCGCCGCGTCCGAAAGCACAGCCTCAATCTCAGCCTGATATGCGCTCGACGCCAAGTCTTGAACCGGTGCTGGACGAGATGCAGCATACCATCGATCGTTTGAATCAAATGCAGCCCACAAAGTCGGACGAACCAGCACCCGACGACGAACTCGCTGGTCGGATCGATCGTTTGAGCCGCCGCTAACGCGGTGTTTTATGGATCATGAAGTGAGTTGAGAGGATAAGGACGGGTGTGGAGCTGCGTCGATTGCTGGTCGCAAGTGGTGATCTCGACTTCATAGAACAGATCAGCAGCGGTCTCAATGGGCGCGGCTTTTCCGTGTATCCTGCCTATTCGCACAACGACGCCGTATACCACCTGCGCAACGACACCTTTGCGCTGGCGATCGTCGATTCCCGGCTGACGCAGCGCGAGAGCAGCGAGCCGAGTATCAGCGTGCTGCAAAAAATCTATCCGCGCCCGCCGATCGTGGTCTATGCCAATGGCGATCGCCAGTTCGCACACAGCGCCGAGATTCAACTGAACGCATTGGATGAGGTGACGCTGCGTACCACCCTGATGCGGGCGCTGCGGATTCCGAAGATCGAGCCACTCGAAGGCGCCAACGGAAACAGCGAGCTCGTGCTGGCGCGCGCCCAGCCGCCGCCGGATGATGAGCTGCCCACCTCGATTTACTGGCGCGACGATCAGATCAAAACGTTGTTCTCACTCAGTCGATCGCTGACCGAGGTCCTCGACCTGAGCGAAGTCCTCAATCGCGTGGTCGAAGCCGCGCGTCGCCTGACCAATGCCGAAGAGGGCATGATCCTGCTGCCCGACGAACATTCCGAGGAGCTGTATCTGCGTGCCAGAGTGGGCATGGACGCTCAGGTGGCAGAAAATTTCCGCATCCGCACCCAGGACACACTCGCAGGCACCGTCTTCACCAGCGGGCAATCAGTCCTGGTCAGCGCGCAAGGTCCGCAAAAAATTAAGACGGAATATTTCGTCAACGCGCTGCTCTACGTGCCAATCGTCCTGAACGACATTCCGCTCGGCGTACTGGGCGTCAATAATCGTCAAAAACGGGATGCCTTCACCGAGCGTCATCGGGAGCTGCTGCTGAATCTGGCGTCGTATGCCGCGATCGCCATCAATAATGCGCGCACACATGGTGAGAGCTTGCGGCGTGGTCAAGAACTCAAGCTGCTGGTCGATGCCAGTCAGGCGGTGAATGCCTCGCTGTCTTTCGATAAAACGATGGTGGCAATCTGCGAGAGTCTGGCGCGCGTCCTGAATGTGCATATCGCCAGCCTGTACGATATCGTGGCTGAGGATGATCCCACGCTGGCCCTGCGTGCCACTTTCAAACAAGCCCGCTGGCGTGGAGGCACCGAAGAGCTTATCCCTCTCAGCGAATACCTGAGTGAGGCAATGGTCAGGATGGGCAGTTTCAATGTGGATACCACAACGTCGGACGCGGTGAGTCTGCTTAGGCGCGCGGGCGCCCAGCGCGCCCTGCTGCTGCCCGTGCTGCACGGCGATACGCTGTTTGGCGCCTTGATCGCCTATCAGGTAGGCGCGATAAAAGCCGACCTGCCGCGTTCACGCCTGCAGCGGGCGCAGCGGGCACTCAGCGACAACGCGCAAATCCTGATCGGCGGCACCAGCGACCGTACCACCTCGACTGCGTTTCAGACGTTGGGCGATCTGCGCGCGGTATTGGATGCCGACAGTATCGAATTTGCGGTGATCTCCCCAGATGCGCGCTCGCTCAAAGTGCGTTATAGCTATGGCGGCATGGCCTGGATTGGCGCGAACGCTGCCGCTCACCACGACCAGCCGATCCCATTTACCGGGGATTACACCTTCAATGTATCGATCGAAGATACGACCCGTGCCGAGATCGCCGACGCGCTGCTCGATCGGTGGGGGGGGTGTGCAGTGCTGGCGCTGCCGATCAAGGTGCGTGGACAGATTCAGGGTTTGGCGATCCTGATCGATACGCTGCGTCCACGCACCTTTCTCAAGCGTGAGATCGATCTGGCACGCGCGCTGCTGGGACAGGCAGGCACGGCGATGGACAACGCCCACCTGGTGGTCGATCTGGAAGACAGCCTGCGTGAGCTGCGCGCCGCCCAGGAAAAGCTGGTGCAGTCGGCGCGCCTGTCCGCGATGGGCGAGCTGGCGGCGGCGGTCGCGCACCAGATCAACAATCCGCTCACGACCATCGTCCTCGACACCGAGCTGCTGCTGGACGGGGCAGCCGCAGGGTCGCACACTCATGAATCTTTGAGCGCGATCCTGCGGGCTGGCAAGCGGGCTTCAGGGGTGGTGCGGCGTTTGTTGTCGAGCGCGCGTCCTGGCTCCGAGAATGCGCCGCCTGTCCCGGTCGATGTGATACACTCGATACAAGAGACGATCGCCTTGATTTTTCCGTATTTCGAGCGCGCGGCTATCCGGCTCACGGTGGTCGTGCCATCCGAGCCGATACCACTCGTCATGGCGCCACCTGGCGCTCTCGACGATGTGTGGCTGAACCTGCTGCTCAACGCGCACGATATCCTGGTTGGACGGGCGGGTTCGCGCGTCGATGTAATCATCCAACACACCCCCGATTCAGCGTACATCGATGTAACGATACGCGATAACGGGCCCGGTATTCCAGACGCGATCCGAGCGCATATTTTCGAGCCTTTTTTCACCACCAAGCCGGATGGAGAAGGAACGGGGCTGGGATTGTATATCTGTCGCCAGGTGATCGCGCGTGTCGGCGGTGATCTGATCGTCAACAGTGACGACAGTGGTGCAGCATTCGTGGTGCAGCTCCCCATATAAGGTTGGTTGGGCAGGTCGATCTGGGCGTCACGCAAAAAAAAGGATTATCGATGGCACACATACTGGCAGTGGATGACGATAACGAAGTGCTGGAGACGCTGGGGCGTGTGCTGCGTCACGAACAGCACGAGGTGTTGTTGGCGAGCTCCGCCGCCAAAGCGCTGGATGTCTTATATCGCACGCTGCCCGATCTGATGATCCTCGATGTAATTATGCCGGAGATGGACGGCGTGACGTTGTGTCGGCGGCTGCGCCGTGACACGCGCTACACCACGCTGCCGATCCTGTTTCTGACCGCGCGCGGCAGCACCGAGGACATCGTGACCGGGCTGGAGGCGGGGGCTGATGACTATATTGTCAAGCCGTTTGAACTGCCCGAATTGCGCGCGCGCATCAGCGCGGTCCTGCGCCGCGGACAGCGCGAACGGCGCACCGATACCATCCTGGAGCTGGAAGGGCTGCGCCTCGACTCCGATACCTACCGGGTCTATATCGAGGATACGCTCGTACAACTGACCTCGACCGAGCATCGGCTGCTGCGTTACCTGATGGAACACCCGAATCAGGCGCTGTCGCCATCGCATCTGCTGCAAGCGGTCTGGGAATACCCGCCCAACACGGGCGATCCCGATCTGGTGCGTGCCCATGTGCGCAACCTGCGTGCAAAACTGGAGCATCATACCGAACACAAGTATATCCGCACCATTCATGGTGTCGGCTACATGATCGCCACCTGATCCGACGCGCCAATTTCACGAATAATTCATATCCGTACAATGCCTTGCAGTCGCACTTGTCGTTATACTACGAGTCAAAAGCCGACACCGGAGCCGCCCTTGATGTACAGTATCATGATCGTTGACGATGATGTGCAGATGCTCGACATGGTGGAGCTGGTGCTGCGCCGCGAAGGGTTCACCGTCAGACGGGCGAATTCGGGCATGGAAGCACTGTCCAGCACGGCGGAAGAGTCGCCTGATCTGTTCGTGATCGATGCCATGATGCCGGAAATGGATGGGATCGCGCTCTGTCGCCGTCTGCGCGTACAGCCGCACACCGCCAATACCCCAATCATTTTCCTGACTGGCAACACCTCGTCGAACAATGTCGTCGATGCGCTCAATTCCGGCGGCGATGACTTCATTCGCAAACCCTTTGTGCCCCGTGAACTGATCGCGCGTGTGCGGGCGCACATTCGCCGATCGGCATTGTATGGAGAAGAGAATATGCCAGTCGTCCGCATCCTGCCGACACAATACCGTTTGTTCGTGGAAGACCGTGAAATCGGGCTGACCCGCGTCGAATTCGACCTGCTCAAATATATGTGCAGCGCCCCGCACAAACTGCACTCGACCGAGGATCTGCTCGCCGGGGTGTGGCAGTATCCCAAAGGGGTCGGCGATGCCGCGCTGGTACGCAATCATATTCACAACCTGCGTCGTAAAATTGAAGAAGACCCCGAACGTCCGCTGATCCTCCAGTCCCGGCATGGGCGAGGCTATGTCGTCAAGGCGCGCGTACTGATCGACGACGCCAGCTAACACCCACCCCTGTTTCAGCACAAATCTCTATCAACTTCTGCACACAAGCCCGACGTTCGCGTCATGACCCCTGTGGTATGATCCACACAAGAGAAGTTCTCGGACTTCTCGCTTTGTCATGGGTAGACGAGTGCGTGAACGATGCGGACAATCTTGAAAAAACTCCTGCACATACTCGACGGTACTCCGGCGGTCTACGGCAAGCGCCAGGCAGGGCAGAGCATGGTTGAGCTGGCGATGGTCACGCCGCTCCTGATCATCTTGCTGGCAGGGTTAGTCGAGATCGGATGGTTCGCCAACAATTACCTCTCGCTGTTGGACGTGACGCGCTCCGGCGCCCGGCGTGCGACCGTGCTGGTCGATCAGCAGGCGCCCAATGCCGCCGACTGGCTGAACGAATTCACCTACGTGCCGCACAGTCTGCTCGCCGACGCCGACGAGATCGCTTATCGGATGCCCTATGTCATTGCGGGTGAGAGCGATGTCACTCGTCAGCGCCACCGCTGGGAGGCAGCCAGCGCGACGACGGGCGCGTGCAATCCCAGCTTTGTCGCGCGCCTGTTCTACAACGAGGTGATCTGCACCATGATCATCTCGCTGGAGCCGCTCGCGCTGGATGCCGACAATGGTGTCGATGACATTATCGTGTCGGGTTTCTCGGTCGAGATGGTCGATGCCAGCATCGAGCCACTGTGGCTGCCCGCCGCGATCCGCCCTGTGAGCGCCGATACCCCGCAGATGGTGGTAGCAGGGCGCTATCCGACGGAAGCCAACGAATGCGATGTTGTTGGTCCCGGTCCGACCTACGCGGTCAGCCCGCGTGAGCTGCGCGACCCATTCGATATCAATGATGATGGCATCCGTGACAATGGCGCGGAACCATCCCCAATCGACGGCGACCGCGACTTTGAGGAGCTGGAGGGATTCGATGCTCCTGCCGCTACAGTCGGTGCCGCCGAAAAGCAGGTTGGCTTTTCGCTGTTCGGCAATCACAAAATTCCGAATTCACTCTGTATCGGCTCGGAATGGTTGATAAGCGACATCGAGCGCCTGATGAATCTACCATCTTATACCATCGACACAGCCGATCCAGAGGCGCGCGAAAAGATGCCAGGACAGGGTATCGCCCTGGTCGAGATGTATTGGGAACACGAGATGCTGCTGCAAATCCCCGTCTTGTCTCCGGTCTTCACCGCTGTCGGCAATGCCGAGGGCAAGATGGTCGTGTATGTGTGGGCGGCATTCCCACTGCCCGCAGTCGAGCCGTTCATTGTATTTCCCGGTTAGTTCGGTTACACGGATCGAGTGGACAAAGACATGATCCCACACCTGTTGACCTCTTTTCTCAAAGCCATGCGCCGCGCCGTGCGACCAGGACGCCGTGCCCAATCGGGGCAGGCACTCGTCGTACTGGCGATCGGCTTCGTCGCGCTGTTGGGATTCGTCGGCATCGTCACCGACGTGTCGCTGCTGTTTATCCGTTACAGCACCATGCGCCGCGCGGTGGATGCTGCCTCGGTGGCAGCCGCCGGACAGATGCGCCGCATCATCGACGAGACACCCCTCGACGGTATCGCGCAGGGCGAGGCGGAGAGTGTCGCCAACCTCAATCTGGCGGCGCGCCAGTTCATCGAGCTGTATGGGCTGAACCCGACCAACGTCCTGGTCGAGACCTGCCGCGCGCAGAATGTCGTGCGCGATCCGACCACGCTCGATCCGCAGGATCGTGTCGGTACCAATCTGTTCAATGTCAACGGCACCGTCAATACGGGCGCCAATCAGGACGACGTGAAGCGTTATCAGGAGCTGTGTACCGAGGACGAACTCAAGCTGGTGCGCGTGACCGCCCAGATCGAGGCGCCGACGATTTTCATGCGTCTGCTCGGCTACGACAGTGTCACGCTGACCGAGTCCGCCATCTCGCAGACAGCGGTCATCGACGTGGTGCTGATCTTCGACGTGTCCGAGTCGATGCTGAACGAGACCACCTACAGCGACTGGGACCTGACCACGCCCAAGCAGGGCGTGCGCTATCTGCCGCCCTACTTCGATGACGCATTCGATGACCCTATCGACTACATCAATCCAGGGTTGGAGGATTACGATACCGCCAACAACCTGCTCTTGCACAATCAGACCGAGATCAATCGCGCCATCGATTACGACACCCCATTCCCTAGTGCCGCCGATATCGATTTGCGCTATCAGCTCACTGACTCGATCATCAAATTCGAGCCGAATGGGGCTGGCGGCTGGCAGGAGTACACCGGTGTGGGTGCCTCTCCGGTGGGGCGTGTCCAGCCGCGCGAACTGTGCCGGGTGTTCGCCTCTCCAAAGTCGACTAGCGGTGCCAATGTTCCAGCCTGGCTGCGCACGGAATACGCACAATATTTTGCCGAGCCGCTTGTGCCTGGAAGTTATGCAAATCAATGGGATGTAACCCAGACGACCAATCTAGACAATGAAACATTCCTGGATAGCCCGCTCAACCCAAGCGACCCTGACGAGACCGGCACCAATGGCCGCAGTTTCCGCGGTTTTGTGCCCCAGTACAACTATTACGGCTGCTGCAACGACCCCGACGGCTTGACCGACGCGGCAGGTAATTTCGACTTCAGCGATCTTGTCTGCCAGCCATTCAAGGATGCGCGTAACGCCGCTGAACAGTTCCTGGCACGTCTCGATTTCATTCGCGGCGATCGTGTGGCGTTCGTCACCTTCGACCGTAGAGCGACGGTCATGGATCCGATCGTGCGTAACGCTACCAACGACGACATCCAGACAGCGATGTTCGAGAGCGAGCGCAGCTTTCCTTCTTTGGGAACCCTGCTGCGCTATGGCGCCCTCGACTATCTGCGTAAAGCCATTGGCGTGCGTACAGAGACGACGACCTACGCTGACACGCCCGACGGGGCAGGGCGGCGCGATGGCTTCTGGGATACCATCGTCGAGGGTAGCGGTGCTGATGCTTTTGACACGTATAGCGAATTGATGACGACGCGCATCGGCGATTTCATCAATACACCCATTTCCGGCGCCTGTCCTTTCGATAAAGCCACGCTGAGTAAACCGTGGCGATTGGCGAACACCTATCCCGATGGCAGCTTCCGGTCGGGTGCATTGCTCGAGGATATTCATTCGGTGCCCAGTTGGTACAGTGGTGGCGCAGCGCTTCAAGCCATTGCCTATGAATCGATCGCGTCATGCGCGGGCACGAATATCGGCGGCGCGTTGGCTGCCGGCAGCTCGACTCTGTACAACTATGCCCGTCAGGATGGCGCGGTCTGGATCATGGTCTTGTTGAGTGACGGCGCGGCGGGCGCCAGCAATATCGTGCGCCGTGTGAATACAGATCCGTTCGAACCGGCACCCTACAATCTGATGCCTGTCACAGGCTACCATAATCCGCTGAATGCGATGGGCGGTACGACACCCCTCAGCAGTTATCCGCCTGATCCGCGCGCGTATGGTGCCTTTGGATTGTGTCCTTATGGCACAGCAGCCACTCCTGGTGAACTCCTGAACATTGATGTGAAGCCACCTTTCTGCCAGGACCTGCTGCCAGAAACACGCACGCTGTGTGGCACCGTCGCGCAAAGCCCGCTGCTGCTCACCCTGGACAGCTTTCCAAACTGCTACGAATTCTACGATGTGGATGACTACGCCCGTGATTGGGCGGACTGGGTGTCGCTGGCAGATTTGCCTGGTGCGCTCACGGTCTCAGGGACTGGACGGGTCACCAACCAACTGCTGCCGACCATCTTCACCATCGGCTTCGGTTTGAATTTCAATCAAGGCACCTCGATTGTATGTGGTGACACCACTGCTGCCGACTTCAACTGTCAGCGTGGCAGCCCGCCCGCC
>DAOTUN010000088.1:0-43555 GCA_034437395.1 Anaerolineae bacterium | reverse complement strand
TGCGCGAGCGTGTGTTTCAGTGCCAAAGCTGTGGCTTGACGCTGGACCGCGACCACAACGCGGCGATCAACATTCTCAACGCCGGGGCGTCGGCGACCAGACCCATAGACGCGGTAAGACCCCTGCTCGCAGGGGCTGCGTTGCCTGATGGGAGAAGCCCAAGCCTTTAGGCTTGGGAGTACGTCACCAAAGGATGTCCCATTTTGTCTCTTTCACGTTTGCTCTCGCTGCTAGGGTTTACATTACTGATCAAAGGATGTCCCATTTTGTCCCTTTCACGTTTGCGCTCGCTGCTATGGATTACTTTACTGATGATCGTCCTAGGCGCCTTTGGCGTCGGGATCGCCGCTGCTGATGATGGTGAGACCGTCTATATCCCGATCGGCGGTTTCTACGGCGACACCTTCCCCGGCTTTCTCGATCAGGCGATCCACCATGCCGAACACCTGGAGAGCGACCGCGTCTATATTTTGATGATGCCGATGAGCTTCACGGTCGATCCGGTCACCCTGACCCAGACCGACCTGATCATCAACACGCAGGACAGCGAACGCCGCCGCCGCCAGTTGGAAGATGCGTGCGCCGAACAGACTCCACTGTACTGTGAAGTAGTCGTGCCGCCGATCTACACCCGCGAAGCCGCCGAACAGGAAGCCGCGCTCGACTATTTCGCGGACGACCTGGCAGGCGTGTATTTCCTGGGCGGCGATCAGGTCTACGCCATGCAGATCACCGCCAATACCCCGCTCGAAGAAGCGCTGGCGGACAAGTTCGCGTCGGGCGTGCCGATGGGCGGCAACAGCGCCGGACTCGCGGTCGGGTCGCGCGCCATGATCGCGGGCTACGGCGGCGATGAATTCGGCCCGGAAAATGGCTTCAACGAGGGCGCCGTCCTGCTCTGGAATGGCGACGAAGAACGCGGTCTGTCGTTCGGCAGCACGTCGGTGGTGCTGGAACAGCACTTTTTCGAGCGCGCGCGCCTCTCGCGTTTCCTGAATGCGCTCACTTTCGAGGGCGCTCCCGGCATCGGCATCGGCGTGGACAGCTTTACGGGCGGGCTGCTGCGCGGTGACAGCGTGTTCGACGGCGTATTCGGCTTGTACGGCGCGGCGGTGCTGGACGTGGAGACGCTCGGCGCCCGCGAGTCGGTCATGTTCGCCCCGGCGGGTGATGCGGGCGCCGTCCTCAGCATCCGCGATGTGCTGCTGCACACCGTCGCGCCAGGCGACTTCAGCTACGACATCGCCGCGCGCGCGCACTCGCTGGCGGCACCACTGACCGAGTCCGCCGACGCCATGTCGCTGACCGTTCCCGACGGCGCCGGACGCCTGATACTGTCCGGTCACAGCGAGATCGCGCAATTCATGGTCGCGGACGCGCCCGGCACTGTACTGCTGGCGGGCTACGCCGATGCCGCCGCCGCAGCCGAGGCGACCGGCTACACCGACGGCGAAGGCGCGCTGTTCATCGGCGCTGATACCGCCCTGCCCGACGATCTGGCGGACGCGCGTTCGCTGGCGCTGATCGTCGGAGACATCACCCAGATCGACCCGACCCTGTTCGCCCCATTGCGCGATGCCTGGCTCGCGGGTGCCGATCTGATCCTCGCGGGCGATGCGCCGCTGCTGGCGGGTGTCTCTTATGCGAATATGCCGCCAACCCCTTATGACAGCGACGACGATCTGCTGATCGAATCCGCTACGCAGGGCACGCTGCTGGACGGCGGGACGACGCTGGCTGAGGGCTGGAACCTGCTGCCGATCGTGGTCGAGTCGCGCGTCATGGACGACAACCGCTACGGACGCTGGATCGCGGCTGCCTACGCCAACCCGACCGCCCCGGCGCTGGCGTTGAGCGACGAAGCCAGCGTCACCATCACCGCAGACGGTGCGACCGTCGGCGGGACGAATGTCGTGCTGCATCTCGATCTCAGCCGCGCCGTGCTCGATCTCGGCAGCAACGGCGGTCTGGTGATCGCCAACGGCGTGCTGGATGTGTTCGCGCCTGACGACACGATCGAGTAAATTTGTACGCACACCAGGGCACGGCATCCCGCCGTGCCCTCTCGTCCGCACTTTGCTTCGAGGACTCCCCATCATGGAATTTGGCATCACGTTCAAGGGTGACATCGATCCCCGGCGTACCGTCGCACTGTGCAAACAGGCGGAACAGGCTGGATTCTCGTATGCCTGGTTTTTTGATTCACACATCCTGTGGCGCGAGTGTTACGCCACGATGGCGATGTGCATGGAACACACCGAGCGGATGCGCTTTGGTCCGTGCGTGACCAACCCCGCCGTGCGCGATTGGTCTGTGGCGGCGAGCCTGTTTGCGACGCTGGCGCTGCAAAGCGGTGGACGCTTCGACATGGGACTCGGTCGCGGCGACAGTTCGCGCCGCATCCTCGGCAAGAAGCCGGAGACGGTCGAACACATGATGGCGTTCGCGGATGCGCTCAAGGGCATGATCCGGGGCGACACGGTGCAGTACCACGACGACTACGCCCCGGTGCAGATTCCCTGGACGACGGGCTATGAATTACCCGTCTGGATCGCCGCCTACGGACCCAAAGCGCTGGCGGCGGCGGGTCAGACCGACGGGCTGATCATCCAGCTTGCCGATCCCTGGCTGGTGAAGTGGTTCACCGATCAGGCGATCGCGGCGGGGACGACTGCCGGACGCGATATGAGTCAGTTCCGCGTCATGTCCGCCGCTCCGGTGTGGGTGGGCGACATGAATAAGGCGCGCGAACAAACGCGCTGGTTCCCGGCGATGGTCGGCAATCATGTCGCCGATCTGGTCGAACGCTACGGCAAAGAGGGCGCGACCGTGCCGCAGCGCCTCACCGATTACATCGCCGGGCGCAAGGGCTACGATTATCGCCACCACGCCGACAAGGACGCCGATCATCTCGACTTCATCAGCGACGACATCATCGACAGCTTTGGCATTCTGGGCGCGGTCGAGCATCACGTCGAGAAGATCGCAGAGCTGGAGTCGCTCGGCGTGACGCAGTTCAACGTCTATCTGATGTGCGGCGACGAGGAGCGTATCGTCGAGGAATATGGCAAACACGTCCTGCCTCGTTTTCAATCTGTGACCGCATAAATTCACACCGGCAGCATCGTAGGGACGCATAACGATGCGTCCGAGAGGATGTTTACATCATGGGAACGTTGTTCAAAGGTGGGATGATCGTCACGGCGAGCGATACGCTGCGCGCCGATGTGCTGGTGGAAGGCGAGAAGATCACCACGTTAGGGGTCGATCTGTCACCCGACGGTCATACCGTGATCGACTGCACGGGCAAGCTGCTGATGCCGGGTGGGATCGATGTGCATACGCATCTCGATCTGGCGTTTGGCGGCACCTACAGCAACGACGATTTCGACAGCGGGCACAAGGCTGCCGCTTTTGGCGGCACGACCACGCACATCGATTTTGCCATCCAGCCCAAAGGGGGCAGCCTGCACGACGCGCTGGACATCTGGCGCGACAAGGCAAAGCTGGCGCAGATCGATTACGGCTTTCACCTGGCGATCATCGATCTGCGCGACGATGTGCTGGACGAGATTCCCTCGCTGGTGCAGGAAGGCGTGACCACGCTCAAGCTGTTCATGGCGTACAAGAACGTGTTTCAGGTGGACGACCGCACGCTCTACCGTGCGATGGAGGTGGCGGCAAAACACGGCATGATCGTCATGGTTCACGCCGAAAATGGCGATGTGGAAGAACAGTTACGGCTGCATCTGCTGGCGGATGGCAAGGTCGATCCGATCTGGCACTACGCCTCGCGTCCGCCGGAGATCGAGGGCGAGGCGACCAATCGCGCCGTCGTCATGGCGGGCTTGACCGGGTGCGCGCTCTACGTGGTGCATATGACCTGTGAACAATCGATCGCGGCGCTGCGACGCGGACGGGCGCTCGGCTATCCCGTCATGGGCGAGACCTGTGTGCAGTATGTGCATATCACCCGCGAACACCACCTGGGCGCGCCAGGATTCGAGGGCGCCAAATACGTCTGTTCGCCGCCCGTGCGCGATCCCGAACATCATGCCGCCGTGTGGAGCGCGCTGCGCGACGGCACGCTGCAAGTGGTCAGCACCGATCATTGCGATTTCTGGTACGAGGGCGGGGTCGGTCCCTGGCAGGCGTGGTCAGCGGCGCACAACGGCGGCGACTGGGCGGCATTCGAGGCGCAGGACCCGACCTACCGCCGTCCCGGTAAGGAACTGGGCAAGGGGAATTTCTCGAAAATCCCCAACGGACTGCCGGCGATCGAAGATCGCATGATGGTGATGTGGCATCTGGGCGTCAACAGCGGCAAAATCAGCCCGTCGCGATTCGTCGAGCTGAACTGCACCAACCCGGCGCGCATCTTTGGCATGTACCCGCGCAAGGGGACGCTGGCGGTCGGCGCCGACGCCGATATCGTGGTGTGGAACCCGAACGCGCTGCGCACTCTGAGCGCCAGCACACATCATATGCGCACCGATTACAACCTGTTCGAGGGGATGGAAGTGCAGGGCGCGCCGTCGATGGTGTTTCAGCGCGGGGTGAAGCTGGTCGATGGCGATCAGTGGCATGGACAGAACGGTGCTGGGCAGTATGTGTGGCGCGCGCCGAACGCGGCGGTGGTTTAGCGGTTAGGAAATTAAAGAGGGCGAACCGTTGGGTTCGCCCTCTTGTCAACCATTTCTAAAGAGGCACGCGCCAGTTGCAGCGTGCCTCCTGGCTCAGGAAAGCGTTATCCCTGGCGTTCCAGCGTCACTTCCACCTCGACATTGCTGTAGCTGTACTCGCTGACCAGCACCGACAGATCGCCATCGACCGGGATGACAAAATCGAAAGAGACCGACTTGGTATTGTAGACGTTGACATCGCTCACCGAGCTGTCACCCTGACGGACGGCAACGCTCAACGACGACGACACCAGATTGTCCTGGACGGTCAGGGTCAGGCGCACTTCTTCTCCCGCGACGCCGCTGAAGGCCAGCGGAACCTGCGTGATGGTGGAGGAGAAACGCAGGGTTTGCGATGTTTCATCCAGGCTGTCGGCTTCACGCTTGATCAGGCTGAGGACGACCTCGCCAACGCTGTCGCTCTCCGGGCTGGTCAGGAGAATGGTGAAGGTGCCTTCGCCATAGAGTGAAAAGCCGACGATCTCCGGGCTGCTGCCCGAACCGCTGTCCTCGTCCGAGGTGACGGTGCTGCTGTTGCTGTCCAACAGCGACAGACTGGTATCGACCGGGTTGGCGCGGTCGGCATCGACGAAAATATCGACCAGATCGCCGTAACTGCCGTCGAAGGTCAGATAGAATTCACGATCGCGCTCGCTGAATTCCAGGGTAATTTCATCGCCATAGGCGATCGCCTGGCTCTCGATGCGATCGAGGCTGAGGATGAATGTACCGGTCGCGCTGCCGCTCAGGCTGCTGGCGACGATGGTATGCGTGCCCGATTCCGCCAGGGTAAACGGACCAATCTGAGAATTGAGCGTGCCGCCGCTGTCATCGTTGGTGGCGACCTCGATATCGTTAGTATCGTTCAGGCGCAGAAAGGCGTCAAAGCCGGCATTGACCGAGACCAGCTTGATAACCACCGTGTCGCCAGCCGAGCCGCTGAAGGTATAGGTGCGCGAGGGCGCCTCGACGGTCAATTCACCTTCGACGGATTGGGTGTACTCGATCAGCGATTCGCCGCTGTCGGTGGACAGGGGCGCGATCGGCGCGGGGGTCGGCGTGTTGGTTTGCGCGAAGGTGGGCAGGACGAGCAGCGCGGAAACAGCGACAACTGCGGAAATGCTGAACAAACGATGCATGAGGTCTTTCTCCTGGTGAACAGAAAATTTGCTTCATCAGTGTACACCGACTTTTGAGTTCCGTGCCGTGATGATAGACTTGACGTGGCATAATCGTAGGAAATTTCAGGTGGGCGCCTGCAATCGCCGCCCACCTGTAAGCTCATCGTGATTCGCCATTCCGCCCGCATTTACAGGATAGATGTCATGACGATCGAACGCATCGCCGAGCAGATTCACCCGATTCTCGATCTGCCGTATATTCGCAGGACGCGCCGCAATCACGGTCTCGAACACGCCACGATTCACATTCTGAGCGGGCGTGTGTCTAATCTGCGTATGGCGGGACGCAGTAACGCCAGTGGGTTCGTGCTGCTTGGAGAAGCCAGCACCACCCAGATCGAGGCGGCTGCCCATGATGCGCTGCGGCGGATGCAGCGCGGTGAGCATGATCTGGCGGTGCATCCCAACTGCGGGACGAATCTGGTCACGACCGCGTTCATGGTGAGTGCCGCTGCCTTGTTCGGGATGACCGGGGCGTCGCGGCGCGGGCTGTGGGATCGATTGCCAGCGGTATTTTCGCTGGTGATGATCATGCTGTTCTTTTCACCGTCGGTCGGGACGAGCTTGCAGCGTCACATCACCACCGAGGGTGATCCGGGCGATCTGGAGATCGTCGGCATCACGCGCCGGGAGGTGCGCCTTATAGGAAATGACTCGCCATTGATCGTGCATCATGTGCGCACGACGGGCGGCTGACGACGGCGATGGCTGACGAAGCGATCCTCTATCTGTTTCATGGCGATGACGACCTGCGCGTCGAAGAGGGCGTCGAGGCGCTGCTGGCACCCTGGCGCGCGGCACCCAACGGCGATCTGAATATCACGACGCTCGACGGAATCACGGCGAATGCCGGGGAAGTGATCGCGGCGGCGTCGGCATATCCATTCCTGGCGGATCGACGGGTGGTGCTGGTGCGCGGGCTGCTGACCTGGATTACGCGCAAAGGCGCGGGCGATACAGGCAAGAAGCAGGTGGAGTTCCTGGAAGGTGAGCTGCCCGCGCTGCCATCATATACGCGCCTGGTGTTGATCGAGGCGGGTGCGCTGTCCGACGCCAACAAGGTCATGAAGGTGATCGCAACGCTGCCAGGAGCCACCATTCGCTTTGCCGCTGTGCCCGCTGACAGCACCGACTGGATCATTCGCCGCGCCAAACAGGCATACGGCGTGATGATCGCCCCTGATGCCGCCGCCGCGCTCGCCAGCGTGACGAGCAGCGACGGCAAGAGCGATCCGCGTCGCGCCGACAACGAACTGATCAAGCTGGCGGCGTATGCCGATGGACGCCCGATCACCGAGGCGGATGTCGCGCTGCTGACGCCGTATGTCAGTGAAGCCAATCTGTTCGCGCTCATGGACGCGCTGGCGGATCGCAAAGTGCGTACCGCCTCCGCACTACTGCACCGCCTGATCGACCTGCAACGTGAGGACGCCTTTGGCTTGTATGGCATGGTGGCGCGACAGTTCCGGCTGCTGCTGCTGACCAAAGAACACCTTGCGAACGGCGGACGCACCAATGAACTGGCTTCGGCGGTCGGCGTCAAGCCGTTCGTGGCGGACAAGCTGGCGCGCCAGTCGCGCGGCTTCGAGCTGGATCAGCTGCAGACGATCTACCGTCAGGTGGGTGAATACGATTACCAGATCAAGACTGGCGGCATTGCGATCGAGCTGGCGCTCGACCTGCTGGTGGCGTCGCTGGCGCGCTGAAGACTCGATAAGCGACAAAGGATTGAACAGGAAGACGCGAAGAAGAGAAGAAAAACCAGAAGACCTGAAACACAGGGAGGATTTTTGCGTATAACGTATTGTAATTTCAACCTACAGGAGCTGTTACAATGCCTATCGTTATGATCGTTCTGATCGTCATCGGCGCAATCGTGCTGTTCAACATAGTGGGCGGGCTGTTCGGCTTGATCATCACGCTGCTGATCTGGGGTGTGATCGGCTGGGTGGCGGGACGTGTCCTGGGCAGCAGCGGTTACGGCACACTCGGCAACATCCTCCTCGGTCTGGGTGGCGGCGTGGTCGGCGGAATGCTGTTCGGACTGCTCGGCTTGCCATCGGGCGGGCTGATCATGACGATTATCAGCGGCGTCGTCGGCGGCATCATCGTGGTCTATCTGGCGCGCTTCGTGACCGGGAACAAGTCGTTCGGACGTTAAAGACAGCCAGCATCAACCGGCAGTCGATCAGATCAAGGAAAACGCGCATCCGCCGCCTTGTTGCCCTGTTTGGCGCCGTCATCAGGATGGGGCGGTTGCCGTTCCTGATCGGCGGCGTGCTGCTGTACTGGCTCGGCGTGTCGATCGCCGTCTATGCGGGCGCGCCTCTGCACGCGACCGCGCTGTTGTGGGGACAGGTGGCGGTCACGCTCACCCAGTTGATGACCCACTACGCCAATGATTATTTCGACCTCGACGCCGACCGCGCCAATCTCACGCCGACCCAATGGTCGGGCGGCAGCCGCGTGCTGACCAGCGGCGCCCTGCCGCCGACGACGGCGCGGACGCTCGCGCTGGTGTGTGCCGCGCTCGCCCTGGGCGCCAATGCTGTTTTGAGCCTGATCATCGCCGCGCCGGGTCTGGGTGGTTTCGCACTGCTGATCACCGCGCAAGCACTGGCATGGTTTTACAGCGCGCCGCCGCTGCGCCTGCATTCGCGCGGCATCGGTGAGCTGACGACCGCTGTCACTGTGACGGCGCTGACGCCGATCACGGGTTATTTTTTGCAGACTGGACGCATCGACGGCTTGGTCGTGCTGGCGGTCATCCCGCTGTGCTGCCTGCAGATCGCCATGCTGTTGTCGATCGAATTTCCTGATGAAGCGGGCGATCGGGCGGTCGGCAAGCGCACGCTGGTCGTGCGCCTGGGCGCGGCGCGGGCAATCTGGCTGTATGCTCTGCTGTTGATCGCGGCATTCGCGGTATTGCCAGCCCTGGTCGCTGCCGGGCTGCCGTCCGCTGCTGCGTGGGCGGTCGCGCTGCTGATTCCGCTCGCCCTCATGCTGCTGTGGCGCGTCCGGCGCGGCGATTGGCGCGATCCGGCACGCTGGAACGGACTGGCGTTTTACACGATCGTGCTGCTGATGGCGGCGGCTGCTGCGGAGATGGCGGCGTTCGTGCTGCTGATCGGGCTGCGCTGAACGCCCATGCACTCAGGACACATAACGATGCGTCCGCGCGCGTGCCAGCATGAATCATCATGCCACCGCCCATGATCATTCATTTCTCATTCGATGATTCCCCGTCTCCTATCTATCGTCCGTAAGATTGCTCAGACTGTGCGATTAGCGTAAGGTGCATCTTGGCGGCACATCCCGAACGATACCATGGCGAAATGAACGATCGGCGCGTCATCGGCGCGGCGGCATGGCTTGTGCCAACGCGCTCGGAGCAAATCGAGCTGCTGGATCAAGGGGTGGGCACGCTCGACGATGTGCGGGAAAATCTGGGCGAGATGTGGCGCGCTAACCGGACATTCGGCGGAGTTCGCGCGCTGACACGGCACCTCTACCCGCTGCTTGAACGGCATTCGTCACCTGTGCGCGTGGTCGATCTGGGCAGCGGATCGGGCAAACTGGCGCTCGTCCTGACGGCATGGGCACAACGCCAGGGAATCGCGCTCACCGTGTTTTCGGTGGATGTGGCGGCGCGACATCTGACGGTCGCGCGTGAAAATATCGGCGATCGAGCCGACATCGCCTTGCTGCAGGCGGACGCGCTGGCGCTGCCATTCGCGCCGGATCAGATCGACTATTTCGTCTCGTCGTTGTTCCTCCACCATTTTGACCCCGACACCCTGATCGTGCTGCTGCGCGACCTCTATCAGCGCGGGCGGCGCGGGATCGTGATGAGCGATCTCACACGCGGTGTACTTCCACTGCTGGGCTTTCGCGCCATTCAGCCCGTGTTCGCCCGCCACACGCTGACACGCCACGATGGACTGCTGTCGATTCGCCGCGCTTACACGCCCGCCGAGCTGCTAAGGCTGGCGCGCGCGGCGGGTATCGAGACGGCGCGCGTGCTGCGTGACTTTCCCTGGCGGATGACGCTGGTCGCGGAGAAGCCGTATGTTTGACGCGATCGTCGTCGGCGGTGGGCTGGCGGGGTGCAGCGCGGCGATCACGCTGGCGCGGGGTGGTCATCAGGTCGCGCTGATCGAGGCAGCCAGCTATCCGCGCGCGAAAGTGTGCGGGGAATTTTTGTCACCAGAGTGTGTGACGCTGTTCGCAGGCATGGGCTTTCTCGACTCATTACAGGCGCTCCACCCGGCGACGATCCGCACCTTGCGGATAACAGCGCCCGGCGGCGGGGAATGGCGCGGCGCGTTTCCCGCCCCGGCATCGAGTGTCAGCCGTTACGCGCTCGATCACGCCCTGGTCAGGTATGCGGCTGCGTGCGGCGTGACGGTCGCCACTGGCACGCGCGTCACTCAGATAGACGGCGGTTTCGCGGACGGTTTCACGGTGACGACCCATGACGACGACGGATCGCACGCGCTGCGCGCAGCCAGCGTGATCGCCGCCTACGGCAAGCGCAGCACCCTCGATCGCGTGCTGCAACGCGACTTTTTCGGTCAGGCACAGCCCTACATGGGACTGAAACAACATTTTCGAGGTGCGCCCCTGCCGGAACACATCGATCTGCACGTCTTTCACGGGGGCTACTGCGGCATTTCGCAGGTGGAGGACGGGCGCACCAATGTCTGTCTCATGGTCGAGCAGGCGGTCTTTCAGGCGGTGACGGCGGGCGCGCCGGACGCGATCGCGCGATTCGTCGCCTGGATGAGCGCCGACAATCCTCATCTGGGCGGGTGGCTCGCGGACGCTACACCGCTCTATCCCCACTGGTTGAGCATCGCGCAGGTGACGCTGGCACCAAAAACACCGCTCGAAGGCGATATTCTGTGCGCGGGCGATGCCGCCGGGATGGTCGCGCCACTGGCGGGCGATGGCATGGCGATGGCGCTGCACAGCGGCATACTGGCTGCTGATCGGGTACACGACTATCTCACCCACCAAGCCGATGCGTCCGCTGTGAAACGCCGTTATGCTGATGAATGGCGTCGCACGTTCGCGGCGCGGCTGCGGCTGGGACGCGCGTTGCAATCGCTGATCCTGCGTCCTGCCATCCTCACACCCGGCTTGCGCGTCATGCGCACGTTTCCGGCGCTCGGAAACTGGCTGGTCAACAACACCCGCGATATGCGTTTAGTGGAACGGACAATCTCATGAATGCACACATCATGGCGCTGCAAACAGGCGTGCCCGAACGGTGCTTCACGCAGGACGAAATCACCGAATTCTACGTCGGACTGCTGACACAGGCGGGCAGCCGACGCCAGCGCGCTATCCGTGCCGCTATGCCGCTGGCAGGGGTGGGATCGCGCTACTCTGCCGTCGCACCTGATTTTTTCGAGGGCAATAAGACCACGCAGGAGCGCAACGACCGTTATATGCTGGAGGCGATGCCACTGGGCGAGCGGGTGATTCGTGCTGGGTTGGAACAGGCGGATGTGAGCGCCGACTCGATCGATCACTTCGTGGTGGTGTCGTGTACCGGCTTCAACGTGCCCGGTCTCGATCTGCTGCTGGCACAGCGCCTGGGCATGTCGTCACGGCTGAACCGCACGCAGGTGTTCGGCATGGGCTGCTACGGCGCCTTTCCCGGTATCAAGCGCGCCATCGACAGCGTGCGCGGACGCCCCGGACAGACGGCACTGGTGCTGACGCTGGAATTGTGTACGCTGCATCTGCAATTCGACGACTCGGTCGAGTCGGTGGTTTCGACCTCACTGTTCGCGGATGGCGCGGGCATGATGCTGATCGGGGCGGATGATGCTGCTGGCGCCGCTGTGAGTCCGACGCTGCTGGACAGCGAGACCTACTGCGACTTTCACACGCTCGATCACATGACCTTCAACGTCACCGATCACGGTTTCCGTATGTATCTGTCGAGCTATGTGCCGGATGTGCTGGCGGCGAATGTGGGAGCGTTCATCGGGCGGCTGCTGGAGCGCCACGAGCTGACGCGCGACGCGGTGGCATTCTGGGCGATTCATCCCGGCAGCAAACGGATCGTCGAACACATTCAAAAGCAGCTGGCACTCAGCGATGAACAGGTGCGCCCTTCGCTGGAGACGCTGCACGAGTACGGCAATATGTCGTCCGCGACGGTGCTGTTCGTGCTGGATCGGATCATTCAATCGAGCGCGCCGCAGCCGGGTGATTATGGCGTGATGATGGCGTTCGGACCTGGTTTGACGATGGAGGCGCTGCTGGTGCGCTGGTAGTATCCCAAAGATTGAGATCATCCCCCGTTTACGCTACACTAGCGCCAATCTTGAATCCTTTCATTCCGAGACGGCACCCCGCCGTATCCGGCAAAAATTTACAGGAGGCGTCATGGCGACGAATACCAGGTCGCTGGATAAAGTTACCCTGCTCGACTGGTATCGCCAGATCGTGCTGATCCGCCATTTTGAGAATCGCTGCGACGAACTGTATCACCAGAAGAAGATCACCGGCGTCTATCTGCATCTTTACAGCGGACACGAGGCAGTCGGCGTTGGCGCGCTGGCGGCGATCGGTAAGGACGACCATGTGATCACGGGCTACCGCGATCACGGTATCGCCCTGGCGCGCGGTGTGCCTGCCAATCCGATCATGGCGGAGATGATGGGCAAGCGTACTGGTGTCAGCGGCGGCAAAGGCGGCTCGATGCACCTGGCATCGCGCGCCCACAACTTTTGGGGCGGCTATGCCATCGTCGCCGGGCACCTGCCGCTGGCGGCGGGGATCGCCCTCAAAGAACGCTACACCGACACCGAAAATGTCGTGCTGTGTTTCATGGGTGACGGCTCGACCAATAACGGCTACTTCCACGAGTCGCTCAATCTGAGCGCGGTCTGGAATCTGCCGGTGGTGTGGATCATCGAGAACAACTTTATCGGCATGGGCACCCGCATCGAGGATTCCAGCGGGCAGCCGGAGCTGGTCAAGCGCGCGATCGCCTATGGCATGAAAGAGGGCGGGCGCGTCGATGGTCAGAACGTGCTCGAAGTCCACGACGCCATCAGTGAGGCGGTCGCCTATGCCCGCAAGAAGGGTCCTGTCCTGGTCGAGGTGCTGACCTATCGCTATAAAGGACATGGCGTCTCGGACAAGCAGTATTCCGAGCGAGAAGACCTCAAGCGTGAACTCGAAGACTGGACCTCGCGCAAAGACCCGATCATCATCCTGCGCGACTATTTACGCGCCGGATTCGAGGGCATCGACGCCGACCTGGAACGCATCGACGCCGAAGCGCGTGCGGTCGTGGAGGAGTCGGTGCGTTTTGCCGAGGAGAGTCCCGTCCCGACCTATGAAGACCTGATCAACAACATCGTGGTGGAGTGAGACGAGCGCATGGCTGATAAAAATGTCCCAATGCGCGAGGCGATCCGCGCCGCGCTGATCGAAGAGATGGAACGTGACGAGCGCGTCTTCATTATGGGTCAAGAGGTGGGTGTATGGCAGGGCACGCACCGCGTCACGCGCGGCTTTTTGGAGATGTTCGGTGAAAAGCGCGTGCGCGACACCCCAATCAGCGAGATGGTGATCGCGGGGGCGGCGGTCGGCGCGGCGATGGCGGGCTTGCGCCCGGTGGCGGAGATCATGACGATCAATTTCGCCTTTCTCGCGCTGGACGCACTGATCAACCACGCTGCCAAAGTGCATTACATGTTCAACGGACAGTTCACGGTGCCGCTGGTGGTGCGCGTGGCGTCGGGCTGGGGCAATCAGGCGACCGCGACTCACTCGCACACCCCCGAACCGATCTTTGCACACTTTCCGGGCATGTATGTCGCCTGCCCGTCAAACGCCTACGACGCCAAGGGCATGTTGAAGGCGGCGATCCGCGACGACAATCCTGTCCTGTTCAGCGAGTCGATCGCGCTGTATTCCAAGCCGAGTCCGGTGCCGGAAGAAGAATACATCATCCCAATCGGCAAGAGCGATGTGAAGCGCGTCGGCAAGCATGTCACGCTGGTCGCCTATGCGCGCGGCGTGGAATGGTCGCTGGAAGCGGCGGCGATGCTGGCGAAAGAAGGGATCGAGGCGGAAGTGGTCGATCTGCGCTGGCTGCGTCCGCTCGACCTCGAACCAGTATTCGAGAGCTTCAAGAAGACCAACCGCTGCGTGGTGGTGGAAGAATCGCTGCCGCATTTCAGCTTTGGCAGTGAGATGGCCGCACAGCTCCAGGAAGCGGCGTTCGATTATATGGACGCGCCGATCAAGCGGGTGAGCGCGATGGATGTGCCGCTGCCCTATGCCAGAGAGATCGAATTGATGGCGCTGCCGAACGCGCAAAAAGTGGTCGATGCAGTCAAGGAGATCGTGTACTAACATGGCACAGCAGATCATCATGCCGGACGTGGGTTCCGGCGTAGACGAAGGCATCTTGCTCAACTGGACGAAACAGGTCGGAGACACAATCGCCAACGGCGACGTGATCGCAGAGATCGAGACCGACAAAGCTACCGTCGAGGTTCCGGTCACGGTCGCCGGGACGATCCTGCAATTGAACGGGCAGCCCGGTCAGGCGTTGAAGGTCGGCTCGGTGATCGGCACGGTCGGCGCCGCTGGCGAGTCCGCCGCAGCGCCAGCCGCCCCCGCGACGAACGGTACGGCGAAAGCAGCGGCGCCGCCATCCGCTGCACCAACCCCGGCGTCTGCACCTGCCGCCGCTGCTCCGGCGTCTGCGCCCGCGCCCGTTGTCGATCCTGAAACGGCGGACATGCCTGACGGCGTGCGTGCCTCCCCGGTCGCGCGCAAGATGGCGGCAGAGCGCGGGATCGACGTGAAGACGATCACGGGCAGCGGTCCTGGCGGTCGCGTGGTCAAGGCGGACATCGAGGGCTACACTGCCCCGGCTGCCCAGCCAGCCGCGCCGCCTGCCAGCGCGCCCGCGACTCAGGCGATCGCCGCGCGCACTTTTGGCAAGCTGCCGGAAGGTGCCGACGTGGAGATCATCGACGTGACCAAAATGCGCGCGCGCATCGCGTCGCGCATGATCGATGCCAAGCAGCAGACGCCGCATTTCTACGTCACCGTCGAGGTCGATACCGCGCAGCTCACTCACTTCCGCAAGCTGCTCAATGGGGCGATGGACGAGGCGCACAAGATCAGCGTCAACGACATGGTGGTCAAGGCGGTCGCGCTGGCATTGCGTCAGTTCCCGAACCTGAACACGCACTATTATGGTGACAAGCTGGCGCGCTATAAGCGTATTCACATCGGTATCGCGGTCGCGCTGCCCAACGGCGGGCTGATCAACGTGGTCGCCAAAGACGCCGACAAGATGGCGTTGAGCGAGATCGCCTCCAGCAACAAAGCCATGATCGCCCGCGCCCGCGACAACAAGGTCAAGCCCGAAGACATTCAGGGCAGCACCTTCACCGTCAGCAACCTGGGTTCGTTCGATGTCGAACACTTCATGGCGATCATCAATCCGCCCGAAGCGGGCATCCTGGCGGTGGGCAGTGCCAAACAGGTGCCCGTCGTATTGCCAGATGGCACGCTCGGCGTCGGCAACCGCATGAAAATCACGGTGAGCGTCGATCACCGCGTCAGCGACGGCGCGGAGGGCGCGCAGTTCATCAAGCGGATCAAAGAGCTGCTGGAGAATCCGGCGGCGTTGACGTAGGCACGCCTGCCATGCGTCCACACTGATCGACTCAGAGCTGGCTCATGTGCCAGCTCTGTTTATTTCTGGAGCGGGACTGAGGGCGCGCTGGCTGATCCGGGCGGCACGCGCAGGTAATGGATTATTTTCAGTTCGTGCTTAGCCGGGTGACTGCATCCCCCAGGTAACACAAATCCCCAGGAAGCTCTACAATAGCAATCGGTGTATAACCACCTCCATTGGACATCATCCGTGCGTGTCGGTGTGATTCGACGACACCCACCTTTCAGGAGCCGACCCTATCGTGACGAATGCCGGATTGAACTGGACACGGGGTTATTTTTACCGGGGCGCGGGCGATGTGCCAGGCACCCAGATGGCGCTTTATCGCATGTCCGATCTCGTCAAACAGAATTACATCGTCCCGGCGGAAGGGCGCGGACTGCTGCTCGACGCGCGCCTGCACGATTTTGTCTGGCAGTTGGTGTGGGCGGACGACGATCCCACGCCGGACGAGGAACTCGACGATCGCATCGGCGCTGCCCAGGGCTTCGTCGCCTTCATGCACGGCTGGACGGGCAATCATGCCATCTGGGAGAGCATTCCGGGGTTGGTGGTCACCAGCAACAAACGGCTGGTGGCGTTGAGCGTCGATCACAACGGCTTTGGCGGCTCGCCTTTCATCGACAACACCCCATCGCTCGAACATTGCAGCCCGCCGACTGCGATGCGCGTCATGGAAAAGCTGATCGAGGTGCTGCGCATTCGCCGTCAGCCTGGACAGCCCAATCCGAAGGTGATCAATTTCGTCGGACACAGCATGGGGGGCGCCGCGCTCTTCTATCTGAACCAGATGAACTGGCGCGCGGGCGAAGAGACGCGCCTTGCCGTTGCCCCGGCGCTGCTGCTCGAAGATGATATGAAGCGTATCTTTTTCACGGCGTTAGGCATCGGCATCGGCATCGTCAACCGCCTGAGCGTGTTCGAGGTGGTCGAGCGCGCCCTCAAGCCGAGTGTGCTGGACGCGCTGCTGGCAGGCGCCAGCATGAATGTGCGCGGGCTGCACAATCGCCAGTACGAGCAGACCGCACGCGGGACGATCGCGGCGACCTTCATGGCGATGGGGCTGCTGAACAACCGCGAGATCAGTCGCCAATGGGACCTGATGCGCGTCACGCTCGGACACCGCGACAACCTGGTCGGTCTGGTGCCGATGATCGACCTGTTGACCGAGCTGGAATTCCCAGCGGCGAATCTGCGTGTGGTCGCTGGATCGCATTATCTGTTCAGCGTCGGACCGGAAGCAGTCCTCCAGCACGCGCAAAACCGTGAGCTGCTGGTGACCGACATCCTGGAGATGCACGAGCGCGCCTACCAGCTCCAGCGCACGGGCTACCGCGTCGGGTGACGCTCGCATCCTATATAAGCACGCATAACGATGCGTCTATAGGGTATTGTGAGAGAAAAAAGACGCCGCTCGACGTTTCTTGACACCCTGAGAGCGTTATGTTAATCTGGTGTCAGGTCGTTTGTTCCATTTTGAACAAACAAAAATTCACCGGGGTTTTTCACTTATGGAAACACTGGCACAATTTGCCCCGATCGGCGTGCTGCTGGTCATCGCCATCCTGGTTTCGATCATCATCCTGGTCATTTCCCGCCTGTTTGGACCGTGGAATCCGACCACCCGCAAGACCGCCCCCTATGAAAGCGGCATGAAGCCGATCGGTCCCGCGAACCGTCGTTACTCGGTGCGCTTCTATCTGATCGCTGTGCTGTTCATCCTGTTCGACATCGAAGTGATCTTTTTCCTGCCCTGGGCGGTCGTCTTCCGCGATATGGGCTTGTATGCCTTCGTCGCAATGGGCGTATTCATCGGCATTTTGACCGTAGGCTTGATCTACGAGTGGAAAGTAGGAGCGCTGGAATGGGAGTAGTATCGTCCAAACTCGGTAATCTGGGCGTGGTCACCACCTCGCTCGAAGATGCGGTCAACTGGGCACGCACGGGCGCGATGTGGCCCCTGCTGTTTGGGCTGGCGTGCTGCGCGATCGAGATGATGAGTACCCAGGCATCCAACTACGACCTGTCGCGCTTTGGTATGGAACTCAACCGCGCCAGCCCACGTCAGAGCGACCTGATCATCGTTGCGGGGCGGGTGACGCGCAAAATGGCGCCGGTGCTGCGTCAGCTCTACGACCAGATGTCGTCGCCCAAGTGGGTGCTGTCGATGGGCGACTGTGCCTCGTGCGGCGGGGTATACAACAACTACGCGATCGTGCAGGGTGTGGACGAGATCATTCCAGTCGATGTCTACGTCGCGGGCTGCCCGCCGCGCCCCGAACAGCTCATTCACGGCATCATGACGCTGCACGAGAAGATCAAGGGCGAGCGCTGGTCGGATTGGGCGAATGGGTAGCCGATGAATATCCCTCCCGCACTCGATCCGATCGCCTCGATGTACGAGGCATTCGACAAGGCGATCCTCGACACTAAAGTGTTCGCCAAAGAGACGACGCTGGTCGTCGCGCCCGACAAGCTGGTCATGATCGCGCGCTGTCTGCGTGACACGTCGGGGCTGGTGTACAACTACCTGTCCGACATCAGCGCGGTCGATTACTACCCGGAGATGCGCGGACCCGGCGGCGACGGACGCTTCGCAGTGTGCTATCACCTGTATTCGATGCTGTACAACCGCCGCATCCGCATCAAGGTGTATGTGCCTGAAGACGAGCCAGTCGTCCCGACTCTGACCGTCCTCTGGCAGGCTGCCAACTGGCTGGAGCGCGAGATCTACGACATGATGGGGATCAGCTTCGACGGACACCCCGATCTGCGTCGTCTGCTGATGCCCGCCGACTGGGACGGTCACCCGCACCGTCGGGATTATCCGCTCGGCTACGAATCGATCATGTTCTCGTTCAACAAGGACGAGATCAATGCCCACAAACCTTACGCGAAAGAATAGCCATCATGACGATGATCGCCCCTATGGTCGGCACGCCCGACGAAATCAAGTCGTGGGAAGGCAGCCTCGAAGAGCTGCGTGGTCTGGTCAGCGATCGCGCCATGACCGGCGAGACGATGCTGCTCAACATGGGTCCGCATCACCCCAGCACGCATGGTGTGCTGCGGTTGCTGCTGGAGCTGGACGGTGAGCAAATCGTCACCTGTCTGCCCGACATCGGCTATCTGCACACGGGCATCGAGAAGAATATTGAGTCGAAGGGGTACGAAAAAGCCGTCACCCTGACCGATCGCATGGACTATCTCTCGCCCATGTCCAACAACATGGTCTACTGCATGGCGGTCGAAAAACTGACCGGGTTGGATGTGCCAGAGCGTGCGCAAGCCGTGCGCGTGATCTGTCTGGAGCTGGCGCGAATCGCCTCACACTGCGTCTGGCTCGGCACACACGCGCTCGACATGGGTGCGATGAGCGTATTTTTGTACGCCTTCCGCGAACGCGAATATATCCTCGATATGTTCGAGATGCTGTCAGGTCAGCGGCTGATGGGCAGCTATTTCCGTCCCGGCGGACTGTGGCGCGATCTGCCCGACGAATTTCTGCCCACGCTGGCAAAATTCGTCGATTACTTCCCCAAGAAGGTCGAGGACTACGAGGCGCTGCTGACCAACAACCCAATCTGGATCGACCGCACCCAGGGCATCGGCGTGGTCGAGCCGGAAGAGGCGCTCAACATGGGCATGAGCGGACCGACCTTGCGCGCCAGCGGCGTCAACTGGGACATCCGCAAGTCGGAACCGTACAGCGGCTATGAGAAGTACGAATTCGATGTGCCCCTGGGCGAACACGGCGACGTATACGACCGCTTCTATGTGCGCATCCTGGAATACCACGAGAGCATCCGCATCATCAAACAGGCGGTGAAGTCGCTGCCTGGCGGCGCGTTCCGCTCTGCCAATCGCAAATTCGTCCCGCCGCCGCGCGCCGACCTGGGACGCAGCATGGAGGCTGTCATCCATCACTTCAAGCTGTGGACGGAAGGCTTTTCCGTGCCCGATGAAGAGGTGTATGTGGCGATCGAAAGCCCGCGCGGTGAGATCGGCTGTTATCTGCACGGCACCGGCGGCAACAAGCCGCGCCGCGTGCATTTCAAGACGCCTTCGTTCATGCACATCAGCGCGCTCGGCAAAATGGCTGAAGGGCATATGCTGGCAGACCTGGTGGGCATCATCGGCAGCGTGGACATCGTATTGGGCGACAGCGACCGCTGAGGACTGTTTTTATGAATACACTGACACAGAAGTACGCCGCCCAGATCGAGAAAGTATTCAGCAAGTATCCCGATAAGCGTTCGGCGGTCATGCCGATGCTGTACATCGCGCAGGAAGAATACGGCTGGGTGTCGCCGGAGGGCATCCACGAGGTCGCGGAGCTGTGCGATCTCGACCCGACTCAGGTCAAGTCGATCGCGGGCTTTTATACGATGTACTCGGAGCAGCCAAAGGGCAAGTACTGGCTGCAGGTCTGCACCGATCTGGCGTGCGCCTTGCGCGGTGCCGATGAATTTCACGCTCAATTGAAAGACACGCTCGGAGTCGATGAGGGCGGCACCACGACCGATGGCATGTTCACGGTCGAGCATGTGATGTGCCTTGGTGCGTGCGACCGCGCGCCGATGCTGCAATGTAATTTCCATTTCCATGAGCACCTCGACATGGACAAGATGAACGCTCTGATCACACGATGGCGCGCAGAAGCGGGACGATAAAATCGCATGGCAGACAAGCAGTATCCGAACATCATCTATCGGGAAAAAGACACGCCCGACATCTGGAAATACGACGTTTACAGCGCTAATGGCGGCTACGACGCCCTCAAAAAGTCGCTCGCTATGACCCCCAAAGCGGTGATCGAGGAGGTCAAGGCGGCGAATCTGCGCGGTCGCGGCGGCGCGGGTTTCTCGGCGGGCATGAAGTGGAGCTTCATTCCGCAGAGCGAACCCGTGAAGTATGTCGTGGTCAACGCCGACGAAAGCGAGACGGGCACCTTCAAAGATCGTCAGATCATGGAGAACAACCCGCATCAACTGATCGAGGGCGCGCTGATCTGCGCCTGGGCGATCCAGGCAAAGGCGGTCTACATCTATCTGCGTGGTGAATACATGGATGTGGCGCTGCACCTTGACGCCTGCATCGAGGATGCGCGCGCCGCCAATCTGGTCGGTGACAACATCGGCGGGTCGGGCTGGTCGTGCGAGGTCTACACGCACTGCGGCGCGGGCGCCTACATCTGCGGCGAGGAGAGCGCGCTGTTGGAATCGCTGGAGGGCAAGCTCGGTCAGCCGCGCGTGCGTCCTCCCTTCCCGGCGCAAAAGGGCGGCGGTCTGTACGGCGAGCCGACGGTCGTCAACAATGTCGAGACGCTGGCGAACGTACCCTGGATTATCAACAACGGCGCCGCCGAATACAAGAAGATCGGCACCGAGCAGAGCAGCGGCACCAAGATTTTCTGTCTGAGCGGGCATGTCAATAACCCCGGCAACTACGAGCTGCCTTTCGGTGTCTCGCTGCGCGAGCTGATCTTCGACCTCGGCGGCGGCATCAGCGGCGGACGTCAGATCAAGGGACTGCTGCCATCGGGCGGATCAGGCCCGATCATCCGTTTCGAGGGCAATGACGATCCGCGCCTGGATACGCCGTTGAGCTACGAGGATTTTGTCAAGCTTGGCACCATCCTGGGATCGGCGTCGGTGATCGTCATGGACGAGACCGTCGATATGGCGTGGGTCGCCTCCAAGATCACCAAATTTTTCAAGCACGAGAGCTGTGGCAAATGCACCCCGTGTCGTGAGGGGACATACTGGCTCGACAAGACGCTCGACCGGATCATGGACGGCACCGCGCGCGCGACCGACATCGCCCTGATCGACAACGTTGCCAAAAATATGCAGGGCGTGACGCTGTGCGCGTTGGGCGACTTCGCCGCCAACCCGATCATCCACACCGTCAAGCTGTTCCCGGAAGACTTCAAGGCGCGGCTCGAAGGCAAGACGACCAACGGCGCCGCCCGCGTCGCACAGCCGCTCGCCGCTGCGGGGGCAGATTGAACGACGACGCTGTGAGGCAGCCACTCGACGATGCGTCGATGGTGACCGAAGCGGTGATGGAACAGGTGTCGGACGCACCCTCCGCGCCGCAGTCGATCCCCCGACGTGCCCGTGCCGCCGAGCGGCTGGATGCGATCGACGCCGCGATCCGCCGTCAGCCCGATGCCGCCGAGAATTACTTGCTGCGCGCCGAGCTGCTGCTGGATCGCGGTCGGCGCGGTGACGACCTGACGGCGGCGGTCGATGCGTATCGGGCGGCGGCGCTGGCGGAAATGCGGCTCGCGCACGAGGATTGGGGGATCGCGGCGCAGATCACGCACGAGCAGGCGCTGGCGCTGCTGCATGACCTGGCAGAGCGCGGCATCGTGGTCGAGACGGCGCCCGACGCAGGGACGCATAACAATGCGTCCGATGTATCATCGCTATAGATCGAATAGACAGCAGCGATTTTGCGATCGCGCCGCCAGACAGTACAATTCAATGCTGAACTCAATTCTGAAAACCAAGCGACGACCCGGTCGGAGAACGATGGAATGACCAAGACCGTCAAGATAGTCATCGACGAACGTGAATTAGAAGTGCCCGCCGGGACGAACCTGGTCGATGTCGCTAAATTCTACGCCGACAACGACATTCCCGTCTTTTGCTACCATCCCAAGATGAAGCCCGTCGGCATGTGCCGTATGTGCCTCGTCGAGATGGGCAATATTCAGAAAGACCGCGAGACTGGTGCCGTGCTGCTGGACGACAAAGGCGCGCCGCAGGTGCGCTGGATGCCCAAGCTGCAAACTGCCTGTACGCAGGTGGTCAGTGACGGGCTGGTCGTGCGTACCAGTACGGAGCAGGTCAATGTGGCGCGGGAAAATGTGGTCGAGTTTCTGCTGACCAGCCACCCGCTCGATTGTCCGATCTGCGACAAGGGCGGCGAGTGTCCACTGCAAAATCTGACGATGGCGCATGGCAAGGGCGAGAGCCGGATGGTGTTCGAGGACAAGCAGCACCTCGACAAGCATGTTCCGCTCGGCGATCTGATCTTCCTTGACGAAGAACGCTGCATCCAGTGCGCGCGCTGTGTGCGCTTCCAGGACGAGATCGTCGGCGACCCGGTGCTGCAATTCTACGAGCGCGGGCGCAGCCTCCAGATCATCACCAACAGCGATCCCGGCTTCGACACCTATTTCAGCGGCAATACCACCGACATTTGCCCGGTCGGCGCGCTGACGACGGCGGATTTCCGCTTCGGCGCGCGTCCCTGGGAGCTGACCAACGTGCCGAGCATCTGCCCGCACTGTCCGGTCGGCTGCAATACCACCCTCAGCACCCGCCTCGACCGCGACTTCAACGGGCGCGCGATGATCAAGCGCGTGATGCCCCGTCAGAATGAAGAAGTCAACGAAATCTGGCTGTGCGACAAGGGACGTTTCGGTCACCACTTTACGCGCAGCACCGACCGTCTGACCGACCCTATGGTGCGCAGTGCCGAACGCCTGGTCAATTCTACCTGGAGCGAGGCGATCAGCAGCGCGACCAACCTGATCAAGTCGGCTGAGAGCAATGTCGCCGTGATCGCGGGCGCGGGCATGACCAATGAAGACCTGTGGGCGCTGCGGCGTCTGGTGGGTGAGGGTGCGCGACTGGGCGCCTGGACGCCCGCGCAATCGGGCGCGGCGCTGGTAGCACAGGTGGGGGTGGGGGTTGACACCAATCTGAACCAGCTCAAGGCGGGCGATGCGGTGCTGGTGATCGCCAGCGACCTGGAAGAAGAAGCCCCGGTCTGGCGTCTGCGCATCAAGCAGGCTGCCGATCGCGGCGCCTGGCTGGTGGTGGCAGGATCGCGCCACACCCGTCTGGCGGACTTTGCCCATGAGACGATCACCTACGCCACCGGCGAAGCGGCGCACGTCATGAACGATCTGCGTACCCGCCATGCGGCGATCGCGGACAAGCTGGCGTCCGCAGCCAACCTGATCATCTTCACAGGCGCCGATGGTCTGACGCTCGCAGGCAGCGCCGCGCTCAATCAGGCGGCTGCCAATTTCCTGATCGAGAGCGGACACGTGGGCAAAGCCAATAACGGCTTGATCGCCGCGCTGCCCGGTGCCAACGCGATGGGGCTGCATTACATGGGGTTCACGCCGGAAACGACGATGGACATCATCGCCAATCCGCCGCGCACGCTGGTGCTGGCTGGCGTCGATCCGCTCGCGGATGACCCCAATGCCGCTGGCTGGCTCGATCGCGTCGAGACGGTGATCACACTGACGCTGTTCACCGACCGCACCGCGCAGCGCGCTGCGGTAGCGCTGCCGATACAGAGCTTTGCCGAGCGCGACGGCTCCTACACCAATGGCGAGCGGCGCGTACAGCGCTTCTACACCGCTCAGGGTCCGATTGGCATGGCGCTCCCGGCATGGCAGATCGTCGGGCGCATCGCGGAAGGCGTGACCGGAGAACGAGTCAAGACTTCCGCCGCGTCGGTGATGCTGGACATCAGCAAGAGCGTCCCGGCATTCGCGGGGACGCGCTACACCGAGCTGTCGAAGGTCGAGAAGCAGTTCCCCGATGTGGGGGGCAGCGACCTGTATTACGGCGGCACCGCCTACAAGAACAACGGCGGACTGGGTGTGCAAATCCCGTCCGGAGCTGAAATGGGCGCGGTCTCGGCTGGCGCGGTGGTGCTGCCAGCACTGCTGAAGGCGGACGGTGACAACCTGGTCGCCGTGCCCACGACCGAGCTGTACAACCGCGAGGCGACCTTCCGTCCGAGCGAACAACAACTGATGGCGCCGCGCGTACCGGGTGCCTATGTAGCGATCAACGCCAACGATGCCCGTCGGCTGGGCATCACCGACGGCGAGATCGTCGCGGTCGAAACGGGCGACGGGCGTCCGGTGCGCGGTCGCGCGCATGTCAACGGCGCCGCCCCGGAAGGGACGGTACTCGTCCCGCGTCACCTGGGCGACGCGGCGGCACCGCTGACGGTGACGCTGGCAAAGCTTGAAAAAGTTCGTGATCTGGTGGTTGAAGGGTAGAGAGCACTATGGCTGGAACGATTGCCACACCCCCAAGACGGCGTATTCCCGCCTGGCTGATCATCGGCGCACTGGTCGCGGTCGTGCTGTTCGTGGTCGTGCCGGTGGTGTTCATCGCCACCAATGCCAACGCCGTCGGCAACTTCGTATTCGACGCCGGGACGCGCGTCAATCCGAACGATGTCGTCATCTGCTACGGAGCAGACGGACGCGGCTGCCCGATCATCCATTCAGTGATCTACTCGCTGATCTTCTTCTTCGTGGTACTGACGGGCTTCGCCTATACCACACTGCTGGAACGCAAGTTCATCTCGTATTTTCAACAGCGGATCGGACCGAATCGTGTCGGTCCGTTCGGCTTGCTTCAGCCGCTCGCGGATGGCGTCAAGCTGATCTTCAAAGAGGATATCATCCCGTCGGGCGCTGACCGCCCGGTCTACCTGCTGGCACCCATCCTCAAGACCGTCCCGGCGATCATTATCCTGGCGGTCGTGCCGCTCGGACCCGACCTGCTGATCCCCTGGTTCGACGGCATGTGGTATCGGGTGCCGCTCGGACTGACCGATCCCAACGTCGGCGTTTTGTGGCTGATGGCGATCACCAGCATCGGCACCTACGGCGTGGTGCTGGCGGGGTGGTCGTCGAACAACAAGTACGCCATGATCGGCGGCTTGCGCGCGTCGGCACAGATGCTCAGTTACGAACTCAGCCTCGGTCTGACGATGGCGGTGCCAATTCTGATCGTCGGCAGTATGAGCGTCGGGGACATCATCCGCAGCCAGACGATGTTCTACGAGTGGTTCATCTTCCAGAATCCGCTGGCGGCGGGCATCCTGGCGATCGCGCTGCTGGCTGAGATCAGCCGCGCGCCCTTCGACCTGCCTGAAGCCGAGCAGGAATTGACTCAGGGGTTCATGACTGAATACAGCGGCATGAAGTTTGCCATGTTCATGATGTCGGAATACCTGGGCATGATCGCCATCAGCGTGATCGTCTCGGCGCTGTACCTCGGTGGCTACAACGACGGCTTTGGCTTAGTGGACACGCTGCCCTTCCTGGGACCGGTCGTGCTGATTGGCAAGGTCATCCTGCTGATGATCGGCATGGTGTGGGTGCGGGCGACTCTGCCGCGCATCCGCTACGACCGTCTGATGCAGTTCGGGTGGAAAATTCTGCTGCCGCTGGCACTGGTGGCGGTCTTCTGGTCGGCGATCGCGGTCATGATCGGGGACGCTTTTGGCAACCCGGTCGTCTACGGCGTGATCGCGGGCGCGGTATTTATGGTCGTGCTGGCGCTTGGCTTTGCGGTGCTGCGTCGCAGCGGTGATCTGGCGGATAAAGAACCCGCGCTGGCAGATGATCCGATGATCACGGGCGATCGTCAGGGTCCTGCCTGGGTCGGCTTGCAGGTATTGGGCGCGCTGATCGCTATCCCGTTCGCGCTGTGGACGTTCACGCTCAAGGCACTGGACAGTCTGGCGTCGCTGGCGCCGGACGACAAGAAGCAGGATGATGCCAACAGCGAAGGGAATGCTTCATGAATTTGCTCAAGGGTTTTGCCACGACATTCAAGCACCTGCTCGAAGAACCGGTGACGGTGCAGTATCCCGAAGAACAGCGCCCGTTCCGCGATCGCTACAAAGGGCGGCACCAACTGCGCCGCTATGAAAACGGGCTGGAGAAGTGCATCGGCTGCTCGCTGTGCTCGGCTGCCTGTCCCGCCGACGCGATCTGGGTCGAGGCAGCGGAAAACACCGACGCGGAGCGCTTCAGCCCTGGTGAACGCTATGCCAAGACCTACGAGATCAACATGCTGCGCTGTATTTTTTGTGGCTACTGCGAGGACGCCTGTCCCACCCAGGCGATCCAGCTCGGACACGAGCATCGTCTGTCGTTCACCAACCGCGACGACGCCATTTTCACCAAGACCATGTTGATCGACGCGCCCGTCCCTGGCGCGTCTGCGACCCCACAGCAGGTCGAACCCGGCGCCTATAATCGCGCGATCCCCGACATGGAAAACCCGAAGTAAGGGCAGCGACTGCGCAGAAAAGCACCTCACCGAAAGTTGGTCGAGGTGCTTTTTTTGCGCTACGCTATGGGCGAGATATACGGTCGGTTTGATAAGGGGGTTTGCCACGCCAAACCCTTACGGTGTACGGTAGGGCTGCAAGGACGCATAACGATAGGTCCGCGTGAAAAATGGGGTTCATTCCGTTTGGATCGTCCAGTAGTTTGTGCCTGTAGCAAAGTTTGAATTGTCTCGCCGCCTGTGCTATATTGCACAAGCGATGTCGAAGGAACACCCCACAGGGATCGACCATGACAGAGTTTTGGCTATTTCTAATCGCTGGTGTGATCGCGGTATCCGCAGCCGCCCTGATGCTGTTGAGCAGCAACGCCGTTCACAGCGCGTTGTTCCTCGTACTGACGATGGCGGCGATCGCCTTTCTGTTTCTGCTGCTGAACGCGCCTTTCCTCGCCATGATCCAGATCACGGTGTATGCGGGCGCGATCATGGTGCTGTTCTTATTTGTGATCATGTTATTGGGATCGGAACAGGGCGAGTCGGAAGACGCATTCGCGTCGCGTCGTCCGTTCCGCTGGTTCGTTCCGGTGGCGCTCACGCTCACGCTGTCGCTGCTGCTGGCAATTGGGCTGACGATCAGCGCTTCGTCAGGCAGTGAGTCCAGCCTGCAGACGGTGCCGCCGCAAAACGCGCGCTTGCGCGTCGTCCATGCGGCGGGTGATGCCGGGATCGTCGATGTACAGCTCGACGGGATAACCATCCTGGAAGAGGTCGCCTTTCGTGATGACAGCGGCTATATGGAGCTGGCGCCGGGCGCGTACACGGTGGCGCTGGTCGCCGCAGATGGCACGACGCTAACTCAGGATGTGTCGCTGCTGGCAAGCTCGGTCGGGACGCTGGTCGCCTACAGCGACGACGCTGGACTGCGGCTCGGTTTCGCGGCGGAAGACCTGGATACGGTCGCGGAGGCGCGTTCCGGTCGGCTGGTGGTCTTCAACGCTTACCCGGAAGCGCCTGTCGTCTCGCTGGTCGATCTCGGTTCGGAATTCGTCGAGAACGACACGCGCGTGATCGCGGAAAATATTCCTTACGGCGCTTCCTCGCTGCCGCTGGTGATCGACGAGGGCGATGTCGATTGGCAGATCGTCGCTGGTGACGCGACGCTCGATGGCATCGCGGACAATGTGAACGACGACCTCGCGGCACTGTCCCGCTTCGAGGTCGAGCGCAACAGCGCCGAGCTGGTGGTCGTGACGCGCGCCCGCACCGCTGATGGCTCGCCCACCGGCGTGCTGCTGCCGACGACGCTGCTGTTACAGACGATGGCGCGTCCCAGCTTTGGCGGACCTGAGGCGATCGGCTATCTGCTGTTCACCGACTATCTGCTGCCGTTCCAACTGCTGGCGCTGCTGCTGCTGGCGGCGATGGTCGGGGCGATCGTGCTGACGCATCGTCAGGTCACCCCGTCAGCGAACCGCATCGGCGTGCGCCGTCGCGTCAGTCGTCCGTTGGTCAACGTCATCACCGCGCAGGTGGGGCATGATGTGACCGACGAAGAGGTCAACCGTCTCCCTGACGATCAACCGCAGGCTGTCGGTGATTAATCCGCGATTTTACGAGAGGAACGCGCTGTCATGGTACAGACCGACGCATACATTATCCTGAGCCTGGTGCTGTTCGTGCTGGGGGTATTGGGCGTGCTGCTGCGGCGCAACGCCATCCTCGTCTTTATGTCGGTCGAGCTGATGCTGAACGCGACCAATCTGGCGCTGGCGGCATTCGCTCGGCATTGGGGATCGGAAAACGGGCATCTGTTCGTGTTTTTCATCATCACCGTCGCCGCCGCTGAAGTGGCGGTCGGTCTGGCGCTGATCGTGGCGATCTTCCGTGCTAAAAAGAGTATCAATATCGACGCACTTCATCAAATGGAAGGCTGAGGCTGAGGATGGAAAACTACCCACAGCTCGTCCCGCTGATCATCCTCATCCCGGCGATCGGCGCTTTCATCAATTTCTTCTGGGGGATGCGCATCGGGGAAAAGGGGTCGGCGATCATCGGCACGGTCGCCGCTGCGCTGTCCTTCCTGGTGGCACTGGCACTCTACGCCTATCTGGGGAGCAGCGGCTATGAGGCGGCGGTCGTCAATCCACCGCTGATCTCTGGCTGGATCACCATCCCGGTGGCGAATGTCGAAATTCCCTGGCAGATGCGCGTCGATACGCTCAGTGTCACCATGATGCTGTTCGTGACCGGGGTCGGCTCGCTCATCCATATGTACGCGATGGGCTACATGCACGGCGATGAGCGTTTCCCGCGCTTCTTTGCCTATCTGAACATGTTCCTGGCATTCATGCTGATCCTGGTCACAGGCAACAATCTGCTGATGATGTTCGTCGGCTGGGAGGGCGTCGGCTTATCGTCGTTCCTGCTGATCGGTTTCTGGTGGGACAAGAAGAACGGCGTTGGCTGGCGCAACAGCAACGCCGCCCGCAAAGCCTTCATCGTCAACCGTATTGGCGACTTTGGCGTGCTGATGGCGATCTTCCTGACCTTCTGGACATTCGGCACGCTCGACTTTTACAAGCCGGGTGAGCTGGCGGTCGTCGGCGGACACAGCGAAGGCGATCACAGCGAGACCGCCGCTGGCGACGCCGATCACAGCACCGAGGCGGGTGCCACTGATGCCGATCACAGCGAGACGGCTGCGACCGGTGTCGAGGGCGGTGCCGCTGCCGGGGAACACAGTGAAGGCGTGGTCGTCGATCCAAATAATCCGTTCGCGGCGGCTGCGGCAGGGCTGACGACCGAGTCGGCGGAAGCTGAAGCGGGCGTCGCTGAAGAGTCGGCAGAATCCGAAGCTGAGGGCACAGCATTCGCCTCACTGGAATTCACCGACAACACCCACATCGAGACGCGCGACCTGGGTATCTTTGGGCAGGCGCAGCGCTTTCTCGAAGAAGATGTCGAGCGGACATTCCACTTTGGTTCGGTCTCGCTGTCGATCGAGGGCGTGCTGACGCTGATCACGTTGTTCATGCTGCTGGGCGCGACGGGCAAGTCGGCGCAAATCCCGCTCTTTATCTGGCTGCCCGACGCGATGGCGGGTCCGACTCCGGTGAGCGCGCTGATCCATGCCGCGACGATGGTCACGGCAGGCGTGTACATGATGGTGCGCAGCAACGTCTTTTTCCACGACGCCGAGCTGACCTCCCTGATCACGGCGTTGATCGGCACCGGGACGGCGCTGGTCGCGGGCTTCATCGCGCTCGGACAATGGGACGTGAAGCGCGTGCTGGCGTACAGCACGGTCAGTCAGTTGGGCTTCATGGTGGCGGCGGTCGGCGTCGGCGCCTATGGCGCGGCGCTGTTCCATGTGGTGACGCACGCCTTTTTCAAGGCGCTGTTGTTCCTGGGCAGCGGGTCGGTGATTCACGGTATGGAACATGGGCACCGTCACGTCCATGAACACGGCAGCGCGCACGACGACGAACATGCCGACGCGCACGATCATGGCGGTGAGGACGAATTCGACCCGCAGGATATGCGCAATATGGGCGGCTTGCGCTCGAAAATGCCGATCACGTACATTACTTATCTGATCGGGACGCTGGCGTTGGCGGGCATTATTCCGTTCGCCGGCTTCTGGTCGAAGGACGAGATTCTGGCAGATGCCTGGATCGTCGGCATCACCGAAAACAACCTGGGCGGCTTCCTGGCATTCGGCGGACTGCTGCTGGCGGCTGGCTTGACCGCGTTCTATATGTGGCGCCAGGTCGTCATGGTCTTTCACGGCGATCCGCGCACGCCAGCCGCCGAACATGCGTCCGAGAGCGGCGCGCTGATGACGATCCCTCTGATCGTGCTGGCGTTCTTCAGCCTGACGATCGGCTTCATCAATACGCCTGCCAACGTGCTGGGGCTGGATGGCATTTTTGGCGCGCACCGCTTTAGTGACTGGCTCGGTCAGACGGTCCTGTACGCGCACGCGGCGGAATTTCAGCCGCTGATCGCTATTGGTGCGCTGCTGCTGGCAGTGGGCGCGATCATCCTGGCGGGCAGCATCTACGGCAAAAACAAAGCCGTCACCGCCGACCGCCGTGACCCGCTGGCGCTGCGCACCGAGACGGCGCCATTCTGGAGCCTCGCCAACGCGCGTCTGTACTGGGATCAGATGTACTTCCGCCTGTTCGAGAATCCGTTCAACCAGGTGGGCAAGTTCCTGGCGGATCGGCTGGATTGGGCGTTCTGGCACGACTATTTCCACGACACGATTATCGGCAAGGGGTTCAACGGCATCGCTACGCTGCTGGCGAAACCGATCGACACGGGCATCATCGATGGCACGGTCAATGGCATCGGCGCGCTGGTGCGGTGGGTGAGTGGCAATGTGCGTCAGGTGCAGACGGGTTATGTGCGGACGTATGCAATCACGCTGCTGCTGGGCGTGGTGATCGTGATCCTCGTGCTGCTGCTGCCGCTGATCAACACCAACGGCTGACCGCGACACACTGACAGCCACAGGCTGATAGGAGATTATTGAAACATGCCAATGGCAATGGAAACTACCGGCTTTTCGCTGCTCACCCTCGTCCTGTTCCTGCCGATGGTTGGGTTTACCATCCTGCTGTTCATCCGTGACCAGCAGGAAGACGCCATCAAGTGGACGGCGCTGGGGACGAGTCTCGTCACATTCATCGCTTCGCTGCTGTTGTGGGTCGGCTTTGATAATGCTGAAGCGGGCTTGCAGTTCGTGCAGCGCTGGGACTGGCTGCCGACCTACGGCATCAGCTTCTATATCGGCATCGACGGCTTGAGCCTGCTGATGGTCATCCTGACCACCTTCATCATGCCGATCGCCATCCTGTCCTCGTTCCGCGCGCATGTGCTGCACGAGCGTGGGCGGGTGAAGCTGTATTTCATGTTCATGCTGCTGCTCGAATGGGCGATGCTGGGCGTGTTCATGGTGCAGGACCTGGTGATCTTCTACATCTTCTGGGAAATCACGCTGGTGCCGATGTACTTCCTGATCGGTATCTGGGGATCGGAACGCCGTATCTACGCGGCGATCAAGTTCTTCCTGTACACGATGGCAGGGTCGATCCTGATGCTGCTGGCGATCCTGTATGTCGGGATCGAGGCGGGCACGTTCGCCGTGCCGGAGATCATCGCTGGCGTACAGAACGGCACGATCGATTTCGCCTTCGACGGCTTGTTCAGCACGCAGTCGTTCCTGTTCCTGGGCTTCTTCATCGCCTTTGCCGTCAAAGTCCCGATCTGGCCTTTACACAGCTGGCTGCCAGACGCGCATGTCCAGGCGCCGACTGCTGGCTCGGTCATCCTGGCGGGCGTGATGCTCAAGCTGGGCACCTACGGACTGGTACGCTTTTGTCTGCCCTTGTTCCCGGAGGCGTCGGTCGAGTGGGCGCCTGTGGTCGGGGTGCTGGCGGTGATCGGCATCATCTATGGTGCCTGGGTGAGCTATGCACAGACGGACGTGAAGAAGCTGGTGGCGTATTCGTCGGTGAGCCATCTGGGGTTCGTCGTGCTGGGCATCTTTTCGCTCAACGCGCAGGGCATCCAGGGTGGCATCCTGCAGATGGTCAATCATGGCATCAGCACGGGCGGGCTGTTTTTGCTGGTCGGGATGCTGTACGAGCGCCGTCATACCAAAGCGATCGATGCGTTTGGCGGTATCTGGAAAGCGCTGCCGCTGTTCGGCGCGATTAGCCTGGTCGTGACCCTGAGCAGTATGGGTCTGCCGGGACTGAACGGCTTCGTCGGGGAGTTCGTCATCCTGTTGGGTACGTTTGGCAGCCAGGTACTGGGCTTCTTCTACGCGATGGTGGCGACGGTCGGCGTGATCCTGGCGGCGGTCTACATGCTCTACATGTTCCAGAAGGTCTTTATGGGCGAGCTGGACAAAGAAGAAAACAAGAATCTGGAGCCGCTGCACTGGACTGAGATCGCGGTCATGATCCCGATTCTGATCGCTATTTTCCTGGTCGGCTTGCAGCCAGCGCCGTTTTTTGCGACGATGGACGCCAGCGTCGGTGCGCTGGTGGCGCAGGTGAATGAGTTTGTGCCGATGGTCGTGCAGGCTATCCCGTAACGGAGCGTACTCGCCATGTTTGAAGCGCCAAGTTTAGAGTCGCTCAATCTCGACGCCGCGCTGCCGGGCATCAGCCTGGCAGCATGGGCGACGATCCTGCTGGTGATCGACCTGTTCATCCCGAAAGAACGCAAGCAGACGACGGCATGGCTGGCGATCGGTGGGTTGGTCTTCACCTTCGTGATGAATCTGCTGGTGTACAACCGTCAGGAGCAAGCCTTTCTGGGCATGTTCATCGCAGACCCGTTCACGGGCTTTCTCAACATCGTCATTCTGATGACGGCGATCCTGGGCATTCTGCTCAGTATGGGGTACGTCAGGCGGGCGGGGATCGAGCGCGGTGAATATTACGTGCTGATCCTGTTCTCGACGGTCGGCATGATGTTCATGGCGAGCGCGAACGACATTATCGCCGTCTTTGTCGCACTGGAATTGTTGAGCATCCCGCTCTACATCCTGGCGGCATTCCGCACCCCCGATCTTAAATCGGAAGAGGCGGGCTTCAAATATTTCGTCCTGGGCGCATTCGCCAGCGCGTTCTTCGTGTTTGGCGCGGCGCTGGTGTACGGCGCGACCGGGACGACCAACCTGCAGGAGATTTTCGCGGCGCTGCGCAATCTCGGTGGCGAGACGGGTCCGTCGCCATTCTACATGCTGCTCGGCGCGGGGCTGCTCATCGTCGGCTTGGGCTTCAAGGTGGCTGTGGTGCCGTTCCACACCTGGACGCCGGATGTGTATGAGGGCGCGCCGACGCCGGTGACCGCGTTCATGAGCGTGGGCGCAAAGGTCGGCGGGTTTGCCGCGCTGCTGCGTATCCTGGTGGTCGGTATGCCGATCCTGATCGTCAACGATCAGATCGCCGCCGCCTGGCAGACGACGCTGTGGCTGATCGCTGCCGCGACGCTGATCCTCGGTAATCTGGTCGCCATCTCGCAGACCAATATCAAACGCATGTTGGCGTATTCGTCAGTCGCACACGCTGGCTATATCATGATGGCGGTGGCAGCGGCTGGCACGCCCGGCATTGGCGATCAGGCGGCGCAAGCGGCGGCTGTTTACCTGCTGGCATACATGTTCACCAACATGGGCGCTTTTGCGATCGCCATGAGCATCGAGAAAGATGACGGCACCGGGACGAGCCTGGCGGACTTCAACGGGCTGGCGAAGAGTCGTCCGCTGCTGGCTGCGATGATGGCGGTCTTCATGCTGAGTCTGATCGGCATCCCGCTCACGTCGGGCTTCATGGGCAAGTGGCTGGTGTTCCAGGTGGCGATCGAGGCGAACCTGATCCCGCTGGCGATCATCGGCGTGCTGACCAGCGTGGTCAGTGCCTTTTACTATGCCCGCATCATCATCAATATGTACTTCGGTGAGGGGGAAGGCGATCCGGCTGAAGGCGCGACGCCGACAGTAAATTATGCGCTCTACATCGCCTTTGCCGGGACGCTGCTATTGGGCATCATTCCCACACTGGTCATAAACCTGGCACAGCCTGTGACGCTGGCGGTGGTGCCGTAGAATCGCGGACGCCAGACAGGGCGTCCGGTTTACAAAGATTCGATGCAGGGGCGCGGCGCGCCCCTGTTTTGTTGTCGGTATTGTGCTAACGAGAAGCGATGAGTCATGACGCGCGATCAACGCATCGGCATTTTTTACATTCTGACGGCGGTGACGGGATACAGCTTCTTCGCCGTCTTCACCAAGACGCTGCTGGGGGAGGGCATGGCGCCGATCGATATCGGACTGTGGCGCTTCGTGATTGCGGTCTCAATCCTGTGGGCGCTGCGACTCGGCGTTGGCGCGCGTCAGGGACGGCTGACCCTGCCCAAGCTGCCCCTCTTTTGGGTAGCAGTCATGGGCGTGACGATGGCGCTGGCGGCGCTGGCGGGATTTTTCGGATTAGAGCGGCTGCCAAGTGCAACTTATCTGGTGCTGTTCTACAGCTACCCAATGATGGCGGCGCTGATCGAGGCGGCGTTGGGCAAACGGCTGCCGGGTATCGGATGGGTGGCATTGACGCTAACGCTGGTGGGCGTGCTGATCGCCGCGCCCGACTTCAGCGCCGGTCTGACGGGCGAAAACGCAGTCGGCGTGCTGATCGCCTTCGTCAATGCGCTCGTCGTGGCATTGTATTTCATCATTTCCAACCGTGTGCTGCAAGGCACCAGCGACCGTCTGGGCGCCACCGCCATGATTCTGACCGCCACCTTGATCATGATCGGAATCGTCGCGCTTTTGATGGGCGCCAATATGCCGCCGACGCCGCGCGCCTGGCTGCTGGTGGCGGCGCTGGCAGTTGTCAGCACGGTCATCCCGGTGTTCGCGCTTAACCAGGGCATCCCGCGATTGGGCGGTGCGCAGTCGGGAATCATTTCGTCGATCGAGCCGATTATGGCGTCGCTGCTGGCGATGGTATTTTTGGGTGAGATCATGACCGGGGCACAGTGGGCAGGCGGACTGGTGATCGTCGCGGGTATCGTGGTGCTGCAGGCGCCGGCGCTGCTGACGCGCCGCAAAACGACCGACGAAACGCCGATCACAGCACCATAAACAGTCCGACGCTCGTATATGCATGTATAGATCACTATATGGCGCTGTCATACGCGCATCATATGTCGTGTTTGGCGTGCCATGCCCGGCTAAATGGGAAAAAATGATGACCGACCCTGCTGAATCGAATCCCCTGAAATTCAAGCGCGACATCGTAACGCCAGAAATGCGCGCCCGTCTGCTGCGCAACCGTGACGGTCGGCTGCTGCCAGCGCAGTGGCTCGACCTGGCGACCGAGCCGCTGGTGATCCTGCTCATTCTGCTGCCCCCGGCGATCTTCCTGTTCGGACCGCGTGTGATGAGCCTGTTCCGCGTGTGGTGGCTGCTGGCACTGGTCGCATTCGTCGTGCTGGTCGTGCCGCTGTTCCTGCGGGCGGTACGATATGCGCGCGCACCGATCTACTACGCGCGTTTGCGGGCGCCGGAGGGGGGAGTCCGACGCTGGATGCCCTGGCGCGCCCAACAATTCGTCGCGCCCAACGACGTAGTGGTGAAATTTGGCAAACGGCTGGCGCCGACGCTGCACACCACCGCCGATCACGAGTACATGGTGTACTATCTGGACGACCCGGCTGGTAAGGTGCTGCTCAGTCTGGCACCCGCCGATCACGAACACGCCGAATTGTGGACGCCGACCAAAGGATTCAGGATGCGCCACGCCCAGCGGACGGGTAAGCCGCTGGCGGAAGACGATTTGACATGACGACGCCGATCGCCCTGCAAGACCTGTGCCTGCCGACCGGAACCTGCTACGGCTGCGGGTCAGCCAACCCGGACGGCTTGCAGATCAAGAGCTACTGGAGCGCGGACGGTCAGGTTGTGGTGGCGACGATCACGCCCGACGCGAAATACGCATCCGGGTTCAAAGGCGCGCTCTACGGGGGGGTGATCGCCTCGCTGATCGACTGTCACTCCAATTGGACGGCGATGGCGTTCGGCTATCGGGCTGAAGGACGCGAGGCGGGCAGCGCGCCGTTGATCGCCTCGGTGACGGGATCGCTCGGCGTGAAGTATGTCAAACCGACGCCGATGGGGGTGCCGCTGCATCTGCGTGCGTGGGTCGATGGGGAGGTCGGTCGCAAGACGCGGGTGATCTGCGAATTGGGCAGTGCCGACGCTGTGACCGCGACCGGCGACTCGGTGTTCGTGCGCATCGACCCGGCGCTGTTCGAGTAGGCACGATCGTGGTGGGTACATCGACGGCGAGTAGTTTCATGACAAAAGACAAGGATAACATGGATGATAATAAAATTTATGGACAGATAAAACGAGCTTACGCAGAAAAATCTGTCAGGAAGAGAATTGAGGCATTGTTTCTCGATAATCTGGGTAAAGTGCTGACAAGCGATCAAATTAAAACGGTAGCGCGTGATCCTGTGACCGGCAAGCAACCGGAAAACTGGCACCAGCGTTTATCTGAGCTGCGAACGGATGACGGCTACACAATACTGACCTGGAGGAATTGAGGGTATTTGCGCGTAGAAGAATATCTGATGCCAAGTGCGGATAAACGACAATTGGCAGCCAAGCGAATTCTGCCAGCCAAAACGACGTGGCAATTTATCTTGAAACGCGCCGATAATGGATGTGAATGGCGTGAAGATGGGCAAAACTGTCTGCTTCAGGAGAACAGCATCGATCCGGTAGGAGGAGGGCGCGTTAAGCTGACCCCTGATCATAAACAGCCGCATTCAATCGATCCAAATGCCGATCTTCGAGACCCAGAACAGTGGCAAGCCTTATGTGGACGCCATCAGATAATCAAGAAAAATTACTGGAATACCATGACAGGAAAACTCAATGTGTATGCTATTATACAAAGTTCAACAAGAGAAGAAAAACTCATTGCATTCAAGTTTCTTTTAGACTATTTTGGTTATATCTTGCAGGAGGATGGACAAATTGAGCGGAGTACAAATTGAATGAAAAACCACCATAACAATGTATACGATGCTGCGAATGCGCCCAAAACAAGAATTGTGGCAGCACTCGACGAACACTTGGTAGCAGTCTTAGCGCCAACGGACGTGATGACCAGCCTCAAAGTTGTTCGAGATATGAATTTGATGCCCAAGGTAATTATCCTTGACCCCTGGTACAACAAAGGCTTTGGAGGAGTTCGTACCGATTATAATGAATTCATTCTCGACTTGTTGAGGTTGTCTGGAGAAATTGCGGAACACGTTTTTCTTTGGGGATTCCCTGAGATCACCGCTCACTTTGTCGATAAACTGCCGCCTACGTTGACTTTGGTCGCGTGGTTGACCTGGTATTACAAAAATGATCCATCTGTTATTCGCGGATGGCGATCCAGCCAAAACGCCTGTTTACATTTATCACGCCCCAGTGCTGTTCTTTATCCAGAACATTTCTTAAATCAGGCACAAAAAGACCTTCAGGCGCGCGGTAAGCTGCGCTATATGCCGGGTCCTACAACGGTGCTTGAAGAACCCTTACCCATACAGGAAAGTTTCCTGACCAATCCATTGGCATCGCAAACAGATGTTATCGAAAACGCCCTCCTGGTTGGATTCGTTGGCAAGAAAGAGCGAACGGGACATCCTGCTCAAAAACCGATCGGCGTCATAGAAAAGCTTATTTTAATGACCAGTAAAGCAGGGGATTTGATTGTTGACCCGATGATGGGATCAGGGACGACGGCAGCAGCAGCGTTGAAGAATCGACGGTTAGCGAATATCGGATCATTCTGAAGAATATACACGTTCAGCTGAGATTCGTCTCGGCATACAGCGTGTGGAATTAAGCATATCAACAGAAAAAGATGAGGTGCTAGCTGCACAAACAAGGGGATCAGCCGGCGCCGATCCCCTGTGAAATGTGCTTACCGCCCCGCCAGCGCCTCGACCATCAGGTCGCCCAGCTCGGTCGGGTTTTGCGCGACGCGGGCACCTGCTGCCTCCAGCGCTGCCATCTTGCCTTTTGCCGTTCCCTTGTTGCCGCTGGTGATCGCGCCCGCGTGTCCCATCTTGCGACCGGGGGGCGCGGTCACGCCAGCGATGTATGCCACCACTGGCTTGGTCATGTTCGCCTTGATGTAGTCGGCGGCTTCTTCCTCGGCGGTGCCGCCGATCTCACCGATCAGGATGACGCCGTGCGTCTCAGGATCCGCCTCAAACGCCTGCAAGCAGTCGATGAAGCTGGTGCCGGGGACGGGATCGCCGCCGATGCCGACGACGGACGACTGACCCAGACCCTTGCGCGTCAGCTCGTAGGTGGACTGATATGCCAGCGTCCCCGACCGACTGACGATGCCAACATGCCCCTCCGCCGCCACTTCGGGCGGGTTGAAGCCGATATTGCACTTGCCGGGGCTGATGATGCCAGCACAGTTGGGTCCGAGCAGGCGGGTGTTGGGGTAATTGCGCTTGAGGATGTTGTACACGCGCGCCTGATCGTGCATGGTGATGTGTTCGGTCACGCACACGATGAAGGGCACGCCTCCCTCTGCCGCCTCCAGAATGGCGTCAGCGGCGAACGCCGACGGCACGATGATGAACGAGGTATTCGCCCCGGCTTCGCGCACCGCGTCGGCGACGGTGGCGTAGACGGGAATACCCTCTACGTCCGTCCCGGCTTTCCTGGGATTGGTGCCAGCGACGATCTGGGTGCCATAGGCTTTGTTGCGCAGCCCATAGAATGTGCCCTGCGAGCCGGTCAAGCCCTGGACGACGACTTTGGTGTTCTGGTCGGCAAAAATTGCCATCGTTTAGTTTCCTTCTGCGATCGCAACGGCGCGGCGCGCGGCGGACAGCATGGTTTCTTCAGCGATCAGTGTGTCCGAAGCATGTTCTTTCAATATGGCGCGTCCCTCGACGGCGTTGGTGCCGTCGATGCGGATGACGAGTGGCGCGTGCAGCGCGACCTTCTGCATACCCGCGACGATGCCGCGCGCGACTTCATCGCCGCGCGTGATGCCGCCAAAAATGTTGATCAGGATGACCTTGACGTTCGGGTCGGTGCTGATGACCGTCAGCGCGTTGGTGACCACTTCCGCATTGGCGCCGCCGCCGATGTCCAGAAAGTTGGCGGCGCTCCCACCGACCTGCTTGACGGTATCGAGCGTACTCATGGCGAGTCCGGCGCCGTTGGCGATGATGCCGACCGAGCCGTCCAAGCCGATATATTGCAGACCCAGCTCTTTCGCCAGTTTCTCGCGGTCATCACCGGCGGCGGTGGTGACGAGGCGAAAGGCATCCCATTCGGGGTGGCGTCCGGCGGCGCTGTCATCCAGGCTGACTTTGGCGTCCAGGGCGTACACACGTCCGTCGGTGGACAGGATCAACGGATTGATCTCGACCAGATCGGCGTCCCCCTCGACAAAGGCGCGGTACAGCTTGACGATCAGCGCGGCTGCCTGATCGACGGCGGCGGGATTGAGGTTGGCGCGCTCGACCCAGGCGTGCGCGGTCGCGACGTCGAGTCCGTCCACCGGATCGATGTAGAGCAGCGCCAGCGCGTCAGGCTCCTCGACGGCGACCTGCTCGATGTCGATTCCGCCGCGCGCGCTCATCATACCGAGATATTTTTTGGCGCTGCGATCGAGCGTGAACGAGACGTAATATTCTTCGGCGATGTCCGAGGCGCTCTCGACCCAGACAATGTGGACAACATGCCCCTTGATGTCCATACCGATGATGTTGCCAGCGTGGAAACGCGCTTCTTCGGCATTGCTGGCGATCTTGATGCCGCCCGCCTTGCCGCGCCCGCCGACCTGCACCTGTGCCTTGATCACGATCGGATAGCCGATGCGCTCGCCCAACGCGACTACTTCCTCGACGGTGTGCGCCACGTCTCCCGATGGCACGGGAATATCGAACCGGGCAAAATATTGTTTGCCCTGATACTCGAACAAGTCCAAAGAACGCCTCCTTTTACATACACGTACATACACATTTTTGCAGCTCACATGAGTTCATTATCCCCGATCGTGAAAGCGTTCGCAAAGACCAGGAAAAAAGGAACATCAAATCGAGTGAATCACAGTTTTCTCGACGGACGCATTGTTATGCGTTCCTACAGGCGTGCTGAGGTCGTGATTGACTCAATTTAATCTTGCGCAGGCATGGGGAGGTGGGTTAGCCTAAACGCTATGCGCCGCACACCGTCACTCACTTTCATCACGTTCGCCGCGATCATCCTGCTGACCGCCGCCGCACTGCGCCTGATCGGGCTGAGTCAGTACCCGCCCGGACCGCACTACGACGAGGCGGTCAAGCTGCTGGTGACGCGCTCGATCCTCGACGGCGCGCATTACTTCCCAATGATCGAGGCATATCAGGGGCGCGAACCGCTCTACTTTTACCTCGGTGCGCCGATGCTGGCATTCGTGCAGGACTCGCCGTTCGCCTTTCGGATATTGAGCGCCTTCATCAATTTGATCACGATCGCGGCGTCGATGGCACTCGGACGAGCGATCTTCCCCGGTCGGCGGGGGATGATCATCGGGATCGCGGTCGGCGTGATGATGGCGGTGTCGTTTCATCAGGTATGGCTGTCACGCCAGATTTTCCGCGCGGTCACGCTGCCGCTGATGCAGGCGCTGGCACTGTGGTGTCTGTTTCGCGGGATGCGCGTCGTCGGACTCAGGCGGGCGTGGGGCTGGCTGGTCGCGGCGGGGTTGTTCGCTGGCGGCGCACTCTACACCTACAACGCCTCTCGTCTGTTTCCGCTGTGGATCGGCGTCGCGCTGCTGGTGTGGTGGATCGCCGCGCGATTCGATCGACGTGTCCTGACGCGCGTACTGCTGGTCGGCGTCGTGATGAGCGTCACCGCCGCGCCGATGATCGTCTACGCGATCCAACGACCGGACATTTTCTTCGGTCGGCTGGCGGAGGTCACACAAGCTGCCGACTCGATCACGCTGACCGAGAGCATCATTCGACACGTGCTGATGTTCGCCATCGAGGGCGATCCCTATTTTCGTTACAACATCCCCGGACGCCCGTATTTCACCTGGGTCGAGGGCGTATTGCTGCTGATCGGGATCGGCGCGGCGAGTTACGGACTGGTGCGGCGCGGTGTGAGTCCACGCGGGCGCGTGGGGTACGCGCTGGCATTGCTGGCGCCGCTGATGGTGATTCCGAGCGTGATCAGCGTGAGTGGATTGCCACCGAGCCACATGCGCTCGCTGGGGATGGTGCCGCTGATCTTCGTGCTGGTGGCGATCGGGGTGGAGATGTCGATCCCGCCTTATCTCGCCGCTGAACGAGTAAGGGACCGTGCGGCTCGGACGCATCGTTATGCGTTCCTACAGCGTGTCGCGGTTCCTGCTCTGGGGGTCGCGGCGCTGGCTGGCGGCGCGATTGGCACCTGGGCAATCTATTTTCAGTGGGCGTCGAGTGCCGAGGTCTACTACGAGACCGACGCCGATCTCGCGGCGGCGGTGACATGGGCGGTCGATCAACTCCAGCCGGGTGAACGTCTCTATATAGCAGCACGCGACAAAGGTCATCCGACCGTGATGATCGCCAATCTGCCCGATGTGACCTGGATCGGCACCGACAGCCTGATCCTGCCCGCGCCCGGCGAACGCGGGCTGGTGCTGTTCCCACGCAGCGCGCCGCCGCAGTCGATCTTTTTGTCGGCACTGCAAAGCGGACAGATCGACGGTCTGCCGACTGCGCCGGACGGACGCGCGGCATTCGAGGCATTTCGCGTGACAGGTGCCGAACGTGCAATCGCTTCGGATGCGCCAGCGAACGCGCACATGAGATTTGCGGGGATCGACGCGCCGCCGATCCGGTCGGGCGAGTCGGGCTTGATCACCACCACCTGGCACGTCGTGCGCCCGCCCGATGTGGGCGACCTGACGCCGATCATCCAGATCGAGGATGCCTACCCGCCCATCGACTCGGATGGGCAAAATGCGCCGCGCGGGATCGTGTTTGCGCGCGGGGATGCGTACATGGCGGGCACTGACGGCTGGCGACCTGGCGAGACGCTGATGCAGCAGGTGCGCGTGACGATTCCGCCGCTGACGCCGATCGGAGCATACCGGGTGCGCATGACCTGGGTGGCGCGAGCGTCGGATCGCTACGCACCCTATCTCAACGCCGACGGATCACAGGCGGGCATATGGACAGATGTCGGGATGCTGACGGTGACACGCCCGGCAGCGAAAATCGCTCTCAACACAATCACCGTTCCAGTGTCGCTCGATCAATCGCTGGCGCCGTCGCTGCGCTTGATCGGCATATCGGCGCCGCCTGAAACAGTGTCGCAGGGGGAGACGCTGCCGATCACGCTGTACGTTCAGGTGACGGGCGAGTCGCCTGCCTATGCTGAACTGCTGTTTATGCTGGTCAATACGAATGGGGAAGGGGTGCAGTGCTGCATCGAGCGGCTGCCTGTGCAGACCTGGCGCGCTGGCGATGTCTGGGCGATCCCGATGCGTCCCCGCCTCGCCTACGCAGGAAGCTGGATGCTGACTGTGCAGGTCGATGATACACCGATCGTGCTGGCGCCGATCACGGTCGAGGCAGTCGATCGCACTTTCAGCCCGCCGTCCTTCGATCGCGCGCTCGATGCGTCATTTGGTGGACAAATCGCGCTCGTCGGCGCAGATGTCATCCAGCAGGACGGCGAACTGCTGCTCAGTCCGGTGTGGCGTGCGGACAGAGCGCCTGACCGCGACTATACGCTGTTTGTGCATCTGGTCGATGCCGACGGGACGATCCTGGCGCAGGTCGATGTCATGCCACACGGCGGGGCATACCCGACGGCGCGCTGGCTGCCCGATGAGTACGTCACCGAGACAATCCGCCTGCCCGATCACCCCGACGGTGCCGTGCTGCGGGTGGGGTGGTACGACGCCGAGACCGGACGACGCTTGTCCTCGACGGGGAGGGATGCCACCCTTGAAAATTACGCCGTCGTCGATTACCGTAATTCTTAACCAAGACTCATTTTGATTTCGACTAAAGGTATTTATAATCCATATGAGGTATCGTTTCCAGGATTGAGTGTCGATGCGTTGTATGATCACTGCCAGCCAGTATCAGTATGTCGAGATGGTCGATGTCAATGAAGCGGGGGGTGCCGTGATGGGGCGCTCGGACGAACTGACGCGCTTTCAGCCCGATGTCGATCTGGCACTGTGCAGCGGACGTGAAAAAGGGGTGTCGCGCCGTCATGCGGTGCTGGTGTCCTATCGGGGCACGCCGCACCTGATCGATCTGTACTCGGTCAATGGCACATTTCTTAACGACCAGGTC